>NZ_JBIRVV010000005.1:475102-660196 GCF_044387305.1 Lentzea sp. NPDC020367 | reverse complement strand
GGTGTCAAGCGGGCGAAAAGCGTGCCCGCTTGACACCCCTTCCCTGATGCAGCAAGAGCTGTGGCACGACTCGTGACGAAGCCACCCCACCCAGACCGCACGGTAAGGACTGCTCGCCTTCGGCATCGTGGATGGGTGGGCGCTTGCCGTGACCGCGCGCTCGGGCTGTCCGCCCTGACCCTCATTCGCCCGCCTTGGCTGCTCGGCCCGCCTGCCTCGCGCCGCCCGCCCCACCCGTCCGTCCCGCCGATTCGGCTTCGCGGGAGTGTCAGACCCCGTCGCTAAGTTGGGTCGCGGGGGACTCCAAATCCAAGGGGACCCCTGCGCGAGCCTGCCCCGAGACCGCAAGCCTGCCCAAGCCCCGGCCTGCCCAAGCCCCGAGCCTGCCCGAGACGTGGAAGGCCCCGGCGGTGCGAAACCGCCGGGGCCCTCGCCCTACCAACCAGGTCTAGACGTCCTAGGCGACCGCGATCTCCACCGCGTGCACGCCCGGACCGGAGGCCGACACGGCGGCTTGGCCGTTGCCGGTGCGGTGCAGGGCTCGGACGGTCCAGCTGCCCGGTGCCGCGAAGAAGCGGAAGTCGCCCTCCGGGGAGGTGACCACCTCGGCGGTGAACTCGCCGGTTGAGTCGAGCAGGCGGACGAAGGCGCCGCCTACCGGGGTGCCGTCAGCGAGGACCTTGCCCTCCAGGACGGTTTCCGTGGTGGACGCGTCGATCGTGCCGCCCTGAGCAGGGGCGCCGCAGCCGTTGGTCATGAGATCAGGCCTCCTTGCCGGAACCGAGCTCGATCGGCACGCCGATCAGCGAGCCGTACTCCGTCCAAGAACCGTCGTAGTTCTTGACGTCTTCGTGGCCGAGCAGCTCGCGCAGGGCGAACCAGGTGTGCGAGGAGCGCTCGCCGATGCGGCAGTACGCGATGGTCTTGCGGCTGCCGTCGAAGCCTGCGTCGGCGTAGAGCTCGCGGAGCTCGTCGTCGGACTTGAAGGTGCCGTCCTCGTTGGCCGCCTTGGACCACGGGACGTTCACCGCGGACGGGATGTGGCCGCCGCGCTGGGCCTGCTCCTGCGGGAGGTGGGCCGGGGCGAGGAGCTTGCCGGAGAACTCGTCGGGGGAGCGCACGTCGACGAGGTTCTTGTTGCCGATCGAGTCGACGACCTCGTCGCGGAAGGCGCGGATCGAGAGGTCCTGCTCCTGCGCCTTGTACGACGTTTCGGAGCGGGTGACCTCCTCCTTGTCCAGGGGGCGGCCGTCGAGTTCCCACTTCTTGCGGCCGCCGTCGAGGAGCTTGACGTTGGTGTGGCCGTAGAGCTTGAAGTACCAGTACGCGTAGGCCGCGAACCAGTTGTTGTTGCCGCCGTAGAGGACGACGGTGTCGTCGTTGGAGATGCCCTTGGCCGAGAGAAGCTTCTCGAAGCCCTCGCGGTCGACGAAGTCGCGGCGGACCGGGTCCTGGAGGTCGTTCTTCCAGTCGATCTTCACGGCTCCGGGGATGTGTCCGCCGTCGTACGCGGTGGTGTCCTCGTCGACCTCCGCGAACACGACGCCGGGCGCCTGGAGGTTTTCCTCGGACCAGGCGGCCGAGACCAGCACGTTCTCACGGCTCATGGGAAGTTGCTCCTGTGTTTTAGTGCGTGTGCTTGTCGTTATTGCGGACGTGCGAGGGCGGGTGCGTACCGGCGCAGCACCAGGTACATCTCGCACCCGAGGCACAGGCCCAGCGCTGCGTTGAGCAATGCTGCGACCAGTGCGAAGCCGGTTGCGACCATGCCGAGCGTGGTGAGGCCCGTGGCGTAACCGAGGGTGCCGATCAGAGCGAAGACGAAGCCGACACCCTGCGCGAACCGCAGCGGGGCGGCTTCCTCGCGTTCGGTGGTCGGGGTCAGACGCGGCTGGATCGCGTAGCGGTAGACGTGACCCCACGGGTTCAACTTCAGTGAGATAAACGCGCACATCGCGAAGAGCACCGTCTGGGCGGCGAGGAGACGCCACCAGCCGGTGAGCAACACGATCGCGAGGATGACCGTGGTCATCCAGGCGGAGAAGCGCGGTCCGCGCGGGTCAACAGGGCGGTCTTTGGGCACGACGACCTCCGGGCAAACGGACGAGGGGATTCAGTCCGGCAGAGGTAGCTGATGGGCGTCAAGCAGCCCGGTTCAGCTCGTCGTGCGACACAGGCTGCTGCGCGTGCGGCACAGGTCAACCGCGCGTCGCTTCGTGAGCAGCAAGGTCATGCCAGCGAGGGTAGCCCTCAATCCCTCGGTGCGGGAGGTATGTCCATCTGGTGGAACAACGCAGGTTCACCCGACCGGATTAGGGCAAATGCGGGCGCAGGGCCTCGATCAACGAGTCGCGTTTCGGCACTCCGCCGACTCGCAGAACCTCGGTTCCGTCGGCCCTCAGGGCCAGCGTCGTCGGGGTGCGCATGACGCCGAGCTTGGTGGCGACGTCCGGGAGGTTCGTGACGTCGAGCTCGGCGTGCGTGAGGCCGTCCGTGCGGTCGGCGAGGTCGCGCAGGATCACCTTCGCGTGCCGGCACGGCGCGCAGAACGTGGTGGAGAGCTGGACCAGCGTCACCCCCGGCGCGAGCAGGTCGCGCACGGGGGCGGGCAGGTCGACGGTGTCCTTGCGAGAGATGCGGCCCTCACGGACCTTGAGCAGCACACCGATCGCGCCAGCCACGGCCAGCGCGCCCAGAAGCGCCCACACACCAGTCATCGTTGGACCAACGGTACATCCGCGATCGTGCCGCTGAGCTTGAACGAACCGCTCTCCACCTCGACGGCGGTCGGCGTGGCGTTGAACGGCAGCGTGCCGGGGTCGATCTTGATCGCGAGCGCCTGGCGCAGCTGCGGGATGATCTGCTTGAGCGAGGCGTCGTCCAGCTCGATGTCGTCGATGTTGATCTGGATGGCACCGCTGACCAGGGCGATCTGGCCGTACGCGGTGAGCGTGATGACCTTGCCGGCGACGTTGGTCTGGCCGGAGAGCTTGATCGCGGCCGTCGTCTTGGGCGCCTTCGGGTCGGCCGGCGTCTGGGTGGCGGCGGCGCGGTTGTCCGGCTCGATCGAGAGCTTGTCGAACGGCGTCACCTGGTTCGCGAGCCGGTTCAGGTCCGGCGCCTTGATCCGGACGCTGCCCTCGACCGTGTCGATGGTCGCCTTGGAGACGTTGCCCGCGAGCAGGTCGGCCAGTTCGACGCGGGTGTGCCGCAGGTCGGCGCCGATGTCGAGGTCGCGCAGGTCGACGCCCTGCTGCTCGTCCTTGATCGGCACGCCGTACGCGTCGATCCGGACGTGCGTGTAGTCGCCGCGGATCGCCTGCAGGATGAACGGGAACCCGTTGATCCGCACCGACGGGTCCTCGTTGAGCTGCAGCTTCTCCCGCATCCGCTGGGCGATCTGGTACTCACCGGCCGCCGCGAGCGCGAAGTCGGCCGCGACGAGCAGCACGCCCAGCACGAGCACGGCGATGATGAGGAACTTCCCGCGCCGCGACTTCTTCTTCGGCTTGGCGCGCGCCGGGTTCTGGCCGGAATACCCTGCAGTCATTCCTCGTCCTCGATCTTGGCGACGATCCATGCCGCCATCCGGTCTACCAGGTCTGGAGTCGCGGCCGATTCGGCGTGCCGCATGCCGGGCTCGATCCACAACTCGGCATGTCCTGAGGACGCGCGGTGCAGCGACCTGGCGTGGTCCACGGAGAAATAGTGGTCCAGGTCACCGTGCACGATCAGCAGTGGGGTGGGCGTGATCCGCCCGACCACCTCCAGCGGACTCTCCGGCGGTTGTACCCAGCTGCCGCCGAGCCGAACCCCGAGCGCCCGTGCCGCCAGCTTGCCGTGCGGCTGCTCCAGCAACCAGTGCACCCGGCGCATGGGAGCGGTCTCGCGCGACCACCACCGGGCCGGTCCGCTGACGGAGACGACGGCGTCCGGCCTGGTCTCCCCCAGCACCGCGTGCCGCAGCACGATCGATGCGCCCATCGAGAACCCGACCGTGGCGATCTTCGAGTAACCGAGTTCGCGGGCCTTGAGAACGGCCGCCTCGATGTCGTGGATCTCGTCCGCGCCGACCGTGGAACGGCCTTCCGAACGTCCGTGGCCGCGGAAGTCGAACGCGACCACGCCGGCTTTCCTGGCCATTCGGGCAAGCACGCGGGCGACGTGGGGCCGGCGCACGTTGTTCGTGAATCCGTGTCCCACAACGAAAGCGAGGTCGCTCTCACTCTTGTGGTGGACGCCGTGCAGGCGCACTCCGTCATGTGACATGGATGTAACAGGCATGACGCTTGTGGAAACAAGTGTGAGCACGGCTTCTTGACCTGGGACTTTCTCGGGGTGCACCGGTATTGTCTCCGTCATCCGCAGGCAACGGGGCCCGGTCACCGTACGCCGCTGGTCTGGTCCAGGTGACCGACCACGGCCGATTTGGAGGGCGCCGCGAATGAGCATCGACGTGCTTCTGCTGACGACAGACCCCGACCCGGAGGCCGTGCTTCCGGCGCTGGCTCTGCTTCCCCACGCCGTACGCCCCTTGCGTCCAGAGGTCTCCGCGCTCCTCGAGGCCGGACCGCACGACATCGTGCTGATCGACGCCCGCACCGACCTGGTCGGCGCGCGCTCGCTGTGCCGCCTGCTCGACTCGTCCGGTGTGGACGTGCCCGTGGTGGCCGTGGTCACCGAGGGCGGTCTGGTCGCGGTCAACTCCGACTGGTCGGTCGACGAGATCCTGCTGCCGAACTCCGGCCCCGCCGAGGTCGACGCCCGCCTGCGGCTGGTCCGCTCGCGCCGCGGCACGACCCAGCCCGGTGGCGACGGCGCGATCCAGCTCGGCGACCTCGTGATCGACGAGGCCACCTACACCGCGCGCCTCAAGGGCCGCCCGCTCGACCTCACCTACAAGGAGTTCGAGCTGCTCAAGTACCTCGCGCAGCACGCGGGCCGGGTCTTCACCCGCGCTCAGCTGCTGCAGGAGGTCTGGGGCTACGACTTCTTCGGCGGCACCCGCACGGTCGACGTCCACGTGCGACGGCTGCGCGCCAAGCTCGGCCCCGAGCACGAGGCGCTCATCGGCACGGTCCGCAACGTGGGCTACAAGTTCGTCCGCCCGCCGCGTCCCGGATCGTCCCGCCGCCCGTCCGACCTCGCCGAGGTGGAGATCGACGACTCCGCCCGCGTCCTGGATGAGCGTTTGATCGCGCGGTAGGTTCGCCTGTGTGGCGCAACTGAGCTGGTTCGAGGAGCTGACGGCCGACCAGGCCGCCGAGGTGACGGGGTTGCTGGAGGCTGCCCAGGGCACCGATGGCGTGGCCCCGGTCGGCGAGGCCGTGCGACTGCGGATGCGCCCCGGCGCGACAGGCAGCAGGCACCTTCTCGCGCACCTGAACGGCGAACTCGCCGGGTACGCGCACGTCGACCTGGTCGGTGACTCCGGCGGCAACAAGGTCGCCGAGCTCGCCGTGCACCCGAAGTACCGCCATCAGGGCGTGGGCGAGGCGCTGGTGAAAGCGCTCCCGCAGGAGTCGCTGCGGATCTGGGCGCACGGCGGCCACCCGGACGCCGAGAAGCTCGCGGAGAAGCTCGGTTTCCGCAAGGTGCGCGAGCTGCTGCGGATGCGGCTGCGCGTCGAGAACGACCTGCCGGAGCCGTCGGTGCCCGAGGGCATCACCATCCGGCCGTTCGTGCCGGGCCAGGACGAGGCCGCGGTCGTCTACGTGAACCACCGCGCGTTCGACTGGCACCCCGAGCAGGGCGCGATGTCCATCGAGGACGTTCGTGCGAAAGAAGAAGAGGCCTGGTTCGACCCCGAGGGCTTCCTGCTCGCGTTCGACGCCGACGACGAGCTGGCGGGCTTCCACTGGACCAAGGTGCACACGCCCGAGCTCGGCGAGGTCTACGTCGTGGGCGTCGACCCCGATCGCCAGGGCGGCGGGCTGGGCAAGGTGCTGACCCTGGCCGGCCTGCGTCACCTGCGCGAACAGGGCGTCAAGGAAGTCATGCTCTACGTCGAGTCGGACAACACCGCGGCGGTCCGCGTGTACACGAAGCTCGGATTCACCCTTTGGGACGCCGACGTCCAGTACGCCCGGTAGTCAACGTACCGTCACAAAACGCATACGCGCTGGTCACGCGGTCACTCTTTTGGCCGTGTGACCCGTCACTTCCCGTTCGGTGTTCACCTCCCGTTCACCCTGACTAGGTGGGCTGTCCATTCTGGCTACCTACCTTCCGTAGCGAGCGGCGGCGTCCGTCGCGAACCGCTAATGCTTTCCGCAAGGTGGAGGACCAAGGTGAAGATCCAGCGGCACGGTGCCGTTCTCGGCCTCGTCGCGGCCAGCGCGCTGCTGCTCGGTGCGTGTGGCAGTGACAACAACGCTCCGGCGGGTGGCACGAACCCCTCGTCGAACGCCGCCTCCGTCCCGGTCGAGTGCGGTGGCAAGACCAAGCTCAACGCCGAGGGCTCCTCCGCGCAGAAGAACGCGGTCGACGCGTTCGTGCAGGCCTACCAGGCCGCCTGCCCCGGTGTGGACCTCGCGTACAACCCCTCGGGCTCCGGCGCGGGCGTGAAGAACTTCAACGCCGGCCAGGTCGACTTCGGTGGGTCGGACTCCGCGCTCAAGGACGGTGCCGAGACCACGGACGCCGCCAAGCGCTGCAAGGAGAACCCGGCCTGGAACCTGCCGCTGGTCTTCGGCCCCGTCGCCGTCGGCTACAAGGTCTCCGGCGTGGACAGCCTCGTGCTGGACCCCAAGACCATCGCCGCGATCTTCTCCGGCACGGTCAAGAAGTGGAACGACCCGGCCATCAAGGCGCTCAACGGCTCCGCGACCCTGCCGGACAAGGACATCTCGGTCATCTACCGCTCGGACGAGTCCGGCACGACCGACAACTTCCAGAAGTACCTGAAGGTCGCCGGTGGCTGGACCAAGGGTGACGGCAAGCAGTTCAAGGGCGGTGTCGGCGAGGGCAAGGAGAAGTCCGCCGGTGTCGGCCAGGCCGTCGGCTCCATCGACGGTGCCATCACCTACGTCGAGTGGTCCTTCGCCCAGGACAACAAGCTCTCGATCGCCAAGATCGACTCCGGTGCCGGCGCTGTCGAGCTGACCGCCGAGTCGGCCGGCAAGGCCATCGACGGCGCGAAGGTCAAGGGCGAGGGCAACAACCTGGTCCTCGACCTCGACTCGATCTACGGCTCCAAGACCGCCGGTGCGTACCCGCTGCTGCTCGCGACCTACGAGATCGTGTGCTCGAAGGGCTACGACGCCGACACCGCGAAGGCCGTCAAGGCGTTCCTCACGGTTGCCGCCACCACCGGTCAGGCGCAGCTCGCCGACGCCGGCTACGTGCCGCTGCCCAAGGCGTTCCAGGACAAGCTCCTGACCGCCGTGAAGGCGATTGCCTGAGGTTGATGCGAGACTTCGACAAACGCTGACGCGATGAATGATCCCGTCGTGGCCAAGCGCCCCGCCGGCTCCGGTGCAGCCGGAGCCGAGCGGGGCGTTGCGGCTGCTCCCACCGCCTCGGAGGCTCCGATTCCCCCGACACCGGAAGCTCCAGTAACCGCCAAGGCACCTCACGTCCGGCCCGGTGACCGCATCTTCCGCGGCCTGGCGACGGGGTCCGGTGTCTTCATCGTCGTCCTCATCGGCGCGATCGGCCTGTTCCTGATCCTGCAGGCCATCCCGTCGCTCGGGCTGGACAACGTCAACTTCCTGACCAGCCGCGAGTGGAACACCACCGACCCGACGAACCTGCGGTTCGGCATCCTCGACCTGACGCTCGTCACGGTCGTCGTCGCGCTGGTGGCCCTGCTGATCGCCATGCCGATCGCGCTGGGCATCGCGCTGTTCCTCACCCAGTACGCGCCGCGCAACCTCGCCCGGCCGTTCGCCTACGTCGTGGACCTGCTGGCGGCCGTGCCGTCGATCGTCTTCGGCCTCTGGGGCCTGTTCGTCCTCGGCCCCGTGCTCTTCCCGTTCTCGGAGTGGGTGATCGAGCACCTCGGCTGGATCCCGATCTTCGCCAAGGGCAACGTGAACGTGCAGCTCGGCGGCACCATCTTCACCGCGGGCATCGTCGTCGCGGTGATGATCCTGCCGATCATCACGGCGGTGAGCCGCGAGGTCTTCGAGCGCACGCCCACCATGCACGTCGAGGGCGCCATCGCGCTCGGCGCGACCAAGTGGGAGGTCGTGCGCACGACCGTCCTGCCGTTCGGCAAGGCCGGTTACGTCAGCGCCTCGATGCTCGGCCTCGGCCGCGCGCTCGGTGAGACCATCGCCGTCGCGATCATCCTGAGCACCGCCACCAGTTCGTTCGGCTGGTCGCTGTTCGACGGCGGTTCGACGTTCGCCTCGAAGATCGCGCTGGCCGCGCCCGAGTTCAACGACGCGCGCTCGGCCGGTGCCTACATCGCCGCCGGTCTGGTGCTGTTCGTGCTGACCTTCGTCGTGAACGCCATCGCGCGCTCGATCGTCGCCGGCCACAAGGAGTACGAGTGAGCACGAATCTCGCGGATCCCCAGCGCCTCGCGACGCCGCCGACGTTCCAGGCGGTCAGCGTGTCTCGCCGGATCAAGAACGGCATCGCCACCGGGCTCGTCTGGGGCGCGTTCCTGATCGCGATCATCCCGCTGGTGTGGGTGCTCTACACGGTGCTGCAGCGCGGCTTCCCGGTCATCCTCGACGGTGACTGGTGGCAGAAGTCGATGTCGGGGCTGCTGGCCCGGCAGCAGGGCGGCGGCGCGTACCACGCGATCTACGGCACGCTGGTCCAGGGCCTCGTCTGCGCCGTGATCTCCGTGCCGGTCGGCATCATGATCGCCATCTACCTCGTCGAGTACGGCGGCCGCTCCCGGCTGTCGAAGGCGACGACGTTCATGGTCGACATCCTGACCGGTGTCCCGTCGATCGTCGCGGCGCTGTTCGTCTACACGGTCTGGATCACGACGTTCGGCCTCGGCCGCAGCGCTTTCGCCGTGTCGCTCGCGCTGGTGCTGCTGATGGTGCCGGTCATCGTGCGCACGACCGAGGAGATGCTCAAGATCGTCCCGGACGAGCTGCGCGAGGCCTCCTACGCGCTGGGCATCCCGAAGTGGAAGACGATCGTCAAGATCGTCATCCCGACCGCGCTGTCCGGCATCCTGACCGGCATCATGCTGGCGCTCGCCCGCGTCATGGGTGAGACCGCGCCGGTGCTGGTGCTCGCGGCGTACGCCCCGTTCATCAACTACAACCTGTTCGACGGCCCCATGGCCTCGCTGCCGTTGATGATGGTGAACGAGCGCAACAACCCGACGGCGGCGGGCTTCGACCGCATCTGGGGCGCGGCGATCACGCTCGTCGTCCTCATCACCCTGTTCAACCTCCTGGCGACCGTGATCTCGCGGGCGCTGGCGCCGAAGACGAAGTGAGCGGGCGGACATGGCCAAGCGACTCGACATCAAGGACCTGAACCTCTTCTACGGCAAGTTCCACGCCGTGGAGAACGTCTCGCTCGCGGTGCCGCCGAAGAACGTGACCGCGTTCATCGGCCCCTCGGGTTGCGGCAAGTCGACCGTGCTGCGGTCGTTGAACCGCATGCACGAGGTCGCTCCCGGCGCCCGCGTCGAAGGCAAGGTGCTGCTCGACGGCGAGGACATCTACACGTCCACTGTGGACCCGGTCGAGGTGCGCCGCACCATCGGCATGGTGTTCCAGCGCCCCAACCCGTTCCCCACGATGTCCATTCGCGACAACGTGGTGGCCGGCCTGCGGCTCTCGGGCGTGAAGGACAAGAAGAAGCTCGACGAGGTGGCGGAGCGCTCGCTGCGCGGCGCCAACCTCTGGAACGAGGTCAAGGACCGGCTCGACAAGCCCGGCGGCGGCCTCTCCGGTGGTCAGCAGCAGCGTCTGTGCATCGCGCGTGCCATCGCGGTGCAGCCCGACGTGCTGCTCATGGACGAGCCCTGCTCGGCCCTGGACCCGATCTCCACGCTGGCGATCGAGGACCTGATCACGGAGCTGAAGAAGGAGTACACGATCGTCATCGTGACTCACAACATGCAGCAGGCCGCGCGCGTGTCCGACCAGACCGCGTTCTTCAACCTGCTGGGTGTCGGTCAGCCCGGACAGCTGATCGAGGTGGACGACACGGAGAAGATCTTCTCCAACCCCAGCCAGAAGGCGACCGAGGACTACATCTCCGGCCGGTTCGGCTAAATCCGCGGGTTGGACTATCTTGCTGGCGTGAGCCCGCAAAGCAAGCCCCGCAAGAAGAAGCAAGGCAAGGCACCCGGCCGCAGGCCCGAACAGCAGTCCCCGTACGGGGCGTTGCTCGAGTCGGCGGCCGCGCTGCGTTCGGAGTCCTGGTTGCTCGCGGACGCCTGGGCGAGCGAGCTCTACGCGACGCTCTGGCTCGCCGGCTCCGGCACCGACCCGCTGGTCGAGGCGCTGCAGAAGATGGACGACCCCGCGGCGCTCACCGCGTTGCGCGCGCTGGCCGGTGTGGGCTCCGAGGAGAACAGGGTCGCCGCGTTCGCCGCCGCGGAAACCGTTGCGGCACGCGGTGTCGCCGAGCCGTCCTGGTACGTCGCCGGCACCGTGGCCGACTTCCGCGACGCCTTCCTCGTCACGAACCTGTTGGGGGACGTGGAGGTCGTCGCGATCACCCAGGAACGCGCGGGTGTCGGCGAGACCGTCCTGTTCATGCGTCAGCCGGTGCTCGGCGCCACCGCGATCGAGCTGTTCGCGACGCCGGCCGAGGGCACCGTGGCGTTGCTGGAGGACATGATCGCCTCCACGCCCGAGGCGTTCCGCGACGAGATCACGCCGTTGAGCGCCAGCGACGTCTACGACCGAGTGTGGCCGGACGTCGAGCAGTTCTGGGAGGACGGCCCTGACGAGGAGGCCGAGGAGGGCCTGATGGGCGAGGAGGACGTGCGGCACCCGGTGCAGCTCATCGCCCTCGCCGACGCTCGCGTGAGTGCCCTGGTGCCCAACGAGTACGAGATCCCCGCCATCAGTCCGGAAAGGACGGACGAGGTCGTCGACGCGTTCCTGGCCTCAGAGCACGGGATCGCGGACGTCGAGGCCGCACGGGCGTTCGCGCGGATCGTCGTTTCCGCCGCGGTGGAACAGAACCGCGACCCCGTCGTCTACGGGCCGGCGTCGCTGACCGCCGTGCTGATCCTCAACGTGGCGGCGAAGTTGCACGTGAGCGACGCGGATCTGGCGCTGCTGCCCGAGATCGTGCGGGCGTGGGCCTACTTCACCGTGGACGCACGGGATCTGCCGCGCGACGAGGCACGGGCGGTGTGGGACGAAGAACTGCCCACCGTGCTCGCCGAGTTCTCCGAGGCCTACGCCGATCCGGAGCTGGTGGCAGAGCGCGATGGGCAGTTTCGCTAGATCCTGAAGGGGCTTAGAGGTTCTCGTCGTCGCCGTAGCCGGGCATCCGGCCGGTGACGACGAAGACCGTGCGCTTGGCGACCGACACGGCGTGGTCGCCGTAGCGCTCGTAGAAACGGCCCAGCAGCGTCACGTCCACCGCCGCGGCGACGCCGTGCTGCCAGTCCTTGTCCATGATCACGGAGAACAGGTGGCGGTGGATGTCGTCCATCGCGTCGTCCTCGTCTTCGAGGCTGCGCGCGCGGGCGACGTCCTTCTCGCGGATGATCGACGCGGCCTCGTTCGCGAGCTTGACCGCGATGCGGCCCATCTCGGAGAAGTACGGCTGCACGTCCTCGGGCAGCGCGGACGCCGGGTGCCGGCGCCGCGCGGCCTTGGCCACGTGCAGCGCCAGGTCGCCCATGCGCTCGACGCTTTCGGCGGCGTGGATCACCGCGAGCACCGTGCGCAGGTCGGTCGCGACCGGTGCCTGCAACGCGAGCAGCGCGTACGACTGCTCCTCGATGCTGGAGCGGACGTCGTCGACCTTCTGGTCACCGCTGATGACCTGCTCGGCCAGGCCGAGGTCGGCCTGCAGCAGTGCCGTGGTCGCGTTCTGCATCGCCTCAGCGACCATGCCGGTCATGTCGGCCAGTCGTTCGGCGAGCTCTTCTAGAGAGTCGTGGTAGGCCTCGCGCATGGCGCTCAGCCTACGTCCCGACCATCGCGGCAGCGACATGCCAGCATGAACCGCAGGTGAACCCCAGGCGAATCACTTCGCCGCGCAGGGGTCCTGTGCCGCGTTCACAATGGACAGACCGTCGCCAGGCTGACCAGCGGCCTGACCCTGCGGAGTGCCCTGCTGGGTCCCCGCCTTGGGTGCCTGGATCTTCTCGTCGAAGTCCGCGCCGATCGTCAGCTGGACCGCTCCGCCCATCTCGGGCGCCTCGACCAGTTCCGCGCTGGGCACGGCCGCCTTGAGCGTCGCGGCCTTGTTCTCGTTGCCCTTCGCGAACTTGATGATCGTCTTGGGTGCGTTCTCCGCGGCGTTGCCGCGCTGGGCGATCTTGAAACCCTGCTGCTCCAACGCGTTCGACGTCCTGGCGACCGCGCCGCCGTTGGTCGGGTCCCCGTTGAGCACCTGGATGGTGACGTCCTTGGGGTCGATCACCGTGCCGGGCTGCTGCGCGGGAGCGTTGGTCTCGCCGGGCTTTCCTTCGACCGGCTTCTCCTGCGGCAACGGCGTTCCATCGATGATCGTCTGGAACAACGCCTTGACGTCGTCGTCCTTGAGCCGCTCGATGTTGTCGTCGTTCGACTTCGTCGGGCCCTCGTCGGTCCAGTGCGGCATCGTCACGAACGAGACGCGGCCGGCGTCGAGGCTCTGCAAGGAGTTCGCGAGCTCCAGCAACTGCGCCACACCGACGTTGTCACCGACGGTGGACTTGGTGAGCGCGTTGATGAAGTTGTTGAGCTTGGTGGGGCTCAGCAGGACCTCGTTCGACAGCGCCTGACGCAGCATCGCCGACAGGAAACCCTGCTGCCGCTTGATCCGGTCGAAGTCCGTGCCGCTGTCGCCCTGGGCCTGGACCTTGCGAGCGCGCACGTACTGCAGTGCCTGGTCGCCCTTGAGCGTGTACTTGCCCGGCTTCTCGAGGATGACACCGAGCTCGTCGTCCTTGATCGCGGTCGGCGAGCAGATCTCCACGCCGCCGATCGCGGTCGACATCTCGCGGAAGCCGACGAAGTCGATGCTGACGAAGTGGTTGATGTTGAGGCCGGTCAGCTGGGTCATCAGGTTCGCGACGCACTCGGGTCCACCGTCGTTGTAGACGGAGTTCGCCATGACCTCTTTCTCCGGCGCCAGCGGGCCGGCGTACTGCGCGTTGTCCGGGTTCCACGCACGACACGCGGGACGGTCGACGCGCACGTCGCGCGGCAGCGACACGATGACCATGCGCTTCCGGTCGGCGGGGATGTGCGCGAGCATGATCACGTCCGACCGCGCGCCACCTTCCTGCGCCTGGGTGCCGACGTTGTCACCCGCCTTCGCACCGGCCCTGGTGTCCGAACCGACCAGCAGGAAGTTCTCGTCACCGAGCTGCTTCTCGGCCTGGAGCACGGCCTGGGAGTTGCCGCCCAGCGCCTGGGTCTTCTGGATCTTGGAGTCGGCCCACTGCATCGCGGCCCAGCCGATGCCCGTCGACGCGAACACGACGGCCGCGGCGGCGATCGCGCCGATCCGGCCGGCGCGCATCAGCTTGCGCTGCTGCGGCGTGCGACCAGGAGTGCGCTGCACACCGGCTTCCTCACCGAGGACGACCGGCTCGGCGAACTGGGTCGCCTCGTCGACGAGGTCGTCCTCGTCGCCGTCCTTGACCCACGGCATGAGCTTGGCGCGCCGTTCCTTGCGCTGGCGCTCCTGCTCGAGCAGTTCGTCGTGCACCGCGGAGAACCGCGCGAGAGTGTGGTCGACCTCGCGACGCTTCTTGACGTCGTCGCCGATGGCCTCCATCTCGGTGGTGAGGCTCAACGGGTCCATGTCTTCGCGCTTCTCGACCTTGGCCACACCCGCCGCCGAGGCGATCTGGGTGGCTTCAGGGCCGGGCGCGTCGGCCTTGGGCTCGTCCACGGGCTCGGCGCCGAGCCGGCCCGCGAGGCCACCGGGAATCGGCCGCGGGCCACTGGACTCCGCCCTGGGGGGCATCGGCCGGGGACCGCTCGACTCCGCGCGCGACGGCATCGGCTGCCTGCCGGTCACGTCCCCGTTCGGGGGCATGGGGCGGCGGCCGGTGTTCTCCGGACCCTCGCCGGGGACGGGAGGACGCGGAATGCCGCTGGAGGACGGTGCCTCGCCCGCCAGGAGGCGGCGCGGCGCGGGACCGTCCGGCGCCCCACCTGGAACAGGCGGGCGCTGGAGACCGTTGGGCTGCGAGATCTCGCCGGGTGCCGGTGGGCGCGGGATGCCGTTGGACGACGGGGCGTCGCCCGGCGGGAGCCTGCGCGGCGGTGCCCCGTTGACGTCGGGTCCCGGCCGGCGGACCGTGCCGGCGGGCATGCCGTTCGCCTCGGGCACACCAGGCGCCGGACGCCGGGGAATGCCGTTCGAGGACGGCGCGTCACCAGGAGGCATGCGCCTCGGGTCGCCGGGAGCAGGCGGCCTGGGCATGCCGTTCGAGGTGGCGTCGGGTGCCGGTGGGCGCGGGATGCCGTTGGACGACGGAGCGTCGCCGGGGGCGAGCCTGCGCTGCGGAGCGCCGTTGGGCGGCATCTCGTTCGGCGCGGGACGCCGGACCTGGCCGCTCGGCGGTTCGCCGGGGACCGGGCGGCGCTGCATGCCCGTCGCGTCGGGCCGCGGCCGCTGGCCGGTCTGCTCGACCCGGTAGGCACCGCTCTGCTCCGGATTCGGGATCGGAATCTGGGCAGGCCTCGGCCGTGGACCGGTCTGCTCACCTGGAGCGGGACGCGGGCGTGCCGGGGGCGGCTGGACGCCGTTCGGTTCGGGCGGAACGTCCGCCCTGCGCCGCCGGCCGGTCTGGTCGGCGGTGAAGTTCTGCGGGGCGGCCTGCTCAGGCCGCGGGCGCGTACCCGTCTGCTCACCAGGCCGGTGAGCTGCGGGTGGCTGCTGCCGCGGTGCCTGTGGAGGCTGCTGGGGCTGCGGTGGCTGGTGCACCGGGGGATCAGGCAGAGCACGCCTGCCGGTCGGCGCGGGTGGGTCGGGCAGGGCACGCCTGCCTGTCGTGGGTTCGTCGGGCGAGCCTGGCGGGACGGGTCGGGGGATGTTCGTCCTGCTGTGCTGCTCGATGAGGTCCGAGACGCTCAGGCCCCCAGAGCCTTCCATCGAGCGACGTCTACGGCCGGTCGGCTGGTCGTGCTGGGGATCCTGATCACCACGGGAAGAGGGGCCGCCACGTCGGGGGTCGTCGGGCACCCAATCTCCCTTCTGGGTCAGAAGCAAAAGCGGTTCGTCATTACGAAAGGACGTCGACCGGGACACAAGGGTTGCATCACCGGCGTGTCAGTTGCGCCCGCGATACTACGGATGTAGGCCACTTCTGACGACCACTCCGGGTGATAGAGCTGCGATCTGTACGCGATTACGAGCAGTCTGCTTGCCCTGAACGGGTGAGCCAGGTCACTCAGTAGTAACCGAGAACACGTGTCTCAGTGATCGCACGCCTGCCCGCGGCAGCACCTGCGAGGCGAACCCGTCCGTCGGCACGGTACGCCACCGCGTTGCGTCCCGACTGCTTGGCTGTGTACAGGAGGCTGTCGGCGCGGAGCAACTGCTGCTCGGCGCTGACCGCCGGCCGCTGCGGCGCCTCGTCCGCGGGCGGTTCGTACGCGAGGCCCGCGCTGACGGTCACGCGCAGCCCTGGCGCGATCTCCTGCCACGGGTGACGCTCGACACGTTCCCGGGCGTTCTCGACGATCTCCAGGGCGCTGGAGGCGTCTACGCGGGGCAGCACGAGCACGAACTCCTCGCCGCCGTAGCGGGCGCAGAAGGCGCCCTCGGGCAGGCCCTGCTGGAGCATCTCGACCACGCGCTGCAGCACCCGGTCGCCGAGGATGTGGCCGAAGGTGTCGTTGACCTGCTTGAACCAGTCGAGGTCGATCAACGCGATGGCGAGCCCGTGCCGGCACGCTCCGTGCTCGGTCAGCAGGTCCATCAGCCGTTGGTCGAGGTAACGGCGGTTGTAGGAGTCGGTGAGGCTGTCGCGCAGGCTCTGTTCGCGTGCCTCGGCGTGCTCCCGGCGCAGCAGCTCGACCTCGCGGCGCAGCTGTTCCGGAACGTGCGGCTCCTCGACCTGGTCCGCGTGGACGAGGTCGAGTGCGGAACGCAGGTGCTGGTACGCCTGGCGCCACTGGCCGCGGGAGGCGAGCAACGTCGCGATGGACTCGTGCAGCCCCACAAGGCCAGGACCCTGCTTGTCGACTGGGGCGTCGGCCTGCTGGGTCTCTGCGGTTTCGGGTCGCAGCGCGGTCATCGCGGTCACCTCCTTACTTGGCAGGTGTCGTCCCTTGGGAGGCGGTGCTTGAGCTACAAGGACACGTGGGGGTGGGATTTCCCCCGTCCGGTTGACCGTCAGCTGCTCCGATCCAGTGAGCTTGGAAGATCAACAACCCGCTCAGCCACCGAGGCAGGGCGCGAACCCGTACACCTCGTCGTCCAGGAGCACGACGTGCAGTGAGCCGATCTGGCTGCCGATCGCCTGATCCTGCTGCCGCAGCGTGATCGTGACGGCGACGACGTACACGTCGCCCCGCGGATGGGCCTTCTCCCCGGGTGGTGCCCAGTCGGCGTCCATCCGCAGCGTGGTCCACGTGGGCTCGACCTTGATCGTCGCGCCGCGCAGGTCGCACGCCTTCTGCCGGAAGTCCGGGTGCTGCGTGTCCTTCAGGAGCTGTGCCTGTTTGGACGCGCTCTCGTCACCGGCCTTGTTGACCTGGGCGTAGTACTCCTTGAACTTGGCGCGGTCGCCGTCGGACAGCCGGACCGGCTTCGCGGAGCCCGCGACCGGACCGCCACAGCCCGCGACCAGCGCGAGCGAGGCCAGGAGGACCGCGACGCGTTCAGCCACCGGAGTGCATCACGTCCGCACCGGAGGGCACCGTGGCGTCCTCCGGGTCGTCCAGCCAGCCCTCGGGCAGCACGACCTTCGCCGACGAACCCTGCCTGCCGCGCGGCCCCTCGGCGTTCTCGGGGAACGGCACCGACCGGTCGAGCGTGCCGATGAGGTCGTCCAGCTCCTGCAGGCTCGACACCATCGCGAACGCCCGCCGCGTGTCGCCGCCGACCGGGAAGCCGTGCCAGTACCAGGCCATGTGCTTGCGCAGGTCGCGCAGCCCCTTGTGCTCGCCGTCGTGCGCCGCGAGCAGCTCGGCGTGCCTGCGCAGCACGTCGGCGACCTCGCCGAGGCTCGGCCCCTCGGGGACCGGCTCACCGCGGAACGCCGCCTGCAGGTCCCGGAACAGCCACGGCCGGCCGAGACAACCGCGCCCGACGACCACGCCGTCGCACCCGGTCTCGGCGACCATGTCGAGCGCGTCCTGAGCGCTGAAGATGTCCCCGTTGCCCAGCACCGGAATGCTGGTCACGGCCTCCTTGAGGCGCGCGATGGCGGTCCAGTCCGCCTTGCCGGAGTACCGCTGCGACGCCGTGCGCGCGTGCAGTGCCACGGCCTGTGCGCCCTCGTCCTGCGCGATACGTCCCGCGTCGAGGTACGTCAGGTGGTCGTCGTCGATGCCGATGCGGAACTTCACGGTGACCGGCATGTCCCCGGCGTTGCGCACCGCGGCCCGCACGATCTGCCGGAACAGCTCGCGCTTGTACGGCAGCGCCGCGCCACCGCCCTTGCGCGTCACCTTGGGCACCGGACAGCCGAAGTTCATGTCCATGTGGTCGGCGAGGTTCTCGTCCACGATCATCTTCGTGGCCTCGCCGACGTTCTTCGGATCAACGCCGTAGAGCTGCATCGACCGGGGGCTCTCCCCCTCGTCGAACGTGATCATGTGCATGGTCATCGCGTCGCGTTCCACGAGGGCGCGGGCGGTGATCATCTCGCAGACGTAGAGCCCGGCCCCGTACTGACGGCACAGCTGCCGGAACGCCACGTTGGTGATGCCGGCCATGGGGGCCAGCACAACGGGCGGGTCGACGGCGAACGGGCCGATCTTCAGCGTGGAGGGAACGGACACGCCCTTCAGGTTACGGCACTGACCTGCCGTGATCTTCACCGAGAGTGACCGTGAAGGCGTCCAGGACGGCGACCTGGTGGCGACGTTCGTCACGTTCGCCGTTGGTCCACCGGTGGCCGTTCGCGCATTCCCACTGCGGATCGGTGCCGTCGCCCAGCTTGAAGCAACCGTCGGGGGCGAACAACCCGGCTCCCTTCCCCTCGAACCGCGGGTTGGCCAACGTCCCGTACGCGATCGGGATCGCCCTGGCCGCGCAGGTCGGGCACGACACCTCGACCGGCTTGGCCAGCTGCCTGGTCAGCGCGTCGAAGGTCTCCTGGTCGAACGCCACGAACCGGATCTCCTCGATGATCGCCAGCGAGCGGATCGTCAGCGCGGCGATCTCCGCAGCCCGTTCGACGGGGAAGCCGTAGACGCCGGTGGCGATGGCGGGGAAGGCGATGCTCTCGGCTTCGAGCTCCTCCGCGAGCAGGAGCGAGTTGAGGTAGCAGCTCGTGAGCACCAGGTCCTCGCCCTGCTCGCCGTCCTCCCAGACCGGCCCGACCGTGTGGATCACGTGCCTGACCGGCGCGAGGCCGAACGCCGGCGTGGCCACGGCCTGGCCCGGTTCGCACGGCGCCAGTGTCGACCCCGCCTCCGCGAGCCTCGGCCCGGCCGCGCGGTGGATCGCGCCGTCCACCCCGCCCCCGCCGAGCAACGACTCGTTGGCCGCCGTGACGATGACGTCAACTTCTTGTTGCGTGATGTCGCCGAGCACAACCTCGATCGTCCCCATGCTGACCAGCGTGGCAGCGGATTCCTTGCGGTATCGCGGACTTCACCGAGCGCGAACACCCCCGGTGCCCCGATCGGGTGTCAGGGCCTTCTGCCAACATGCCCTTGGAGGTGGCCTAGCTCATGGGGGCGGTTGCACTGATCAGGTCCGGGTTCGAGCGGTTCTTCGTCGACGGACCGGTGGGCAAGCAGACCGGTGGCGGCGAACAGCAGGTCATCGCCGTGCAGCAGGTCGGTGAGCTGGCCTTGCCGACCGGCAGACTCGTGGCGGCCGACCCGTTCGTCGTGTGGCCGGAGGACGCCGAGGCGTTCACCGACCAGGTCGAGCCGGGCACGTACCCGGTGTCGGTCTCGCTGGTCTCGTACATCGACGGCGACGGGTGCCCGGACGAGCGGCAGGGCTATCGCGTCGCGGCCGCCAAGGTGACGGTGAAGGACGAGCCCGCGTACTCGTGGCGTCCGGCGGTGGTCCCCGGCGAGCACGTGCCGATGCTGCCGGTGATGCCGGAGTTCGGCTACGAGGTGAAGTCGAGCACCGGCGCGTTCTTCGACCTCGCCGCCGCCACGGCGCTGGACCGCCTGGCCGGCGACGACGAGCTGGGCAACTGCGAGCTGATCGACGCGCTCGGCGCGGTCGGTGGCGGCCGTGGTCCGGCCAACGTGACCGACGCCCGGACCGGCCTGAACGTCGTGGCGTTCTCGACCGGCTGGGGCGACGGCGTTTACCCGACCTGGGTCGGCCGCAACACCGCGGGCGAGCCGGTCGCGTTCGTCACTGACTTTTTTGTCATCAACCGGGTCTAGAACTCGACGTTCACGCACGCCAGTCGTGGCCCGGCGGTGCCTGCCTCGCCGGGCTTGGTGTGCGTGTGTTCGTTGTGCAGCACCACGGACTGCGCGTGCCGTTCGGTGAACTGCCAGTCCACAGTGGACTCGGTGTGGGCGAACCCGCGGCCGTCGGTGTGCACGTCGAGCCAGATCTCGTTGCGGGGGTTGGCATAGGCCGGGTCGACGGACGGCTGGACCGGGTCGGTGACGTTCTGGAAGTGCGGCCCTGAATCGGCCGGAGCCGCGCCGCACTTCTTCACGTGGACGTGCGCGCCGTAGGCCCGGTGCGGCTGCAATCCGTTCAGCACCAACAACACCGTCGTGCCGCCGGTGACCGTCGGCACTCCCACGACGGTGACCTTGGCTCCGGCCGGGACCTTGGCGTCGTACGTGACGGCCTTCGCCGTGGCGCTGTAACTCCCGAACTTCGCGGACGTGTGAGCGACCCTCGCGGGTTCGGCGTGCGCGGTACCGGTGAACAGGAGCGCGGCGGCGACCGCGACTGCAAGCGTCTTCATGGATCACCTGCTTAGTGCCAACGGCCCAGCTCCGCCATTTTTCGGCGTTTCAACTGCTCAGACGCGGGTACGCGAGCGTGGTGAGCGAAGCCGAGGAATCTCGCCAGCGCAGACTCGCCCGCAACGTGAACGAGCTGCTCCAGGAGCTGCGCGTGGCCCAGGCCGGCGTGCAGATCCTGTTCGGTTTCCTGCTCTCCATCGCGTTCACCGACAAGTACACGACCGTGGGTGGCTACATCCGCGTCACCCACCTCGTCACGGTGCTGTGCGCGGCGGCGGCCGTCGCCTTCCTCACCGCTCCCGCCGCGTGGCACCGAGTCCTGTTCCGCCAGGGCCGCCGCGAGGACGTGGTCCGCTACGGCAACACGTCCGCCCTGGTGGGCCTGGCCTTCCTGGCCCTGGCGATGACCGGCACGGTCCTGCTGCTCGCCGAGGTGGTCCTGGGCGGCTGGCCCGCGATCGTGGTCGGCGTGTCGGCGTTCGTCGTCTTCACCGGCCTCTGGTTCGCGGTGCCGTTCGCCTCATCCGAGCGTGCTCAGAACCGCGAGCGCCCCTAGCCCGAGCGCCACCGGCACCGCCGTCAGCACGTTCTTCCTTGTGGGCCGAGGCTGTTCGCGCAACACCAGAACCCCCAGCGGCACCAACGCGACGCACAACCCGGCCGTGCCGACGATCGACAGCACCTCGGTCCCCTTCAGGACACCGAGCGGCAACAACCCCATGGTCGCCAGCGCGACCGACCTGACCTTGCCGAGTGCCCCGGACCGGTACGCCCCGAAGGCCAGCACGAACCAGCCGAACATGATCGTGAAGGACAGGAAGCTGAACAGGTGCAGCTCTCCATATCCCTTCGCCACCAGGTCCGTCGCCCCCTCGACACCCAGCTGCCTGACGGCGCTGAACGCCGCCTGATCGACCCCGGCGTGAAAGGTCCGCTCGAACAACCCGACCGTCACCAGCATCCCGCCCCAGGCAGCCCACCTGGTGCCCATCCGCTGCACCAGGCAGGCGACCGCCGCCCACATCACGACGTTCCCGGCCAGAAACGCCGTGTATGCCGCCCGCATCAGCTCCGGATGCTCGGCCACCGCCTTCAGCTGGTCGGGGAAGAAGAAGTTGAACGGCGACCGCAACAGCGTGCCCACCAGCAACAGCACCGGCCCCACGACGAGAGCCGTGCCACCAACCCACCCGTTCGGAAACCTCATGGTCGATGACGCTGCCAGCGCCGCGACCGCCTGTGATCGGCCCGAGGTCCGACCCCGCCCTCAGCCCGTGGTCCGAGCCTCGGTGAAGATCCTGTGCGCCAACGGCTCGCCGAGCACGCTGTTGGTCAGCACGGCCACCGCGACCCCGGCGTCCGGCGCCACCCGCAGGAAAGCCTTCTGCCCCTTCGAAACCCCGGTGTGCCCGACGACGCCGTCCTGGTGCAGCATCCATCCGAGTCCCCAGCCGACCACCCCGATCCCGAGGTCCGGCACGGCGTCGACCTGGGTCTCCCGCAACACCGCGAGCTTCGGGTCGTCGAGGTGCAGCCGCACGAACTCCATCAACTCACGCGCGCTCATCGCGAAATGCGACCCGCTCGGCGCCGTGCCGTAAGCGACCGCCCACTCGGTGACCGGCGATCCGTCCTCGCGGTGCCCGACCGCGGCCCGGTGGAAGATCGCCTCGTCCGCGTCGGTGGCAACGGCCCGCAATCCCAGCGGCGTCACCAGTCGTTCGCGCAGCACGTCTTGGAACAGCCGGCCGCGCAGCACCTCCACCAACCTGCCCAGCACCACGAACCCGCTGTTGGAGTACGAAAAACCAGTGCCGGGCGGAACGGGGTGCTCCTCCGCCGCGATGGCGTTAGCGAACCTCTCGATCGCGTCGCCGTTGCGCCCGGTGTCGAAGAAGTGGTTGGCGGCGATCCCGCCCATGTGCGTGAGGAGATGACGAGCCGTGAGCGAAGCGGTGAACCCAGGCAGGTGGTGGCAGATCGGACGATCGAGATCCAGCAGCCCTTCGTCCACCAGTTGCTGCACGAGCGTGGCCGTCCAGATCTTGGTGATCGAACCGACCTTGAACACCGAGTCGTTCGTCACCTCGACCTGAGTGTGCGCGCTCAGCACGCCCGCGGCCTCGTCCCGTATCTCCCCGCCGGCCAGCACGGCCACCTGAGCACCCGGAACGTCGTACTCGGCGATCAGTTCGCCCAGCTTCAACCTCATCCCGAAAAAACTACGGACCGGCATGTCGATTCGCGGTCTCGCCCTTCGACGTACAGGTAGACGGACGAGAAACCGGGTGAGACCGGGGCGGCGATGAGGAAGACTCGGGTGTACCGATGAGTTCCTACAGCGTTGCAGGTCTCCTCCGGTGTCGCGAAGAACCTGATGCCAGCAACCTAGTGAGGGCCTGACATGCCTGCTGCGATCCAAGACCGGCCGACCGTGCAAGGGGGCAAGACACCCCTGGTCGTGCGCCTGTTGGTGCTGGCCACGTTCGTCGTGATCCTCAACGAGACGCTCATGATCAACGCGATTCCGCGCCTGATGGAGTCGATGCACGTCACCGAACAGGCCGCGCAGTGGGTCTCCACCGCGTTCATGCTCACCATGGCCGCCGTGATCCCGGTCACCGGCTGGTTCCTGCAGCGCGTCACCACTCGCCAGGGCTACGCGATCGCGATGGGCGTCTTCCTGGCCGGCACCGCCATCTCCGCCGCCGCGCCGTCGTTCACGATCCTGCTGCTGGGCCGCATCGTGCAGGCCGCGGGCACCGCCGTGATGATGCCGCTGCTGATGACCACGCTGATGACCGTCGTGCCGGAGCAGGACCGAGGCCGCGTCATGGGCAACGTGACGCTGGCGATCTCCGTGGCCCCGGCCCTCGGCCCGGCCATCTCCGGCGTGATCCTGCAGCTGGGTTCCTGGCGCCTGCTGTTCGTGGCCGTCCTCCCGATCGCCGGCGCCGTGACGTACTTCGGCCTGCGCCACCTCGACAACATCGGCGAACCCCAGGTCAGCACCCTCGACTGGGCCAGCGCGGCCATGGCTACCCTCGGCTTCGGCGGCCTCGTCTACGGCCTGAGCCTCTTCGGCGAGGGCGAGTCGAACCTGGGCCCGAGCATCGGCATCGTCATCGCGGGCGCCGCCACCATCGCGTTCTTCGTGCTCCGCCAGCTCAAGCTGCAGCGCACCGGCGCCCCGCTGATGGACCTGCGCACCCTCACGCACCGCACCTTCGCCCTGGCGCTGGCCCTGATGTGCATCGCGTTCCTGGCGATGATGGGCTCGATGATCCTGCTCCCCCTCTACCTGCAGAACCTGCGAGGCCTCACCCCGTTGCAGACCGGCCTGCTCCTCATGCCGGGCGGCCTGGCCATGGGACTGCTGGGCCCGACCGTCGGCCGCCTGTACGACCGCCTCGGCAGCCGCCCGCTGGTCCTGCCGGGCTCGATCGGCATCGTGCTCTCCCTCGCCGGCTTCACCCAGGTCTCGATGACTATGCCGTACTGGCAGGTGCTCGCCCTGCACGCACTCCTGATGGTCAGCCTGGCAGCGACGTTCACGCCGATCTTCACCCTCGGCATGGGCGCCCTCCCACCGAACATGTACCCGCACGGCAGCTCGATCCTCGGCACGCTCCAGCAGGTGGCGGCAGCCCTGGGCACCGCCCTGGTCGTGACCGTGATGTCCGCCCGCACCGGCCACCTGGTCGCAGAAGGCACCACCGCCGCGCTGGCGCAGCTGAGCGGCATGAAGCTGGCGTTCGTGATCGCCACCGTCCTGGCCGCGGCCACGATCGTCGTGGCGGCCATGCTGCCGAGCCGGACCACGACGTCCGGCGAAGTGATGGCCCACTGAGTTCTTGGACGTCGTCGAGCAGCAGATCACCGGCGCCGTGCAGGGCGTGCTCGTGCGCCCTCGTACCGGAAGCCGTGCGGGAGTGCTGGTCCTGCACGGCTCCTACGGCCCCGGCACGCTCGACCGGTGCAGGCTCCTGGCCCGCGCCGGTCTGATGGCGTTGGGACTTCGCTGGTACGGCGGCGAGGACCAGCCGCCGGGGATCTGTGAGGTCCCACTGGAAACGTTCAGCGCAGGCCTGGACCTCCTCCAGACCGAGGGCGCCGAGAGACTTTCCGCGCTGGGCCTGTCCAAGGGCGCCGAAGCAGCGTTATGGCTGTCCATCCTGGACCAGCGCACCGCCGCCGTGGTGGCCCTGTCGCCACCTTCAGTGACCTGGGCGAACCTGGGCGCGGGAACAGACGGCGAAAGCCACCCGTGGCGCTCGTCGTGGACCTGGCAAGGCGAACCGCTCCCGTTCGTGCCCCGCGACAAGACCTGGGAGCCGAAACCACGTGAGGACGGCCTCGTACCTCTGCGGGGCTGGTACGAACACAGCCAAGAGCACTACCCCGACCACTACGAGGCCGCGGCCATCCCAGCGGAGAAAACCAAGGCCGAACTGGTCCTGGTAGCCGGCGGAGACGACCAGACCTGGCCCTCCCTGCCCGCCGCGAGAACACTGCGAGACCGCAGGCTCGCCGCCGGACTCCCCACCGTGCTGGTCGAACGGCCCGCCGCGGGCCATCGCCCCCGCCTGCCGGGAGAAGAACCCGCCAGCCCGTCGACGTACCTCTGCTACGGCGGCACCGACGCCGAAGACAGGGCCCTGGGAACGGCTGCCTGGCCGCACGTCCTGAACGCGATACGCGGCACCTGAACGCGGATGGGGCCCCGGACATGTCCAGTCCAGGGCCCCGGTTTGCCGCCCATTTGCGCACACCAGCGACGTTTAAGAGTCGGATCAGTCCTTAGGTCGCCGCGCTCTGCCGTTGAGCTACGGCCGCATGGGTAGAGCGGCCAGCAGGATTTGAACCTGCACCTCGGCGAGTCTTGTCCGTTCTCGTTTGATCTGGCGTTCGGCGGAAATGCTGATTCTGGAGCGAGAGTCTGAGCTTGATCCCGGCTTGCCTCTCCCGATTGGGCTACCCCGGCGCGATGGTGCCGGGAGCAGGATTCGAACCTGCACTTGTGACCGAGTGGTTCAGGCTGACGTTTCAGTTTCAGCTTTCACGCTCCCAATCGGGAGCGCACCCCCGCGCTCCAGCGGGGGAGTCTGTGGACGCTACCGGAACAGGTAGTCGAAGACGACCTCTCCGACGCGCTGGTCGGTGATCTCCATGTTGTTGGCTTCCTCGCGGGCGAACTTCACCGCGTGCTGGAGCTTCTCCACCCGGTCGACGAGCTCGTTCACCCGCCGGGCAGGCAGCGCACCGGAGAACTTCACCGTGGTCCAGTACCCCACCGGAATGTCCTCGTAGTACACCTCGACCTGCGCCGGGTGCTTCTCCGTGGCCTCAGCCTTGACGTGGTTGCGCGGCACCTTCTTGGTGCGGATAGTCCGAACCTGCTCGGTGCGCCAGTAGTCGGCGGACTCGTCGAAGTTCCAGTCTTCCGCCGCGTCCAGCAAGGGCAACTTCTTCACGAAGGTGTGCAGGTCGGTCAGCTGCTTCTCGAGGAACAGCAGGTACGACACCGGCACGTCGCGAAGCAACGTCTGCCCGTCGACCACCACATCGGCCTTCGCGACGCAGTTGGCCCAGTCCTTGGTCGCCGTGACGTCGAAGAGCCGAGTCATCACCCCGGCGGTCTTCCGCAGCACGTCCTCGGCCTTGATCTGCACGCGAGTGGACTCCGGCGGCAACACCTCGCCGTCCTCGTCCTTCGGCTGGTACGTCCGGGAGATACCGGCCAGCAGCGCGGGCTTCTGCAACCCGTGATGCGCGTCGGTGAGGTCCCGAAGCGTGCCCCCTTTGACACTCTTCTCCACCGCGATGATCTGGTTCAGCTTCGTCATGCCGCACCCCCCTTTGGTCTCGCGGCACCCTACGTGCCGGAAAGCCGTGCCTGCACCCGATTTCAGCCGGCCGCCGTGAGGGGCCCGCGGCCACGTAAAGCACGTCAAAGGTGTATCGGTGATCTGGAGATGCGAAACCCCCAGGCCTGTGACCTGGGGGTTTGGTGGGCCGCCAGGGACTCGAACCCTGAACCCGAAGATTAAAAGTCTCCTGCTCTGCCAATTGAGCTAGCAGCCCTCGCCGGGACAGCCTACCGATCTCCACCTCCGCATGTCCTCCGGGTTGCCAACCTCACGGTTGACGCACCGCCGCCACGGCTGGACCAGGCCCAACGACGAGCAGAGGAGAGGATCGGGCAAGAGGAGAGCCGGATCGTCGTACCGCTGGGAAGGCGGCGAGGCTGGAATTGGAGGTGTCAGAACGACGAGTCAGAGGAGCCGAGACGATGCCGCTCGACCACTACGTCACCCTGGGCCGCTCCGGCCTGCGGGTCAGCCCGTTCGCTCTTGGCGCGATGACCTTCGGTGAGGATCCCGGGGCCGCCGGGTGCAGTGTGGAGGAGTCCGAGAAGATCCTCAGGGCCTACCTCGACCGCGGCGGGAACTTCATCGACACCGCCAACTTCTACACGAACGGGCACTCGGAGAAGATCCTCGGCGACTTCTTCACCCATCACGGGAATCGGGAGCGGGTGGTGCTGGCTTCCAAGTTCTTCTTCAACATGTTCCCCGGCGATCCGAATGGCGGCGGGGGTGGAAGGGGATCGATTCGCCGGCAGCTCGACGAGACGTTGCGGCGGTTGAACACCGACTACCTCGACCTCTACTGGATGCACAACTGGGATCGGAACACCCCGATCGAGGAGACCATGCGGACCCTCGACGATCTGGTGGGATCGGGCAAGGTGGGGTACGTCGGGTTCTCCAACGTGCCTGCTTGGGTGACGGCTCAGGCGCAGACCATGGCCCTGCTCAACGGGTGGACGCCGTTGGTCGCGTTGCAGGTCGAGTACTCGTTGCTGGCGCGGACGGTCGAGGGTGAGATCGCGCCCATGGCCCGGGACCTGGGGATGGCGCTGGTGCCGTGGAGTCCGCTCAAGAACGGGTTCCTGTCGGGCAAGTACCGGCGGAACGTGCAGGTCAGTGACTCGGAGCGGGTCAAGTTCATAAACAAGCCCAGTGAGGAGGAGTTCAAGGTCATCGACGTGGTCGCGGAGATCGCGGCGGAGACGGATGCGAGTGCTGCGGCTGTTTCGTTGGCCTGGTTGCGGGCGCAGGCTGGAACTGTCGTGCCGATCATCGGGGCGCGGAAGCTGGAACACCTGGAGAGCAACCTCGACGAGGTCGTGCTGACGCAGGAGCACGTCGCCAGGCTCAGCGGCGTCTCGCAGCCCGCGCTCAACTACCCCGCCGGTCTTCACGGGGAGTTGCGGGCGATGTTGCAGTTCGCCGGTACGACCGTTGATGGCGAGGCGTCGAACGTCTATCCGCCGTTGCTGCAGAGCGACGTTCGGTACTGAGGTAGAGCCTGCTCCACCCCTAGAACGGAAGCGTGCGTGACTGCGACAACCGGTGCCTAATTGGAAATCTTGTCCTCACCACGGCAAGGGGAGGCACAGGATGAAGAAGACGCTGGTAGGAGTGCTGGCAGCGGCCATGTTGTTCAGCGGAACGGCGATGGCCGCGCCGGCGAGCGATGTGCAGAAGCAGCTCGACGGGCTCACGAAGCAGCACGAGTTCCCGGCGGCGCTGGCCACGATCACCGAAGGCAACGGCAGGACCAGCGCCTACACGTCGGGCACGTCCGAGCTGAACAAGCGGACTCCGGTGCCCAGGAACGGGCAGGTGCGGGCGGGGTCCAACACCAAGGCGTTCGTTGCCGTGGTGGTCATGCAGCTCGTCGGCGAGGGGAAGGTCGAGCTCGACAAGCCGATCAACCACTACCTGCCGGGAGCGATCAAGGACGACCGGATCACGGTCCGGCAGTTGCTCAACCACACCAGCGGGCTCGCGAACTACACCGAGTTCATGGGGCTCGAGAAGTTCGAGGAGCAGCGGCACCGGTACTTCGAGCCGCGCGAGTTGCTGGACATCGCGAACGCGCACCCCGTGACGGGCGAGCCGGGCGTGAAGTTCAAGTACAGCAACACGAACTACCTGCTGCTCGGCCTGTTGACGCAGAAGGTCACCGGGCGGCCGATCGCGGAGAACGTCGAGCAGCGGGTCATCAGGAAGGCCGGCCTCAAGGACACCTACTGGCCCGGTGTCGGTGACCAGACGATCAAGGGCAAGCACCCGCAGGGGTATGCGAGGACCGGCAACGGCATCGAGGACGTCACCGAGATGGACCCGAGCTGGGGCTGGGCGGCCGGCCAGATCATCTCGACGACGAAGGACCTCAACGCCTTCTACCAGGCACTTCTGGGCGGCAAGCTGGTGCCTCAGGCTCAGCTGACGGAGATGAAGAAGACCGTCGACACCGCGGGTGAGATGTGGCCGGGCGTTGAGTACGGGCTCGGCATCGCCAGTGCGCCGTTGTCCTGTGGTGGACGGTCGTGGGGTCACGGTGGCGACATCCACGGTTACGAGACACGGGGCGGGGTCACCGACAGCGGCAGGGCGTTCTCCGTTGCTGTCACGGCGTTGCCGGGCACTTTCCAGGACACGGCTGAAGAAGCCGGCAAGGCCCACGAAGCGGTTCTGGCCACTGTGGACGCTGCTCTGTGCGGTGCCAAGTGATCGCGGTCGCGGCGCTCACGGCGCTGACTCTTCTTGTCCCCCAGCAACTCGACCAGATCGTCAAGGACGGCACGCCCGGCGTCGAGGCGCACGTGAACGGGCACGACCACGCGCGGGGCAACGCTCCCGTCAACGGGCAGGTGCGCATCGGGAGCATCACCAAGTCGTTCGTGGCGGTCGCGACGCTCCAACTGGTCGCCGACAACAAGGTCGAGCTGGACGGGCCCGCGAACAAGTACGTGCCGCACATCAAGGACGGCCGCATCACCGTGCGCCAGGTCCTGCAGCACACCAGCGGACTGCCGGACTACGTGCTCGACGTCGGGGTCCCCAAGATCGCCGACATCCGGGACAGGTACTTCGCGCCTCATGACCTGCTGGACGCCGCGCTGGCCAAGCCGCCGAGCTTCCAGCCGGGTGAGAAGTACGAGTACAGCAACACGAACTACGTCGTCGCCGGGCTGCTGATCCAGAAGGTCACCGGACGCCCCGTCGGCGAGGCGATCCAGAAGGTCATCACCAAGGCCGGTCTCAAGGACACGTACTGGCCGAACCAGGGCGAGCAGCGCATCCGCGGCCGCCACGCCCAGGCCTACGCGCTGAGCGACCTGCTCGACCCGAAGTCGAAAGTGGTCAACGCGACGGAGATCGAGACGTCCGCCGCGTGGGCGTCCGGCGCGATGGTCTCCACGCCCGCTGACGTCGCCAAGTTCTTCGAGGTGCTGCTCAAGGGCGGACTGCTCGAGAAAGCGCAGCTCGACGAGATGCGCAAGGCCGTCACGGTCGACGAGAAGAGCGCCTACGGCCTCGGGCTCGAGAGCACCAAGCTCAGCTGCGGCGGGGTCTGGTGGGGCCACGGCGGGTCGATCCACGGCTGGGCGTCGCTGGGCGGTGCGACCGACAGCGGCAAGAGCGCGGCGGTCACGCTCACCGCGTTGCCCGGCACGTTCGGCGACGACCCGATGAAGAAGTTCCAGCAGGTGTTCGACGTGATCGACACCGCGCTCTGCAGGAAGTGACGTCAGCGGGCGTACCGGAGCACCCAGAGCATGTCCTGCTCGGTGACCGGTCCGTCCGCGACGCACGCCGTCAGCCAGTCCGTCAGCGCCTCCGGATCGATGCCCGCCCCGATCAGCACCAGCTGCGTCGGGGCGTCGTCGACCGGCGTGAACGAGACGGACGCGCCGACGGTGTGCAGCATGAACGTGCCGAGTGGGAACCGCACGAAACCCTTGGCGCGGAACAACCCCTCCGGCCGCGCGCTCAGGAAGTCCATGAACAGCTTGGGGTGCAACGGATCCTCGAGCTCGAAGGACATGCTGTCGTACGAGGCGTGCGTGTGCGTGGAGTGGTCGTCCAGATCGTCGAACGACAGCTGCCGCGGCCCCAGGTCCGGCGGCCGCACCTCGAACAGCAAAGCCGGATCGATCCGTCCGAACGAGACCGGCAGCACCGGCGCCGAACAAGGCAGCGAAGGCAGTTCGGAAACCCGGTCGACCTTGTTCAGCACCACCAGATCGGCCAGGGTGAGATCGCGTTCCAGATGCGGCACGGCATCGAGCTCCACCGCGTCGGCCACGTAGATCAGCCCGCCGTAGGACACTCCGGGCGCCTGCAACACCATCCGGACCATGGCCGCCGGCTCGGCGAGCCCGGACGCCTCGATCACGATGACGTCCAGGTCCGCCGCGGCCAGCCGGGTCAGCATCCCGTCCAGTTCGGTGCCGTCGACCGCGCAGCACAGGCAGCCGTTCGACAGCGACACCATCGAGTCGACCTGGGCGGAGACGGAGAACGCGTCGATGTTGATCCGCCCGAAGTCGTTCACCACGACACCGATCCGCGTGCCGCCGGACGTGCGCAGCAGGTGGTTGAGCAGGGTGGTCTTGCCGGAACCGAGGAAGCCGGCGAGCACGACGACGGGGATCACGACGTCCGAGGCTAGCCGGTGAACTCGGCGTTGCGGCGCAACACCTCTTCCACGGTGCCGTCGAACATCGGCGGGTAGATGACCAGCTCGTCCACGCCGAGGTCCTCGTACTCGCGCACGACCGACGCGGACAGCGGCACGGACGCCGACACGCTGATCCGGAAACCGGAGGGGCGCTCGGGGAACCGGGCCAGGTGGCCGCGGATCTCCTCAGGCGTCCCGATGCCGAACCACCCCTGCGCACGCGTCACAGCCCGCCGGAACGCCGAGCCGCTGTGCCCGCCCACGACCACGCGCACGTTGGACGGCCGGGGATGCGCGTCGATCCCGGAGAACGACACGAACTTGCCCGTGAACGCCGGCGAGGGCGCGTGCCAGAGCTGGTCCATCGCATCCAGGTACTCGTCGGTCCGCGCGCCGCGGTCGTCGAACGACACGCCGACCGCGGTCATCTCCGGCTCGAGGTAGCCGGCTCCGACGCCGAGCGTGAACCGGCCGCCGCTGAGCAGGTCCAGCGACGCCACCTGCTTCGCGAGCACCAGCGGGTTGCGCTGCGGCAGGATCACGATGCCGGTGGCGAGCTCCAGCGTGGACGTGACCGCCGCCACATAAGCCAGGTGCGTCAGCGGATCCACGATCACGGCGTCCGGTTCGGACGGTGACGGGTCGACGCGCGGTGACGGCAGCACCACGTGGTCGGACGCCCACCACGATCGATAGCCGAGTGATTCGACCAGTTGGGCGAGTCGTCGCGTCTCGTCCGGTCCCGCGTGGTCGCCGATGTTGAGCCCCTGCACCCCGATGTCCATGATCGGGCCAACCATCGATTTGCATCGATCATTCCCGAAAGTGCAACGGAACAGGCACTTCGCGCATCAGAATGGCGAGAAGGGGGGCGATGATGACCGAGTTCCTGGCTGCCGCGCTGGCGTTTCCGACCGTGGTGTTCAGCTTTTCGTTGCTGATAGTGCTGGCCTACTGGCTCACGGTGGCGTTGGTGGGTCTGGACTTCGACGCCCCGGTGCTGCCGATCTCCATCTCGATGTTCGTCGTGATCACGTGGTTCGCCGCGCTGGTCGGCACGGTGCTCACGCCGGAGGGCTCGCTCCGGTACGCCATCCTCGCCGGATCGCTGCTCGTGGGCGCGCTCGTCACGAAGATCCTTCTCATCCCGGTCAGGAATTGGACGAAACCGGAGAAACCGGCGTCCCGCAACGACTTCGTGGGTCGCACCGCGATCGTCAGGACGACCAGGGTCACCGAGCGGTACGGGCAGGCCGAGGTGACCGCCGACGACGGCGGTACGGCGGTCGTTCAGGTGCGTGCGGCGCAGAGCACCGATCTCAAGGCGGGCCAGACCGCGTTGATCTTCGACTACGACGCAGAGGGCGAGTTCTTCTGGGTCGTGGACATCACCACAGGGGGCTGAACATGGGTGCGATCTCTACGGGGCTGATCGTGCTGATCGCCGTGATCGCATTGGTGCTGATCCTGGCACTGATCACGCTGAGCAGACTTTTCAAGAAGTGCGAGCAGGGCAAGGCGCTGATCGTCTCGAAGATGCGCAAGGTCGACGTGACCTTCACGGGAACCGTTGTGCTCCCGGTGCTGCACCGCTGCGAGACGATGGACATCTCGGTGAAGACCATCGAGATCCGCAGGGCCGGCAACGAGGGCCTGATCTGCCGCGACAACATCCGCGCGGACATCCGCATCACGTTCTTCGTGCGGGTCAACAAGACCGTCGAGGACGTCATCAAGGTCGCGCAGGCGATCGGCACCGAGCGGGCGAGCCACGAGCAGACGCTGCAGGAGCTGTTCAACGCCAAGTTCTCCGAGGCGCTCAAGACCGTCGGCAAGCAGCTCGACTTCGTGGACCTCTACACCCACCGCGACGAGTTCCGCGACCGGATCGTGCAGGTCATCGGCACCGACCTCAACGGCTACAGCCTCGAGGACGCGGCCATCGACTACCTGGAGCAGACGCCGCTCAAGCAGCTCGACCCGGCGAACATCCTGGACGCGCAGGGCATCCGCAAGATCACCGAGCTGACCGCGATCGAGCACGTCAAGACCAACGAGTTCACCCGCAACGAGGAGAAGGAGATCACGCGCCAGAACGTCAGCGCGCGTGAGGCGATCCTCGAGCTCGAACGGCGTCAAGCCGACGCGGAGATCAAGCAGAAGCGCGAGATCGAGACCGCCCGCGCGCAGCAGGAGGCGGAGACGCAGAAGGTCCAGGCCGAGGAACGCCTCAAGGCCAACACCGCCTTCATCCGCACCGAGGAACAGCTCGGCATCCAGACCGAGAACAAGGCTCGCGAGATCGCCGTCGCCGAGAAGAACCGCGAGCGCGTGATCGCCGTCGAGACCGAGCGCATCGAGAAGGACCGCATGCTCGAGGTCATCGCCCGCGAACGCGAGACGTCGCTGCGCATGATCGAGAAGGACAAGGAGCTCGAGCACGAACGCCGCGCGATCGCGGACCTGGTGCGCGAGCGGGTCGCCGTCGAGAAGACCGTGGCCGAGCAGGAGGAGAACATCAAGCGCCTGCGCGCGGTCGAGGAAGCCGAGCGCGACCGCCAGCAGGTCATCATCCGCGCCGAGGCCGAGGCGCAGGAGTCGCTGGTCAAGGACATCAAGGCCGCCGAGGCCGCGGAGCAGTCCGCGCAGCACAAGGCCCGCGAGGAGGTCGTGCTCGCCGAGGCGCGCAACAAGGCCGCCGAGCTGGACACCCGCTCCAAGATCCGTCTCGCCGAGGGCACGCAGGCCGAGGCCGCGGCGAAGGGCCTGGCCGACGCGCTGGTCAAGGAACGCGACGCCGCCGCGTCCGAGGCGCTGGGTCGCGCCGAGGCCGTGGTCGACCGCGAGAAGGCGCTCGCCGACGCCGAGGGCATCAAGGAACGCCTCAAGGGCGAGGCGGAAGGCCTGTCGCACAAGGCGGAGGCGATGGCCGCGCTCGACACCGCCACTCGCGAGCACGAGGAGTACCGACTGCGTCTCGAGGCCGAGAAGGAGATCCGGCTCAGGGGCATCGACGTGCAGCGCGAGATCGCCGAGGCCCAGGCCATGGTGCTCGCGGCCGGCCTGGAGAAGGCCGACATCGACATCATCGGTGGCGACACGATGTTCTTCGACCGGATCGCCAGCTCGATCACCGCGGGCAAGCAGGTCGACGGGTTCGTCGGCGGCTCGGACGTGGTGCAGGCGCTGGGGTCCAAGTGGATGGACGGGTCGGCGAACTTCCCGGAGGACCTGACCAAGATCCTCAGCTCGTTCACCACGGGTGACGCGCAGAACATCGCCGCGGCGATCGCGCTGACCCAGATGGCCAAGAACAACGGCCAGACCGCATGACACAGCTCGACGCGGGCACTTACGAGGTGCTGCGGGCGAGGTTGGCCGACCAGGCCACCGCGCTCGCCCGCAGCACCGAGGCGCTGAACGACCGGCGCGTCGAGACGTTCGGCAGCACGGCCCTCGAACTCGTTGCCACCGAACGCATCCGGACCGAGAACAACTGCGTGCCGCGCGACATCGTCGCGCTCGGCGACGTGATGCTGTTCGGCTACAACGTCTTCATGGGCCTCAAGCCCGAGACGACGGTCAACGACGTCTTCGCGGCGCACGGCAGGGACTTCGCCACGGTCGAGGCGGAGTTCCTGCGGGACCCGAGGTTCCGCAACGACTTCGCTGAGCTGTACCGGTACTACCGGGAAACGCGGCTGCTCCAGCTGCGCACGGTCGAGTCACGGCTGCTCGCGGTGTTCCAGACCGGCGCGCGGATCGAGGACATCCGCGTCCTGCGCTGGGACATCAAGGTCGACGGCACGGTCACGTACGTCGACAACCGCGGCGACCGGGACCACGTCTTCCCGCCCTCGCACGACTTCACGTGGGTCGAGACGACCCGCGAGCAGCACGTGCTGGGCCGGCACCCGCACATCGCCATCGACAACGAGGTCTTCGTCGAGACGGTCGGCGGCACGCTGACCGTCAAGATCGAGGACAACACCGAGTCGGGCGAGGGCGTCTACGACGAGCCCGTCGACGAGCCGTTGCAGAGCCTCGCGGACGCCGACGTGCACTACGCCCGCGTCGGCCCGCTGATCCTGCTGCGGATCCTGCCGTACAAGGAGACGGCGTGGCGGCACCTGGTGTTCAACACCCGCACCAAGGAGGTCACCAGGCTCGACGGCATCGGCCAGGCCTGCCAGCGCCTGCCGGAGGACCAGGGGATCATCTTCCCCGGCGGCTACTACCTGGTCACGGGCGCGGACAAGACGTTCGACGTCGACACCGACGAGCTGGAGTTCGAACGGGTCGTCCGGTCCGCGAACGGCGAGGACGTGCTCTACGTCTTCCACGCCCGCCGCGAGGGCCGCAGCCTCCTGTTGCCCTACAACGTGATCCGCAAGGAAGTCGCGACCCCCATCACCTGCCACGGCTACTCGCTCTTCGCCGACGGCACGCTGGTGGTCTTCCGCGAGACCGGCGCGGAAGCCGTGCGCGTGCACCCGATGCAGGTGTGGCGCACGCCGTTCGTCCACGACGAGGTGCTGCCGGACCAGGCGGGCCCGCTCGCCCGCATCGGCAACGCCGACCTCGTCCGCGGCATCTCGGACTGCCTGTCCATCACCAGGATGAGCGCCGAGATGACGCCGAGCGCGCCGGTGTTCGAGGGCCTGATCGCCCTGTGCACCAGGGTGATCGACGGCGTGTTCTGGCTAGACGAACTGGGGCTCAAGCAGGACGTCCAGGCCGTGCGCGCCACGGCCGAGCAGGTGCTGGACGAGTTCGAGGCCGTCCGCACGCTCACCGAGCACGCCGCCCAGCAGCTCCACGCCGCCGGCGAGAAGCTGGCGAGTCTCGTCCGGCTCGCCAGGTCGGCCGCACCGCGCAGCGCCGACGAGTGGGTGCGGCTGCTGGCCGATCTGCGGTCCGCCCAGGGCCGGCTGATCACCCTCAAGGACCTCAAGTACGTCGACCTCGAAGAGATCGACCGCCGCGAGGCCGAACTGGTCGAGGAACTCGGCGCGTCCGCACGCAGGGCCGTCGCGTTCCTCAGCGGTGAGGGCGCGTTCTCCCAGTACCACGAGGAGATCGACCAGATCGCGGCCGCGGAGCTGAAGACCGCGGCCGAGGCGAAGCCGCTGCGCGAACGGCTCGCGCAGCAGCAGACCGGCCTGGAGGTGCTGACCGAGGTCGTCAGCACCCTCGACGCCGCGGACACGACGACCCGCACGCAGATCCTGGCGAGCATCGGCGAGGTGCTGGCCGCGGTCAACCGCGCACGGGCCACTGTGGACGGTCGCCGCGCCCAGCTCGCGAACGCCGAGGGCCGCGCCGAGTTCGCCGCGGAGTTCGCGCTGCTCGGCCAGGCCATCACCGGCGCGCTGTCGGTCGCGGACACCCCGCAGCGGTGCGACGACCAGCTCGGCAGGCTGTTGCTGCAACTGGAGAACCTGGAGTCGCGCTTCGGCGAGTTCGACGACTTCCTCGCCCAGGTCGGCGCCAAGCGCACGGACGTCTACGAGGCCTTCTCCGCCCGCAAGCAGACGCTGCTCGACGAACGCGCCCGCAGGTCCGACCGGCTCGTGCAGTCCGCGGAACGGGTGCTCGGCACGATCCGCCGTCGCGTCGGGAAGCTGACCTCGACCGACGAGATCAACACGTACTTCGCAGGCGACCCGATGGTCGCCAAGGTCCGCACGGTCGCCGAGCAGCTCAGGGAACTCGGCGACGTCCGGGCCGACGAACTCGACGCGAGTCTGCGCGATGCCCGGCAAGAGGGAGGCCGGGCACTGCGGGACCGGGCCGATCTGTACGACGGCGCGTCGATCGTGCTCGGTCGTCATCGCTTCCCGGTGACGACCGAGCCGATGAACCTCACCCTGGTACCGCGCGACGGCCGCCTCTACTACGCGGTCACCGGAACCGACTACCGCAGCGAGGTCACCGCCCCGGATTTCGAAGCCACCAGGCCGTTCTGGGACCAGCTGCTGGTCTCCGAGACGGAGCACGTCTACCGGTCCGAACACCTCGCCGGATGCCTGCTCGACGAGGGCCGCACCGACGTCACGAACGCCGCCGCGGAACGCTACGACGAGGGCTACGAGAAGGGCGTCCACGACCACGACGCCGAGAAGATCCTCGCTGTCCTGCAACGACTGCACGCCGGTGCCGGATTGCTCAGGTACCCGCCGGAAACCCGTGCCAAGGCGCAGGTCTTCTGGTCCGAACAGCCGGAAGACCAACGCGCGGTGTGGACGCGCAAGGCCGAGTCGCTGGCCCGCGCCCGCACGATCTTCGGTGGCACGCACGGCATTCCAGAGCTGACAAGGCAGTTCGGGCTGGAGAACCTCAGCGCCGAGTACCTGTTCGAGGAACTCGCCTGCGAGCCCAGGGGATTCGTCACCAGCAAGGCCGCCCGCGCGGTGATCGACCGGTTCCGCGCGGTCGTCACCGAGGAACTCCACGACCGCGACCTGATCGAGGCGTGGCTCAGCGCGTTCCTCAAGGACGAGGACTGCCCGGAGTTCCCCGAGGTCGTCGCGATCCTGCTCACCGACCTGCCGCGCTACGACTCCAGCGCGTCGCTGACCGAGACCGTCACCGGACTGCTCGGCACGCACCCGCGCGTGCACGACCAGTCGATGGACCTGCGCCTGGACGAGGCCCTGACCAGGCTCCGCAGGTTCACCACCGAACAGGTGCCCGCGTTCCGCGCCTACCAGCGCAAGCGCGACGAGTTGCTGGCCGGGGAACGCCGCAGGCTCAGGCTCGACGACTACCAGCCCGCCGTGCTGAACACGTTCGTGCGCAACAGGTTGCTGAACGAGGTCTACCTGCCGTTGATCGGCGACAACCTCTCCAAGCAGCTCAACGACGGCACCGGTCTGCTGATGCTGATCTCCCCGCCCGGCTACGGCAAGACGACGCTCATGGAGTACGTCGCGAACCGCCTGGGCATGGTGTTCGTCAAGGTCAACGGTCCGGCGCTGGGCACGGGCGTCACCTCGCTCGACCCGGCGGAGGCACCGAACGCCACCGCGCGCCAGGAGGTCGAGCGGATCAACTTCGCGTTCGCCTTGGGCAGCAACGTTCTCCTGCACCTGGACGACATCCAGCACACCTCACCCGAGCTGCTGCAGAAGTTCATCTCGCTCTGCGACGCCCAGCGACGGGTGGACGGTGTCTGGGACGGCGAGGCACGCACGTTCGACCTGCGGGGCAAGCGCTTCGCGGTGTCGATGGCCGGCAACCCGTACACCGAGACCGGTCGCGCGTTCCGCGTCCCGGACATGCTCGCGAACCGCGCGGACGTGTGGAACCTCGGTGACGTGCTGTCCGGCCGCGACGCGCTGTTCGCGTTGAGCTACCTGGAGAACGCGTCCGGCTCGAACCCGACTCTGGGCGGAGTCGACGTGGAACCGTTGGTGCGTCTGGCGAACGGCGAGAGCGTCCGGCACGACCACGAAGCCGTCGAGCTGGAACGGATGCTATCGGTGGTCCGGAAGCTGCAACGGATCCAGCAGGTCGTGCTCAAGGTCAACCAGGCCTACATCGCGTCCGCCGCGGACCCGTCCGGGCAGCCGTTCCTGTTGCAGGGCAGCTATCGCAACATGATCAGGATGGCGGCGCGGATCGTGCCGGCGATGAACGACGCCGAGGTCGAGGCGTTGATCGACGACCACTACCTCGGCGAGGCCCAGTTGCTCGGCTCGCTGGCGGAGGCGAACCTCGCGAGGCTCAGGGAGCTCAAGGCCTAGGTTTGTCGCAGTTCAGCACGAACGGCTTGCCGTCAGGGCCGCGCAGGTCGACCGGCTGCAGGTGGTACTCCTTCAGGAGGTCGCAGAACTCGTCGCTCATCGGCCACTCGAGGCAGCGCTTCAACTCGTCGCCGAAGAGCTTCGAGTCGCAGCGCAGCAGGTCGAACAGGTTGGGCTGGGGCGCTCCCGGAGGCGGCGGCGGGGGCGGCCGGTGGTCGGGCCGGTGCCGGGGCGGCGGGTTGGCGCCAGGGGGTGGCGGCGGAGGCGGAGGGGGCGGCGGCCGCTCGGCACCGATCGCGGAGACGGTGGTCGTGGCGGTCGCGGTGATCACCTGGGGCGGCAGGGGCGGCGGCGCGACCAGGCGGATGTCGACGGGCTTGTCCGGCGGTGCCGAGAACAAGGCCGCGATGAGGGCAGCGCCCATCACCGCGACCGCGGCTGTGAAGTAGCCGCGGCGTCTGACACCAGTCATCGCTTCTCGCTCCCCAGGTTCCGCCTGCCCGGTAGCCGCCGTCCCCGTGGAATCGTTGTGCCCGCTAACGGTGTTACGGAATCGGGAAATCAGCCCGTCTTGTCCGGTCCCGCACCGGTCAACGAGATCCGCAGGATCACGCGCTGCTCTCGTCGCATCGCCGCGCGGTAGTCGTTCCAGTCGGCGTGCTCGCCGGAGATCGCCCGGTAGTGCTGGACCAGCAGGTCCATCGCATCGGGCAACGGCACGATCGTCGCGGTGCCGTTGATCTGGATCCAGCGCCCGAAGAAGCTGTCCGGCAGCACGCACAACGAGACGAGCGGATCGCGCTGGACCTGCTTCGTCTTGTAGGCCGTCGCTCGCGTGGAAACGAGCACATCACCGTTGTCGGCCAGCGCGACGAGCACCGGCGACATGGCCGGCGTGCCGTCTGACTTCACCGCGCAGAACACCGCGCGGTGCTGGCTGCGGAGCACTCCCCGTGCCTGGTCCAGGTCCATGGTCTTCATCCTGGCCAGGCGGGACGATGTCCGCATGCCCGATCCGAACTCCGTCAGCTGGCAGCTGCACGCGGACCCGACGATGTGGATCGCCGGAATCGCGAGCCTCTACCTGCAGGCACTGCACCCCAAGGCGGTCGCGGGTGTCGTGCAGAACTCGAACTTCCAGGCAGATCCGCTCGGCAGGCTCAAGCGCACGGCGGATTTCGTCGGCCTCGGCGTCTACGGCACCGACGAGGAGATCGCCACCGCCGCGGCACGGGTCCGGGCCACGCATCGCAATCTGCGCGGCGTCGTCGACGGCCGGACGTTCCGCGTCGACGAGCCCGAACTGCTGTTGTGGGTTCATTGCTCGGAGGTTTCCTGCTTCGAAACAGTGCTCGACCGCGCTGGGTACGGGCTGTCCGGGAGGCAGAAGGACCTTTACTACGCCGAGCAGCGAACCGCAGCCGCTTTGGTCGGATTGCACCCGGATGAAGTACCGGGATCCAGGCGTGAAATGGCCGAATACTTCGATCGGATGCGTCCGATTCTGCGCCGAACGCCCGATTCCGATGTGATCTACGACTTCTTGCACGGCCCTCCGGTGCAAGGGTGGGTCCGCCACGGACTGCCCGTGTACCGGGTTCTTGTCGGCCACCTGGCGTACTCGGTGCTACCCGAGTGGGCCATCGAACTACACGGCCGCGAGCCCTACGCGCACGCCGATCGTTGGCTGCGAATGATGCGCCGAGCTGCGCTTTTGATACCCGGCAAGATCAGGAGACTCGCTCCGCCCGACCATCTCAGGCGCGCGATCGAGCGACACGGCAGGCATGTGACACCTGGTAAAGCGAGGCTTCCGTAGTTGTCATACATCACAGTCGATCATCGCCGCAGGTCCGTAGCATTGCGCACGAATCCACAACACCCCCGGAAGGCCTGTCGTGATCCGTCGTGCCGCGCTCCTGACCGCCGTTGCGGTGCTCGCCACCGCCTGTGGGAGCGGTGACAGCAGCACAGTCATCGGACGTGCAGACTCCGGGAAGCTGACCATCGGCATCCGCTACGACCAGCCGGGCCTGAGCGAGCGCCGCCTCGACGGCAGGTACGTCGGCTTCGACGTCGACGTCGCCAAGTACGTGGCGAACGAGCTCGGCGTGAAGGACACCGGCATCACGTTCAAGGAGGCCCGCGGCGCCGCCCGCGAGTCGATGCTGGAGAACGGCGAGGCCGACCTGATCATCGCCTCGTACTCGATCACCGACGCCCGCAAGGAGAAGGTCGCCTTCGCCGGCCCGTACTTCGAGACGGGCCAGGGCATGCTGGTGCGCTACTCCGAGGAGTCCGTCCAGGGCCCGGAGACCCTCAACGGCCGCAAGCTGTGCTCGGTCAAGGGTTCCACCTCGGCGCAGAAGGTGAAGTCGGACTACTCCAAGAACGTGCAGCTCGTCGAGTACGGCCAGTACTCCGACTGCGTGATCGCTCTCATGGCGGGCAACGTCGACGCCGTCTCGACCGACGAGGTCATCCTCGCCGGGTTCGCCGCGGAGAACCCCGAACTGCTCAAGCTCGTCGGCAAGACGTTCTCCAAGGAGCGCTACGGCATCGGCGTGCCGAAGGGCGACGACAAGTCGCGTGACGCCGTCAACGACGCCATCGAGAAGATGATTTCGAGCGGCGAGTGGAAGCGGGCTCTCGAACGCAACGTCGGTCCGTCGGGTTACGAGATCCCGCAGCCACCGCAGATCACCGAGAAGTCCTAGGAAGTAGCCGCGGACTTCGACGTCCAAGTGGCCCAGTCGAACGCCCAGTCGTAGTAATCGCCGTCCGACGCCTGCAACGGCTGGGACGAACCGACGACCTCGACCGGGTCACCCAGCATCGTCAGGTCGAAGAACGTCTTGGCGTTGGCTCCGGACAGGTTCGCGCAGCCGTGCGACACGTTCTGCTTGCCCTGCGCCCAGGTCGTGCCGTTGTTCTCGTGCACGAACTCGCCGTTCTGCGAGATCAGCACCGCCCAGGTGACCGGGATGTCCTTGTAGCCGAACGTCGGGTTGGTCATCTTCCGGGCCGCTTCCTTCTGCTGCACCACGTGGATGCCGCCCCTGGTCTCGGCCCGCTTGTCGTTCTCCATCCCGTACGACGCGGGGAAGTCGTGCAGCAGCGTGCCGTCTCGGTAGATCTCGAACCGCTTGGTCTGCGTGTTCGCCTTGGCCACCAGCGCGCGGTCGGCGATCTTGAACTGCACGTGCACGTCGGACGCGCCGTACGCGCCGCCCCCGAACGGCACGCCGTACACGTCGGCGTCGACGGTGACCTCGGTGTTCGGCTTCCAGTAGTCACGCGGACGCCAGTGCGCCTCGGTGTCGGACAGCCACGCCCACGCGCCCTCGGTCGGGACGGAAGTCGTGACCGTCATGGCCTTCTGCACCGACGCCTTGTCCTGCACCGGCGAACTGAAGGTCACCTTGACCGGCATCGCGATGCCGTAGGTCTGGTGGTCGCCGACGTTGAGCGACGCGCTGGTGAGGCGCTGTGGCTTGATCGTGCGGAACGAGCCGGTGACCGGCACGTCGGTGCCGTCCTCGCCCTTCGCCGAACCGGACCACGTGTAAGCCTTGTCGTAGCCCAGATCCTCGGTGGCGACCCATCGGCCGGCGGTGAGTTCCCCCTTCACCACCCTGTTGTCGGCGCCCGTGAGCGCGACGGCGGTCAGTGCGCCACCGGTCATTCCGACCTGGAATGGTCCGGCCGGGCTGACCCCCTCGCCCGAGGCCGGCGTCACGGTCAGTGCCGCCTTCGCCTTCTGCGCCGTGACCGGAGCAGTGGTCGCCGAACCAGCGCTCGACGCACCGTCAGGCGCGGCGCCGCAGGCGGTCAATCCCAGTAGTACAGCCAAAACCAGTGGCCGGAACACGTGTCTCCCCAAGATCCCCTCGTCCAACGAACATGAGGACGCACGGGGGTGGAACACGTTGCTCGCGAAATCGCGATCACCCACCCGGACCAGCGGGTTTCCCCCTATTGAGGCATGCAACCGGCCAGTAATGACCTGTAGTGCTATGACCAATCACACGTTAGGCTGACCCGCGCAGGCCGTGGTTTCTGTGTTCGTGCTTCACACGCTCGCGGAACGACACGCGGGCGTGCGGTGCGCTCTCAGCGAGTTTGCCGAACGCCCCCGGGACGGCCGGGGTTGCACGGTGCAGCCCCAAGCTTTCCTGCGATGGAGGCAGGTACATGGCACAGGGCACTGTCAAGTGGTTCAACTCCGAGAAGGGCTTTGGTTTCATCGCCCAGGACAACGGCGGCGCTGACGTCTTCGTCCACTACTCGGAGATCCAGGGTCAGGGCTTCCGCACCCTGGAGGAGAACCAGCGAGTGGAGTTCGAGGTCGGCCAGGGCACCAAGGGTCCGCAGGCCCAGAACGTCCGCGCGGTCTGATCAGATCTGTAATACGCCGCAGTTGAGTCGTACGTGAGAAGGACCCTCGACCGGGCTCGGTCGAGGGTCCTTCTTCGTTCTGTCTGGGTCTAGTGGCCGCGCTGCCGCGCTTCCCACTCCAGGCGCTGCATGACCCACTCCGTGGCGAGAGCCTGCGGGGAGGTCTGGCGCTCGGCGGCGAGCTCCTTGAGCTGCTCGTTGGCCATGAGCTGCAGCCTGAGCTGGTACACCTGCGCGCTGCCGAAGCCCGACGCGGTGGTCTCGTTGTCCGAGTCCGGGGCCAGGGCGGCGAGGTAAGAGGTCAGCTCTTCGTCGTGCGACGTCTCCGGTTGCTGCGGTTCGTCCGCGGGGCGGTGACGGCCGGACTTGGAGCGTCCGAGGGATCCAATGGGCACCGGGACACGATAACGGCTCGGTCACGGAAGCCAAACCCCTGTGAGCCGGGTCACCCCAAGGTGTAAATGGCTCTACTCAGAGTGGATCTCCGAGGAGCGTCCCCGAGCATGGAGAGGCCCCCGCGCCAGGGGGAGGAACGCGGGGGCCGGAGGGGATCTCCACAGGCGCTGACCGGGGGTGTGTCAGCTTTTGGATTGTTGCATGCGCACGCGCTCGATGGGGAGTGTTCGCAACGAGATTCTTATGCTGCCGATGGACGGAAACCCCGTAGTCGCAAGCTGTTGGTAACAACGAACACGCTGCTGAAGGCCATCGCGGCACCCGCGATCATGGGGTTCAGCAGGCCCAGTGCCGCGAGTGGAAGTCCAGCGACGTTGTAGGCGAACGCCCAGAAGAGATTCCCCTTGATGGTGCCCAAGGTCTTGCGGGACAACCGAATCGCGTCCGCCGCCACGCGCAGGTCGCCGCGCACGAGCGTCAGGTCGCTCGCCTCGATCGCGACGTCGGTCCCGGTTCCCATGGCCAGCCCCAGATCCGCGGCCGCGAGCGCCGGCGCGTCGTTCACGCCGTCGCCGACCATGGCCACAACTCGGCCCTGTGCCTGGAGATTCCGGACCGCTTCGACTTTGCCGGAGGGCAGGACGTCGGCGATGACCTCGTCGATGCCCACCTCGGCCGCGACCTCGGCGGCCACGGCGGCGTTGTCGCCGGTCAGCAACACCGGGCGCAGGCCGAGTCCCTTGAGTTCCGCAATCGCTTGTGCGGACGTGGGTTTCACGACGTCCGACACGACGACGATTCCGACAACCTTGTCATCAAAGGAAACCGCGACAACAGTCCGAGTTGTGTGTGCAACCAGGGCCTCAGTCAGCTCGGGCGGAAGCGAAACGTTGCGCACCCGGCCGACGACGACACGGCGGCCTTCGACCACTCCGCTGACGCCCACGCCGTCCGTGGAAACGAAGTCCGACACCGGCGGCACGTCATCGGCCTCGCGGACGATCGCCGCGCCGATGGGATGTTCGGACGCGTTCTCGACGGCCGCCGCGAACCGCAGCACCTCGTCGCGTGCCGCGCCGTCCGCGGGGATCACGTCGACCAGCGTCAAGCGTCCTGTCGTGACAGTGCCGGTCTTGTCCAGCACGACGGTGTCCACGCGCCGCGTCGACTCCAGCACCTCGGGACCCTTCACCAGGATCCCGAGCTGAGCGCCACGCCCGGTGCCGACGAGCAACGCCGTCGGCGTCGCCAGTCCCAAAGCGCACGGGCACGCGATCACGAGCACCGCCACCGCCGTCGTCACCGCGAACTCCAGCGGACGACCGGCCAGCAGCCACGCGCCGAACGACACGAGGGCGATCAGCACGACGACCGGGACGAAGACGGAGGACACCCGGTCCGCCAGCCGTTGCACCTGGGCCTTGCCCGCCTGGGCCTGCTCGACCAGCTTGGCCATCCGCGCCAGTTGCGTGTCCGCGCCGACGCTCGAGGCCTCGACGACCAACCGGCCGCCGGCGTTGACCGTCCCGCCGACCACGGAATCGCCCACACCGACCTCGACCGGCACCGATTCCCCGGTGACCATCGAGCGGTCCACAGCCGAACTGCCCTCGACCACTAGGCCGTCAGTGGCGATGCGCTCACCCGGACGGACCACGAACCGTTCGCCGGTCCGAAGCCGGCCGATCGGCACGCGGGTCTCGACGCCGTCGCGCAGCACCGCAACGTCCTTGGCGCCGAGCGCGAGCAACGACCGCAGGGCCGCGCCCGCGCTGCGCTTCGACCGGGCCTCCAGCCAGCGCCCGAGCAGCAGGAACACGGTCACGCCGACCGCGACCTCCAGGTAGATGTCACCGGAGGTGGTGGGCCGCGGCAGCAGGCTGAACTCGTGCCGCATGCCGATCGTCCCGGCCTCGCCGAACACCAGCGCGTAGAGCGACCACAGGTACGAGACCGTGACGCCCATCGAGACGAGGGTGTCCATGGTGCTGGCGCCGTGCCGTGCGTTGACGGCGGCCGCACGGTGGAACGGCCAGCCGCACACCCACACGACCACGCTCGCCAACGCCAGCGACACCCACTGCCAGGTGGGGAACTGCCACGCCGGGACCATCGAGAACGCGATCACCGGCACGCCGAGCACCGCGGCGAGGGTGACCCTCAGCCGCAGCTCACCGGCCTCGTCCACCTCGGGAGCCTCCGGCCGCGGCTCCTCGGCGTCGTACCCCGCCGCGCGCACGGTCGACACCAGGTCGTCCACGCGCAGGCCGTCCGGGAACTGAACGCTGGCCTTCTCGGTCGCGTAGTTCACAGTGGCGGAGACGCCGTCGAGCTTGTTCAGCTTGCGTTCGATGCGATTCGCACAGGAAGCGCACGTCATGCCGCTGATCGCGAGCTCGACGTGACGAGGCTCGGTGGTGGTCATCAGGCGACCTTGTACCCGGCCTCGGTCACGGCGGCGACGACCTCGTCACGGCCGAGTTCGCGGTCGCTGGTGACGGTCACGGCGCCGGTCTCGAGGACGACGTCGACGCCCGTGACGCCGCTGACCTCGGTCAGCTCCTCGGTGACGGAGCTGACGCAGTGGCCGCAGGTCATGCCGGTGACGGTGTAGGTGGCAGTGACGGACATGAGAGCCCTTTCTCTGTACGGGGCTCCGAGTCTATACCCCCCTGGGGTAAGGGATCTACTGAGGACTCTCGGGTTTGGGCTGGTCCAGGTTGTGGAGGTCGCCCTCGATCTTGTTGACCAGGTCGTCGAGGCCTTCGAGCATCTTGTCGAGCTCGGCCAGCCTCGAACCGAACGCGGACTCGATGTCGGCGTCGATCGTGTTCAGGTTGATGCCGCTGAGCGCCTGGAAGATCGCCTCCTGGTCGACCTCGGGCGGTGACTGAGACGCGTTTTGGCCCTCTGCATCGGGGGAAGGCTCCGGCTTGGGGTCGGTCATCGGTCCATCATCCACTGGCCTGTTCCCCACGAGGTACGCAACGCACCAGTACGGAAAGTAACGCTGGGTGGCGGTGGAATCACTCTGCGGGGGGCTGCGGCCGTTGTCCCAGGTCGCTTAGCCTCGCGCCACACCTCAAGTCGGGGAGGGTGCAATGAGCGGGTCACTGGAAGTGCGGAAGTTCCTGTTCACACAGGACGACAGCATGTCGCGACAGGGCGGGCCGAACGTGCCGGCCCAGCGGAGCGGAGAACCCTCGCGGATCTCCGACGATCAGGTTCATCGAGCCAGGCTCGCGGTGGCCCGAAGCGCTCTGGGCGCCGAGGACTGCCGGATGCTCCTGGACATGCTGGGCCTGTCACCGGGCGAGGACGGCGGGTTGCCACCGGCACAACGGTGACGGCGTGCGCACGCGAAAGCGGCCCTGACTCCAGGCGCGCACCCCCCGGAGCGCGTCTGCGGAGCAGGGCCGCATCCCGAAACATACCCACGGGTCTCTTTAGCGGCAACGGCTAACCTTCACCCATGCCCCAGCAGGATCGGGCGTACGCGACACGCGAGGCGATACTCCGCGCCGCGGCGGAGGAGTTCGACCGGCTCGGCTACGAGCGCACGTCGCTGACCGCCGTGCTCGCGCGCGCCGGGCTGACCAAGGGCGCGTTCTACTTCCACTTCCCCTCCAAGGAAGCGGTGGCGGACGCCCTGGTCGAACGGCAGAGCGAACTGTGGGCGCAGCTGCGGGAGTCGTGGCGGGTACGTGGCCTCGACCCGCTCAGCGCCCTGCACGGGATGTTCGCCGAGTCGGCCGACCGGATGGCCGCCGACGTGGTGCTGCGTGCCGGCGTGCGCCTCAACGCCGATCGCGAGGTCGGGTATCCGGGCGTCCCGAGCACGCACGTCATGTGGGAGAAGCTCGTCGCCGCCTACGTGATCGAGGCGGCCGAGCGCGGGGACCTGCGTCCCGGTACCGATCCGGAGGCCGTCGCGCGGACGTTGTGCAGCGCGGCGCTCGGTTCGCGGTTGATCTCCTCCGCGACGACGGCGTGTGCCGACTTCCCCGCGCGGATCCGCGAGGTTCTGGGGCACGTGCTGCCCTGCGTGGCGTCTTCGGACTGGAAGTTGTCTGGATCACAAACTGCGTCTGAAACCCCGTGAAGGGCCTCGAAGGCCCTGAACAGGCGTTTGTTGATCTGCTCGATCTCGGCCCGGAGGGGGTTTCGGCAGGTCAACGCATAAGTGGGACCCCGTTTTGGAGATGCGTGGACCTATGGCATATGCTTACGATGCTTCCAGAGACCAGCTAGTCCCCATCATCTAGCGGCCTAGGATCCCGCCCTTTCAAGGCGGTCGCGCGGGTTCGAATCCCGTTGGGGGCACGCAGTAAAGTACGGTAAGGTACGACAAGCAAGAGCAAGGCCCAGTGGCGCAGTTGGTTAGCGCGTCGCCCTGTCACGGCGAAGGTCGCGGGTTCGAGTCCCGTCTGGGTCGCTTTTCTTTTCCATGGCCAGGTAGCTCAGTTGGTACGAGCGACCGCCTGAAAAGCGGTAGGTCGGCGGTTCGACCCCGCCCCTGGCCATCCTTCTTCGAAAGAAGCCCTCGCAGAACGCTGCGAGGGCTTCTTTCGTTTATGCGCTGAAGTTGATTCGAGCGATGGCTTGGTCGTCGTGTGTTTTGTAGCGGGGCCAACGCTTGTGCTCCGAATCACCGTGCTCGGCTTCCCGGATTCGGTCGAGCACTTCGCCCAGTGGCAATTGCCTCAGGTCCTCCCAGTCGAAGAGTCCGTAGTCGGACACCCCGCAGGAGACGCCGTCTGTGAGAGCGATCACACAGTCGACTTCCGTCCGGGGCCAGGACGCGGTCAGGGCCTGGTGTCCCGCGACGGGATCGGCCTCCGCGACCCAGTAACCGCCCGGCTTGTTCTTCCACCGCAGGATGTCCGGGTCCGGCCGGAGGTCTTCGAGCCTGGTGTCCTCGAGCACTCGGGTGGACTGTCCGAACGCGACGATCGGGGTGTCGCACAGGACGAGCGCGTCGATCGTGTCGTCGTTCCAGCGGACGATCGCCGCGGTGGACGACGGGGAGTCGTCGAGGACCAGGTCGTGCTTCTCGACGAGATTCGTGATGGCCCGGGCGAGAAGGCCGGGCAACGGGTCGGTGGCGTTGATCAGCCCGGCCAGTTCGCCGGCGAGTTCTGAGGCGTACCAGCCACCGTTGCGATCAGGCGGTCTGGTTCGCGACGTCACGCCGTCGAGCACGACGACGGCGTTCGGCAGAACCCTGATCCGATCCTCGGTGACTCGGCCCGGAGCCCCCTGCTCGGCGGTCTCGATCTTCACGGTCCCACCGTACGTGTCAACATTGGTTGACGGATCCGAGTTGTCAACGTACGTTGACATCATGACGGAAGCGACGGATCTCGCCACAGCGGCTGGGGATCGTGACCCGAAGGTCGGGTTGCGGGCCGTCAGCGCGTTGCGGCGACTGCTGGAACATCTCGAGGCCGCCCAGGTCCGCAGCGCGCGGGCACAGGGTTGGTCGTGGCAGGACATCGCGGCGGAACTCGGGGTGTCCCGCCAGGCGGTCCACAAGAAGCACGGGGGTCGATGATGATCGCGGAGAGGTTCACCAAGGAAGCCCGTGAGGCGGTCAAGACCGCGGTGCGGGATGCGGAACAAGTCCACGCCGGTGAGGTCGGCGTCGAGTTCCTGCTGCTGGCGCTGCTCGACGCGCCGGTGCTGGCGGGGTTCGACCTGCCGCGGGACGAGCTGGAGACGGCGTTCCGCGACTACCGGCGCAAGGGCGGGCTCACCAAGGCGGACGCGGAAGCGTTGCGGGGCTTGGGAATCGACGTCGACGCGGTGATCGACTCGGTGGAGCAGTCGCTCGGCACCGGGGTGCTGCGGCCCGGCCCGCGCCGGCGGTGGTTCGGGATGCCACTGGACTCGGACTTCAAGAAGGCGCTGGAGAAGTCGCTGCGCGAGTCGCGCGACCTCGGCCACAACTACCTGGGTGCGGAGCACATCGTGCTGGCTCTGTTGCAGGGCAAGGGAATCGTGGCCGAGGTGCTGATCGAGCGAGGCGTCACGTACGAGGAGATTCGCAAACGGGCCGCGAGCGCTCGCGCCACGTGAGCGCGGGCAGGAACAGCTGCGCGAGCGGGCCGATGCCGAGCGCGTAGAGGACCGTGCCGATGCCGACCGTGCCGCCGAGCAGCCAGCCGGTGCCGAGCACGATCAGTTCGAGCACGGTCCGCGTGACGCGCAGGGAAATGCCTGTGCGGCGGCAGAATCCGGTGACCAGGCCGTCGCGCGGGCCCGGTCCGAGGCGGGAGCCGACGTACGCGGCGAACGCGACGGCGTTCAGGACGATGCCCAGCGTCAGGAACACGATTCTGGGCAGCAGCCCCTGCGGCGCGGGCAGGATCGCGAGCGTCACGTCGACGCTGACGGCGATGAGCACGACGTTCGCGATCGTGCCGATGCCCGGCCTCTGCTTCAGCGGGATCCACGCCAGCAGCACCAGGACGCCGGTGATGGCGGTGATCAGGCCGAAGCTCAGGCCGGTGCGGTTCGCGAGGCCCTCGTGCAGCACGTCCCACGGGTTCAGGCCGAGGGTCGCGCGGATCTGCATCGCCATGCTCGCGCCGTAGAGCCACAGCCCTGCGAAGAGCTGCGGAAGGCGACGGGCGGGTGAGATCCGGACGGAGACCTGGTGGAGTGCGGTCATGGAGGCCATGTGGCCATGTTGCGCCTCGATTGGCCTGGTAATCCATAGCCAATTCGGCATAATTGGCCTCATGCTCCCACCAGGTGGACGTATATCCGGTGCTCGACTGGCCCGACTGCTCGGCGAATGGCGTCGTGGCGGGGCCCGGCAGTGCGTCGTCGATCTCGTCGCGGCGATGAAACTGCTGGTCGCGGACGGCCGGCTGCCGGTGGGGACCCGGCTGCCGTCCGAACGCGAGCTGACCGAAGCGCTGCCCGTGAGCCGCACCACCATCACCGCCGCGCTGGACCAGCTGCGGGCCGAGGGGGTCGTGGAGTCGCGGCGCGGAGCCGGGTCGTGGATCAACGGGCCCGTCGGTGCCGGGGGTGGCATCACGGGGGTCGACGACACGTTGATCGACCTGTCCCGCGCCGCGCCTCCCGCGCTGCCGTCCGTGCGGATCGCGATGGACGTCGCGTTGGGTCAGATGCCGGAGCACCTCGCGTCGCACGGGTACGACGAACGGGGGCTTCCGGTGCTGCGGCAACGGATCGCGGACCGGTACACGGCTCGCGGGCTGCCGACGTCGCCCGACCAGATCGTGGTGACGTCCGGGGCGCAGCACGCGTGGGCGTTGGTGCTGCGGCTCTTCGTCGGGCCCGGCGACCGGGTGCTGGTCGAGCAGCCGAGCTACCCCAACGCGCTGGAGGCGGTGCGGGCGTCGTTCGGCATCCCGGTGCCCGTGCCGATGCTGAGTGACGGCTGGGATCTGGACGGGTTCGAGGCCGCGTTGCGTCAGGCGGGTCCCCGGTTGGCCTATCTGATCCCGGACTTCCAGAACCCGACCGGACTGCGGATGTCGTCCGAGGCGCGGGAGATGCTTTCCGCGGTGCTGCGCAAGGCGCGCACTCCGCTGGTCGTCGACGAGACGTTGGTGGAACTCGCGCTGGACTCGGCGGAGCCGCCGTTGCCGATGGCCGCGTTCGGCGGGGATTCGGTGGTGACGCTGGGATCCGCGAGCAAGTCGCACTGGGGCGGACTGCGGATCGGGTGGATCAGGGCGTCCTCGGACATCGTGCACCGGTTGCTGTCCACGCGGGCGGCGATCGACCTGGGCACACCGGTGTTCGAGCAGCTCGTGCTCGCCGCGTTGCTGGAGTCGCCGGAAACCGTGCTGGGGCAACGACGTGCGGAGGCGCTCGCGCAACGGGACGTGGCGGTCGCGGCGTTGCGGGAACATTGTCCACAGTGGAGTTTCGACGTGCCGGCCGGTGGGCTCGGGGTGTGGTGCACGCTCGACGGCCCGCTGAGCACGCGCATCGCGGTGGTGGCGCAGAACCACGGCCTGCGGCTCGTCCCCGGCCCTCGGTTCGCGGTGCACGGGGGCTGCGAGCAGATGCTCCGAGTGCCGTACACGCAGTCGCCCGAAGTGCTGCGTGAAGCGATCGGCCGTTTGGGTGTGGTAGCTGCATCCGTTGCAGGAACAGGGTTTCCGGCGGATGCCGACCTCTCGGTACCGGTCGCGTGAAACACGTCGGCCCGGTCTCCCGCAGCGGGGGAGACCGGGCCGACGAACTTGCCAACGAGAGGCCTGCGGCGGGGAACGTCCCAGGGATTGACGTTCCCCGTCCGCAGGTTTCCCGTGCGGTCCGAGACTGCGGGGGCAGCGCGGCACTCGGACCAGACCCGACCTGCCAGGGCGCGGTTGGCAGGTCAGGAAGACTGGGGGTTCCTTGCGTACAACGGGAAATAAGAGGAGGAGTTACTGGCGCGACGGAACGAGACGGTCACAAATCGCGCAGAGGGCAGACTGGTCCTGTCGGACTCAGTCGGGTGACGTGCTGGGCAGGCCCGGAATGCTGCCGGGCTCAGTGCCGTCGCGACGCTCCTCGACCGACCACGTGGCGGGCGGGAAGAGCGAGTTGTGCGACGTCAGAACGGCGAGCACGCCGCGCGTGCCGCCGGAGTTGTCGGTGTGGCCGGACGACGCGGAGGCCGTGGCGACCACGGGTGCCTGCTGGGGAGCGGGCAGCGGGGAGTCGGGACCGGGAGTGGACCAGGTGAGGTCGCTCACGGGTGTGGGCTCGGTCTTCACGGGAGCGGACACCGGAAGATCGGGCAAAAGCGGCACGGACTTCTTGACCGCCGCGACAGGTGCTGCGGGCGGCGGAGGCGGCGGCGGGAGTTCGGCCGCGAGCTTCGCGGCGACCTTGGCGGCGCGGACCTGAGCCTTCGCCGCGATGACCTCGGGCGGCGCCTCGTTCGAGACGGAGCCGGAGCGGGTGTTGCCCTGCGAGCCGCCGGTGAAGTCGAGGATCGGACCCTCGTCCTCTTCCTCCTGGGGCTCTTCCTCCGCGGGCCTCGTCACGACGGGCGGCGGCACGATCCTGGCCGGCTGGTGCTTCTCGATCACCGACGCGGTGAAGGCCTCGGCCCACCCGGCGGGATCCTCCAGCAGCTTCGGGGCCTCGGCGGCGGTCTCGGTGGTGATCTCGACGGCCGGGGGTTCCTCGGGACTGGCGGACGCGGTCGTCCCGCTCAGCAACCAGGCGGCGGCGGTCAGCCCGCCGAGCGCAGCGGTCCGCAGCAGCAGTGCACCAACTCCACCACTCGCCACAGGATCACCACCCGTCCACCGTTTCAGGTCACCTCAACGCACAGTGCGCCGTCGGAGGTCGACGTAGAGCTATGTCTAGCACCGGTGAGTGACTTTGCGAACCAACTCGGCGCGAAACACCCGGAAGGGCGGTCTCGTGCGGCTGTCCGTGTTGCCCTGATCTGGCATGAACACCGTCAGTGTCGTCATCGGATCGAGTGACTTTGTGCCTCGGTCCCCTGTGGACCGTGTCGCGCCGGGGGATGGTGTCCGATGTGGACGCGCCAAAGCAGGTCAGCAGCCTCTCTGAGCTGGTCGATCACGCCTCCGAAGCGCTCGGCCCCGTGGTCGTGCACGATCCAGCGGGCCCAAACGAGTGCTTGGTCCGTTCGGGGGAACTGATCGTGCTGCCAGCGGACGCACCCACTGTGCGCAAGCGTTTGCGGGGCGTCTACTCCCACGAGGAGATCGCTTCCGGCGTCCTCCGCATGCACCTGAAAGCGTCCGAACGGGAGCGCGTCGTCGCCATCGCGCTTGAGGTGGGTGCAACGCCGAACCACGTCCACCTCGCCTGCCCGATCATGATCGGCACCTCCCGTCCGGTGGTGGGCGAGCGCCTCCCGGACCTGCTGGGCGAAGGCACGGTCGCGTTGCTCGACACCCCTCTTGACGCGCCGCACGGAGCGTTGGTCGCCGGTGTCCTCCGCCACCACGGCGCCTCGGTGCGTCCGTTCCCCGTCCTGGGTGCCTCGGGCTTCGGCGACGACCTGACCCTGGCCGCGGCGTTGAAGGCCACTCGCGACCTGCCGGTGGTGCTGGTCGCGTCCGGCACCTACTCGTTCAACGACGAGTGCCCGCCCGTGCTGTCGGGCTGCGGTTCCAACGTCGTGGCCGCGGCGGGCAACGGCGGCTCCGCGCGCCCCTGGTGGCCCGCCGCCCTGCCTGACGTCACGGCGGTGGGTGCTTCCGAAGCCTTCTCGGGGCACGGGCCGTGGGTGGACGTGGTCGTGTCCGGCGTCGACGTGCCGGCCACGGTCGGCTCGTCGCAACTGCTGTGCACCGGCACGTCGTTCGCGGCCGCGCTTCACGCTGCCACCTTGGTCCCGGTGCCGTAGCAGCTGAACCCGAGGTGCGCGACTGCTCGCGCGGCCTCGGCGGGGTGTCCGATGCGGCGGTGGACCTCGGCCATGGCCTCGCTGACCTGCGCGTCCGGCACGGTGAGGGTGGTCGCGATGACCGCTCTCGTGCCGGCGTCGAGGAACGCACGGGCCAGGCCCGACTCGCAGGCGGACAGGACGACGATCTCGGGCGGGTGCTCGATCCTGGCGATGTCGTAGCCGTACAGCGGGCCGTCCTCGAGTTCGAGGTAGGAGAACAGCGGGTTGTCCGGGTTGACGTGCCCGTGCGCCGCGATGTGCGCGATCCCGGCGCCTTCCAGCGTTCTGAGAGTTGATTCCACAGTGGATTTCGCGATCGTTCCGCCGTGTTTCTTCTGCAGTGCGGGCACTTCATCGTTCTGCAGGCCGGGACCGGTGACCCAGACTCGATGCCCGCCGTGGCTGTCCGGCCGCCAATGCCGCAGCGACGGGATGACGTGGACTCGATGGCCGAGGGCTGCCCACGGCATCTCGTGGAGCACGCCGTCGGGGATCACGACGACCTCCTCCGCGTCCGGCAGGAGATCCGTGGTGATGGCGCGTCCTGACTGCAGCGCGAGTTTCGTGGTGCGGACGAGTTCGGCGGGTTCGGGAATCACTCGCATCCGGGCATGTCCGTCGATCAGCGTGACCGCTCTCATCTGTCCTTCGTGGACGATGAAACTGATCAGGGGCAGTTCGGCCCGGGCCGTTCCGCTCGGTCTTGCGCGCCGGGAAGCAAGAGTCAGCCTCCGGACATCCCTCTCCAGCGCTTCCAACGGCAGTCCGAACGCTCTCGCCCGCCGCAGGTTCGTGAGCGCCTGCGCCAGCTCAGGGTCGTTGGAAGGCAAGGAAACCGAGGCGCGATGCTGCTCCGACCAGTGCAGCACCTCGCGAGCGGTCCTGGCCAACCCGAGCGCATGCCCGGTCAGCTCACGACGAGGCCAGTCGCCGTGATGCGCGTCGAGCAACCTGAGCCCCGCCCTGCACGCAGCCAGCGCGCCTCGCCTGTTCGAGCGTCGTGCCTGCGCGAGCCACCCGAGCGCCCGCGTCTGCACGGGCCCGCGAAACCGATGCGCCGCAACGGCATCAAGCTTCCCGGCAGCCAACAGGAACTCGACATCCGTGCCGCCGTGACGAAGCGCGGGACCCGGATCGCCGTCACGCAACGCACACCGCGCGCTCAACACCGCCAGCTCGGGAACGTGCCGATTGCAGCGCCGCAACAGCTCCATCGCAGGCGCCAGCACCCGCCGCGCCTCCGCCGTGAGCCCGGCCGCGAGCAACGCCTCGGCCCGGTCCACGAGCGCCTCCGGCCGGCTGGCCGAGTCGAGACCGGCTTTCGCGGCCTCCTCGTACCTGCGGAGCGCGAGCGGCAGATCCCCGGCGAGCATCGCCACGAACCCCCTGTTGTGCAAGCACATCGCCGCCCGTCCCGGCTCGCCCATCGCCAGCGACAACGTCTGCGCGGCACGGAAGTCAGCCTCGGCCGGCACCAGCTTGGTCGCGTTGCACCGGGCGATCCCACGCCCGATCAGCGCGTTGGCCAGCCACCGCTCGTCGCCGTACCTGCGCAACTCCCTGATGACCGCGGTGAGCTCGGCGATCGCCAGCCGCGGTTCAGCCGACTGACAGAGGTGCAGCCCGCGCAGACACCTCGCCCGCGCCAGTTCCCCGCCACGCAGATGGGGTGTGGCGAGGTCCAGGTGGTGGAGGCTCTGCTTGCGGCGGCCTCGATCCAGGTCGATCCACGCGAGCGTGAGGTGGAACCGCGCCTCTCCGCTGAGCCGCAGCCCGCGCTGGGCGAACCGCGCGGCGACGTCGAGGTGGCCGAGCTCGGCGTGGGCGACGCTCAGGTCGTGCAACGCGTCGGCGCGCTGGGCTGTCGTGCCGCGGACCTCGGTCTTCGCGATGGTGGCCTGTGGATCGGCGCTGGCGCTCACGCGACGAACCAGCCCGTCGTGAGGCCGAGTTCGGGGACGGTCACGCACACCGGGCCGGGGTGGACGGTGGCGCGGAACCAGCCCTCGGCATCGGGTCGCAGGGCTTGGACGGCGGACGGCGAGTGGATCTCGACGGAGACGCTGCGCTCGTCCAGCACTCCGGTCAGGTGGCCGGGGTCCAGCCGCAGGTGCAGGCGGCCGGTGCCGAGGTGGAAGACGAGCTGGCGGGAGGGGCCGCGGACCGGTTCGTCCACAGGGGCCATGGGTTCGAGGCCGGTCGGGCGCGGGGTGAGTGCGGCCGGTGGGGCGTCCGAGTGGAAGAGGCCGGCGATCTCGTCGAGCAGCGAGTCCCTCATCGCAGGTCCTCCAGCTTCCGCCGCAGCTCAGCGAGGCAGCGGCTGCGCGTGGAGCCAACGCTCCCCACCTTCATCCCCAGGGCGTCGGCAACCTGTGCATAACTCAGTTCGGGGCTGTGGGCGGCGATCCGCAGGAGGCGCTGGCACCGTTCGTTCAAGGTCGTCAGCGCGGACCAGAGCCGGCGCTGCCGATCGGTGGTGATCGCGACCTCGTCGGGCGTCGGCAGGACGGAGGTCGGCTCCCACAGGTCGTAGGACACCTCGCGGCCTCGGGTCCGCAGGACGGCGATCGACTGGCGGGTGGCGGTACGGACCAGCCAGGTGCCGAGGCGTTCCGGTTCTCGGAGGCGAGTCAGGTGTTCTGCCAGGCAGAGCCAGGTGCACTGGTAGACGTCGGCGGCGTCGGCGTGGCTCAGGCGGAACGATCTGGGCACCGACCAGACCAGGCAGGAGTAGCGGTCGACCAGGGCGTCCCAGCCGGACAGGCCGGAACGCCAAGCCACGAGAACCTCAGTGTTCGAGTCCATGCCATTTGGAGTCGAACCCCGGGCCTGAGGCTCCCTGGCTCACCCGAAAGTGGGTTGTCCACAGTTGTGGAGAAACTCATCCACAGCTGTGGACAACTACAGCTTGTGGAGGCGCTCCACGGCTTCGTCGATCACGGCGTCCTGCTTGCAGAACGCGAAACGGATCAGGTGCTGCCAGTCCGCGGGGCGGTCGGTGAACACCTGGACGGGGACGGCGGCGACGCCGATCCGGGCGGGCAGTTCGCGGCACAGGGCCAGGCCGTCGGTGTGGCCGAGGGGACGCACGTCGGCGCAGATGAAGTACGTGCCCTCAGAGGAACGCACCTCGAAACCGGCCGCACGCAGGCCCTCGGCCAGACGCGCGCGCTTCGACGCGAGGGAGTCGCGCAGCCCGGTGACCCAGTCCAGTTCGGCGGTCAGTGCGTGAGCGACGGCGGGTTGGAACGGTGCGCCGCCCACGAAGGTCATGAACTGCTTGGCCGCGCGGACCGCCGAGACCAGTTCGGCGGGACCGCAGACCCAGCCGATCTTCCAGCCGGTGCAGTTGAACGTCTTGCCGGCGCCCGAGATCGACAGCGTCCGCGGCGCCATTCCCGGCAGCGAGGCCAGCGGGATGTGGACAAGTCCGTCGAACACCAGGTGCTCGTAGACCTCGTCGGTGATCGCCAGCAGGTCGTGCTCGACGCACAAAGAGGCGATTGCTTGGAGCTCCTCCAAGCGGAACACGGTGCCGGTCGGGTTGTGCGGCGAGTTGACCAGGATGGCTCGAGTCCGAGGCGTCACGGCGGCGCGCAGAGCGTCCACGTCCAACGCCAGGCGGCCCGACTCGTCCTCGCGCAGGCCCACGGTCACCCGCGTCGCGCCGGCCATGGCCACGGAGGCGGCGTACGAGTCGTAGTACGGCTCGATCAGGATCACTTCGTCGCCGGCCTCGACCAGCGCCAGCAACGACGCGGCGATCGCCTCGGTGGCGCCGACGGTCACCAGGACCTCGGTGTCCGGGTCGTACGAGAGCCCGTACCGCGAGCGGTGGGCGGCGACGGCGCGCCGCAGCACCGGCATGCCGGGGCCGGGCGGGTACTGGTTCACGCCCGACGCGATCGCCGACTGGGCGGCCTGGAGCATCGACGCCGGGCCGTCGGTGTCGGGGAAGCCCTGACCGAGGTTGACGGCGTCGTGCTGCACGGCCAGCGCCGTCATCTCCGCGAAGATGGTCGACGTGAACGGCTGCAAACGAGGAACTAGCGCCGGTACCCGCACAACGCAGGATCTTCACGGACAATGGTGTTGTGGAGCAACTGACCGCCGCTGACCAGCAGAAGCGCACGGACCTGCGCAAGATGAAGCTCGTCGCGACGAGCTTCCTGATAGGCGCGACGGTCATCTTCTTCGGCACGCACGCCTTCGAGGGCGCCTGGGTCGGGTACGTGCGGGCTGCCGCCGAGGCCGGCATGGTCGGCGCGCTCGCCGACTGGTTCGCCGTCACCGCCCTTTTCCGCAGGCCACTGGGGTTGCCGATCCCCCACACTGCGATCATCCCCGAACGCAAGAACATGTTCGGGCAGACGCTCGGCGACTTCGTGGGCGTCAACTTCCTCAGTCCCGAGGTCGTGCAGGACAAGCTCAGGAGGGCCGGCATCGCGGAACGCGCCGGCGCCTGGATCAAGCAGCCCGAGAACGCCGAACGGATCACCAACGAGCTCGCGAACGTCATCAAGGGCGCGATCACGGTCCTCAAGGACGAAGAGGTCCAGGCCGTCCTCGAACAGGCCATCGTCAAGCGGGTCACCGAGAAGCCCTGGGGTCCGCCGCTGGGCAAGCTGCTCAACCAGGTCCTGACGGACGGCGCGCACCACAAGCTCGTCGACCTCATGTGCGACCGCGCCTACGAGTGGGTGCGCGACAACTCCGACAAGGTCAGCCTCATCGTCACGGACCGTGCGCCCACGTGGTCGCCCAAGTTCGTCGACGCGCTGCTCGGCGACAAGGTCTACACGGAGCTGGTCAACTTCGCCTGGGCGGTCAAGACCGACGTCAACCACCCGATGCGGCTCGCCGTCGACCAGTTCCTGATCGAGTTCTCCAGCGACATGCAGACCGACCCGGCCACCATGCAGCGCGCCGAGCAGGTCAAGCAGCAGGTCATCACGCACCCGGACGTCCAGAAGCTGATCAGCAGCGCTTGGGGCACGGCCAAGAAGATGCTCATCGACGCCGCCGAGGACCCGTCCAGCGAACTGCGCAAGCGCGTCACGCAGGGCCTGATCACGCTCGGCACCAACCTCACCGACGACCTCGAACTGCGCGCCAAGGTCGACGGCTGGCTGGAGCAGGCCGCCGGGTACGTCGTCGCCAACTACCGCGCGGAGATCACCACGCTGATCACGGACACGGTCGAGCGCTGGGACGCGGAGGAGACCTCGCGCAAGATCGAACTGCAGGTCGGCAGGGACCTGCAGTTCATCCGGATCAACGGCACCGTGGTCGGCGCGCTCGCCGGCCTGGTGATCTACACCGCGGCCAGCTTGCTGTTCTGAGGCGGGTTCTGGGCGCGGGTGCGTTTTCGGAACGTGCGGGCCTTCTCCCGGTTCCCGCACACCTGCATCGAGCACCAGGTGCGCGAGCGGTTGCGGGAGCGGTCGAAGAACGCACGCAGGCAGTCGTCGGCGGGACAGATCTTGAAGCGTTCCCAGGAGCCCAGCACGGCGAGGCGGGCGGACGCGGCGAGCACCGCGCCGAGCGCGTCCGAGCTCGACAGCACCGGGATGCCGTCGGTGAGCTCGATGTGGACGACGCCTGCTGCCGTCTGAGGCCCTGACGAGCCCTCGATGGACGACCGCAGTGCCGCCCGAGCGGCGCGCGCCTGCGCGATTTCACTGCTCCGCCCCAGGCCGCGCTCGGTCACCCACGCGCGCCAGGAGGCTTCACTGTCCAGTACGTGTCGAGTGTTCAGGAAGTCGAGCAGCAGCTCGACGTCGTGATCCCAGCCGACAGTCAGACCAGTCACCCCACCACTGTAGGCGCCACGGCGGTTGCCCGTCAGGGCATCTGATGAATACACCGGGTGTATACATCGTGTGTATAGTGCTCCTCATGTCGATCGGACACGCACTGTTGGGGCTGCTAGAGGGCGGTCCAAGGCATGGATACGACCTCAAGCGCGCCTACGACGAGCGCTTCGGGCACGACCGGCCGCTGCACTACGGACAGGTGTACTCGACCCTGTCGAGGCTGCTGAAGAACGGCCTCGTGAGCGAGGCGGGCGTGGAGGCGGGCGACGGTCCGGAGCGCAAGCGGTACGCGATCACGGACGCCGGCGTCACCGATGTCGAACGCTGGCTCGGCACGCCGGAGAAGCCGGAGCCGTACCTGCAGAACACCCTCTACGCGAAGGTCGTGCTGGCCCTGCTGTCCGGCCGCAGCGCGACCGAGGTGCTCGACACCCAACGCTCCGCGCACCTCACCACGATGCGCGACCTGACCAAGCGCAAGGCGGACGGCGACCTGGCCGACCAGCTGATCTGCGACTTCGCCCTGTTCCACCTCGAGGCCGACCTGCGGTGGCTCGAACTGACCGCGGCGCGCCTCGACAGACTGGCCCAGGAGGTCGGCAAATGAGTCTTCTGAGGGCCGAGGACCTGCACAAGTCGTTCGGCAGGACGCACGCGCTCGAGGGCGCGGGTCTGACCGTCCGCGCGGGCGAGATCGTCGCGGTGATGGGGCCCTCCGGCTCCGGCAAGTCCACCCTGCTGCACTGCGTCGCGGGCATCCTGGCGCCGGACTCCGGCGTGGTCCGCTACGGCGACCGCGAGCTCACCTCGATGTCCGACCGGGAACGCAGCGAGCTGCGGCGCACCGAGTTCGGGTTCGTCTTCCAGTTCGGTCAGCTCGTGCCGGAGCTGACCTGCCTGGAGAACGTCGCGCTGCCGATGAGGCTCAGCGGCGTGAAGCGCAGGGACGCCGAGAACGCCGCGAAGGAGTGGATGGCCAAGCTGGAGGTCGACGGTGTCGCGGACCAGCGACCCGGCGAGACGTCCGGTGGTCAGGGCCAGCGGGTCGCGATCGCCCGTGCGCTGGTCACCGGACCGAAGGTGATCTTCGCCGACGAACCGACCGGCGCGCTCGACTCGCTCAACGGCGAACGGGTCATGCACCTGCTCACGACGGCCGCGCGGGAGACCGGCGCCGCGGTCGTGCTGGTGACGCACGAGGCCCGCGTCGCCGCCTACTCCGACCGCGAGGTCGTGGTGCGCGACGGCAAGGCCAGGGACGTGGAGTTCGCCCGGTGAAACAGGTGATCAACGATCTGGCGCTCGGCGTCCGGCTGGCTGTCGGGGGCAGCCGGAAGTCGTGGGGCAGGCTCCTGCTGCAGGGCGTCGGCATCGGTCTGTGCGTGGCGATGCTGTTGCTCGCCGCCGCGGTGCCGAACGCGCTGGACGTGCGGGACGACCGCGGTGACGCGCGCACCATGATGACCGACCGCGACGGACCGGCCCCGATCCAGGCGGAGGAGATGTACGTCCACTTCCGCTCGCAGGACATTCCCGGCACGTTCCTCAAGGCGCGCACGCCGGACGCCCCCGTGCCTCCGGGCCTCGAACGGCTGCCGCGGGACGGCGAGATCGTCGTGTCGCCCGCCCTCGCGGAGTTGCTCGCGTCGCCGGACGGCGAGCTGCTGCGGCCCCGGTTCCCGCAGAAGGTGATCGGCACGATCGGCGCGGCCGGTCTGATCGGGCCGCACGACCTGAAGTTCTACGCGGGCGACAGCACGATCCCGGACGACTCCGGCGTCGCCGTGTACGGCTACGGGAAGATGTACGAGCGCCTGGGGATGGACCCGGTGCTGTGGATGCTCAGCCTCGTCGGCATCGTCGTGCTGCTGTTCCCGGTGCTGGTGTTCGTCAGCGTCGCCACCAGGCTCGCCGCGGCCCAGCGCGACCGCAGGCTCGCGGCGTTGCGGCTGGTCGGCGCGGCGGCGGGCCGGGTGCGGCTGATCGCGTCCGGCGAGACGCTGGTCGGCGCGCTGACCGGGCTCGTGTTCGGCGTCGGGTTCTTCTTCGCGGTCCGACCGCTGGCCGACGACGTTCCCGTTCCCGAGCTGGCGCTGTACCCCGGTGACCTGATGCCCACCCCGTCGCTCACGGCGGTGGTGCTCGTGGCCGTGCCGGTGCTCGCGGTCCTCACGTCGTTGTTCGCCATGCGGCGCACGATCATCGAACCGCTCGGCGTGGTCCGGTACCAGAAGCCGGTCCGGCGCAGGCTGTGGTGGCGCCTGGTGCCCGCGGGCGGCGGAATCGCCCTGCTGGCCAGCCAGTTCGGCGACACCGGCGAGAAGGGCTCGACGTTCCAGGTCGTCGTCATCGCCGGCGTGGTGCTGCTGATGCTGGGCATCCCGGTGCTGCTGCCGTGGCTGGTGGAGCGGGTCGTGAACTGGATGCGCGGTGCGACCCCGGCGCTGCAGCTGGCGGTGCGCCGGTTGCAGCTCGACGCGGGCACGGCGGCGCGGGTCGTCGGTGGTGTGGCCGTGGTGCTCGCCGGCACGGTGACGCTGCAGGTCATCCTCGCGAGCGTGGAGAAGGACGTCGTCTCCGAGGAGAAGCGGGACGCGACCCACAACTTCGTCTCCCTGACGCCCAAGGACGACATTGACACCGCCGGCCTGAACGAAGCGGTGGCCGCCAGCAAGGGTGTGCGGGCCGTGCACGTGCTCGACCGCGTCTTCGTGACCCAGTCGGGCAGCCGCAACACGATGGTCTCCATCGGCACCTGTGCGGCGCTGAAAGCACAGGCGGACGCCACGGACTGCGTCGACGGCAAGGCCTACCTGGTGCGGTTCGCCCGGGACATCGCTGAGGCCAAGTCCGGCGACGTGGTGATGACCATGGACAACAGCGCCTGGACCCTGCCCGCGCTGCAGGAGGTCCCCGGCACCATGCCCGGCATCTACCTCACCCCTGCCGCGGCGAAGGGCCTCGACCTCACCGGCAACCGGCCCCAGTTGCAGGCCGAGCTCGACCTCGCGGTGCCGGACGCCGCCGAGCACATGCGCAACTCCATCGCCGGGTACGGCTGGCGGGTCCACGCGTACTTCATCGGCCAGGACGACACCGCCGAGGTCGAGTTGATCTTCGCCTCGATCCGCAGGGCGCTGCTCGCGGGCGCGGTGCTGACGTTGCTGCTGGCCGGGGCGTCGCTGCTGGTCATGGCGCTGGAGCAGGTCAGGGAACGGCGCCGCCCGCTCGCCGTGCTGGCGGCGACCGGGGTGCCGCGCGGCACGCTCGCGAGGTCACTGCTGTGGCAGAACGGCGTGCCGCTGGTGCTGTCCACGGTCATCGCGGTCGGCACCGGCATCGGACTCGGCGTGATGGTCACACGGGTGTTCAACGCCGAGGTGGCCTACGACTGGACCGGCATCGCCGCGCTCACCGGCGCGTCGATGGCGCTGGTCCTCGCGGTCACTGCTCTGACGTTGCCCTCGCTGAGAAAGGCGACCGGAGCACTGGGGTTGCAGAGCGAGTAGTCGCCTCGTGCTCTGCCAGGCGGTCCTGCACCAGTCCGTGCCGGAACTGGTAGCAGGCTCCCGCCCGGCAGAGCACGCCGAGCTTGCGCGAGTCCTCCAGGAACACCATCAGCTCCCAGGGCAACTTTCCGCGCAACGCCAACCAGATCCGCGCGACGGTGAACCACCACCAGCGCAGGTGCAGCACGGCCAGCGCGAACCCGAGCATCAGCCCGGAAGCGAGCCCCAGCCCGACCATGCCGGTCTGGCCGGGGCCGAACACCAGCGCCGCCGCCGACCCGAACACCACGGCCAGCACCAGAGATCCGGTCCACACCGCGATCCGGTCGCGGGACATCGTCCACTGAGGACTGGAGGCCTGCGACAGCTCGGCCGCGCTCGTCAACGCGAACCGCAGCGCGATCGCCACGGCGAGCCCCAGGCCGACGACGAGTCCGGCCGAAAGTCCGTACAGCGCACCGAAAACGAGTCCGGCGGCGAGTCCGAGCACGCCGGGCACGAGCAGCAGACTGCGCCAGATCCCCAGGCGCGGCTTGGCCTTGCGTTCGTGGGACGCGGTCAGCGCCGCCGCGCCGACGCCGATGCCCGCGACCAGACCGGTGATCGGGGCGAGCGACGGCGTGATCGAGTACGCCATCAGCCAGCCGACGCCGAACCCGCCGATCGCGCCCAGCACCAGCGCGCCGAGCACCGCGAGCCACGTGCTGCCGACCGAGCGGCGCAGCTCCCACCAGGCCAGTTCGCGGATGCCGCGGTCGCGCATCTCGTGCGCCAGGAACTCGAGCCACTTGCGGGCCCTGTCGCGTGGCCAGACCTGCGTGGCCCTGGCGTGGTGCGCGAACGCCCTGTTGCCGAACGCGCGCGACACCAGTTCGTCGCAGAGGTGGTCGGAGATCGCCCGCGCGTCCGGGAAACGGCCGCGGTCGAGCAGTTCGGTCGGCTCCGCCTCGCTGTCGGAGTAGACGATGCTGGCCAGCCACATGGTCAGCGGCGTGGACAACGCGTCCGCGAGCCTGCCGTCCGGTTCCTCGCGCAGCTGGATGAACACCGGCTCCCAGCGCGCCGCGCCCCAGCTGTCGGCGCTCGCCCGCAGGTAGGCGGCGACCTCGTCCAGGTCGAGCGGGGCCAGTTCGACGACGTCGGCGCCGGGCAGCGGACCGGCGAGGTGCACGGCCTGGGCGAACTCGGCCGTGCGGCAGGTCAGCACCAGCGGCCGGTTCGCGCCGAACGCCTTCGAGATCCGCACGAGAGCGTCCGCGCGCTGGTGGGCGGGGATGTCGTCGAGGCCGTCGAGCACCGGCAGGACCAGGTGCTGCTCGACCAGGAGGTCACCGGCGTAGCTGCCGTACAGCTCGGTGTTGCGCAACGCCGGATGGTCCTCGTACAGCCTGCGCGTGAGCCACGTGCGGACGTCCTCGACCGCCGGGTTCCACGTCGACAGAGGCAGCAGCACCGGCACCATGCCGCCGTCGTAGCGGTCCAGCAGGCCGCACGTCAGCAGCATCGCGACCGTCGACTTGCCGGTGCCGGCCTCGCCGATGATCACCATCCGGCGGTGGATCTGCCGTTCGAACGCGCCCACCACGGCGTCGCTGCGTCCTGGCGGCGCGTCCGGCTCGTCGCTGACGTCCAGCTCGGGGGCGATCCAGTGCAGGTCGAGCACGTCCGGGTCGGTGAGGCCGCGGGAGCGGACCTCCTCGTTCCACTGCGACTGCAGGCCGATGGCGAGCGCCCGGCACGCCGCGTCGAGGTGCTCGTCGGTGCTGAGCGCCGCGTTGTGCCTGCGCCGGACCCACGGGTCGAGCAAAGCCAGAAAGCCCAGGAACGCCAGCGCGAGCACGATCAGCCACAGGTGCGGATGGATGCCGTGGTCGGTCACGAACAGCCCGGCCGCGGTGAGCAGAGCGGTCAGCACGCACCCGGCCAGCAGCGCCTGCTGACGGAATCTGGACATGCGAGGCATCATGACGCACCGCATCCGCCCGTAGTCGATTCAGTGACCCGTGTCGTGACGTTCAGTTGTTGATCACAGATGCCAGCGGAGATCGCCCAGCGTCAGGTGCTGGCCGTCGTCGCCGATCGTGATCCCGAACTGGCTGCGGCGCGGTTTGCCCAGGTCGTTCCAGTCGACGAGGGCTTGTTCCGCGAGATCCCACAGCCGGCGCGGGCCGCCCTGGTCGACGTGCGAACCGTGGTGGTGCACCCAGGATCCGTCCGAATGGGCCAACCAGTCGCGGCCTGCTGCCACCTCCGGCAACGCGATGCCCGCGAAGAACTCGAACGGACTGGCCGGGTCGATGACGGAGTTCAGCTTCAACGTGGTGGTACGGCGGTCGAACGTGCCTGCTCCAGCTAGCGCCGGTGGGCGTGCGTGCGCGCGCAACGGCATGAAGCGCCCGTCCTCGGTGAGCACGCGTCCTTCGCCGGTGCCGTCGCCGTTGGACGCGATCAGCACCAGCCCTGCGCCGATGGGGCGGTGCAACGTCGTCACCACCAGGCCGCCCCGCCTCGTCTGCTCCAGCCAGGCCGGCGGGATGGTCGAGACGGAGCAGGTCGCCAGCAAGCGGTCGTACGGTGCACGGCCGGGGTGGCCCAGCGCGCCGTCGCCCGTCACGCAGGTGGGGAAGAAACCGTTGCCGTGCAGTCGTTCGCGTGCTCGTCGCGAGATGTTCGGGTCGACGTCGATCGTGGTCACGTTGCCGGAACCCACGGCGTGGCACAGAAGCGCCGCGTTGTAGCCGGTGCCCGTCCCGACCTCGAGCACCGACTGTCCGTTGTGGACGTCCAGTGCCTCCAGCATGATCGCCATGATCGTGGGCATGCTCGACGAGCAGGTCGGTGTGCCGCCGCTCACGGTGTCGTCGCCGTCGAACTGGGTAACCCACACCCGGTCGGCGTAGACCAGTTCGAGCCAGTCCGGGTGGCGCGCGGTGACCCGTTCCCAGTCGCCGGTGTGCAGCTGGCGGTAGAACCGCGGCAGGAACTCGTGCCGGGGAACGGCGCCGAAAGCCTTGAGCCACTTGGAATCGCGCAGCACACCGTCACCGAGCAGGTGATCCGTCAGCTCGGCTCGCAACGCCCCGGCGCCGTCCATGTCGCCTCCCACGGTATCCCTGTGGCGGAGCACACGCAGCGATTGCTAGCAGGGTGCTTGCAACAGCTAGCACTCGTCGCTAACGTGGTTGGTGGCACGAGGAACGGGAAGTGGGAACAGTGGACAAGTCCATCGACAAAGCAGTCGCGGACCTCGGCCGCAACATCGGTGAGTACATCCGCGAGCAGCGCAACACCGCCAAGATCTCCTTGCGGGAACTGGCGAAGCAGGCGGGTGTCTCCAACCCATACCTCAGCCAGATCGAGCGAGGACTGCGCAAGCCCAGCGCGGAGATCCTTCAGCAGATCGCCAAGGGGCTGCGCATCTCGGCCGAAGTGCTCTACGTCGAGGCCGGGATCCTCCAGCAGCGCGAAGGCGGTGCGTTGGCGGACGCCATCGTCGCCGCGACCGATCTGACCGAGCGGCAGAAGCAGGTGCTGCTCGACGTTTACGAATCTTTCCGGCGGGAGAACACCGCCACCAACAAGGAGGACTGATCTCCATGCCGAAGCTCACCCAGGACGACGTTCGCAAGGCCGCCGAGCAGGGCGCCCACGCCGCACGCCAGGCGCTGCTCGCCGCGCTCGGTGCCGGTGACCTCGCCGCGAAGGCCGTCGTCGAGGCCCTGACCAAGGCCAAGGAGCGCGCCGAAGAGGCCCGCACCCAGGCCAAGGACCTCCCGACCGAGCTGAACGACCTGCGCGACAAGCTGCAGCCGGCCGAGCTCAAGAAGCTGGTCGACGCCTACACCGCCTCCGCGGTGAACCTGTACACCTACCTCGCCGACCAGGGCGAGCAGACGCTGGAGCAGATCAAGTCCCAGCCGCAGGTCAAGCAGGCCGTGGAGCAGGTCGAGCAGGCCGTCGAGGCCGCGCAGAAGCGCGCCGAGTCCGCTGCCGCCGACGCCCGCGTCATCGCGGACGACGTCCTCGGCAAGGTCACCCGCCGCACCCGTTCGGTCGGCGAGAAGGTCGCCCTCGAGGTCGAGGACGCCGCCGAGAAGCTGGCCGAGGAGATCGTCGAGGCCGGTGGCGAGGCCGCGCACGAGGTGCGCAGCACCGCCCGCAAGACCGCGAACCGCACGGCGCCGCGCAAGCCGGCGACGACGACCCGCACCACCACGACGACCGCGGCGAAGAAGACCACCCCGAACACCGCCAAGTGAGTCTGTGAATTTCTCCGGGAGGGGAGCAGTCCGACAGGGCTGCTCCCCTCCCGTCGTACGTCCACGTAGTCTGGGTGCGTGTTCTACGTGCCGATCTTCAGCATCTGGAACCTCGACGGCATCGTGTACTTCTTCGCCGACCTGGGGTTCAGCATCTTCGGCCTGTTCGCGTTCTTCCACGCACTGAGTCAGCGCCCGGACGCGTACACCGCGATCGAGCGCATGACCAAGCCCGCCTGGATGGGTATCACCGGCGGAGGAACGGCGGCGTTGCTGCTGTTCGGACCCGGTGGGGTCGGGTCGATCTTCTGGCTGGCCGGTCTCATCGCGGTGCTGGTGTACATGGTGGACGTGCGCCCGAAGCTGATCGAGGTCCAGCGCGGCCCTCGTTGGTGATCACCCACTCGTACGGCTCCGGCTCACCGGTGACGCTGGTCGCCCACGGGCTCGGCGCCACGCCCGGTGAGGCGCGCATCCCCGCCTCCGGGCTGCCCGGAACCCGCGTCGTGGTGACGCTGCCGTCCCACGGTGACGCGCCCGACGCTCCTGCCGGCTACTGGGACTACGGCCGGATCGCGGCCGATCTGGGCACCGTTCCGGCAGACAACGCCGTCGGTGTCTCGCTCGGCGCCGGTGCGCTGGTGCGGCTGATGTCCCTCGAACCCGATCGTTTTCAGCGGGTGGCCCTGCTGCTGCCCGCGGTGCTGGACCAGCCTCGGCAGCCGATCACGTTGCAGCAGCTGTCGGATCTGACGGTCGGGCCGCCCATCTACGTCGCCGAGCGGCGGGCCGCGTTGCGGCGCCTGGAGGCCGCGGCCGAGCAGTTGCCGGGTCAGGTGGCTGTTCCTGACGCCTCCGCGTTGGCCGCCGTGTCGACTCCGGTGCTGGTCATCGGGGCTGTCGGGGACCCGTTGCACCCTGAGGACGTGGCCAAGGCGACGGCCGCCGCGTTTCCCCGCGGTGAGCTGTGGCTGATCGACTCGCCCTCGCCGATGATCACCCACCGCACCGAGATCCGGCACCGGTTGGTCTCCTTCTTCGCCGGGTAGCCGAAGTGCATGGCTGAACAGAAGAAGATCGCGTTCCTCGTCGCTCAAGAGGGCATCGAGCAGATCGAGCTCACCGATCCGTGGGCGCACGTCGAGAAGGCCGGCGGAGTGCCGCGCCTCATCGCGCCGAAGCTCGGTGAGGTCCGCGGGTTCAACCACCTGACGCCCGCCGACGCGTTCCCCGTCGACACGACCTTCGCCGACGCGTCCGCGGACGACTACGACGGTGCGGTGATCCCGGGCGGTGTGGCCAACAGCGACTTGCTGCGCATGGACAACGACGCCGTCGAGCTGATCCACGCGCTGGTCGCCGCCGGCAAGCCGATCGCGGCGATCTGCCACGGGCCGTGGTTGCTGGTCGAGGCGAACGTGGTGCGCGGCAAGATGCTGACCTCGTTCCCGAGCCTGCAGACCGACATCCGCAACGCGGGCGGCGACTGGGCCGACGAGGAGGTCCGGGTGTGCGACATGAACGGGTGGACGCTCGTGACGTCCCGCAATCCCGACGACCTGCCGGCGTTCAACCGGGCGGCCTTGAGCGCATTCGGCCTGTGATGCGGGATCTGCAGCTCCCGCATCGTTCCTAGAGGCGCGTCTCGGCGTAGTGCTTCATGGCGTCACGAATCCACTCGGCCATGTTGCCGCCGCCGTCGACCTCGAAGTTGACCCGGAACTCGTCCGAGTCGACGTAGAGGTCGCCGAGGCCCTGGTAGGACTCCCGGTTGGGCGTCCAGCTCAGGCAGATCCAGCGGTAGTGGCGGTCGATCTGCTCCTGCGTTTCCGGAGCGTCGATCGCCGTGCCCGCCGTGTACAGGGCACCGAGCTTCTGCGCGACGTCCCGCCACTCGGCCATGAACTGGTCCGCGTCGGTGCGCGTCCAGCCCTTCATCTTCGCGCGGCTCTCGGCGATGTGCTCACGGGCACTCTCGCCGTAGCGCTCGACGAGTTCGGCCTCGTGCCGCTCCTGCGTCTTCGCGTCGATGCCGTCGAACAACTCTTCGATCTTCACTTCGTCCCCTCCTTCCAGTTCCGCGATGGTGCGCGCGACGGTGCCCGCCAGCCGGTCCAGCCGCTTCTGCTCCTCCCGCAGCCACCGGTGGTGGTTGCGCAGGACCGTCAGCTGGTCAGTGCCGTCCAACATCTTCGCCACCACGTCGAGGCCCAGACCCAGGTCGCGCAGCAGCAGGATCTGCTGCAGGCGGTGCACCTGTTCCTTCTCGTAGTAGCGGTATCCGTTGTCGCCGATCCAGGCTGGCGGCAGCAGCCCGATCGAGTCGTAGTGCCGCAGCGTCCTGGACGTCACCTTCGACATCCGGGCCACCTGGGCGATCGACCAGGCCATTCGGTTCTCCCTTCGCGCTCTGAAATCGAAGGTAGAGGTTGACGTTGCGTCAAAGTCAAACAGTGCTTGTCGGCCGCTGCTCCGCAGACGGCGGCGAGTTCGCCTGGAAGCTGGTCGTCCGGCCTCCGCTTCGCGCCGAATCGCCTTCGGCGGTTGACACGAAGGGGAGCCCGGACGACCAGCGCGAACTCGCTGGCAGGATGGACGCCGTGTGGACCATCGCTGGATCGTTGGAACCCGTCCCCGTCCTGTCGCGCCTCGACCTCGTGCCGGAACCCGTCGCGGCCGCGCTGAAGACCCTGGACGGCGCTGACCGCGTCGCCGTGGCCGAGATCGACCCGACCCTCGCCGACACCGCCGAGTTCTGCGCGCACTACGGCTCGCCGCTGGAAGCGTCGGCGAACTGCGTGGTCGTCGCGGGCAAGCGCGGAGACATCGTCCGTTATGCGGCCTGCATGGTGCTCGCGACCATGCGTGCGGACGTGAACGGCGTCATCCGCAAGCGGCTCGACGCGCGCAAGGCGTCGTTCGCGCCGATGGACGAGGCCGTGGCGTTGACCGGCATGGAGTACGGCGGCATCACGCCCGTCGGCGTGCCCGCGGACTGGCCGATCCTCGTCTCGCCCGAGGTGGCCGCCGCCCCCGAACTGATCGTGGGCAGCGGCATCCGGGGCAGCAAGATCCTCATCCCCGGCGACGTGCTGATGAAGCTCACCGGCGCCGAGGTGCTGCCCGACCTGGCGCGCTAGCAACCAGACGCGCACAGCCGGGTGATCACCTGGTCCGGGTCGAGGTTCCACCTGATCACCCGCGGGTCCGGGCCGGACGACGTGAGGTCGCCGTCGGAGTCGAACAGCACGGCGTTGACGGGGCCGGTGTGCCCGGTCAGCGTCGCGACCTGTGTGCCGTCGGCGACCTGCCACAACGTGATCAGGCTGTCGTTCGCGGCCGCCGCCACGGTCGTGCCGTCGAGGCTGGCGGTGACCGCTCCGACGGCACCCCTGCCGGTGACGAGCGTGCGCGACTTGCCGTCGCGGTCCCACAGGGCGACCTCCCCGCCCGCGTCACCCACCACCAGCAGGCCCGAACCCGGTACGGCGGCGATCGACTTCACCGCGGGGCCGGTCTCCCGGACGACCTCGACCTGGTCACCGGACCACCGCAGCACCCGGCCGTCGGCTCCGCCCGAGACCACGAGGTCGCCGAGCAACGCCACCGTGTTGACCGGCCCCGAGTGACCGGTGGGGAGCGCGCGGCCTGGTTCGGCGGAGTTCAGGTCCTGCACGACGACCGCGGCGTCGGCACCGCCGGTCACCGCCCGATCGCCCGACACGACGAGGCTCTTGATCGCGCCACGATGGCCCTGCCAGGTGCGCAGGACGCTGCCGTCGGTCCGCCACGACGACAACACTCCGCGCATGTCGGCGACCACGATCTCGGTCGCGGTCCGGAACGCCAGCGCCGTCACATGCGCGGGCACGTCGATGCGTCCGATCTGCCTGCCCTCGCGGTTCCACAGCAGGACCATCCGGTCGCGCCCGCCGGTGGCCAGCACCGCACCGTCCGGGGAGAGCGCGATGCCGTCCGGCGGACTCGTGTGCCCGGTCAGCGGTGGCAGCGGCAGGCTCCAGAGGCTCACGCTCTCGTCGCCGCCCGCCGCGAACCAGTTGCCGTCCGGGCTGAGCGCCGCCACGTAGAACGCGTGCGTGCGGGTGATCAACCCGGTCAGCCACCCGCCGTCGGGCACCGTCCACCAGCGGATGCTGCCGTCGTCGCTGGTCGACACGACCTTGGCGCCGGTCGCGTCGAACTGCACCGAGTGCACACCGCCGACGTGCCTGCGCAGCCCGGACGTCTTGCCGGTCGCCAGCACCCGCAGCACCACCTGGTAGTCATCTCCGCCGGACGCGAGCACACGGCCGTCGGGGCTCAACGCGACCGTGCGGACGGCTGAGACGTGATCGGTGAACGTGCGCGCGACGCCGTTCTCCACCACCAATGTGCCCTTCTCACCACCTGCGGCGAGCACGGATCCGTTCAGCGCCAACGCGTGGACCTCGCCCAGTTCGTGCAGGACCACGCCTGTCCGCGTCCAGTCATCCGTGCGCCACGAGGAGATCAGGCCGTCAGCTGTTGCGACTGCGGCGGTCGTTCCGTCCGCTGAGAGCACCAGAGCTCGTACCCCGGCGTCGAGGGAGATGGTCCGCACCGGCAGGTGTGTTCTGGTGTCCCACAGGATGATTCGCCGGTCGTCACCCGCGGACACCAGGGTCGTGCCGCCTGGCATGAACGCGAGAGCCCGCACGGGACCGTTGTGCTGCGTCAAAATCGCTGGCGCGGCAGCGGAAGAGGGCGACCGCAGCAGCACCGAGTGGTCTTCGCCCGCAGTGGCGAACAACGAGCTGTCCGCGCTGAACGCGACCGCGCGAACCGGGCCGCGGTGATCCTTCGACACCGTCCGTGCGGGCTTGTAGGCCGCGGTGCTGAGCAACGCCCCGCGCGCTTCCGCGGTCGCCGACGTGCGGTAGGCGTCCACGGCCAGCCGCGCGGCCGCGTCCGGCCACGACGCGCTGAGGTCCTGTGCCTGCACCGCGATCTGACGTGACTCGGCGACCTGCTGTTCTCTCAGCGCGGCGTTGCCCTGCACGACGGCCACGAACGTCACCACCAGGCACGCCACCGTCAGCACGGCCAGTGACTTCACCAGCGTGCGCAACCGGCGGGACTGCCGGTCCGCCGCCTGCCTGGAAGCGCTCTCCTCGTCCACCGCCGCCTGCAGGAACTCGCGTTCCAGGTCGTTGGACGACACCGGCCACTCGATCCGGCCAGCCAGCTCGCGCATCGCGGCCAGCCGGACACCCCGGTAGAGATCGCCGGGATCGCGGCCGGCCGACTGCCACGCCGCGGCGGCGGTGGTGAAGTCGCGGTGCAGCCGCAACGCCTCCCGGTCGTCGTCGATCCACTGCCGCAACCGGGGCCACGCCCGCACGAGCGCCTCGTGCGCGAGCTCCACGACACCGTCCGCGACGACGATCAGCCGTGCGTTCGCGAGGACGTTCACGACGTGCGCGGTGTCGGTCGGCCTGCCCGCCGCCATCACCTCGTCGAGCGGGGCCCGGCGGCGCAGGTCGTTCACGTCGTCGTGGGTCTGCACGAGCCTGAGCAGCACTGCGCGTGCGACGGATCGCCCGCGCACGGACAGCTCGGCGTAGGTGCTCTCGGCCGTGGCGGCGACGGCGCCGGTGACCCCGCCACTCGCTCGATAACCGTCGAGGGTCAGCCGGCCGCGCTCGCGTCTTCGCCACGTTTCCAGCAGCGCGTGGGACAGCAACGGCAGCGCGCCCGGCTGCCCGCGCACGTCGGCCATCACGGCCGCGAGCACGTCCGGCTGCACCTTCAGCCCTGCGCGCAAGGCCGGTAGTTCCACGGCGGCCCGCAGTTCGTCGTCGGTCATCGGCCCGACCAGAACCTGGGCATCGCGCAACGCGTCCACCAGCGCGGGCACCGTGGCGCAGTGGCCGAGGAAGTCGGCCCGCACGGCGAGCAGCACCCGGTTGCCGCCGTCGAACAGCGACGCGACGAACGCCTCCCGGTCGACCGCGCTGTCGAAGTGGGTGAACAACTCCTCGAACTGGTCGACCACCACGAGATCGGCCTGGCCGCCGCGCCAGGTCGTCGGTGTCGCGGTGAGGACGGTCCAGTCGGTCAGGGCCGGCAGCACCCCGGCGTGGACCAACGAGGACTTGCCCGATCCGGACGGCCCGAACACGCCGACGACGCGTTGTCTCCGGATGCGGCCGGCGATGTCCGCGGCGAGGTCGTCGCGTCCGAAGAACCGGTCCGCGTCCTCGATCCCGAACGCCGTGAGCCCGAGGTACGGCGTCGAGTCGTTCTCGCCCGTGGCGGCTTGACGCCAGCGCTGCTCCCATTGGGTCACATCGCCTTCGCAGGCCTGGACGTACGCGAGCGCCACCGCGAGCGACGGCAGCTGTTCTCCCGCGGCGGCCTGCGACAGCGCCGTGGCGGAGTAGTGGGCGCGCAGGGCGAGTGTCCGGTAGTTCGGCGAGCCTGCCTTCTCTCTCAGTTGCCGCAGCTCCCAGGCGAATCGCTGGACCGGGCCTTCCTCGGGATCGATCGGCCGCTCTCGTCTTCCCACTCGGACTCCAGTTGATCTGAGTTGATTGATCAGCACCCGCGTCACTGCCTGATCAACCCGGCCCGCTCTAAACCTGAAGCCGCAACGACTTCGGGCTGAGCAGGAGCGATGATGACCAGACGCTGGCGCACAGCACTTCTACTGGCGTTGACGGGCGCGCTGAGTGCGGCGTTGCCCGTGCAGGCACAAGAGGCGGCGGACGACCTAATCCACAGCCGCCCAACGGGTGCGTTCGCATTGACGCCCGATTGGAGTCTGGAGTCGTCCGCGGCGCAGCTGCAGACCGCGGTCGGCACCACGACGTCGGTCGCCGCACTGCTGCGCGACGCGAACCGGGACATCGCCTCCTGCAACAGCGCGCAGCAGCACGCGCTCCCGGAGAACTACGACCGGACGGACTACCCGCTGACGTCCGGGCAGATCCTGCACAGCAGCGAGAAGTTCTGCTGGGACCCCGGCGACAGCAAGGTCGACTACTGGATCCCCCAGGGCGTCACCGGTTCGTCGGACGCGGACGACGACGGTCTGTGGGGCGAGAACCGCATCCTGCTCGTCAGCTGGCACTACAAGGCCTCCGGCCCGGACAAGGGCGTGCGGATCTCGTTCGTCGACATGAAGAACCGCAAGTACCGGCACGTGCTGCTGGTCGAGCCGACCGCGAACGCGAACTACAAGGCGGTGCCGATCCACGCCGGCGGGCTCGCCTGGCTCGGCCACTACCTCTACGTGGCCGACACCTCCGGCGGCCTGCGCGTGTTCGACGTCGAACGCCTCCTCGAGGTGTCCGACGCGCAGGACAGCATCGGCAAGAGCGGCAGCACCTACTACGCCTACAACTACAAGTACGTGCTGCCGCAGATCGGCTGGTACCGGCAGCCGGTGCAGACGGAGTGCGAGACGCCGAGTGCCGTCCAGCTGTGCTTCTCGTCGTTGTCGCTGGACCGCAGTTCCACGCCGGACACGCTCGTCGTCGGCGAGTACCGCAACGAGCGCAGCACCGACGCCGCCGTCGACGGTGGCCGGGTGGTCCGCTACCGCGTCGACGCCTCGTCCCGGCAGCTCACGCTGACCAGCGGCAAGGCCGTGCCGCAGGACGTGGTGACCGTGCCGCGCAGCAACCTCCAGGGCGTCCAGACCTGGAAGGGCACCTACTACCTCGGCCGCAGCTCGAACCGCAGGCACAGCTGGATGCACTTCGGTTCCCTCGGCGGAGCCACGAGCACCAACAGCTGGGCCATCGGCGGCGAGGACCTCTACCACGAGCACGGCCCGGGAATCACCGCCGGAAAGCTCTGGACGGTCTCCGAGCACGCCTGGACCGAGGACCGCAGCACGTTCATCGACCGGCGAGCGATCTTCGCCGTGCCGCTCAGCGAGATCGGCTGAGCCCACTCGACTTCCGCCTCCTCCGAGGCGGGAAATCCTGACGAACAGGAGGAAATCTCTATGCGCAAGCTCGTGCTCGCAGTCTCCATGGCCTTTCTGGCCGTGATGGGCTCCCTGATGCCCGCGACCGCCTCGGCGGAGGCCACGTCGGTGCGGGCGGTGTCCGAGATCGGCGTGGCGGCCGACGGCGTCGAGTTCGCCGTCGCCGGCACGCTGCCGCCCCGCTCGGAGCTGACGTGCCACTCCTACACGGCCGTCGAGATCTGCTACGAGAAGGGCGGCGACCACTGGTGGGTGCAGGACCAGGACTCCGACGGTGCGTCCGCCGGTGTGTACTGGGAGAACATCCGCAACGGCTCGCTGTACCGCAACGGCACCTGCATCACCAGCCTCGGCAAGGGCAACTGGGGCCAGTGCAACAAGGACTACTACGAGGACAGCGTGCTGAACGGCTTCCCCTGCACCTGGAACCGCAGCACCGGTGGCGACATCGTCTGCTCGTCGTCGGGCTACCGCTACCAGTGACTAGGACTGGTACTTCTGCAGTAGCTCGATCGCCTCGTCCACGTCGTCCGTGACGAGGATCCACTGCTCGGCCTCCCGGCCCGCCGCGAGCTTCAGCACCAGCGGCGCGGCCGGGACCTCGTCGGTCCAGAAGGCCTTGCCCAGGAAGATCATGGGCGCGGCCGGGCCGACGCTGCCGTAGTAGTTCTGCGTGAAGTCCTGGAAGACTTCCTGGACCGTGCCCGCCTTGCCCGGCGTGTAGACGATGCCGCCGGTCGCGACGGTCAGCAGGCCCTCCTCGCGCACCGAGTTCGCGAAGTACTTCGCGTGCAGTTCGCAGGCGGGGTTGGGCGGCTCGTGGCCGTAGAACCAGGTCGGGATGCCGATCGTGCGCGGGGTGTCGAAGCTGCGGATCTCCGGGAACGCCGCGAGCCACCGGCCGATCGACTCGTCGTCGTGGCCGAACGTCGGGGCCTGCGAGATGGCGTCGAGCACGGCCTGGTCGACCTCGCCGAGCCGCACGCCCAGCGGCACCGCCTCCATCGCGCCCGGTCCGCCGCCGGTCAGCACGGTGAAGCCCGCGTTGCCCAGTGAGGCGCCCAGCGCGACGGCGTTGCGGTAGCCGTCGGTGCCGCGGGCGAGCGCGTGGCCGCCCATGACCGCGACCGGCGAGCCCGTCAGCGTCTCGTCGAGGGCCTCGGTGATCGAGTGGTCGTGCAGGCGTTCGGCCAGCGCGTGCAACGGGTCCGGGTGGTGGCCCTGCTGCTTGCTGTGCCGGTAGATCTCGGCGTCCGGGGTGTCCGCGTACGACTTGGGGTCGGCCGGGTCGAAGCCCGCGAACAGCTCCTTCGGCGTGTAGAGGGCCGACCGGTACACCTCGTAGGGCAGGTCGGGGATGACCGGGAAGATCAACGCTCCCGCGGCCTCCGCCCGGCGCTGCATGCTCTCGCTGAGGGTGCAGCCGAGCAGCAGCGCGCCGTCCAGTGGCACCCGCACGTCCTCGCGAGTGAGGTCCAGCCCGATGATGACGGCTTTGCGCAGGTCAGGAGCTGCCCGCAGCTGGTCGAGGTCGGTGATTTCGATCCGCACGAGAAAAAGCCTATGCCCAGGGCGAACCAACGTGGCCTGGAATCCGAATGAGTAATGGGAACTGAGGTCCGCTCGCCATCCCGACGAGCGGCCGCGGGCCGCGCTGCCCTGGAAAGGTTCCCCGCAATGGCCACCGAACTGCTGACCGGATGCGCCGCCCGTGGCGCACGAGTGGTAGATCCCCACCGCGTCGAGTACCTGGACTGCGGTGGGTACGGAGTCCCTCTTCTCGGCCACGCCCACCCGGCCGTGGTGCAGGCCGTGGTCGGCCAGGTGCGCCGGCCGTCCCTGCTGGACCGCCTGATGCTCGACCTGGTCACCCCCAACGGGCTCGACCACATACACACCTTCGCCTCGGCCTCCGAGGCCGCCCAGTTCGCCGTTGCCCTCGCACAGGCGAACGGCCGCCCACGTGTGTTGACCACCGGTGACGTCCCGTACGGCGGCGTCGACTCGTTGCGCGCCACCCTGGCCTCCGGACCGCCGGCGTGCGTGCTCGTGGAACCGGTCCGCGGCGCCTCGCTCCCGCCGACCGGCTACCTGAGCGCCGTGGCCGAGGTGTGCCGCGAGTCCGGTGCCCTGATGATCGTGGACGAGACGCGCTCCGGCCTCGGCCGCCTCGGCGTGTGGTGGGGCGTCGACCTCGACGGCGTGACGCCGGACATCATGCTGGTCGGCGAGGGCCTGTCCGGCGGCGTGCTCCCGATCGCCGCCGTGGTCGCCACGGCCGAGGTCGAGGTGCCGTTGCTGCGCGGCTCGGAAGCCGTGTCACCGCTGGCCTCGGCCGCCGTGAACGCCTGCCTGCGCGTCACGGCCTCCGAGGGCCTGGTGGAACGCGCCAAGCTGCTCGGGGACGAGCTGCTGTTCGGGCTGCGGGCCGTGGTCGCGGGGAAGGCCCATGCGACCGGGACGGGGCTGCTGCTCGGCGTCGAACTGCCGGACAAGCACGCCGCCGACGTGTTCACCGGCGAGCTGCTGCGGCAGCGCGTGCTGGCGGACTTCCGCGGCCTGACGGTCAGCTTCACCCCGCCCGCCGTCATGTCGGCGGAGGACGCGGGCTGGATGATCGAAGCCGTGGGGATGGCCGCCAACAAGATCTGACGTGCCGGCGCGCGGGTTCGCTAGAAGATCACCGTCTGGTTGCCGTGCACCAGGACGCGGTCTTCCAGGTGCCACCGCAACCCGCGCGCCAGCACGACCTTCTCGATGTCGCGTCCCTTGCGGACCATGTCCGCCACCGAGTCGCCGTGGTGCACCCGCATCACGTCCTGCTCGATGATCGGCCCGGCGTCCAGGTCGGCCGTGACGTAGTGGCACGTCGCGCCGACCAGCTTCACGCCGCGGCGGTGCGCCTGGTGGTACGGGCGCGCGCCGATGAACGACGGCAGGAAGCTGTGGTGGATGTTGATCGTGCGGCCGGTCCACGCCGCGCAGATCTCCGGCGGCAGGATCTGCATGAAGCGGGCCAGCACGACGGCGTGCGGATCGTGCTTCTCCACCAGTTCACGCAGCTGGGCGAACGCCGCCTGCTTGCCCATGGGGTCGTTCGGGGGGAACGGCACGTGGTGGAACGGGATGCCGTGCGCGCGCGTGATGTCGCCGAGTTCCGGGTGGTTGCCGATGACGGCGGACACCTCGACGTCGAGCTCGCCGGTCGCGACGCGCGCCAGCAGGTCGTACAGGCAGTGGCCCTCCTTCGACACCAGGATGACCACGCGCTTTCGGGAACCCGTGTCGGTCACCGTCCACGTCGACTGCGCGCCCAGCGCCGCGGCCACCTCGGCGAACCGGGAGCGCAGCTCGTCCACGCCGAACGGCAGCGAGTCCGCGCGGACCTCCTGGCGCGTGAAGAACCAGCCCGTGTCCGGGTCGGTGTGGTACGCGGCCTCGACGATCCAGCCGCCGTTGTCCGCGAGGAACGACGAGATCCTCGCGATGATGCCGGTGCGGTCCGGACAGCCGAAGGTGATCACATAGCGACGCTCAGGCGATGACACGCCGCAGAAGTATTCACGGCCTGGGCAGCCCCGCCAACAGCGACTCGTCTCCGGTCACGATCGCGTGGCTCGGACGACCCCACAGCGCGCGGTAGACGGCGTCGGCCGTGCCCGCGAGGGTGACGTCGGCGTCGACGGCCGAGTCCAGCACCCCGGTCACGACCAGCGGCTCACCGGGCGCGAGCCAGACCTCCCACGTGCGGCCCGCGTCGGCGGCGTGCACGAGGACCCGGCCGGTCACCTCGATCACCCGGCCCAGCACCAGCTGGCGGGGCATCATGATCGTGAGCATCTCGTCGATGCCGTCCGCGGCGAACTCCGGGTCGAAGACCAGCGACGGCAGCTCGTGACCGGTCGCGAGTTCCGCGTCCAGGCGGTGGATCGACGTCTCGTGCGCCTGCCTGCGTGCCCAGAACCCCGCGTGCGAGGGACCCTGGAACGTCCACGCCGGACGGTCCGCGGGAACCTCGCGCAGGCGGGTGACGAGCGTCGAGAGACCGTTGTCCCACCAGGCAAGCGCTTCGTCCCAGTCCCGCGGGGCCTTGGACCACTCCGGCCGGCCCGCCTCGGGCTCGGTGACGACGGCCTGCGCCGCCCACGTGTGGACCTCGGCGATGTGCCGCACCAGTTTCCGCACCGTCCACTCAGGACACGTGGAGACGGGGGCGTCCGGACCTGCCTTCACAGCGGCCGAACGGAGCAGGGAAGCCTGGGTCTCGATCTGCGCGACGAAGTCCACGAAACCCACACTAGGGTGCGACAGCCGCCCATTCGAGCGTGATTTCGCCGAGCCGCCACCGCCGCCGGTCGTCCAGCACCGGCCAGCCCCGCTCGGCCAGCAGCCGCGCCGACTCCACCCACCGCGCCCGAGGCCCGAACGGCGCGAACGGCGCCGCGGTGGCCCAGCAGGCGTCCAGTTCGGCCAGCAACGCGTGCACGCGCTCGCCAGGCACGTTCTTGTGGATCAACGCCTTGGGCAGCCGCTCGGCGAGATCAGAGGGCACGTCGATGCCGGACGGCTTGCACGCCAGCGTGAACCGCAACGGCCCGTCGGCGGACAGCGTCACCCACGTGCACCGGCGCCCGATCTCGTCGCACGTGCCCTCGACGACCAACCCGCCGGGAGCCATCCGGCCGAGCATCGTGTCCCACGCCTCGAACGCCTGCTCCTCGGTGTACTGGCGCAGCACGTTGAAGGCGCGCAACAACACCGGCCGCGCACCGGCCAGTTCGAAGCCGCCGCGCCGGAAGTCCAGGAAGGGCGGGTCGGCGACGGCCTTGCCCGCCTCGACCCGGTCGGTGTCGATCTCCAGCCCGAGCACGCGCACGTCCGGCCGCACGACCCGCAGCCGCGACGCCATTTCGACGGTGGTGATCGGCGTCGCCCCGTACCCGAGGTCGACCACGAGCGGATCGGCGGTCTCGGCCAGGAAGCCGGACAGCGTCCCGGTCATCCACCGGTCGACCCGGCGCAGGCGGTTCGGGTTGGTCGTGCCGCGGGTCGGAACGCCGAGCGCGCGGGCCCGGCCGGCCGCTAGCCGCGGTTTGCGAGCCATTGAGAGGTGAACTCGCTCTCCTTGTCGAGCAGCACGGCGACCTGCTCGGCGATCAGCTTCTCGATCTTGCCGCCGACGAACGGGATGCTGACCTTGACCTCCCCCGAGAGGGTGAGCTTCGAGCCGGATCCGTTGTCCAGGACGGTGAACGAGCCCTCGAGCCGGCCGGGCACGCCGCCCACGGCCACCTCGACGGTGCCGGCACCGGCCGCCCAGGTCTCCGTGCGCTGGATCACCAGGTCGCCACCGAGCACCGCCTTGACCGCAGACGGCACGTGCTCCGCGGGCACACCCTGCTTGAGCTGGTACGACGTGTGATCGTCCGCCTTGGTGAACGTCACGAGAGCGGCGCCGGGGCCACCGATCGACGCCAGCCGGTCGCGCAGATAGGTCTCGTCGACCATCGCGCCGTAGACCTTCTCCGCCGAATGGGGTGACGTGGTGTGGTGCTCGATGCGGCGTGCCATGTCGCGGAGGCTACCGTTGACGTCTGTGACCACCACGCAGTCCGTACCTCTGGCCGAGCGCACCACGCTCCGACTCGGTGGCCCGGCCGCGCGGTTCGTCCACGCCACGACCGCCGCTGAGCTGGTCGAAGCCGTGCGAACAGCCGACGCGGCCGCCGACGAGAAGGTCCTCGTGCTCGGTGGCGGCTCCAACCTCGTGATCTCCGACGGCGGCTTCGACGGCACGGTCGTGCACGTCGCCACCAAGGGTTTCCGGCTCGACCCGCTGGGCGGCGGCATCGTCCAGTTCACCGTCGAGGCGGGCGAGGAGTGGGACGCGGTCGTCGCCGAGGCGGTCGCGCAGGGCCTCGGCGGGCTCGAGTGCCTGTCGGGCATCCCCGGCCTCAACGGCGCCACGCCCGTGCAGAACGTCGGCGCGTACGGCGTCGAGATCTCCCAGGTGCTGCAGTCGGTGGACCTGCTGGACCGCCGCAGCGGCAAGGTGCACCAGGTGCCCGCAGCCAAGCTGGGCCTCGACTACCGCACCAGCGTGCTCAAGGGCACGGACAACGCGGTCGTGCTGCGCACCAGGTTCTCGCTGACCTCCGGGGGCATGTCCGCGCCGATCCGCTACGGCGAGCTGGCGCGCGTTCTCGGCGTGGCGCAAGGTGATCGCGTTCCGGCGGACGCCGCCCGCAAGGCCGTGCTGGAACTGCGGCGCGGCAAGGGCATGGTGCTCGACGCCACCGACCACGACACGTGGAGCGCGGGCTCGTTCTTCACCAACCCGATCATCGACGACTCGACGTTCAGCGGCGTGCTGATCCGCATCGCCGAACGCCTCGGCGCCGACGTCGACGTGCCGAGCTACCCCGCGGGCCACGGCCAGAAGAAGCTCTCCGCCGCGTGGCTGATCGAACGGGCCGGGTTCCGCAAGGGCCACCAGGGTCCGGGCGGCCGGGTGTCGTTGTCCGGCAAGCACACGCTGGCCCTGACGAACCGCGGCGGCGCCTCGACCGAGGACCTGCTCGACCTGGCGCGCGAGGTGCGCGACGGCGTACGGGCGGCGTTCGGCGTGGAACTGCACCCCGAACCGGTCTTCGTAGGCGTTCAGCTGTAAGTCCGTCGGCCGTAAGTCCTTCTGGGTGACTCCGTGTGACGAACCGCTACTTCCCGTGTTTCATTGAGGTAGGACCGCTGGAACGGGGGTCGCCATGAGCTACCTCGACGAGAACGCGCGTGAGGTCATCAGGCCGGTCAAGCGCATGGTCGAAGACGAGTTCCTGTCCCGGCCAGGGGTGATCGGCGTCGACATCGGCGAGAAGGTCACCCGCGGCCGCCCGACGGGCAGGGCTGCGATCGTGGTCTACGTGTGCGCCAAGGGACCTGACCACCCGCAGCAGATCCCGGTGGAGGTCCGCGGCGTGCCGACCGATGTGGTCGCCGAGTCGATCGTGCTGCACCGGGCCAGGATCAGCCGCGCCGCCGACGGGCAACCCGTTGCGGCGGAACGGCATCCGGTGCTGCGCGGGGGCATCGGCATCGGCCCTGCCAGGACGTTCAGGGTCGTGCCGCCCGAGGTCGAGCGTGCCGGCGAGTACGTGATCGCGGGCACGCTCGGCGCGTTCGTCCTCACCCGTGACGAGCCTCGCAAGGTGTTGGGGCTCACCACTTTCCACGTCGGGTGTGTCGACGACTCGTGGTCGGTGGGCGACGAGTTCGTGCATCCGTCCCGAGTGGACGGTGGCGTACCAGGTGCCGACCAGATCGCCGTGCTGGACCGGGCGGCGCTCGCCGGAGCGGTGTCCGCGGCGGGCTTGAAGATGGGCGCCAGGCCGTTTCGCGCGGAGGTGCTCGACGTCGGCGCGATCATGGGCAGCGCCAGGGCGGTCATCGGCTCGACCGTGCGCAAACGAGGGCGCACCACCGAACTCACGTACGGCGTGATCGAGTCGACGGACTCGACGCTGCGGCTCGACTTCGGCGACGGGATCGGCGTCCGGACGTTGCGCGACCAGATCCGCGTCCACTCGTCCGAACGCTTCGGCGACCACGGGGACAGCGGCGCCGTGCTGGTCGACGCCGACAACTTCGTCGTGGGCCTGTACGTCGCCGGATCAGGCTCGACGGGGTTCGCGAACCCCATCGAGCCCGTCCTGCGTCAGCTGGACGTGGAGTTGCTCACTCCCGGTGTGCCCGAGTCGCGGAGGCCTGGGCCCGCGGCTTGAGCACGATGGTGTCCAGGTTCACGTGCGAGGGCCGGGTGACGGCGAACGCGATCACGTCCGCCACGTCGTCCGCGACCAGCGGCGTGATGCCCTGGTAGACCTTGGCCGCGCGCTCGGTGTCGCCGCCGAACCGGTTCGCCGAGAAGTCCGTCTCGACCATGCCCGGCTGGATCTCGGTGATCCGCACCGGCTGACCGAGCAGCTCGCCGCGCAACGTGCGGTGCAACGCCGACTGGGCGTGCTTGGCGCTCGTGTACCCGGAGCCGTTGTCATAGGCCTCGTACGCGGCGATGGACGTCACGGACACGATGTGCCCGTCCCCGGACGCGATCAGCTTCGGGATGAACGCCTTGGTCACCAGCAGGGTGCCCAGGACGTTCGCCTCCCACATCCAGCGCCACTCGTCCGCGCTCCCCTCGGCGACGGTCGAGAGCCCGCGCGCACCGCCCGCGTTGTTCACGAGGACGTTCGCCTGGGGTACCCGGTCCGCGAAGGCGGCGACGGAGGCTTCGTCGGTGACGTCCAGCTCGATGGCCGTCCCGTCGATCTCCTTCGCGATAACGTGGAGGAGGTCCAGACGACGTGCACCGAGCACGACGTGGAAGCCCTCGGCGGCCAACCGGCGCGCGGTGGCCTCGCCGATGCCCGCGCTAGCTCCGGTCACAACTGCGACAGGTCGATTCACGACTTCGATCGTAGGTGCCGAACAGGGTGTGACTGACATCACTCACACCCCGATGGGGTTCTGGACGTCCACCATGGTGGGAGGTCGAAACCGTGAAGAGAACACTTGTCGCGCTGGTCGCCGGACTGACGCTGCTGACCGGCTGCTCGAGTGTCGAGGCAGGATCGCCGAAGGCGGACAGCTCGTTGCCGTCCGCGAAGGTGACCCTGTCCCCGGTCGACGGAACCAAGGACGTGCAGGTCACGACCCCGGTCCAGGTCACCGTGGTGGACGGCAAGATCGAGTCCGTCGCACTGAAGTCCCCCGAGGGCGCCGACGTCAAGGGCACCCTCACCGAGGACAAGTCCGGCTGGACGACGGCCGAGCCCCTGGGCTACGGCAAGACGTACAGCTACAACGGCAAGGCCGTCGGCTCCGACGGCAAGCCGGTCGAGCTCAAGGGCTCGTTCACCACCGTCGCGCCCGGTTCGCAGACCCGCGCGACGCTCTGGCCCTCCGACAACCAGACGGTCGGCGTCGCCGCGCCGATCATGGTCAAGTTCGAGGCGCCGGTCAAGGACAAGGCCACCGTCGAGAAGGCCCTCAAGGTCACCAGCTCGGCGAACGTCCAGGGCTCGTGGGCCTGGCTCAGCGCCCAGGAAGTGCACTACCGGCCGGAGAAGTACTGGCCCGCCAACACCACGGTCAAGGTCGAGGCCAAGCTCTACGGCGTCAACTACGGCGGCGGCGCGTTCGGCAAGGCCGACGTGACCAGCGACTTCACCGTCGGCCGCAACCAGGTCGTGAAGATCGACAACCCGACGCACCGGCTCAAGGTGTTCCGCGACGGCGCGCAGGTCGCCGACTACCCGGCGTCGTTCGGCAAGGACGCCGACCCCGAGCTGACCACGCCGAACGGCACGTTCGTCGTCATGTCGAAGAACGACACGTTCTCGTTCGACAACCCGCGCTACGGCTACACCAACGTCGTGAAGAAGTGGGCCGTCCGGTTCTCCAACCACGGCGAGTTCATCCACGAGAACAACGACAACGCGGCGAACATCGGCAACAACAACACCTCGCACGGCTGCGCGAACCTGCTGGAAGCCGACGCGAAGGCGTACTACGACTCGGCGCTGGTCGGTGACCCGGTCGAGGTGACCGGCTCGATCACGACGCTGCCGGCCCAGTTCGACTGGTACGACTGGCAGCTCTCGTGGGACCAGTGGAAGGGCAAGTCCGCCATCAAGTAGGACCGGCGGGAATGCGTCCCCCGACCAGGTCGTTCGTACAGGTGTGCATCTGACACACGTGGCGGCGGCCGGCGGGGGACGACTGGCCGTACGTGAGGCAGGTCCGGCCGACGCTCCGCCGGTGGTCCTGATCCACGGCTGGGCGCAGACGGGTGCCGTCTGGGACCTGCCCGGCTTTCGCACCTACGCCGTCGACCTGCGCGGACACGGCGAATCGGACGACTTCGGCGACTACCGCGATTCCGCCCAGTGGGCCGCGGATCTCAAAGCCGTGCTCGACCACACAGGGCCCGCGACCGTCGTCGGATGGTCCTACGGCGGGCTCGTCATCACCGACTACCTGCGCGTCCACGGGACGGCGGGCATCAACGCGCTGGTGTTCGTGAGCGCGATCACCGAGATCGGCCGCGGTCGCCCTGGGGGCGAGACCGGGCCGGTGATGCGGGACGCACTGCCCGGCGCGCTCACCGACGACCTCGTGATGGCGAAGTTCTGCGAGGCCATGGCACCTCTCCTGCCTGCTGGGACCGTCGCGAAGCTCACTGCCTCCGCGACCTCCGTGAGCCATAAAGTGCGAGGTGAGCTGTTCCGCAGGGATGTGGGCAGCGCCGACGTGCTGAAGGCCGTCGACGTGCCGACTCTGGTCGTGCACGGAACTCAAGACGAGGTGGTCGCCCCTGCCGCCGCCGAGTACTCCGCCGCCCTGATCCCCGGAGCCGAGTTGAGCCTGTACCCCGAGACCGCGCACGCGCCCTTCCTGGAGCGGCCCGCGCGGTTCGCCGCCGATCTGCTGCGAGTCGCCCGATGAAGCGCGTAGCGGTGCTCTCAGTGCACACCTCGCCGCTCGAACAGCCGGGGACGGGTGATGCGGGCGGGATGAACGTCTACATCGTGCAGACGGCCACACGGATGGCCCAGCGCGGTGTCGAGGTCGAGATCTTCACCCGTGCCACGTCGTCGGAGCTGCCGCCGGTGGTCGAGCTGGCGCCGGGTGTGCGCGTCCGCAACGTCGCCGCCGGTCCGTTCGAGGGGCTCGGCAAGGAGGAACTGCCGAGTCAGCTCTGCGCGTTCTCCGCGGGCGTCCTGCGGGCGGAGGCACGGCACGAGCCCGGCTACTACGACGCGATCCACTCGCACTACTGGCTGTCCGGGCAGGTCGGCTGGATCGCCCGCGAACGCTGGGGCGTGCCCCTGGTGCACACCGCGCACACGCTCGCCAAGGTGAAGAACCTGGCGCTGGCCGAGGGCGACGCGCCGGAGCCGCGGATGCGGGTGATCGGCGAGGAGCAGGTCGTCGCGGAGTCGGACCGGCTCGTGGCGAACACCGACATCGAGGCCGGCGAACTGATCAAGCTCTACGACGCGGAGCCGTCCAAGGTGGCCGTCGTGCCGCCAGGTGTGGACCTCGACCGCTTCACGCCGGGCGACCAGTGCGCGGCCAGGCAGGCGCTCGGCATCCCGCAGGACGCGATCGTGCTGGCGTTCGTCGGCAGGATCCAGCCGCTGAAGGCCCCTGACGTGCTGCTCCGGGCGGCCGCCGAGATGCTCGTGCGCGACCCCGGGCTGCGGTCGAAGCTCGTCGTGCTGATCGTCGGCGGGCCGTCGGGCAGCGGCACGGAACGGCCCAAGGCGCTGGAAGAACTGGCCGCTCAGCTGCAGATCACGGACGTCGTGCGGTTCCTGCCGCCGCAGCCGGGTCCGGCGCTGGCGGAGGTCTACCGGGCCGCGGACCTGGTCGCCGTGCCGAGCTACAACGAGTCGTTCGGGCTGGTCGCGCTGGAGGCCCAGGCCTGCGGGACGCCGGTGATCGCGGCGGCCGTCGGAGGGTTGCCGGTGGCGGTCAACGACGGCGTGTCCGGGGTGCTCGTGCACGGGCACGAGGCCGGTGAGTGGGCTTCCGCAATCAACGGGGTCGCGCTGCCGCAGCGGGAGCACCTGGCGAGCAACGCCGTGGGGCATGCGCGACGCTTCTCGTGGGACCGCACGACTGACGCCCTGCTGGCGGGGTATCAAGAGGCGGGAGACGTGTTCCGCCGGGAGGTTTTCGCTTGAGCATCGATGGCGTCATCAAGGCTTTTCTGGACGAGCGGGAGCTGAAGTACGACCGGAGCGAGCCCGGCAAGTTCTTCGTGACGCTGCCGGGCACCAAGAAGCTCCAGACGAACCTGTGGCTGGTCGAGACGAAGCACGCGCTGGTGGTCGAGGCGTTCGTGTGCCGGCGGCCGGACCAGTCGTTCGAGGACGTGTACCGGTTCCTGCTGCGCCGTAACGCACGGCTGTACGGCGTGCACTACACGATCGACGCCGAGGGTGACATCTACCTGGTCGGACGGGTCGGCAAGCACGCCGTGACGCCCGACGAGCTGGACCGCGTGCTCGGGCAGGTGCTGGAGGCGGCGGACGGCGACTTCAACCCGTTGCTCGAGATCGGGTTCGCCGACGCGATCCGGCGGGAGTGGGCGTGGCGGGTGTCGCGCGGCGAGTCGCTGGCGAACCTGCAGGCCTTCCAACATCTCGTTTCGGACTAGCGGGCAACTCGTTTCGGCTTCCCCGGCAACCACCCGTCCCCGCCGTCCCGTCCGATGGGCATGCGCAGACCAGGGGTGTGGGTGGGAGTCGCGTTGCTGACCCTTGTCACGGCGGGGTGCAGCAGCAACATGAGTGGTGGTGGGTCGGCGGCGAAGGATGCCGCCGCGCCTCCGCAGGCGGCACAGCAGAAGGCGCCGCAGCAGGAGAACAACGCCGCACAGGCCGTGCAGCCGGTGCAGCAGCAGGAACGGCAGTTGGTGCGCACGGCCACTGTCGACTTACGCAGCGATGACGTGCTGAAGGCCATCGGTCAGATCAAGGACCGGGCCACGGCGGTCGGCGGGTTCGCGGGGCAGGAGAACTCGACCAGCAGGTCGGGATCCGTGACCGTGCGGGTGCCGTCGTCCGAGCTGGACCGGGTCGTGCGCGATCTCGGGAGCGTCGGGGAGGTCACCCGCAGCGAGGTGCGCAGCGAGGACGTCACCGACCAGCTGGTGGACGTCGAGGCGCGGATCGCGACGCAGAAGGCCAGCGTCGAGCGGCTCCGCGTGCTGTTCGAGCGGGCCGGGACGACGGCCGAGATCGCGCAGATCGAGTCCGAGCTGACGAAGCGGCAGGCCGAGCTGGAGTCCCAGCAGCGGCGCAGCGAGTCGCTGAAGGGCAAGGTCGCGATGGCGACGTTGACCGTGCAGGTCGCGACCGTGCCGATCGCGCCGCCGGAGCCGGAGAAGGCCGGGTTCCTGAGCGCGCTCGCCGGGGGCTGGAGCGCGTTGCTCGCCGTGCTGAACGGGATCCTGATCGCGGCCGGCGCCCTGCTGCCGTTCGTCGTAGCGCTGGGAGTGCCCGCGGCGGTGGTGATCTACGTCCTGCGTCGACGCAGGCGTGTCACCCGAATGAACGAAGCAGCCTGATCAAGTTCTACTGAGAGTGTGCCTTTGATGATGCGCGGAACGGCTCGGGAGAGAGGGGGAGTCGCATCGAGCCGTCCCGCGTCAAAGGTCCCCGCTGCTGTGGATCCGTGGACGGGGGGTGCCTGCGGATCCCAAGCGGGCCACGCGATTCGACGGGGGATGACGAATCGCGCTCGGTGCCTCGCGCTCGTCGAGTAAGCGTGGGAGCCGACTCGCGGAGGCGGTATCAACTTCTCAGATACATCCTTGCGATCACAAGTGCTTGTATTACTCCATTCGAGTGTATTTAGACGTGCTAAGTAACGTATCTGTAGCGATCGAGCAGTCCTTGACCTGCTCAGTGGCCTGGATCACGATGACCCCACAGGCTGGGTGTACAGCGCTGTACAGCGAGTGAATGAGGTCGCCGCATGGTCTTTCGCAGTCCGTACCCCGATGTCGAGATCCCCGATGTGTCGCTGCACCAGCTGTTGTTCGGCGACATCGCCGACCGGGTGGACCGGGTTGCGCTGATCGACGGCATGTCCGGCGCGTCGATGACCTACGGCCAGCTCGCCGGAGCCATCGACCGGATGGCCGCCGCGCTGGCCGCGCGAGGTATTGGGAAGGGTGATGTCGTCGGCATCCTCAGCCCGAACACGCCGTACTACGCCGTCGTGTTCCACGGCATCCTGCGTGCGGGCGCCACGGCCACCACGATCAACGCGCTCTACACGCCCGACGAGGTCGCGCACCAGCTGCACGACGCGGGCGCGAAGATGCTGTTCACCGTCTCGGTGCTGCTGCCCAACGCCGCCCCCGGCGCCGCGAAGGCCGGTGTGACCGACGTGGTCGTGCTCGACGGCGCGGAGGGCTACCCGTCGTTGCCCGAGCTGCTGGCGAACGACCACCCGGTGCCCGAGGTGACGATCAACCCGTCCGAGGACCTGGCGGTGCTGCCGTACTCGTCCGGCACGACGGCGTTGCCCAAGGGCGTAATGCTCACGCACCGAAATCTGGTCGCGAATCTCGTGCAATGCGGCCCAATTCTTTCGGACGTGGGCGCGCACACGCGAATTCTTGCGGTATTGCCGTTCTTCCACATCTACGGCATGCAGGTCCTGATGAACAACGGCCTGTACATCGGCGGTGTCGTCGTGACGCTGCCGAAGTTCGAACTGCCGGAGTTCCTGCGCGTCATCGCCGAGCACAAGACCGACCGCGTCTACATCGCACCGCCGGTCGCCGTCGCCCTGGCGAAGCACCCGATCGTCGACAAGTACGACCTGTCCCCGCTGCACACGCTGTTCTCCGGCGCTGCCCCGCTGGACGTCGAACTCGCCGACGCGGTGCGCAAGCGCATCGGCTGCCGCGTCGTCCAGGGCTACGGCATGACGGAGATGTCACCGGTCAGCCACGCCATCCCGGACGGCCGCGACGACATCTCGGTCGGCACCGTCGGCGTGATCATCCCGAACCTCGAGTGCCGCCTGGTCGACCCGGCGACGGGCGAGGACGTCGGCGTGGACGAGCGCGGCGAGCTGTGGTGCAAGGGCCCGAACATCATGAAGGGCTACCTGAACAACGCCGAGGCCACCGCCGCCACCATCGACGACGACGGCTGGCTGCACACCGGCGACGTGGCCGTGATCGACGCCGACGGCATCGTCTCGATCGTCGACCGCGTCAAGGAACTGATCAAGTACAAGGGCTACCAGGTCCCGCCGGCCGAGCTCGAGGCCGTGCTGCTCACCCACGAGGAGATCGCCGACGCGGCGGTCATCGGCGTGCGCGACGCGGACGGCGAGGAGATCCCGAAGGCGTTCGTGGTGCGCCAGGCCGGATCGTCGATCGAGGGCGACGCCGTGATGGCGTTCGTGGCCTCGCACGTCGCGCCGCACAAGAAGGTGCGCGTGGTCGAGTTCATCGAGGCGATCCCGAAGTCGGCCGCCGGCAAGATCCTGCGCAAGGACCTGCGGGCCCGCGAACAGGCCTGATCTGCGACGTCCGAGAGGCCCCGGCAGGATGCTGCCGGGGCCTCTCGGCGTTTCGGCGGAAAGTGGGCGAAGTGGACGACGAAGAACTGAGGAAGTTGCGGGTGCTCGCCGCGGCCGGCGACAGCGACGCCGTGGACCAGCTCGTGGAGCTGGCGGGCGAACGCGGCGACTTCGACGAGCTGCGCCGGCTCGCGGACGGCGGTTCGTCCGACGCCGTGGACGTGCTGGTGGAGCTGGCCGGTGAGCGCGGTGACCTGGACGAGCTGCGGCGCCTCGCCGGCGCGGGCAGCAGCGACGCGGCCGACGTGCTGGCCGAACTGGAGGAGCGGTAGCCCGTCCGCACCGGCGAATCTCATGGCGTGGATCACGGTGCCCGGCCGGGGTACGGCACGGGGGTCGGCATGGCAGGCTAGCCGCCATGTCTGTCGGAACTTTGATCCTGCTCCGCCACGGCGAGAGCACGTGGAACGCGGAGAACCTCTTCACCGGCTGGGTGGACGTTCCCCTGTCGGAGAAGGGTGAGAAGGAGGCCCGTCGCGGCGGCCAGCTGCTGCGCGACGCCGGCGTCCTGCCGGAGATCCTGCACACGTCGCTGATGCGCCGGGCGATCATGACCGCGAACCTGGCCCTCGACGCCGCCGACCGGCACTGGATCCCGGTCAAGCGCGACTGGCGTCTCAACGAACGCCACTACGGCGCGTTGCAGGGCAAGAACAAGAAGCAGACGCTCGAGGAGTTCGGCGAGGAGCAGTTCATGCTCTGGCGCCGCTCCTACGACACCCCGCCGCCGCCCATCGAGCCCGGCAGCGAGTTCAGCCAGGACACCGACCCGCGCTACGCGGGCCTCGGCCCCGACCTGCCGCTCACCGAGTGCCTGCTCGACGTCGTGAAGCGCATGCTCCCGTACTGGGACGAGGCGATCGTCCCGGACCTGCGCGCCGGCAAGACGGTCCTGGTGGCCGCGCACGGCAACTCGCTGCGCGCCCTCGTGAAGCACCTCGACGGCATCTCCGACGAGGCCATCGCGGGCCTGAACATCCCGACCGGCATCCCGCTGCGCTACGACCTCGACGAGGACCTGAAGCCGCTCAAGCCGGGTGGCGAGTACCTCGACCCCGACGCTGCCAAGGACGCCATCGCGGCGGTGGCGAACCAAGGTCGCTGACCACATTTCGAGAAAGGCGCACCCGGTGTTCGGGTGCGCCTTTTCGCGTCTTAGGACACGGTTGGGTGAACACGGGCTGACCAGGGACGGAACAACCGTCCATTGAGGTGTCGCGGGTGTCACGGTTCACGCTTCCGCACTAGGCCAAGACACCTCTGAGCTGCTTACCATTCGCCTCGTGACCACAACGGGTTACCTCGCTGTGTCGATCGGCCTCGCGCTCATCGGCGTGATCGCCGCTTTCTTCATCGGCCGGTCCACCGCCCCGCGGCACCCGAAGAAGCCGGAAGGCCTCACGGTCGCCGACCTCATCCAGCAGATCGTGCACGACTCGCACGACGGCATCGTGGTGCTGAACCACTTCGGTGACGTCGTGCTGCACAACCCCCGCGCCGAAGAGCTCGGGATCGTCCGCAACAACCGCGTCGACGACCGGGCCCGCAAGGCGGCCGAGGGCGTCCGCGGCAGCAACGAGGTCGTGTACGTCGACCTCTCGCCGTTGGAGGGCTATCGGACCGGGCGTCAGCCGGAGGCCGTGCACGCAGAGGTCCGCCTGCTCATCGAGAACTTCACGGTCGTGGACGCCACGGACGAGTCGGAGTCGGTGCGGCTGGAGAAGACCCGGCGCGACTTCGTGGCGAACGTCAGCCACGAGCTCAAGACCCCTGTCGGGGCCCTCGCGTTGCTGGCGGAGGCCGTGCTGGACGCGAGCGACGACCAGGACGAGGTCCGCCGGTTCAGCGCGAAGATCATGCAGGAGGCCACCCGCCTCGGCACGCTCGTCACCGAGCTGATCGCGCTGTCCCGGTTGCAGGGCGCCGAGAAGCTGCCGGAGCTGTCCGACACCGAGATCGACGTCGTGATCAACGAGGCGCTGTCGCGGTCCAAGCTCGCCGCCGAGTCCGTCAACATCTCCATCAACGTCGACGAACCGAGCGGGTTCGTCGTGCCGGGCGACCGGTCGTTGCTGGTCACGGCGCTGACGAACCTGCTGGACAACGCCGTCGCGTACTCGCCGCCCGGCAGTCCGGTGAGCGTGAGCCGGCGGCTGGTGGACGGGCACGTCGAGATCGCGGTGACCGACCGCGGCATCGGCATCGCCGAGGACCAGCAGATCCGCGTCTTCGAGCGCTTCTACCGCGTCGACAAGGCCCGATCGCGCGCGACCGGGGGCACCGGTCTCGGGCTCGCGATCGTCAAGCACGTCGCCGCCAACCACGGCGGTGAGGTGAAGCTGTGGAGCCTGCCAGGAACGGGGTCCACCTTCACGCTGCGGATTCCCGCCGCGGCGACCGAACCGAATCCGACTCTCGTGCCTTCCGGCGCGGGTGACCCAGGAGGAGAGCTGTGACCAGAGTGCTCATCGTGGAGGACGAGGAGTCCTTCGCCGATCCGCTCGCCTTCCTGCTGCGCAAGGAAGGGTTCACCGCGGCGCTCGCGGCCACCGGCCAGGAGGCGCTCGAGGAGTTCGACCGCAACGGTGCCGACATCGTGCTGCTCGACCTGATGCTGCCCGGCATGAGCGGCACGGACGTGTGCAAGCAGCTCCGTCAGCGCTCCGCCGTCCCCGTGATCATGGTGACGGCCCGCGACAGCGAGATCGACAAGGTCGTCGGCCTCGAGCTCGGCGCCGACGACTACGTCACCAAGCCGTACTCGGCGCGGGAGCTCATCGCCCGCATCCGCGCGGTGCTGCGCCGCGGCGGCGAGTCCGAGGACCTGCTGCCGCAGATCCTGGAGGCCGGCCCGGTGCGGATGGACGTGGAACGCCACGTCGTCACCGTCGCGGGTCAGGACATCAGCCTGCCGCTCAAGGAGTTCGACCTCCTCGAGTACCTGCTGCGCAACGTCGGCCGCGTCCTGACCAGGGGTCAGCTGATCGACCGCGTGTGGGGAGCGGACTACGTGGGCGACACGAAGACGCTGGACGTGCACGTCAAGCGGCTCCGTTCGAAGATCGAACCCGACCCCTCGGCACCGCGCCATCTCGTTACGGTCAGGGGTCTGGGTTACAAGTTCGAGTCCTGACGGACACGACCAGGTACCGTTTCCGGCGTGCGCCTGGGCGTTCTCGACGTGGGGTCCAACACCGTCCACCTACTGGTGGTGGACGCGCATCGTGGTGCCCACCCAATCCCGATGACGTCCGAGAAGACGATCCTTCGTCTCGCCGAGCAGCTCGACGACCGGGGACAGCTCTCCAAATCGGGCGCTGACCAGCTCGTTCGTGCCGTGGCCGCCGCCAAGGCGTCGGCCAAGAAGTCCGGCTGCGACGACATGATGGCGTTCGCGACCTCGGCGGTGCGCGAGGCGGGCAACTCGGCCGAGGTGCTCGACCGCGTGCGCACCGAGACCGGGGTCGAGCTGAAGGTCCTGTCCGGCGAGGACGAGGCCCGCTACACCTTCCTCGCGGTCCGCCGCTGGTACGGCTGGTCCGCCGGGAGGTTGCTCAGCCTCGACATCGGTGGAGGCTCGCTGGAGCTCGCCATCGGCCGTGACGAGAACCCGGACCTGGCCTTCTCCGTGCCGCTCGGCGCGGGAAGGCTCACCAGGACCCGGTTCAAGAAGGATCCGCCCCGGCGTTCGGAGGTCCGCGAGACCACCGACTGGCTCGCCGACCAGCTCGCGCCCGTGGCGCGGAAGCTGAAACGCGCGGGTGAACCCGATCGAGTGGTTGCGACCTCAAAAACTTTCCGAACGCTGGCGCGGCTCACCGGGGCCGCGCCATCGTCTGCCGGGCCCAGGGCGCGTCGGGTTCTCACCGACGCCGGCCTGCGGCAGCTGATCGCGTTCATTTCCCGGATGTCGGCCAACGACCTCGCGGAGCTGGAAGGCGTGAGCACTTCACGCGCACACCAGCTCGTCGCGGGAGCGTTGGTCGCGGAGGCAACAATGCGAGCCCTGTCACTCACGCAGCTGGAGATTTGCCCCTGGGCACTCCGGGAGGGTGTCATCCTCCGGCGGCTGGATCACACTGATGGGACGGACCAGAGCGATACTGGACGGACTGGCCAGACCGGGGCACGGTGGAGTTGATGAGTCGAGAGAGCGGATCGGACCAGACGCAGCGCACAGTCGCTGAGCTGCTCGCCCAGTACGGGGGCAGCGCAGAGAGTGCGCCACGTCGGCGACGCCGCCGGGCTGACGACGAGGACGACGTCCAGCAGCCGGAGACCGCGCCCCAGACGATCATCGAGCGGGTGCTGTCCGACAGCGGCCGCCTGATGGCCATTCGCGACGACGACGTACCGCAGCCCGGTCGTCGCGCCGCACCCGAACCGCCGGCCGAGCGCACGGCGTACCAGCCGAAACAGCAGGTCGCGCCGCCGAAGCCGCCACAGCAGTCGCAGCAGATGCCGGTACCGCAGGCCCAGCCGCCGCTGGTCCGCAGACCGGCCCCGCAGCAGCCGAAGCCGGCGCCGCCCGTCCCCAAGCCCGTCGCGCCGGTGCCGCCGCCTCCCGCGGCCGCCGAGCAGACCAGGCAGGTGCCGCAGGTTCGCGACCAGCCGTCCCGCTCGGACATGCCGCGCCCGGATGTGCCCGGCCGCCTGGAGGCACGGCTCGACCAGGCGCCCGGCGCGCCGTCGCGCACGAACATCACCCGGCCGCCGAAGCCGGTCCCGCCGTCGGTGCAGATGCCGGTGCCGGGCCCGCCGCGCGAGGCGATGACCGAGCAGCTTCCGCGCATCCCGGCGAAGGCGCCGGTGGACAAGATCGCCGCGCTCGAGACCGAGTCCGTGCTGATCGTGCCGCCCGCCCCGCCGAAGCTGCCGGAACCGTTGCCGGGCAACGTGCCCGACGCCTGGTTCAGCGACGACGACGCGGACGCCAAGACCGACCTGTCGATGGCGCCGATGGAGTCGACCGCGGCGCACCCCGCCCCGTACGTGGACGACGACTCGCAGGAGTACGCCGTCTACCGCCCGGAGGACGACTACCTCGCGGACGCCGACGAGGAGGACGACGAGGAGGAGGGTCCCGCCGGCCTCGACGACGCGGCCGACGTCGAGGAGGACCCGGACGCCGAACCGCGCTCGGCCGGCAAGGAATGGCTGATCATGATCGGCCAGCTCGCCGTGGGCGTGCTCGGCGGTGCCGCGCTGTGGCTCGCGTTCAACTACCTGTGGCGCTCGGTACCGGCCGCCGCACTCGTGGTGGCGCTTGCCGTTACCGTGGGTCTGGTGTTGCTGGTTCGAAAGATCCGCCGAGCGGACGATCTGCAGACCACCGTCCTGGCCGTGCTCGTTGGCCTCATCGTGACCGTCTCACCAGCGGCGATGCTGCTGGTGAAGAGTTGACCGCCCGCATCCCGGTCGGGCTTTCCACGGCGTCGGTCTACCCGCAGCCAGCCGGAGCGGCGTTCGAGATCGCGTCCGAACTGGGCTACGACGGCGTCGAGCTGATGGTGTGGGCCGACCCGGTGTCGCAGGACATCCGCGCGGTCGACCGCCTGTCGTCCCGGACGGGCATGCCGGTCCTCGCCGTGCACGCGCCCTGCCTGCTCATCTCGCAGCGGGTGTGGTCACCGGACCCGGCAGAGCGGTTGCGCAAGTCGGTTCGGGCTGCCCTTGATCTTGGCGCTTCGACCGTGGTGCTGCATCCGCCGTTCCGGTGGCAGCGCAAGTACGCGGACGGGTTCGCGGAGCTGGTCTCGTCGCTCGAGTCCGAGAGCGGGATCGCCATCGCGGTGGAGAACATGTTCCCCGTGCGCCGGCCTCTGGGGCGGGGGCGGACTGTCGAGATGAACGCGTTCAAGCCTTCTGTCGACCCGACTGATGTCGGGCACGCCAACTACACGCTGGACCTGTCGCATTCGGCCGCCGCGCACATGGATGCGTTGGAGTTGGCCAAGCGGATGGGGGATGGGTTGCGGCACATCCACCTGGCTGATGGGTCTGGAGCGCCCAAGGACGAGCACATGGTGCCTGGGCGCGGGACGCAGCCTTGCGCGGAGCTGTGCGAGATGCTGGCTCGGGGTGGGTTCGACGGGCAGGTCGTGTTGGAGGTCAACACACGGCGGGCCGGGACTCCTGCTGGGCGGCGGGAGATGTTGGCGGAGGCGTTGTTGTTCGCCCGGTTGCACCTGGACTGGGCTGCTGAGGGTGAGGCCGGGAAGACTCGGCCCGGGTTGTCCCGCTGACCGATCGCGGGTCTGGTCCCTCTGGGCGCCTGCCGCGCGTCTCGGCGCTGTGAGTTGAGTCGCGAGTTAGGGTTTCCGGTGTGAACCCGCTGCGAGCGTTGATCATGGCCGCGTCTCGCAACGAGGCCGTCCGTCATCTGGTCGCCAACGCGCCGATCAGCCGCGATGTCGTGAAGCGGTTCGTCGCCGGCGAGACCACCGAAGACGCGGTCGAGGTCGTGCGCGGGCTGGGGCTGCCGGTGACGCTCGACTACCTCGGTGAGGACACGCGGGACGAGGCTCAGGCTGAGCGGACCGTGCAGGCGTACCTCGAGTTGCTCGACGCGTTGCACGCCGCGGGGCTGGCGGTGAACGCCGAGGTCAGCGTCAAGTTGACCGCGGTCGGGCAGACGCTCGACGAGGCGCTCGCCCTGACGAATGCCTCCCGGATCTGTGCCGCCGCCGAGCAGTGCGGGACGACCGTCACGCTCGACATGGAAGATCACACGACCACCGACTCGACGTTGCGGGTCCTGCACGAACTGCGTCGCAGCTGGCCTTGGGTGGGGGCGGTGTTGCAGTCGTACCTGCATCGGACGCTGGACGACTGCAAGGCGCTCTCCGGGGCCGGGAGCAGGGTTCGGCTGGTCAAGGGGGCCTACGCGGAGCCTCCCGAGGTTGCGATTCAGGATCCATTCGAGGTTGATCTGAACTACGTGCGGTGCCTGAACGTTCTCCTCGCCGGAGAGGGGTACCCGATGTTCGCGACGCACGACCCGCGCTTGATCGAGATCATTGGCGAACGAGCGCGCTGGTATGACAAAACTGACTTCGAGTACCAGATGCTCTACGGCATCCGGACCGAGGAGCAGAAGCGTCTCGGGACTCGCGTTTATGTTCCCTACGGCGAGCAGTGGTACGGATATCTCATGCGGCGACTTGCGGAACGGCCTGCCAACGTGACCTTTTTCCTGCGGTCGCTGGCCAGCCGCTCATGACCTTCTCGAAGTCCAGTGCGGTGCGGTCGCTCGGTGACGGAACCTTCACCGCGTCCCTGCCCGCCGAGTGGACCGTGGGCCCGAAGCCCCACGGCGGTTTCCTCCTCGCGGTGATGACCCGTGCGGCGGCTCATGTCGCCGACGGTGATCCGTTGGCCGTGTCCGCGCAGTTCCTGCGTGCGCCGGAGGTCGGGCCCGTGCTGGTCCGCACCGACGTGCGCAAGGCCGGGCGGACGGCGACGGTCATCGCGGTGACGCTGGAGCAACGCGGTCAGGTGTGCGTGGAGGCGTCGGTGACGACGGGGCGGATCCCCGAGCACCGTGCCGACTACGTGAACCTGCCCACCATGCCCGCGGCGCCACCGCCCGGTTCGGTGGAGATGGCGACGTTCCCGACCGGCGGGGTCTACCGGGTGGGCGCGCTGTGCGACCTTCGGGTGGACCGCGAGTCGGCGACGTTCCTCGACCGGCGCACGGACGGACCGCTCACGCTGAAGCTGTGGGCGCGGCCGACCGACGAGCAGCCCGACCCGTACTTCGCGTTGCTCGCGGGCGACCTGTCGATGCCGGTGACGTTCAACCTCGGCCGTTTCGGCTGGTCACCGACCGTGCAGCTGACGGCGCTGCTGCGGGCCCGGCCGGCGCCGGGCTGGTTGCGCATCCACGTCACCTGCCAAGCGGTGCACGGTCAGTGGTTCGACGAGGACGCCACGGTGATCGATTCCGCCGGCCGGTTGGTGTGTCAGGCACGGCAGCTGGCATTGACACCCGCTGTGTGAGACTTGACCGATGACGAAGATCGCGGTGCTCGGCGCGGGCAAGATCGGTGAGGCGCTGCTGTCCGGGCTCTTGCAGGGCGGCCGCGCCGCCACGGATCTCCTGTTCACGGAGAAGCACGAGTCACGGGCTCGTGCTCTGACCGAGCAGTACGGCTTCGAGGCCGTCACGGTCTCCGGCGCGGCGGCCCAGGCCGACGTGCTGGTCGTGGCGGTCAAGCCGCAGGACATCGAGCCCTTGCTCACCGAGCTCGCGCCGGTGCTGCGTCCCGGCACGTTGATCGTCTCGCTGTGCGCGGGGCTGCCGACGGCCCTGTACGAGCGCAGGCTGCCCGAGGGCACGCCGGTCGTGCGGGTCATGCCGAACACCCCGATGGTCGTCGGTGAGGCCATGAGCGCCGTCTCCGGCGGTTCCAACGCGACGCCCGAGCACCTCAAGGTCGTCGAGGAGCTGCTGTCGACCGTGGGCAAGGTCGCCGTCGTGCCGGAGTCGCAGCAGGACGCGGTGACGGCGCTGTCCGGCTCCGGTCCGGCGTACTTCTTCTTCCTGGTCGAGGCGATGATCGACGCGGGCATCCTGCTCGGCATCCCGCGAGACCTCGCCTCGACGCTGATCATCCAGTCGGCCGTGGGGGCCGCGACGATGCTGAACGAGGGCTCCTCGCACCCCGTGATCCTGCGTGAGGCGGTCACGTCGCCCGCGGGCACGACGATCATGGCCATCCGCGAGCTGGAGAAGCACGGCGTCCGTGCGGCCCTGCTCGCGGCCATCGAGAGCGCTCGCGACCGCTCGGTCGAACTGGGCCGGCAGCACGAGGACTGACCCAAGTGAGGGGTCGTCCCCACTTTGGACGTCGCAGGAGTCACACCAGTCCCGCTACTCTCAGAGGCAGCACGTGCGTGTCGAACCGTTGGTGGGGAAGACCGACGGCACGACACGTGTCGAAGGATGCGGTGATGTATGCCTGCGAAGGAGAACGAACGAACAGGTCTCGCTCAGGTCCAGTTCCTGACCGTGGCCGAGGTGGCCTCGATGATGCGGGTCTCCAAGATGACCGTGTACCGCCTGGTGCACTCCGGTGAGCTGCCCGCTGTTCGGGTCGGCAAGTCGTTCCGGGTGCCCGAGAAGGCGGTCCACGCCTACCTGGAGAACGCGTACTTCGACGCTGGCTGAAGGCTGGTGAACCTCGCCGGGTAGACTGGTAGGCCGATCGTGCTTACCGGCGCGCCGTGCTTGACACGGCCAAGGCTGGGGCGCGCCAGTCAAAGCAACGTCTAGAGCTAAGGAACCCGCATGGGCTCGGTCATCAAGAAGCGCCGCAAGCGCATGTCGAAGAAGAAGCACCGCAAGCTGCTGCGCAAGACCAGGGTCCAGCGCAGGAAGCGCGGCAAGTAAGCCCGCATGCGCTCTGCCGCCGCCGGCCTCCTCACGGAGGTCGGCGGCGGTTGCGTTTCCAAGGGCCGCCCAGGGGTACTCGGTCGGGTGCTTGCACCGGCACGGATATCACCCACTGAGACGAACCGCGGGAAACACGGGATCGGTCGCCGCCGTTCGGGTGATTAGCCGGTAAAGCCTGCGTGACCTGCGTCAAGACGGCGTTCCGGCCCCCTGCGGTTCTCTATTCGGTCTGTAGCATCGACCAATCGCACCACCCTTCGTGCTTGGAGTCGCATGACGCCCAAGGTCGTCCTCGTCACCGGAGTCAGCCGCTTCCTCGGCGGCCACCTCGCCGCGCGCTTCGCCGCGAACCCGGACATCGAGCGCGTGCTCGGTGTGGACACCGAACCGCCGCCGCGCGATCTGCTGCGCCGCATGGGCAGGGCCGAGTTCGTGCGGGCGGACATCCGCAACCCGCTGATCAGCAAGGTCATCTCCACCGCGAACGTGGACACCGTCGTGCACGCCTCCGTCACCGCGAACCCGGCCGGGCCCACCGGTCGCACGGTGATGAAGGAGATGAACGTCATCGGCACCATGCAGCTGCTGGCCGCGTGCCAGAAGTCGCCCAAGGTGCAGAAGCTCGTCGTGAAGTCGACCAGCGCCGTCTACGGGTCCAGCAGCCGCGACCCGGCGGTGTTCACCGAGGACATGGGCCCCAAGGACCTGCCGTCGTCCGGCTACGCCAAGGACGCGGTCGAGGTCGAGGGGTACGTGCGCGGGTTCGGCCGCCGCAGGCCCGATGTGAACGTCACCACGCTGCGCTTCACGAACTTCATCGGCCCGCGCATCGACACGGTGCTGACGCGCTACTTCGCTCTTCCGGTCGTGCCCACGGTTCTGGGCTACGACGCTCGTGTGCAGCTGTTGCACTCCGAGGACGCACTGGCGGTCCTGGAGCGCGCGACGATGCACGACCTGCCCGGTGTGTTCAACGTGGGAGGCGACGGCGTGCTGCTGCTGTCGCAGGCGATTAGACGGGCGGGCAGGTTGAACCTGCCGGTGCCCAGCATGGCCGTGCCCACGGTCGGTGGCTTCTTCCGGAGCGCCCGGCTCGTCGACTTCTCGCCGGACCAGATGAGGTTCCTCAACTGGGGGCGCGTGGTCGACACCACCCTGCTGCGCAAGGAATTCGGGTTCACGCCGCGGTGGACCACCCAGCAGGCGTTCGACGACTACGTGAACGGCCGAGGCCTGAAGCCGCTCATCGACCCGGAGACGGTCGAAGCCGCGGAGCGGGGAATCCTCGACGCGGCCGCCCGTTTCCGCTGATCTTTGCTTTGAGGAGATGAACGCAGTGGCAGGAGCACGCGTTATCCCGCTGCACGACCCGGAACGCGACGCCGCGCGCAGAGCGCGCCACGTCGAGGTGGTTCCCGAGCCGGAGCAGCAGCAGCCCGAGACGTCGGACTGGGAACGCAGGCTCGCCGACCTGCTGTCCTTCGCCCGCAGGCGGATCGCGGGCGACTACCAGATCGACGAGTTCGGGTTCGACCGCGACCTGACCGAGAACGTGCTGATGCCGCCGCTGAAGCCGTTGTACGAGAAGTGGTTCCGCGTCGAGACCATCGGCATGAACAACATCCCGCTGGCCGGCGGCGCGCTGATCGTGGCGAACCACTCCGGCACGTTGCCGCTGGACGCCCTGATGACGTCGTACGGCATCGCGGCCGAGCACCCGGCGCACCGGTCGCTGCGCGGGCTCGGCGCCGACCTGGTGTTCCGCACGCCGCTGCTCGGCGCGATCGCGCGCAAGGGCGGCCAGACGCTCGCGTGCAACGCGGACGCCGAACGGCTGCTGTCCTCCGGTGAGCTCGTCGGCGTGTGGCCGGAGGGCTTCAAGGGCGTCGGCAAGCCGTTCAAGGACCGCTACAAGCTGCAGCGCTTCGGTCGCGGCGGCTTCGTGTCGGCGGCGCTGAAGACCGGCGTGCCGATCATCCCGTGCTCGATCGTCGGGGCCGAGGAGATCTACCCGATGATCGGCGACATCAAGGCTCTCGCGCGGCTGTTCGGCTTCCCGTACTTCCCGGTGACGCCGTTCTTCCCGCTGCTCGGCCCGCTCGGGGCGATCCCGCTGCCCTCGAAGTGGTACATCGAGTTCGGCGAGCCGATCCAGACGGACGTGTTCGGCGAGAACGCCTCCGACGACCCGATGCTCGTCTTCAACCTCACCGACCAGGTGCGGGAGACGATCCAGCAGACCCTCTACCGGCTGCTCACCCAGCGTCGGAACGTGTTCCTCGGCTGATCAGGTCCTGGACCTGGTCGTAGCTGAACGACCGCGAGACCGGTTCGCCGTCGCGCACTGCCTGAGCGGTCGCGACGGTGTGGTGCAGGGCCGCCCTGAACAGCAGCGAGCCGGTGCTGATCCGCTTCACCCCGAGGTCGCCGAGCTCCTTCGGGGTGCGGTGCTGGGCCAGCACGTTCAACGGGGCGAGCGCCGCGAGCTTCTCGATGTCCCTCGGTTCGGTCAGGCCCGCGACGAAGATCCCGTCCGCGCCGGCGTCGACGTAGCGGCGGGCCCGGTCCTCGGTCTCCTCCAGGGCCACGCCCTGCCAGTGGGTGTCGATGCGGGCGTTGAGGAAGACGCCCGGCGTGCGTTCCTTCACCGCCGCGATGAGTTCTGCTTGCTCCCGCGGGGTGGCGAGACCGTGCGGGCGGCCGTCCTCCAGGTTCACCCCCGCCACGCCGAGGTCCGCCACGAGTTCGGCCACCTCCGCCGGTGCCTTGCCGAAGCCCGACTCCAGGTCCGCGGTGACCGGGCAGGGCAACGTGGCCAGGAGCCGCGCCAGTGCCGTCGCCTGGTCGCCGGCCAGGCCCATGCCGTCCGGGATGCCGTGCGCCGCCGCGACGCCGAGACTGGTCGTGCCGATCGCGGTGAAGCCCGCCGCGTGCAGAGCCACGGCCGAGGCGTGGTCCCAGGCGTTGGGGAGGATCAACGGCTCGTCCTGGTGGTGCAGGGCCCTGAACGCCATGTTCTTGGCGATCCGGGTGGCCAACTCGCGGCCGGGGCAAGCGTGCGGGCCGTGGCCGAACGGGTGGTCGTCGAGGCTCACCTCGATCGTGCCCGTCGCCGCGGCCCTGCGGGTGATCGGCACCGGTGGGGTCTGGTTGCCGGTGCGCAGGTGCTCGGCCAGTGCGTTCGTCGCGGCCCAGGCCTGGACGAGCAGGCCGATTCTCGCCGCGGACTCCTCATCGTGGGCGGTGGCCAGGCGTTCCACGGCCGCGTCGGCTTCCGCGGTGATCGGCTCGTGCGGCTGGTAGCTCGGGGCGATTCTGGCGATGTCGGCCAGCGAGCCGGGGAGGCCCAGCGCGGTCGCCAGCTCGTCGAGCGTGGTGGCGGTGACGTTGTCGAGGAGCTTGGTCGTGAGCGCACGCCTGCGGGTGTGCTCTTGGCCGTTGCTGAAACGGACGACGGTGGCGCGCAGCCACGCCACGCCCCGGTCGCCGCCGGGGACGGTCGGTACGGGGAGGTTCAGCAGCTCTTCGGTCATGGTGCCGACGCTAGGGCCGGGACGGTTCGGCGCGGGCCGAAGTGTTCCGGTCGCAGAATGGGGTCCATGGAGGGACTTGCTCAGGTCGCCGGGTTGCTCGCGGACCGGACGCGGGCGGCGTTCTGCGGTGCCCTGCTCGACGGACGCGCCTGGACGGCTCGGGAACTGGCCGCTCACGCCGGGGTCGCTGCTTCCACAGCCAGCGAGCACCTGACCCGGCTGGTCGAGGGCGGGCTGCTGGTCGAGCACCGGCAGGGCCGGCATCGGTACGTGGCGTTGGCCGGGCCGCACGTCGCGGAGCTGCTGGAGAGCATGGTCGCGTTCGCCGGGCCGGACGCGCGGCCTCGTTCGCTGCGGGCGTCCTCCGCCTCGGAGGCGATGGCGCGTGGCCGGACCTGCTACGACCACCTGGCCGGGCAGCTCGGGATCGCGTTGAGGTCAGGGCTGGTCGGGCTGGGTGTCGTCACCGCGGAACTCGCCGTCACCGAGCCCGGCATGGTGTGGCTGAAGGAACTCGGGTTCGAGCCGTCGCAGCGTCAGCTCAGCCGGGCCTGCCTGGACTGGACCGAGCGCGTGCCGCACCTCGCCGGCGCGGCAGGGGCTCACCTGTGCAGGGTGTTCTTCGAGCGCGGCTGGGTGCGCCGGATCGGGTCCGGACGGGCCGTCGTTCTCGCTCCTGCCGGCGAGCAGGGCTGGCGGGAACTGGGGATCGTCTGACCGGCTACTTCACCCGGCGGCGGTAGGCCATCGTGGCCGCCACGGCTCCGGCGAGGGCACCCGCGCCCAGCACCGACGGGACGCCGATCTTCGCCGCCTTGCGGCCGGTGCGGAAGTCGCGGATCTCCCAGCCCTTGCGGCGGGAGACCTCGCGCAGCTGCGAGTCCGGGTTCACGGCCACGGCGGTGCCCACGACCGAGAGCATCGGGACGTCGTTGGACGAGTCCGAGTAGGCGGTGCACCTGCGCAGGTCGAGGCCTTCCTTGGCGGCCAGCGAGCGGACCGCCTGCGCCTTGGCCTTGCCGTGCAGGAGGTCGCCGACCAGACGGCCGGTGTAGACGCCGTTCGTCGACTCGGAGACCGTGCCGAGGGCGCCGGTCAGGCCGAGGCGGCGCGCGATGATCTGGGCCAGTTCCACCGGGGTGGCGGTGACCAGCCAGACGCGCTGACCCGCGTCGAGGTGCATCTGGGCGAGGGCCTGCGTGCCCTTCCAGATGCGGTCGGCCATCAGCTCGTCGTAGATCTCCTCGCCCAGCGAGACCAGTTCGGCGACGCTGCGGCCCGCCACGAAGGACAGGGCCTGCTCGCGGGAGGCCTTGACCGACTCCGGGTCCTCGCGGCCGCCGACGCGGAACTTGAGCTGCTGCCAGACGAAGCCCGCGAGGTCCGAGGACGAGAAGTACTTGCGCGCGGCCAGGCCGCGGGCGAAGTGGAAGATCGACGCGCCCATCATCATCGTGTTGTCCACGTCGAAGAAGGCCGCCGCCGTCAGGTCCGGCGGGACCGTCAGTGACGCTTCGAGCTCTGGCGCCATTGCGGCAGCCTGGATCGCCGCGTCTGCCGATGCCTCGCCGGCTAGTTCGGCCAGCCGGTCGCTCTCCACGTCACGCTTGCTTGCCATGTCCCAAGCGTAGCGATCAGGTTCGTCGGAAAGCGCCCGACTCAGCCGAAGCTGATGCCGGGGAGCAGCGGAAGCGAGATGCTCGGCAACGGGAGCGGCAGCGGAATCGTGATTCCCGGCTTGCCCGTCGACGGCTTCGTGGACGTGCCCGGCTGGGACGTCTGCGGGTTCGACGTGCCCGGCGCCACCGACTGGGTGGGCTGGACCGGAGGAGCCACCGAGCCGGACGGCACGGGCAGGCCGGACGGGGTCGGCTGCACCGAGGACGGCTTGCGGCCCGTCGAGGAGTTCGGGTCGGTGACGGCCGCGGCGCACGCGTCCTTGGCCGGCAACGGGCCGAGCGGGTCGGACGAACCGCTGGTCACGGCGTCGCACCCGGCTCGTGCGGCCAGGTCGTGGGCGCGCTGCGCGATGCTCGCCAGCAGCCACATCGTGGTGTCGGCGTGGGCACCGGCGTCGCCGGGCAGACGGGGGCGAAGCGTGCCGAGCTTCATGTACTGGCCGAGTGCCCAGTCGCGGAGCGCGGGCAGGGCCGTCTCGTCGGACGCGGCCGCGTAGGTGGTGAGCTGGCGGGCGCCCTCGACCGCGTCGGCGTCCAGGTCGGACAGCGCGGTGAGCTGCGCTTCCGGGGCCGAGGAGCGGTCGGCGAGGGTCTCCATCTCGGTGACCCTGGACGCGGCGAACTCCAGGTGCTTGAGGGCGCGGTCCTCGTCGTCGAAGGTCAGGCCCAGCGAGGCGCTTTCGGTGGTGCGTTTGATGCCGTAGAGCGGATCTCCCGGGAGCGCGTCACGGCTGAGCAGCACACTCATGCCGGCGAGTGACAACAGCAAGCAGAGGACCGCGGCCGCTGCGACCGCTAATCGTGCGCGCGCTCCCACCCGTCTTACCGACGAGAGCTCCAGTGGCTTCTCAGGTGGGGGCGCGGTGAGGACGCGCTGTCTCATCCGTTCGCGCGCCTCGGCGTCCGGACCGACGTCCATCCTCCGGAGGAGTTCGACGATCGCGAGGTCCTCAGCGAGGTCGTCGTTCCCCACCGGCTGTGGGCCGCCTTCAACGGCACGAGCGAAGCGCTCGTGCTCCGTGTGCCGCCACCGCGGTGTTCTTCCCTTGCCGTCCATCTCAGCCCGAGTAACGAAGTTGATCTGCTTTGGGTTACGCGTCTGCGATCGCAATCACCGCAACCACGACGGAAGAATCTGTGCGAGCCGCCTCACGGCCCGGTGTTGCAGCGCCTTCACGGCGCCTTCGTTGCGGTCCATGATCTGCGCGACCTCGGACACGGACTTGCCCTCGATGAACCTCAGCACGATGCAGTCGCGCTGGTCATCACCCAGCTGGGAGACGCACCGGAGCAGCTCCGCGTTGGTCGCCTCGGTCATGACCTCCTGTTCAGGGCCGCTCGTCTCCTCGCGGTTGTCCTGCAGCTCAGCCGTGGTGACCTCGAGCCGGTAGCGGCTCGACTTCACGTGGTCGAACACGATGTTGCGGGCGATCGTGACGAACCACGCCCCGACGTCGCGGCCCTGGTAGCTGACCGAGGCGATGCTCCGCAGCGCCCTGAGGAACGTCTCGCTCGTCACGTCCTCGGCGAACGCGCGATCGCCGCCCACCCGGAAGAGGACATAGCGGAACACCATGTCGACGTAGTTGTCGTAGAGCACTCCGAACGCCTCGGTGTCACCCTCTTGGGCGGCCTTGACGAGCTGCCACGGCTCGTCGGTGGCGTTGTCGTGCTGACCCCCCGTCATGGTTCGGGTGGTCCTGATCGTGTTCGGTCGTGCCCGCGCGGTCATCGGCTCGCGGCACCTCCACAGAGTCGCCGTGGCGGCAGCATACGTGTTGTTACTCCGTAGTAGGTAGCGGACGGTGTTCTGTGGTGTAGACGAGCCAACCGTGACTTCATGACGCTCGTCACGCGTGGAAGACTGCTCGAAGCGTCCAGTTGTTCATGAGGAGGCCATGTTGACTTCCGCTCGCAATGTGTCAGATCTGGTCCGTGCTTCGGCACAGCGGGGACCCAGCCACGTCGCCTTGGTCGACGTAGCGAGCGGTAAGAGCCTCACGTGGGAAACCATCGACGGCGCGACCGATGCTTTCGCCCGCCATTTGGCTGATTCAGGACTCGAATCGGGCGACCGAGTGGCGGTACGGCTGCCCACGAGCCCCGAGTTCGTGGTCGCCGTGTTCGGAATTCTGCGTGCGGGCGGCGTCGTGGTGCCCACCGGCCCCGGCATCCCGCCCCGCGAGCTCCAGCGGATCCTCGCCGACTCCGGCGCCGCGCTGCTCGTGGGCGACGGCGAGGGCTCGGATGCCCAGGTCCTCGACGTCCCGGACGTGACCGCCGTCGGTGAGCGTTTCGAGGCCGTTCGCGGCGGTGAGGACCTGGCGGTTCTCGGCTACACCTCGGGCACGTCCGGCGTGCCGCGCGGCGCGATGCTGTCGCACCGGGCGTTGCTCGCGAACGTCTCGCAGTGCGCCTCCCTGCGCCCCGCCCCCGTGACGGCGGGCGACCGGGTGCTGCTCGCGCTGCCGTTGTTCCACGTCTACGGCCTCGGCCCGGGCCTGCTGCAGGTGGCGGGCGCCGGCGCCACGGCGGTCCTGCTGGAGCGCTTCGACCCGGCGGCGGCGCTGGACGTCATCGAGGAGCACCGCGTCACCACGATGGTCGGCGTGCCGCCCATGTACCGGGCGCTGCTCGCGAACCCGGTCGACGTGCTGCGCGAGAAGCTCGCCACCGTTCGCCTCTTCACCTCCGGCGCTGCCCCGCTCCCGGCGAGCGTCATCGCGGAGATGCGCGGCGCGATCGGCATCCCGATCTTCGAGGGCTACGGCCTGACCGAGACGGGCCCGGTGCTGACGTCCACGCTGGTCGGCGGCACGCCGAAGCCGGGTTCGGTGGGCCAGGCACTCCCCGGCGTCGAGATCCGCCTGGTCGACACCGACGGCTCGGTGCTCGACATCGACGAGGACGAACCCGGTACGGGCCTGGTCTCCGCGAAGGGCGACAACCTCTTCAGCGGCTACTGGCCGGACGGCGCGTACGGCCCGGACAGCTCCGGCTGGTTCCGCACGGGCGACGTCGGCTTCATCGACGCCGACGGCGACCTGCACCTGGTGGACCGCGCCGGTGACCTGATCATCGTCAACGGCTTCAACGTCTACCCGCACGAGGTCGAACAGGTCGTCGGCGAGATGGACGGGGTCGTGGAGGCCGCGGCCGTCGGCGTGCCGGACGAGAAGACCGGCGAGTCGGTGAAGGTCGTCGTGGTGCTCCGCGACGGCGCCACCGTGTCGATCGAGGACGTCGTCGCGCACTGCGCCGCCCGCCTGGCCAAGTTCAAGGTGCCGACGTCGGTGGAGTTCGCCCCGGCCCTGCCGCACTCGCCGACCGGCAAGCTGGCGCGCGCCGTCCTGCGCAAGCCACTGGGAGCATGACCGGCATGAGCCACCACGTCACGCTGATGAGCCGGGTCGACTGCCACGCCTGCGAGGAGGCGGCGACCGAGATCGAGCGGATCTGCGCCGAGGCTGGCGCGACCTGGTCCGTCGAGGACGTGGACGCCGATCCGGAGCTGCGGGCCGAGTACGGGGACCGGGTGCCGGTGTTCCTGGTGGACGGGGCCGAGCACGGGTACTGGAAGGTGGAGGATGACCGCCTGCGGGCGGCCCTCGCCGGCTAGTCCCGGCTGGGTGTCACATCGGCCGGGGTTTACATGGGCTGGCACGTGGGCCGGGGTCATGTGGTCGGGGACTCGTGGGCGGGTCACGTCTGCCGGGGACTCGTCTGCCGGAGACTCGTCTGCCGACGGCGTTCAGCCGACGCCGTTCAGCCCTCGCCGCCGTCCAGCCTGCGTCGGAGCGCCGCCAGTTGCTCCTCGGACGGCTCGATCACGCCAGGCTCGACGTAGCCGGGGTACTCGGGCGGCATGGCCGGGAAGTCGTGCGGGTCGGTTCCCCTGGCCTCCGCGATCCGCTCAGCCGCCCAGTACCAGGCCTCCTTGTTGAAGTGCAGGCCTCGGTAGGGCGCGTCCGGCGGTTCGTACGGGTAGCTCGCGAGGGCGGCCGCCACGGCCTCATCTGCGGACATGTCGCCGTAGTGCTGCAACGTCCAGGCGTAGTTCGCGCGCTCGTTCTCGAGGTACGCGACGTACTCCTGCTCAGGCCAGCCGTCTTCGGACACGCCTCCCAGCGTAGGAGTTGATTACCGAGGGCTTACGACCTGAGCGAACCGGGGCCGTTCGGGTGTCGAATGAGAGGCATGAAGCCCGCCAAGGCCGCACTGACCGGACTGCTCGCCCTCGTGGCCGCCCTAGCGGCGGGGCATCTGGTGGCGGCCTTCGTGGGCATCAGCGCGTCGCCGTACCTCGCGGTGGGCAACGCCGCGATCGACCTCACGCCGTCGTGGCTGAAGGACTTCGCGGTCTCCACGTTCGGCACGGCGGACAAGCTCGTGCTGCTCAGCGGCATGGCCCTGGTCCTCGCGGGCATCGGCGTGGCAGCGGGGCTGGCCAGCAGGAACAGCGCCGCGCCGGGGTCGCTGGTGGCCGTGCTGCTCGGGTTCGTGGGGGTCGCGGCGGTCGTCACGAGGCCGGACGTCGGGCAGCTCGCGGTCCTCGCGCCCGTCGCCAGCACGGCCGCGGGCGTCTACGTGTTCCGCTACCTGCACAAAGAGGCCGAGGAGAGCGACAGCCGGCGCGGGTTCCTGATCACCGCCGGGCTCACGGTCTTCGCCGGGGTCGCGGGGCAGCTGTTCGGCAACCGGACGGACGTCGAGGGCTCGCGGCAGGCCATCGGGGACCTCACGCCGAAGGTCAAGGCGCCGGAGATCCCGTTCAACGCCGACTTCGTCAAGGACGGCACCCCGAGCTTCATCACCAGCGGCAAGGACTTCTACCGGATCGACACCGCGCTGAGCGTGCCGCGGATCCGGGCCGAGGAGTGGGCGCTGCGGGTGCACGGCATGGTCGAGCGGCCGATGGTGCTCACGTTCGAGGAGATCCGCAGCAAGGACCTCGTCGAGGAGACGGTCACGCTGACCTGCGTCTCCAACGAGGTCGGCGGGCCGTACATCTCCACCGCCAACTTCATCGGCGTGAAGATCGGCGACGTGCTGCGGGAGGCCGGCGTGAAGGCCGGTGCCGACCAGCTGTTCAGCACGAGCGACGACGGGTTCACGGCGGGCAGCCCGCTCGACTACGTGCTGGAGAACGGGCTGATCGCGATCGGCATGAACGGCGAGCCGCTGCCCGCGGAGCACGGCTTCCCCGCGCGGCTCGTGGTGCCGGGGCTCTACGGCTACGTCTCCGCGACCAAGTGGGTCACCGACCTCAACGTCACGACGTTCGCGAAGGACCAGGGGTACTGGATCCCGCGCGGGTGGGCGACGCGGGCGCCGATCAAGGCGTCCTCGCGGATCGACCGGCCGAAGCGGATGGGCAAGGTCCAGGGCAAGGCCGTCATCGCCGGAACGGCGTGGGCGCAGCCCAAGGGCGTGGCCAAGGTCGAGGTCCGCTTCGACGGCGGGCCGTGGCAGGAGACCGAGCTCGGCGCCGACGTCAGCGACAGCACCTGGCGGATGTGGAAGATCGAGACGGACCTCTCCCAGAGCAGTCACACGGTCGAGTGCCGGGCCACCGACAAATCCGGGTTCACCCAGGACCAGGCGCGCCTGGACCCCGTTCCCGACGGCGCGACGGGATGGCATTCGGTCACCTTCACCGTCGAGTAGGCGCTCACCCCGTAGTGATCATGAACCGCTGAAGCGCTGGTCACGCCCTGTCACCAGTGCTGTGACACCCGATCACCGACTTTGTGCATGCGTTCACAAGCGGTACGGTGTGAGCATCACCAACGCCGCGGGGTCCCTGCGGTGAAGCACACCCGGAGGTCGGAGAGCGTGGCATCACAGCGGGGCGAAGGTGAGACGACCACCACCCCTCTGGAGCCTGCCGACAGGGAGCGCGCTCGTGCGATCCCGGAAGCGGCCGTGGCCCGCCTCGCCGTGTACCTGCGCGCGCTGTCCGGCATGGCCGACCAGGGCGTGACGGCGGTTTCCAGCGAGGAACTGAGCCAGGCCGCCGGCGTCAACGCGGCGAAGCTCCGCAAGGACCTGAGCTACATCGGCAGCTACGGCACGAGGGGCGTCGGGTACGACGTCGAGGTCCTCGTGAGCCACATCGAGCGCATCCTCGGCCTCACCCGCAACCACTCCGTGGCCGTCGTCGGCATCGGTAACCTTGGTCACGCTCTCGCCAACTACGGCGGGTTCCCCGGTCGCGGTTTCCCGGTCACCGCCCTCTTCGACGTGGACGCCGATCTCGTCGGAATCCCTGTTGGGGGCATCCCCGTCAACCACATCGACGAGATCACGTCGGTCTGCATGGAGCGCGAGGTGTCGATCGGCGTCATCGCGACGCCGCCGCCTGCGGCTCAGTCGGTTTGCGACCGTTTGGTATCTGCGGGCGTCCAGTGCATTCTGAACTTTGCACCAGTTGTCCTTCAGGTTCCAGACAACGTCGAGGTGCGCAAGGTTGACTTGGCGGTCGAGATGCAGATCCTGTCGTTCCACGTCGCTCGACGTGCGGACGAAGCTGCCAACGTCTCGGTCGGCAACAACGGACTCGGTGTGGACGGGATGGTGATTCGCCCGTGAGCGTGAGCCAATCGGCTCCGGCAGACGTGGTGACCACATGAGCTTGCTCGTAGTCGGTCTGTCGCACCGCACCGCCCCCGTTCCCGTCCTGGAACGCGTCACCGTGGCCGAGCCGAACCTGCCCAAGGTCCTCGGTCAGCTGCTCGCCGCGCCCAGCGTCTCCGAGGCGATGGTCCTGTCGACCTGCAACAGGGTCGAGGTCTACGCCGTCGTCGAGTCGTTCCACGGCGGCATGTCCGAGGTCGTCGACGTCCTCGCGCAGCACGCCCAGGTCGACGCGAACTCGCTCTACGAGCACTTTTACGTGCATTACGCCGCCGCTGCCGTCGAGCACCTGTTCTCCGTCGCGGCCGGCCTCGACTCGATGGTCGTCGGCGAGTCCCAGATCCTCGGCCAGCTGCGCGGTGCGTACGCGGCGGCGGACGAGGCGGGCACCGTCGGCAGGACCGTCCACGAACTGACCCAGAACGCGCTGCGCGTCGGCAAGCGCGTGCACTCCGAGACCGGCATCGACCACGCGGGCGCGTCGGTCGTGTCCGAGGCCCTCGGTGACGCCGAGGCCCAGCTGGGCACCCTCGTGGGCAAGCGCGCGCTGCTCGTCGGCGCGGGCGCCATGGGTGGCCTGGCCGCCGCGCACCTGCGCAGGGCGGGCATCGGCGAGGTCGTCATCGCGAACCGGACGCAGGCCAACGGTGTGCGTCTCGCCACGTCGCTGAAGGCCGAGGGCGTCCCCGCGACGGCCGTCGACCTGGCCGCGCTGGGCGTCGAGATCGACCTCGCGGACATCGTCTTCGCGTGCACCGGGTCGGTCGACACGGTCGTCCGCGCGGACATGATCAGCAAGCGCTCGCGGCCGCTGGTCGTGTGCGACCTGGGCCTGCCCAAGGACGTCGACCCGGCCGCGGCCGAACTGCCGAACGTTCGTGTGGTGGATCTGGAAACGCTGCAGCGCCGCCTCTCGGACGCGCCCGCCGGCCAGGACACGCGGCTGGCGGTCCAGCTGGTCGCCGACGAGGTGAAGGCCTACCTCGCGGGCCAGCGGTCCGCCGAGGTCACGCCGACCGTCACGGCCCTGCGCAAGCGGGCCGCCGAGGTGGTCGACGCCGAACTGCTCCGTCTTGATTCGCGACTTCCCGAACTGGACGCCGCGACACGCGGTGAATTGGCCAAGACGGTGCGCCGCGTTGTAGACAAGCTCCTGCACACGCCGACCGTCAGGGTGAAGGAGCTCGCCTCCGCCCCTGGTGGTACCGGCTACGCGGAGGCTCTCCGCGAACTGTTCGGGCTCGACCCCCAGTCGCCTGGGGTTGTCAGTCAGACCAAGTCTTCTGTGGATGGTGAAACGCGGTGACCCGCACCCTACGGATCGGTACCCGAGGCAGCGCTCTGGCGCTCGCGCAGACGGGAACCGTGGCCGAGGCGCTGAAGGCTGCCGGAGCACAGGTCGAGATCGTCGTCATCAAGACGCCGGGCGACCTCTCCGACGCTCCGATCGCCCAGATCGGCATCGGCGTCTTCACGTCGGCTCTTCGTGACGCGCTCGCGAACGACGAGATCGACGTCGCCGTCCATTCCTACAAGGACCTCCCGACCGCGCCGGACCCCCGGCTGACGCTCGCGGCCGTACCCCAGCGAGAGGACCCGCGCGACGCACTCGTGGCGCGCGACGGCCTCACGCTCGGTGAGCTGCCGCAGGGGTCCACTGTGGGCACCGGTTCGCCGCGCCGCGCGGCCCAGTTGGAGGCCCTCGGCCTCGGGCTGGACATCGTCCCGTTGCGCGGCAACGTGGACACGCGGATCGGCAAGGTCCGCAACGGTGAGCTCGACGCGGTGGTGCTGGCACGCGCCGGCATCGCGCGGCTCGGCCGCACGAGCGAGATCACCGAGAACCTGGAGCCCATCCAGATGCTTCCCGCACCCGCGCAGGGTGCGTTGGCAGTCGAGTGCCGGGTCGACGACGTCGACGCCGAGCACCTGATCCAGTCCACTTTGGACGATTCGGCCAGCCGGGCCGCTGTGACCGCTGAGCGCGCCATGCTGGCCGCGCTCGAAGCGGGCTGCAGCGCGCCGGTCGGCGCGCTGGCCGATGTGGTGGAAGACCTCGATGACGACGGGAAGGTCGTGTACCGGCTTTCTCTGCGCGGGGTCGCTGCGACGCCGGAGAACGATCTCCTCCGGGCGTCCGCCACCGGTGACTTGACCGAAGCTGAGGGACTTGGCCGGGCGCTGGCCGCCGAGTTGCTCGACCTCGGGGCCGCGGTTCTCAGCGGTCCAGAGGCGTAATCGATGGGGAGTGCCCTGATGACCCGCGCACGCAAGACCCCCGGACGCATCGCCTTCGTGGGCTCCGGCCCCGGCGACACCGGGCTGCTCACGGTCCGGGCCCACGACTTGCTCACCAGGGCTGAACTCGTGGTCACGGACCCGGACGTTCCTTCGGACGTCCTCGCGACCGTGCCGGAGGGAGTCGAGGTCCGCCCCGCTGTCGGCGAGTCCGCCGACGTGGCCAAGGACCTGGTGAACGAGGCGCGCAACGGTGCGACCGTCGTCCGTCTCGTCGCGGGTGACCCGCTGACGCTCGACTCGGTCGTCAAGGAAGCGCAGGCCGTCGCGAAGTCGACGATCCCGTTCGACGTCGTACCCGGAGTGCCCTCGGGCACCGCGGTTCCGGCGTACGCGGGTGTCGCTCTCGGTGGCGTGCACACTGAGGTCGACGTGCGCGCCGTGACGGACTGGGCCGGCCTCGCCGCCGCGCCCGGCACGCTCGTGCTGCACGCGACCGGCTCGCACCTGGCAGAGGCCGCGTCGAACCTGGTGGAGAACGGCCTCGCGCCGCAGACGCCAGTCGCCGTGACCGCCGAGGGAACGGGCTTCCAGCAGCGCACCATCGACACCACGCTGGCCGCCGTCGCGGCCGACGCCGGTGAGATGGGCGGCCCGCTGGTCGTCACCGTCGGTGCCGCCGCCGCCAACCGCTCGAAGCTCTCCTGGTGGGAGTCGCGGGCGCTGTACGGCTGGCGAGTGCTGGTCCCGCGGACCAAGGAGCAGGCCGGCGCGATGAGCGAGCGTCTGCACTCGCACGGCGCTATCGCCGTCGAGGTGCCGACGATCTCGGTCGAGCCGCCCCGCAGCCCCGCGCAGATGGAGCGCTCGGTCAAGGGTCTCGTCGACGGCCGCTACCAGTGGGTCGTCTTCACCTCGACCAACGCCGTCCGCGCGGTGTGGGAGAAGTTCCGCGAGTTCGGCCTGGACGCCCGTGCGTTCTCCGGCGTGAAGATCGCGTGCGTCGGCGAGGCCACGGCCGCGAAGGTGCGCTCGTTCGGCATCATCCCGGAGCTCGTGCCGTCGGGTGACCAGTCGTCCGAGGGCCTGCTGAACGACTTCCCGCCCTACGACGACATTCTCGACCCGGTCGACCGCGTGCTGCTGCCGCGGGCCGACATCGCCACCGAGACGCTGGCCGCGGGCCTGCGCGAACGTGGCTGGGAGATCGACGACGTGACGGCGTACCGCACCGTGCGTGCGGCCCCGCCGCCCGCCGACACCCGCGAGATGATCAAGTCCGGTGGCTTCGACGCGGTGTGCTTCACCTCGTCGTCGACCGTGCGGAACCTGGTCGGCATCGCGGGCAAGCCGCACGCCCGCACGCTCGTCGCGTGCATCGGCCCGCAGACCGCCGAGACGGCGCGGGAGTTCGGCCTCCGGGTCGACGTGCAGCCCGAGGAGGCGAACGTGCCCGCGCTGGTCGACGCGCTGGCCGCCCACGCCGCCCGGTTGCGCGCCGAGGGAGCGCTGCCTCCTCCGCGCAAGACCAAGCGTCTGCGCCGCAGCTAAGTCAACGAAGCCGTCGGGGCCACTCAAGATCCTTTGAGTGGCCCCTTCGACTCTCTTCCGTCAGGGAGTCAACGATGTACCCACTGCACCGGCCGAGGCGTCTGCGCACGACGCCCGCCATGCGCCGCCTGGTCTCCGAGACCGAGGTGCGCCCGAGGCAGCTCGTGCTGCCGATGTTCGTCAAGGAAGGCCTGGCCGAGCCTGCTGAGATCAGCAGCATGCCGGGCGTCCTGCAGCACTCCCGTGACTCGCTGCGCAAGGCCGCGGTCGAGGCCGTGCAGGCAGGGGTCGGCGGCATCATGCTGTTCGGCGTCCCCGCCGTGCGCGACGCCGTCGGTTCCGGCGGCACCGACCCGGACGGCATCCTCAACGCCGCACTGGGCGACCTGCGTGCAGAGCTGGGCGACAGCACCGTCCTCATGTCGGACTGCTGCCTCGACGAGTTCACCGACCACGGCCACTGCGGCGTTCTCACCGCCGACGGCAGCGTGGACAACGACGCGACCCTGGAGGTCTACGGCGAGATGGCCGTGGCCCAGGCCCGCGCCGGTGCCCACGTCGTCGGCCCCAGCGGCATGATGGACGGCCAGATCGCCTTCATCCGCAACGCTTTGGACCAGGCGGGCCTCGCCGACACCGGCGTCCTGGCCTACTCGGCCAAGTACGCGTCGGCGTTCTACGGCCCGTTCCGCGACGCCGTCGAGTCGCAGCTCTCAGGTGACCGCAAGACCTACCAGCAGGACCCGGCGAACGCCCGCGAGGCGATCCGCGAGGTGCAGCTGGACCTCGCCGAGGGCGCGGACATGGTCATGGTCAAGCCCGCCCTGCTGTACCTGGACGTGCTGCGCTCGGTCGCCGAGATCTCGGACGTACCCGTTGCGGCGTACCAGATCTCCGGCGAGTACTCGATGATCGAGGCCGCCGCCGCGAACGGCTGGATCGACCGCGAGCGCTCGATCCTGGAGTCGCTCACGTCCATCCGTCGTGCCGGCGCGGACATCGTGCTCACGTACTGGGCAACCGAAGCCGCCCGATGGCTGGACCGGTAACCCCGACCCCGAAGCTGATCGACGTCGCGCGCTGGTTGTGGATCGCCAGCGCGTGCGTCGGCATGCTGCGGTTCGTGGTGCAGCTCTTCGACCGCGAGACCCTGGTGGCCGAAGCGCGCCGGCAGAACCCGGCGATGAACCAGGATCAGATCGACGCCGGCGTCAACGGTGGTGTCCTCTTCGGACTGCTGATCGCCGTCGCGGTCCTGCTTGCTTACACGCGCCTTGCCAACGCGATGGCGCGTGGCCGCAACTGGGCCCGGATCGTGCTGACCGTGCTGGGCGGTGCCTCCGTCGCGTTCGGACTGTTCCGGCTCGGTGCCTGGGCGAGCGGGGTCGCCGCGGAACTCGGCGTGGAGATGCGGGCGGTCGATCTGGCCGTAACGCTGGTCACCACTGCGCTGGACGCGACCGCGATCGTGCTGATGTACCGGGTGTCCGCGCACTTCAGGAAGCGCGTCACGGTGGACAGCACCTTCCTGCGGACCTAGGTTTCGAGCGTGACGTCTCCGAAGGAATCGGGCACCCCTCGCACCATCACCGCGGGCTACTGGCTCGTCGTGGCAGGTGTGGCCCTGAGCGTGCTGGCCTCGCTGTACGTGTTGCTCAACAAGCAGGTGCTGGTCGAGGCCTCCCTCCAAGGCAACAAGGACCCGAAGGTCACGCGGGAGATGATCACCTCGTCGGTGAACACCCTGGTGATCGTCTCGCTGGTCGTGACGCTCGTGCTGGCCGGTCTCTCGGTGTGGTTCGCGGGCAAGGTCAAGGCGGGGATCAGGAGGAGCCGCACCGGCCTGATGATCACGTTGCTGATCGGGCTCTTCTTCCAGATGATCTCGAGCCCTCTTGGGATCGTGACGCTGCTGATCGCGATCTCCGGCCTGGTGCTGTTCTACTTCCGGCAGTCGACCGACTACCTGGCCGAGCGCGAGCAGCTGACGTGAACGACGCTCCCCGGCCGGTCCGCATCGCGGTCGGACTCTGGCTCGCGACGGCCGTCTTCGTGGTGTTCACCACGGCCGGGCTGTGGTTCCAGCGCGGTGAGGTGCAGCGCCTGACCGACTGGACGTCAGGACAGGTCACGAGCTTCCTGGCCACGCTGTCCGGGGTCGCGCTGATCTTCGTGGCGGCCTACGTGGTGCTGACCAGGCTGTTCCTCAAGCGCAGGAACTGGGCGCGGATCACGTTGTCGTTCGTCGCCATCGCGCACATGGTCTGGATCCTGTTCGTCGGCATCAGCGCGTCGAACTTGGTCACGTTGCTGCTCATCTGCTTCGCAATCGTCTTCACGTGGCAGGCGCGTACGGCACAGTGGATCGCGGAGGTGCGAGAGCAGTGACCTATCCGCAGGACCCGTGGCAGCAGCAGAACCCTGACGACGTCCAGTGGCAGAACCCCGCCGGCGCCTATCCCGTGGCCCCGGCGCCCGCCGGGCAGTACCAGGTGAACCAGGTCGGGCAGGCGAGCTTCGCGATGGCGCCGCTCTCGCCCGTGCTGCCCCACGAGATGGCGCCGCCGCGGCCCGCCACGATCACCGCCGCGATGTGGATCTGGATCGCGGGCGCCGTGCTCTCGGTGGCCGTGCTCCCGGTGATGCTGCTCGTGAACGGCGACTACTTCGTCAACCAGGACAGCGTCGTCACGGACGAGGACCGGCAGGCCGGTGAGCTCGGTGTGCGGGTCATGGCCGTGCTGTTCGGGTTCGCCATGCTCGTCGCCGCGGCGCCGTACGTCGCGTTCGCCGTCGTGCTGCGCAACGGCCAGAACTGGGCGCGCATCCTGCTCACGATCCTCGGTGTGATCGGGTTCCTGTCGATGATCGCCATCATGCTCATCTCGCTGAACGCGCGGGTGTGGCAGCCGAGCCTGGTGATCAGCGTCGTGGTGATCGGGCTGACCATCGCGGCCGTGGTGCTGCAGTTCCTGCCCGCCTCGAACAAGTTCGTGCGCTAGTGCTCTACCGGGAGTCCGGCAGCAGCTGGTGGCCGTTGGTGTGGGGACCGGGGTTCGCGGTCGCCGGATACCTGATCGAGCTCATCACCGGGCCCGCGTCTGCGGCGCTGTGGACGATCGTGGGGCTCGTGCTGACGCTGTGCGCGGTGTTGTGGGTGAACCTGCGGGTCAAGACCGGCAGCGTCGTGCTGACGACCGAAGAGGCCCAGTTCGGGCGGGAGAAGCTGCCGGTCGCGATGATCCAGGCCTTCACCGACGTCGGCGCTCCCACGGGCGCCAAGGTGCTCGGCGGCGGCTGGTCGGTGCCCAAGGGAACGACCGCGATGCCGTTGCGGCTGGTCGACGGCACGGTGGTGCTGGGATGGGCGCGTGATCCGGAAGCCTTCCTCGCGGCGCTGCGGCGGGTCGTGAGAGGGTGAGCGACGTGACAGAGGCCGTGACTGAGCCGGAGTCGGACACCGTCGTGGCGGAGCCTGAGGCGGCCCCGCCGGTCGGTCCGAGCCTGCACCAGCCCAAGCGGTGGCTCATCGCCGCGGGTGAGGTCGTCGCGATCGTCGTGCTGGTGATCGTTGCCGTGTGGGCCTGGAACCGCGGCGTCGTGCGCCTGGAGTACCCGATCGACGGCCGCGAGCCGTTGATCTCCACGCGCTATCACGGCAACTGGCTGGGCACCGCCGCCGGCGCTCTCACGCTGGCCGTGGTCTTCCTCCTCGACGCCGTGCGGCAGGTCCTGCTGGCTGTGCGCACCCGGCCGCAGAAAGCCGCCGACTCCGACATGTGAGACTGGGGTACGTGACTGCGAGTCGATCCCAGGCCCTGTTCGAGCGCGCGTCGACGCTGACCCCCGGCGGGGTCAACTCTCCGGTGCGGGCGTTCCACTCCGTCGGCGGCACCCCGCGATTCATGGTTCGCGGCGAGGGCCCGCACCTGTGGGACGCGGACGGCAACCGCTACGTCGACCTGGTGTCCTCGTGGGGCCCGATGATCCTCGGGCACGCCCACCCGGCCGTGGTCGAGGCCGTGCAGAAGGCGGCGGTGAACGGTCTGTCGTTCGGCACGCCGACCGAGGGCGAGATCGACCTCGCGGCCGAGATCATCGACCGCGTCGAGCCGGTCCGGCAGGTCCGCCTGGTCAACTCGGGCACCGAGGCCACGATGAGCGCGATCCGCCTCGCGCGCGGCTTCACCGAGCGCCGCAAGGTCATCAAGTTCGCCGGCTGCTACCACGGCCACGTCGACGCGCTGCTCGCCCAGGCGGGCTCCGGCGTCGCGACCCTGGGCCTGCCTTCGTCGCCCGGCGTCACGGGTGCGCAGGCCGAGGACACGATCGTCCTGCCGTACAACGACATCGAGGCCGTGCGCGCGGCGTTCGCGGAGAACCCCGGCGAGATCGCCTGCGTCATCACCGAGGCGGCGGCGGGCAACATGGGCGCGGTCGCGCCCGGCTCCGACTTCAACGCGGGCCTGCGCGAGATCTGCGACGCCGACGGCGCGTTGCTGATCATGGACGAGGTCATGACCGGCTTCCGCGTCTCGCGGGCCGGCTGGTTCGGCCTGGAGCGCGTGCGCGGTGACCTCTACACGTTCGGCAAGGTCATGTCCGGTGGCCTGCCCGCGGCGGCGTTCGGCGGCCGCACGGACGTGATGTCCCGCCTGGCGCCCTCCGGCCCCGTCTACCAGGCGGGCACGCTGTCGGGTAACCCCGTCGCCGTCGCCGCCGGCCTGGCCACGTTGAAGGCCGCCGACGAGGACGTCTACCGGGCCCTCGACCGCAACGCCACGCGCCTCGGCGCGCTGTTCACGGCCGCGCTGACCGAGGCCGGAGTCGAGCACCGCGTGCAGTTCGCCGGCAACCTGGTGAGCGTGTTCTTCGGTGCCACCGAGGTGAAGGACTACGCGGGCGCGCAGGCGTGTGAGACGTGGCGCTTCCCGCCGTTCTTCCACGCACTGCTGGAGCGAGGCGTCTACGCCCCGCCGTCGGCGTTCGAGGCGTGGTTCGTGAACGCCGCCATGGGTGAAGAGGAGTTCGCAGTGATCGCCGACGCGTTGCCGCACGCGGCCCGTGCCGCCAAGGAGGCCAGCAAGTGACCCGCACCGTCGTCCACCTGCTCCGCCACGGCGAGGTGCACAACCCGACCGGCATCCTCTACGGCCGCCTGCCCGGCTTCAAGCTGTCCGAGCGGGGGCAGAAGCAGGCGCTGACCGTGGCCGAACACCTGGCGGACCACGACATCGTGCACGTCGTCGCGTCCCCTTTGGACCGTGCACAGCAGACCGCGTCGCCCATCGCCGACTCGCATCGGCTGGAGCTCGCGACCGACGACCGGTTGATCGAGGCCGACAACCAGTTCGAGGGGCTGAAGGTCGCTGTCGGCGACGGGGCGCTGCGCTCTCCCCAGCACTGGTCGAAGCTGGTCAACCCGTTCAAGCCGTCGTGGGGCGAGCCGTACATCGAGATCGCTCACCGGATGCTGGGAGCGGTGCAGAAGGCCCGGGCCGCCGCCGAGGGCCATGAGGCCGTGTGCGTTTCGCATCAGCTGCCCATCTGGACCGTGCGACGGTTCCTGGAGGGCAAGCGGATGTGGCACGACCCGCGCAAGCGGGAGTGCTCGCTCGCCTCGCTCACCTCGCTGATCTTCGAGGGCGAGCAGCTCGTGCGCATCGCCTACTCCGAACCGGTGGGTGCTACCAACCCTCGGGTGACCGGGGCATGAAGCGTTTTCTGGTGCTTTTGTTGTTGCTCGCCGGGTGCACGACCGGAAAGGACGCCGCCCAGATCGGGGCCGGGGACTTCTACCTCGTGGCGCCCGGCGGGCAGGTCAAGATCCGGTACGCGCCTGGCGAGCGCAAGGAGTTGAAGGGGCTCGAAGGCGAGTCCCTGCTCGAAGAGGGCAAGGTCGTCAAGCTCTCCGACTACGCGGGCAAGCCCGTCGTGATCAACATCTGGGGAGCCTGGTGCGGGCCCTGCCGGACCGAGGCGCCCGAGATGCAGAAGGTCTTCGACGCCGGTACCCAGGTGCTCGGGGTCGACGTCAAGGAGACCTCGAAGGATCATCCCCGGGACTTCATGAAGGACCGGTCGCTGACCTATCCGTCCATTTACGACGCTTCGGCGCGGAGTTTCATCAACGTGTTCCGGGGAGTTCCGGCCAACACCGTGCCTTCCACGTTCATCGTGGACAAGGACCACAAGGTGGCGGCGGCGTTCCTGGTACCGGTGCTGGCCTCCGACCTCCAGTCCGTTCTGGACGAACTGGCCAAGGAATGAAAAAGGGGGCCTTCGCGGCCCCCTTTTTCATCGCTTACTGGGCGGGCGGTTCCACCGGAGCGTTCAGCGACGGGATCTTGGCCTTGAAGGCCTTGATCATCGCGTCCCGGCCGATCGAGTTGAACTGCTTGCCCAGCGTGCGCATGATCGAGTTGCCGGTCGGCCGGTAGAGGCCGGTCTTGTAGTACCGCGCACCCTCGACCGGGGCGACCACGCCGCCGTCCGGGGAGGGCTTGCCCAGGTACTCGCCCCACTTCGCGCCGGTCGGGTCGTTGGTCACGTTGATCTCGCGCGGTTCGGAGCCCACGTAGTTGGCGTACGGGTAGTCGTACTCGTCGGCCAGGCCGCCGATCGAGTGGCCGAGCTCGTGGATCGCGATCTGGCCGGCCTGGGCGTTCGAGCCGGACGCGGTGGCCACCGAACCGCCCGCGCCGCCGTACTTCGCGGTGTTGCCGAGGGCGATCACCTGGTCGGCCTGCGGGGCCAGCGCCGCGAACTCCTTGGCCTTGGTCTCGTTGACGCACAGCAGGCGCTCGGTGTTGGCGTCCCGGCCCTGGCACCAGAAACCCATGTCCAGCGCGGTGTTCTTGAGCAGGCCCTTGGTCGGGTCGTGGTCCACACCGGACTCGGCGGAGATCACGTTGACCTGCCAGACGTTGAAGTACTCCTTGTAGGAGGCGAAGGGCTCCACGGCGGAGAGCTCTTCCCACTTGCTCTTCACGTTGCCGGTGTAGGTCTCCAGGTCGTCGGCCGTGTAGCCGTCGCCCACGAAGACGAGGTCGAAGCGCTCGGCGGAGTCACCGGTCACCTGGACGGGGATCACGTCGGCCGCCGCCAGGGCGCGGAAGTTCGTCGACTTCTCGGCTGGTGCTTTCGGGGTCAGGGCCTGGGTGATGGAGCCGTCCTCGTTGAAGACCTCTCGCCATTCCATCGCCGGGGCAGCGCCACCGGCCGGTACCTGCGCGAACAGTGCCAGCGCCGCGACGGTGAACGCGGGGAGCAGCAGCCGGGAACGATGCATGACCTGACGCTAAGCAACCGTGATGTCACCCACAAGCGGCAATTGTTCGTAATTTTGGCCCAAGCCTTGTGTCGGGTGGAAACCGGTGCCGGTCGTCGCGTGATCTGGGCAACTACCTACTCTGAGGTCTGTGAACCCCACCGATCTGGCGATCTCCGGGCCGTTGCTGCTGGCCACCGGGGTTGCCTTGCTCGCTGGCTTCATCTCGTTCGCGTCACCGTGCGTGGTGCCGCTCGTGCCCGGTTACCTCGCGTACCTCGCCGGTCTGGTCGGTGCCGAGGCGCCTCGGGTGGAGGCGAACGAGCCGGCGAAGCAGGGCCGGTGGCGCGTCGCCGGGGCCTCGTTGCTGTTCGTGCTCGGGTTCACGGTCGTCTTCGCGTTGGCCTCGATGGCCATCCTCGGCGCGTCGGACGCGTTGTTCCTCAACGCCGATCTGTTCCAGCGCATCGGTGGTGTCGTCACGATCCTGATGGGACTGGTGTTCATCGGGCTCGTTCCGGCGCTGCAGAAGGACGTGCGGTTCCACACCAAGCCCAACGCCGGGTTGTTCGGCGCGCCGGTGCTCGGGGCCGTGTTCGCGCTCGGGTGGACGCCGTGTCTCGGGCCGACGCTGGCCGGGGTGCTCGCCGTCGCGCGCAGCACCGAGGTCGGGTCGTCGACGGCGCGCGGCGCGGTGCTGGTCCTGGCCTACTGCCTGGGGCTCGGGTTGCCGTTCGTGGTCCTCGCGCTCGGCGCGCGGTGGGCGCTGGGCGTCACGAAGTGGCTGCGCACGCACGCCCGTCAGGTGCAGATCTTCGGTGGCGTGCTGCTGATCCTGGTCGGGATCGCGCTGGTCACCGGGCTCTGGGGTGAGTTCGTCGGGTGGCTGCGCTACTCGTTCGTCGACGTCGTGAGGCTGCCGCTCTAGTGATCGCCTTCCTCCGCAACACGTGGCGCGGGCTCACCTCGATGAGGACCGCGCTGACCCTGCTGTTCCTGCTCGCGCTCGCGGCCATGCCCGGCGCGTTGCTGCCGCAGCGGTCGCTCAACTCGGCCAAGGTCGACGACTACATCGCCCAGAAGGGCTGGTGGGGCGAGCTCCTGCTCAAGCTCGGGTTCTTCGAGGTGTACGCCACGCCGTGGTTCGCCGCGATCTACCTGCTGCTGTTCACCTCCCTCGTCGGGTGCCTGCTTCCCCGCACGTGGGAGTACTTCAAGCAGATGCGCGCGAAGCCGGTGCTGACGCCGCGCAATCTCTCGCGGATGCCGCACCACGCGCAGGCCGAGCTCGACATCACACCGGACGAGGCCGTCGCACGGGCCAAGAAGGTCCTGCGCGGCTGGCGGATGGAGACCGGCGAGGACACGGTCAGCGCCGAACGCGGGTTCCTGCGCGAGACCGGCAACCTGGTCTTCCACTTCGCACTGCTCGGCCTGCTGGTGTCGTTCGCGCTGGGCAAGATGTTCAGCTACGAGGGCCAGATCATCGTCCAGGCCGACGGCGGCCAGTTCTGCAACGGCGGCATCTTCAACTACGACCAGTTCCGGCCGGGCCTGCGGGTCGACGGCACGGACCTCACGCCGTTCTGCGTCGAGATCGGCAAGTTCTCCGCCGAGTACCTCGACAACGGTCAGCCCGTCGGCTTCAAGGCGGACATCCGCTACCAGTCGGGCGAGAGTCTCGCCTCGAACACCTGGAACCCGTACACGCTGCAGGTCAACCACCCCCTGCGTACCGAGGGCGACCGCCTCTACCTGCTCGGCCACGGGTACACGCCGACGTTCACGGTGACGTTCCCCAACGGCGAGAAGCGCACGCAGGGCATCCAATGGCTGCCGACCGACCAGCTCACGCTGGCCTCGGAGGGCGCGACGAAGTTCGACCCGCCCGGCGTCACGGACTCCGAGACGCGGCGCAAGAACCAGATCGCGGTGACGGGCCTGCTGGCGCCGACGCCGTTGCTGCACGGCAACATCCTGAACTCGAAGTTCCCGGCGCTGAACGACCCGATGGTCGCCGTCGACGTGTACCGGGGCGACCTGGGCGTGGACGACGGCCGCGGCCAGTCGATCTTCTCGATCGACCAGAAGATGGTCGACCAGGGCCGGTTGCAGAAGGTCGCGCGCAAGAACCTCGCGCTGGGCGAGGAGATCGCGCTCGACGACGGCACCAAGGTGCGCTTCGACAGCGTGAGCGACTGGGTGTCGTTGCAGGTCTCGCACGACCCGACCCAGGGTTACGTGCTGGTTTTCGCCATCCTGATCATCCTCGGCCTGGGGGTCTCGCTGACCGTCAAGCGCCGCAGGGTGTGGGTCCGTGCGACTCGTCTGGAAGACGGGCGTACTTTGGTCGAGGTCGGCGGGCTCGCCCGCACTGACCAGGCAGGATACGGCGAGGAGTTCACGCGGCTCGCCCGCGCGGTGCTGAACGAGGAGAAGTCCTGATGCCGGTCAACGAGACCTTCGCGACCTACAGCGACTGGCTGTACCGCAGCGCCCTCGGGGTCTACCTCTTCGCGATCCTGCTCTACGCGGTGGAGCAGGCCTTCGCCCGTGCGCCGCGCAAGGCGCTGGTGGGCGCCGGTGGGCCGGACGTCCTCGTCGACGAGCCCAAGGCCGAGTTGACCAGGGCCGAGCGCATCGGCCGCATGGGTGCCGCGATGACGGTCCTCGGCGCGCTGCTGCACCTCGGCTCGTTGGTCATGCGCGGCCTGTCCGCCGGGCGCGCGCCCTGGGGCAACATGTACGAGTACATGTCGCTGCTGTGCCTTGCGGCCGTGGTGACGTGGATCGTGCTGATGGCGAAGTTCCCGATCCGCCGTCTCGGCGTGTTCGTGCTGCCGCCGATCCTGACGCTGCTGTTCCTCGGCGGCACCGTCCTGTACGCCGAGTCCGCGCCCGTCCAGCCGGCGCTGCGGTCGTACTGGCTGGTGATCCACGTCTCGGTGATCTCGATCTCGTCCGGCGTGCTGCTGATCCCCGGCGTGACGTCGATCCTCTACCTGCTCAAGGACAGCAAGGCCGACCGCTTCCCGAAGCTGCCGTCCGCCGACGTGCTGGACCGGATGTCGTACCGGACCACCGTGCTGGCGTTCCCGTTGTTCACGGCCGGGATCATCCTCGGCGCGATCTGGGCGGAAGCTGCGTGGGGCCGGTTCTGGGGCTGGGACCCGAAGGAGACGGTCGCGTTCGTCTCGTGGGTGGTCTACGCGGCGTATCTGCACGCGCGCGCTACGGCCGGATGGCGTGGCCGTGGGGCCGCTTGGATCAACATCGCGGGCTTTGCCCTGAACGTGTTCAACCTGTTCTTCATCAACTTGGTTACTAGCGGGTTGCATTCGTACGCGGGTCTCTAACGAGTTAAGCCCCCAGGTCGATGGAACCGTTGCCGGTTGCGTACCGTCGCAACCTGGGGGTCGGGGAAGTCTCGGTCCCTCTTGCTCAGGGAGGGCCACAGCGGTGACATGGCAACCACCGGGTGAGGAACAGGGCTCCGGCCCGCAGTACGTCGACCCGCAGGCGGCGGCCTACCTCGACCCGCAGCAGTCCGGTCCGCAGCACGTCAGCGGCGGCCAGTCCGGCCCGTACAACTTGGGCAACCAGTCGGGTTCCTACCCGGTGCCCGGCAACGCCTCCGGCCCCTACCAGGTGCCCGGCAACGCGTCAGGTCCCTACCCGGTCCCCGGCACCACGTCGGGTTCCTACCCGGTGCCGGGCGCGCAGTCAGGTCCCTACCAGGTGGGTGGCGGCCAGTCGGGTCCCCACAACACCCAGAACACGGCGCAGTACGGCCAGTTCGCCGGCGCGCAGTTCCCGAACAACTTCCCGCAGCAGGAGTACCGCTCGCAGGCGCAGGAAGTGTCGTCGCAGCAGCTGATCAAGAAGGAGAAGCGTCCGCCGACCTCTGGCTGGCGCAAGTCCCTGCACTCGCTGTCCGGCGGCGCCATCAACCTCGGCGAGAGCCCGGCCGATGTGCGGCGACGTGAGCTGATCGCGCGGATCAACCAGCCCCTGCGCGGGTGCTACAAGATCGCGATGCTGTCCCTGAAGGGCGGCGTCGGCAAGACCACGACGACCACGACGCTGGGCTCGACGTTCTCGTCGCTGCGCGGCGACCGGGTGGTCGCGGTCGACGCGAACCCCGACCGCGGCACGCTGGCGTTGAAGATCCCGCGCGAGACCACGGCGACCGTGCGTCACCTGCTGCGCGACGCCCCGCGGATCACCAAGTACAGCGACGTGCGCGCGTACACCTCGCAGTCGCCGGCACGGCTCGAGGTGCTGGCGTCCGAGCAGGACCCGGCCGTCTCGGAGGCGTTCAGCGAGGACGACTACCGGCGCACGGTGGCGTTGCTGGAGCACTTCTACAACATCGTGCTGACCGACTGCGGCACCGGTTTGATGCACTCCGCGATGAAGGGCGTGCTGGACGAGGCGGACTCGCTGGTCCTGGTGTCGTCCGGCTCGGTCGACGGCGCGCAGACGTCAGCGGCGACGCTCGACTGGCTGGAGGCGCACGGCTACCGCGACCTGGTCGCGAAGTCTGTCTGCGTGATCAACTCGGTGCGCCCGAAGTCGGGCAAGGTCGACCTCGACAAGCTCGCCGCGCACTTCCAGCAGCGCTGCCGCGCCGTGGTCCGCCTGCCGTTCGACGAGCACCTCGAAGAAGGCGCGGAGATCGCGCTGGACCAGCTCGCGCCGGAGACCCGGCTCGCGTTGCTGGAACTCGCCGCCGTGGTGGCGGACGACTTCCAGCACTCCTCCTGAGCCGGTCAGCGGGTCTGAAAGTTAGCGGAAAGGGGTCCTGTGATCAGGGCCCCTTTTCCGTCACTCGTCGCGCTTGCGCTGCTCGTCGAGCTTGCGCAGGAACTCCGGGTCGTCGTCGGGCGCGATCACCTTGCGGCCTGGGGTGTACTCCGAGTGCTGCGGGGCGAACGCTCGCCACACGAGCACAGCCACGGTGAGCGCACCGATCACCGCCAGCAGGTAGATCATCGTGTCGCCACCTCCCTTTGCCACGAGATTACCCGCGGCACAGGGATAACTACGGTTTCAGTGGCGGACGGGTTCAGTCGCCTCGGTGGTCAGCTCCGAAAGCAGAGCCTTCACCTCGGTCTCACGGAACCTGCGATGTCCTCCAGGGGTGCGGATCGAGCCGATGCGACCTGCGGTGGCCCATCGGGTCACGGTCTTCGGGTCGACCCGGAACAGATTGGCGACTTCCCCAGGCGTCAAGAGCCGCTCGGTGGCTGCAGTCACTCGTCCTCCTCAGATCAGACGTTCCGGTCTGATCGTGGCATCTGACCCATCAGGTACTCGAACGCTTGTTTTTTGGTAAAGAGGTAGTAAGGGACGACCGGCGCGATTCGGACAGTTCAGTCTGCGCTCGCTCCGCTCGCGCGGCGAGTTCGCCCTCAGTCGGCCGTCCGGGCCCCGCTTCGCGCCGAATCGCCTGCGGCGGTTGACACGAAGAGGGACCCGGACGACCGACGCGAACTCGCGACCCCATGTGATCGCCGCGATGTGTGCGCAGGTGTGACCGCCGCTACGTGCGTGCACTTGTGGGGCATAGGGTGTCGCGGGTGGATGCTCTTGATCGACAGATCATCGCCGCACTTCGTGCCAACGGACGGGCCACGTACGCCGACCTCGGCAGGCAGGTCGGCCTGTCCGCCTCCGCCGTGCACGAGCGGGTCGGCAAGCTCGAGTCCAGCGGCGTGATCGTCGGGTATCACGCGGTCGTCGACCCCAGCGCGGTCGGGCTGGGCGTGACGGCCCTGATCGGCATCCACCCCACCGACATCGCGGACGACAACGAGGTCGCGGTCGCGCTGGCCGAGCTCAACGAGGTCGAGTCCTGCTACCGGGTGGCGGGCGACGAGTCGTTCATCGTCAAGGTCAGGGTCGCGACGGTCGACGATCTGGAGCGCGCGCTCGGGCGGTTGCGGCGCATTCACGGTGTGGCCCGCACGCGTACGACGGTGGTGCTCTCCACGCGCTTCGAGGGGCGCCCGAACACCGGCGACGAGGACGGCGACGTAACCTGAACGGGTGCTCGCTCGTGATGTGACGCTCTACGTCCTCGCCCGCCTCGGCCTCGTGGTCGTGGTGATGGGCGCGCTCATGTTGTTCAAGGTTCCTTTGCTGCCCGCCCTCGCCGTGGGCGTGGTCGTGGCGCTGCCGGCGTCGCTGTTCATCTTCAAGGGACTGCGGCAGCGGGTCGCGACCGGCCTGGACGAGCACCAGGCGAAGCGGAAGGCCGAGCGCGACAAGCTCCGTTCCGAACTGCGTGGTGACGAAGGTCCTCTCACCCAGGCGTAGGACGTCTGCCCGGTTATCGTGCGGGCTGTGAGTACCTCCGTTGACCGCGTTTGCAGCAGGACCAGGCACTGGGTGTGCGAGGCCGTCGGGATCATCGAGGCGGACGCGAACCGCAGCGCGGACACGCATCTGCTGCGCTACCCGTTGCCGCTCGAGTGGGGCATCGACCTCTACCTGAAGGACGAGTCGACGCACCCCACGGGTTCGTTGAAGCACCGGCTGGCGCGCTCGTTGTTCCTCTACGCGATCTGCAACGGCTGGATCACCGGTGGCACGCCCGTCATCGAGGCCTCCTCCGGTTCCACGGCGGTGTCCGAGGCGTACTTCGCCCGGCTGCTCGGACTGCCGTTCATCGCGGTGATGCCCCGCTCGACCTCGGCCGAGAAGGTCGCGCTGATCGAGCGCCAGGGCGGCAAGTGCCACTTCATCGACGAACCGTCGGCGCTCTACGACGAGTCGCGGCGGCTTGCGGCCGAGCTCGGCGGCCACTTCATGGACCAGTTCACGCACGCCGAGCGCGCCACGGACTGGCGGGGCAACAACAACATCGCCGAGTCGATCTTCGAGCAGATGAAGCTGGAGCCGTCGCCGACTCCCGACTGGATCGTCGTGGGCGCGGGCACAGGCGGCACGTCGGCCACGATCGGCCGGTACATCCACTACCAGAAGCTGAACACGCGGCTCGCCGTCGTCGACCCGGAGCACTCGGTCTTCTTCGACGCGTGGCGTGACGGCAACCGCGACCTGGTGGCGACGCGCGGTTCCGGCATCGAGGGCATCGGGCGGCCGCGGGTGGAGCCGTCGTTCATCGGCGAGGTCATCGACCGGATGATCAAGGTGCCGGACGCGTCGTCCGTCGCGACGATCCGGTACGTGGAGGACCTGCTCGGCCGGCGGGTCGGCGGATCGACTGGAACGAATCTCTGGGGAGCGTTCCAGATCGTGGCCGAGATGAGGCAGTCTCGCACCCGCGGAAGCGTGGTGACTTTGCTGTGCGACGGCGGCGAGCGTTACGCGAACACCTACTACGACGACACATGGGTATCCGCTCAGGGCATGCATCTCGACCCGTGCCTTGAACGTCTCAACAACTTCCACCGCACGGGGAACTGGTGACGAGCGTTCTGCGTCACAGCGTGACCTGAGCACCTGAGTCCGCAGGGGGGACGCTGTGTCGACGCTGTTCACCGACGCGGCCGAGATGCGCGCGTACGCCGAGTACCTGCGCGCCGAGGCCCAAGAGTTCGACACGATCCGCAAGTACGTCCACGCCACGGCGTGCGACAAGGCGGGCTTCACCGGCCTGCTGACGTTGCTGCAGCCGGGCGTGGACATCGTGCGCGCGTTGTTCGACGAGACGCTCGACTTCGGCAAGTCGAAGCTCGAAGGCACGGCCGCGGCGGTGGACGCGACGGCGAAGGGCTACGAGGACATCGACGCCCTTCAGCGCCGGATCTTCGAGGGGCTGCTGAAGTGACCACCGCGTCGTACAGCTCCCCGCGCCCGGTCGCGGCCTCGCTCAAGCAGCCCGACGTCGACACGGCGTCGTTGAACGACGTCCTGCGCGACCAGGGCTGGGGCGTTCAGGCGGTCAACTGGGTGTTCGAGGCCGTGACCGGCGAGAGCCTGGTCTCCACGATCATCACGCCGATCACCGGTGACTGGTCGAAGATCCGTGCGGACGGCGACGCCTGGCGCATGGTCGGCAACGCCATGAACGACGTCTCGTACAACCTCACGGACGCCGTGGGCAAGGTGCGCGGCCACTGGGACGGCGACGCGGCCCGCGCCCACGAGAAGTACATCGCTCTCGGCTGGAAGGCCGGCCTGCTCGCGGAGATGGGCGTCGCCCAGCTGATCGCGAAGGGTTTCGACACGGTCGCCTCCGGCGCCGAGGCCCTGGGCAAGCAGGCCGCGCGCCTGCTCGACTACCTCGTCAACAAGCTCCTCGAAGCCGCCGCCACCGTCTGGATCCCGGTCGCGGGCTGGATCAAGGCAGCCGAGATGGTCTGGAACGCGTACCAGATCTACCGGCGCGTGATGGACATCATCGACACGGTCCAGAAGCTCATCGCCGACGTGAAGGCGCTCTTCGACGCCGTCGGCCGCGTCTTCTCCGCCATCGGCAAGCTGAAGGACGCCGACTCCCTGGCCGAGGCCATGAACGCCACCCAGGAGGTGGCCGAGGCGGGCCGCGACGTCCGCAACGCCGTCAGGGACATCAGCGACGACGCCGCGTCCATCAAGGACTCGGCCACCGAGATCGCCGACCGGGGCCGCGACATCGGCTCGCACGTCCGCGAGGTCTACGCCCCGCCAGGCGGCTCCGAGGACACCAAACCGGCCGCCGTCTCCTCCGTGGCACCCGGCGGCGCCCCAGTAGCGCCCGCGCCCGCGGTGCACGGCGGCCCCGACGCCCCCGCCACCCACGCAGCGGCGGCCACCGGCTCAGCCACGTCCGCACCGCCTTCACTGGGCGGCGGCGGAGGTGGCGGCATGCCGACTGGTGGCGTCCCCACCGGCGGTCACGCCGGCTCAGGCGGCGTGCCTTCCTCTGGCGGCGTGCCTTCGTCCGGCGGCCACGGCACCGTCGCGCCACCCACCAACACCACGCACGCGGCCGGTGCTGCCCCCGCCGCAGCCCCGCCGGCGCCCCACCAGACCCCCATGGGCGGCGCGATGCCGATGGGCGCCCCCATGGCCCCAGGTGCAGGCGGCGGCGACCAGACCAGGAGCTCCGGCTCACGTCCGGGAGCGGGCGGCGTCCCGTCCTTCCCGAGCGCGGGCGCCCCGGCCGGCCCCAAGGCCCCCACGGGCCTGCCGACCCCTCCCGGACACGCCTCAGGCCTGCCCAGCCCGCCCACGACCCCGGCGTCCGGCACCCGCCCCGGCGGCTCCGGCCTGCCCACGCCTCCGTCGGGCCCTGGCGCGCCGGGCAGCCACTCCGCCCCGCACCAGACGCCAGGTTCGCCCGGCAGCCACCCGGCGCCCGGCTCCGGCCTCCCGACCCCGCCCAACTCCGGCGCGCACGGGACGCCTGGTTCGGGCAGCGGCCTGCCGACTCCGCCCAACTCCGGCGCGCACGGGACGCCCGGTTCCGGCCTGCCGACCCCGCCGAACTCGGGTGCTCACCCGACGCCCGGGTCCGGCCTGCCCACGCCTCCCGACCACCCGAGCGCCAGCACGGGCACGGCAACCGCCCCCGCCCCGTCCCACACGGGCGGCGGCCTGCCGTCGCCTCCCGGACACCCGACCCCGAGCGCGGGCGGCGGGCTGCCTTCCCCTCCGGGACACCCGAGCCCCACCACGGACCACCCGACCCCAAGTGGCTCGGCACCGCACGACGGCGGCACGCGTCCCCACGACACGACTCCGTCCGGTACCGCTCCGCACGACCCGTCGAGCCCGCGTCCGCACGACACCACGCCCAACGGGTCCCACGACACCAAGCCCCACGACACCCCGGACGGCACCAAGCCGCACGACGCCGACACCCGGCCGCACGACGCTGACCCGAAGCCGCACGACAGCGACACCAAGCCCCACGACGCTGACGCCAAGCCCCACGACAGCGACGCGAAGCCGCACGACGCCGACACCAAGCCCCACGACGGCGACGCCCGGCCCGACGACGGCAAGCCGCACGACACCGACACGAGCGGTGCCGACGACGTCAAGCCCCACGACACCCAGCCGGACCACGACACCCCGGCCACCCACGACACCGACCCCAAGCCCGGCCACGACGACGCCACCACCCCCGGCCACAACGGCGACGGCGACAACAACGCCAACCTGCAGACGCCCACCGGCCCGGACCTCAAGGGCCACTTCGACGCGGCCGCCATGGCGGCGCAGGGTCAGGGCTACCAGCACCAGCTCGAGCAGATGCTGCCCAACCAGGCCGACCGCGACCGCTACGTCGAGCTGAGCCAGAAGCTGTCCACCGACCTGAGCGCGAGCGAGGCCCAGCACGTGGCCGACGTCCGCAACCAGATCAAGGTCGACACCGGCGACATCGTCACCAAGGCGCTCAACCCGAGCGCGGTCAGCACCTACCTGCCCGACCAGCCGCACGCCGCGGGCAGCAAGCAGGAGACCTGGCAGAACCAGATGGGCGGCTCGATCGCCCGCGGCCAGGACGTGGTCGACGTCAACACGCCGCAGGGGCTCAGGGACGGCCTCGCGCTCGACGACAAGGGCAAGGGCTGGACGCCCATCCCGGCCGGCGCGCAGAACGCGATGCAGCTCCGGTACGAGATCACCGACCAGAACGCCGGCGCGCACAACGTGCCGTTCGGCGGGCCGAAGAAGGACACGCCGGACTTCACCCAGCCAGGGCCGTACCCGGCCGAGCAGTACCAGTCGCCGCAGGAGAAGGCGCACTACGAGGCGTCGCAGCAGCAGATGGCGGCGGCAGGTGGTGCGACGAAGCCGTACGACGGGTACGACCCGTTCACCGGTACCGGGTCGACGATGGGCGGCATGCCGGAGTGGCGCGTCGACGGCGGCACACCGTTGCCTGATCGTGCCGAGATCTGGCAGGTGAACGCGGACGGAACTGAGAAACTGCACGCCGTGTACGACCGCAAGTTCGGCTGGACGAAGCTCTGATGACCCAGTACTCCCAGGAGATGGCCGAGTACCGCGGCGAGACCTTCTTCGCGGGCGCCGAAGGGAACGACGTGTGGATCCGCAAGATCCCCGGCGTGACCTACGCGACCAGCGAAGGGTTCCAGACCTACGGGAACCGTGAGCTCAAAACGGTGGCTGTGAAGGAACTCCAGGCCTGGTACCTGGAAACCTGCACGGCCACCTGGCGCGGGCAGCCGTTCAACGTCGTCAGGACGGAGAACGGCAAGGCCGAGGCCGGGTACGCGGGCGGCGAGTACGTGTGGGCCGCGCAGAACGGGCTCGAAGGCGACCAGTACAACGGCTACCGGGCCACGCTCGACGTCGACGAGCTTCAGGACGTGCGGGTCGACCGCACCGACTTCCTGGCGCGGTGGAAGGAGAAGAACCCGGGATGAGCACCCCACAGGCCGTGCGCAAGGCGGCCGGCATCGGGCCGGAGACGATCCTGCAGAAGATCGTGCACCCCGCGATCGCGCAGCTCTACCTGGGCAACGTCGTGGTGCCCGGCAAGTTCGAACCGCACCGGGCCGCCGGGTTCGTGACGCGCGGGCAGGACTTCCCGCAGGGCACGTCCGACCAGTTCGCCGAGGCGTTCGGCGTCGACAAGGTCGCGGACTGGCCCAAGGGCACGCAGTACCTGCTGCGCTTCCTGGCCCACACCACCGAGCTCTTCGACACCAGCTTCGGCGGGCCGACGCTCGACGGCGCGCAGAAGATGGGCACCACGCGCGTCTACCCGGTCCCGTTCACCGGCACCGGCTACACGCCGAGCGCGCACCCCATCCCCGAGTACGTCATGGAGCTCGCCGAACTCCCGGCGGGCACGGAACTCTGGCGCTTCGAGCCCAACGGACAAGGCCGCAGCGTCGGCAAGTACCTCAACCGCCAGGTCGGCTGGGTCCCCACGGGAGACGTGAGCTTCGGTCCAGGAAGGTACTGGCAGGCCCCGGTTCCGCACCGGCCGACCGTCCGTCGTGGACTGATCGGCCGGTTCCAGGGCGTGGACTTCGACATCGACTTCGGGCCGACGCCCGGCTCCGTCCTGCTGCACCCGCTGGCCGGTCAGCCCGCGCCGCCGGACTTCACCGAGGAGAACGGCGTCCGGTTCCTCGAGGTGCCGGACGCGGTCGTCGAGGACCTCCAGCTGGTCCGCACGCTCTGCACGTACCGGGGTGCGGAGTTCGAGATCATCGGTGTCCTGGGCGACCAGGCCGTGCTGCACTTCCTCGGCGAGAACTACGAAACGGCCAGGGAGCTCGGTCTGTCCGAAGTAGACTTCCGGCAGTGGCGCACCTTCGCGCAGCGCGCCGAGGTGGGCGACATCCGCGGTGAGGCCAGGCCGATCCAGCGCGGGCTCTTCGCTAGGGAGAACTGATGACCACCCCGAACGACAGCTGGAAGTCCGCGGAGCTGCGGGCGGCCGAGGCGCAGGTCGACGCGCGCTTCAAGGAGGCGCAGGACCTCGCGAACCGCCTCAAGGAAACGCCGCTGCCGCCCGTTCCGCCGGTCGACTTCAAGGCGATCGCCCAGCAGGTCGAGCGGGCAGCACAGGAACGGGACGCGCCCGAACAGCTCAAGGCGTTGAAGCGCAAGGTGGACGCGGGCGAGTTCACCTGGGAGGACGTCGTCTCCGGCAAGGCCGCGCAGGATCCCGACGTGCAGGCCATGCAGCAGGAGAACGTCAACAAGATGAAGCAGGCCTTCCAGATGTTGCAGGAGGGCCTGACCGCCGAAGAGATCATGGCCGCCCAGGACCCGCGCAGGAACCGGGGTGACGACGGCGACGAGAACGCCCCCGACATCTTCACGGAGGACAAGTGGTGATGACGGCCTGGCGGACACCGGACATCCTCGCGGCGGAGGACTTCCTGAGCAGCGCCGTCGCCGAGGCGGATCGCGCGATGCGGTCCGCCCAGCAGAACCTCAAGGGCAAGGAACCGTCCACTGAGGACATCCGCAGGGTGATGCAGTTCGCGAAGTCCGGCGACGCCTCACCGGCGATGCGCCAGCTGGCCGACCGCATCGCGCGCGGTGCCGGCCTGAGCTGGCGTCAGGTCCTCACCGGCGAGGCGGGCCACGATCCGCTGGTGCGCCAGGCACTCGACGCCGACCGCGCCAGGCTGGATGAGCTGATCAAGGGCGAGACGGCCCCGCCGCCACCCCCGCGCAGGCCCGTGCGGACGGACGACGACGAGCCGACCCAGTTCACCGAAGACGCCTGGTAGCGGTCAGTCCAGGACCAGGCCGACGCTGACCAGCACGGCCCACGCCAGCATCGCGATCCCGGTGAACTGCAGCACCGGGATCAGGTCGCGGCCGCCACGCCCGGCGGCCACCCGGCGCACGGCGGGCAGCAGCACCGGCGCCGCGAGGAACCCCAGCAGCGCGTACGGCACCCGCACGACCATTCCGAGCGCGATCAGGAACGGCACCGCGACCAGCGCGAGGTACAGCCTGCGCGTGTCCTTGTCGCCCAGCACCACGGCCAGGGTCCGCTTGCCCGTTACCGAGTCCGTCGGGATGTCGCGCAGGTTGTTCGCCACCAGCACCGCGGCCGAGATCGACCCCATCGCGATGGACGACCCGATGCCGATGCCGGTGATCTCACCGGTCTGCACGTACAGCGTGCCCAGCACCGCGGCCGGGCCGAAGAAGAGGAACACCGCGATCTCGCCCAGGCCCGCGTAGCCGTACGGACGCTTGCCACCCGTGTAGAACCACGCCCCGGCGATGCACACGGCGCCGAACCCGAGCAGCCACCAGTACCCGGACAACGCCACCAGCACCAGGCCGGCCAACGCGCCGACGCCGAGTGAGATGAACGCCGCCAGCCGCACCTTGGCGGGCTCGGCGGCACCGGATCCGGTCAGGCGGAACGGTCCCACCCGGTTGTCGTCGGTGCCGCGGATGCCGTCGGAGTAGTCGTTCGCGTAGTTCACGCCGACCTGGAACGCCACCGAGACGACGAGAGCGAGCACCGTGTAGAGCACGTTGAACTCGTCGATGTGGTGCGCCGCAGCAGCTCCCACGACCACCGGGGCGATCGAGTTCGGCAGCGTGCGCGGGCGGGTCCCCTGGATCCACTGGACGACTGAGGCCATGCCTCCATCCTCCGGTATGGCTCCTGAGGACCCGCCAAAGGGGTGTATCAGCAGGCAGTAGCGCCGCTCACACCCGCGACGTACGCCTTGGCGATGTGCTTGCCCGAAGCGATGCGGTACCAGACGTTCGACGTGCCCTGCGTGCCCGACACCGACTCACCGGTGAGCTGGCAGGTCACCCTGACCTGCGCGTAGTTGCCGGCCAGACCCACCTGCGACGACGTGGAGTTCGCGCCGCTGCGGACGTTCACCGTGCCGTTGGCCGCGGACGTGCGGACCGTCCCGACAGGACCGGAACCCGTCCACAGGTAGGTCACGGTCACCCACGAGTTCGTGGTCAGCTTGAGGCCGTCCCAGAACGTGCCGTCCGCCAGGTCGATGCCCGCCGGGTTCGCGACCTCACGGCCGTACTGGTCCTTGCCGCCGTTGTAGTTGTTCTCGTATGCGGCCTGCGCTTCGGGCTTGCCCTGCGGCAGGTCCTTCCACATCTCGCGGGTCGCGGACGCGTTCCAGTAGTCGTCCTTGGTGTTCCACGGGCCGACGTCCCACACGGGCGCCCATTCGCAACGGCCGTTCGACGCGCACACCTGCACGCTGTAGTTGCCGGAGTTCTTGTTGGCCAGGCCACGCCGCGACGGCAGCGCGACGAAGTGGTCACGCGAAACGATCGTGTGGCCGTTCGCCGTGGTGCCGCCGACCAGACCCTCGCGCGTCGCGTAGACCCGGTACGCACGTCCAGCGGCAGCAACGGAAACGTCGTCCGCGGCAACGGTCGCCGGCGCCTGCGAAGCGGTCAGCTTCACGCGCGATGCCTTGCCACTGCTCAAAACCACGCGGGTCTCGATGGTGGACGTGGTCACCGGCAACGTCGCCGGCGCCTCCAGCCACTCGGTCCACTGGCCGTCCGCACGCAGTCCGCGCACGTCGACGACACCATCGCCGGTCACCGCCGCCGTGACCGCGTTGGCGGGCTGAGCGAGTCTGTGCGTGCCGAGCTCGATCAGGCCCGTGCGCGGGGAACCGCCCCACGTGACGGTGCGGCCGCTGACGTCGGCGGCCCACTCGTTCGAGGCGGCCGCCGCCTGGGCGGGAGACGCCAGACCGACCACCAGCGTGGCGCCGGCGACCAGCGGTAACAGGTAGCGCATGAAGAAACCCCCATCGCTAGCGCGCGCGGATGGGGTTCCGCGCGCTTCGCGGGGAGAGTTGTCCTCAGCGGTAAAGGTTCACCTAAAGGCGTTCGCGACAGCTGTCCTGTCGACTTTGCCGGGCCCGCGCAACGGCAGCTCGGACACGAACCGCACCAGCTTCGGCGCCGCCGCCCGGCCCACGTCCCGTGCCACGGCGGCCCTCAGATCGTCGACTGAAGGCTCCTCACCACGTGCGACGACCACGGCGGCCACGACCTGGCCCCACTCGTCGTCCGGAAGGCCGACGACACACGCCTCCAGCACGCCCTCAACGGTCGCCAGGGCCCGTTCGACCAGCACCGGAGGCACCTTCTCGCCGCCCGTGACGATCACGTCGTCCGCACGGCCCAGCACCTCCAGCCGCCCCTCGCGCAGCCGTCCGAGATCGCCGGTGCGGAACCACTCGCCGAACGGTTCCGCGCTGCCGCGGTACCCCAGCGCCAGCACCGGCCCGCTGATCTCGATCACGTCGTCGGTGCGCAACGAGACGCCCCGCAGCGGTTCGCCGTCGTACACGCACCCGCCGGCGGTCTCGCTCATGCCGTACGTCGTCACGACCTGCACGCCGAGCGCGCGCGCCTGCTCCAGCAGCTTCGGCGGGGTGGCGGCCCCGCCGATCAGCACGCCGTCGAACTGCCGCAGCGCCTCCAGCCCCGGCCCCTCACCGACGACGAGCCGGGAGAGTTGCGTGGGCACCAACGCGGTGTAGTGACGTCCCGGCTGGGCCAGCACCGGCCGCGCGGCGTGCGCGAAACCCATGGCGCGGAAGCCCTTCGACATGTCGAGCACACCGGGGGTCGTGCCGGCGACGATCGACCGCACCAGCACCTGCGCCCCGGCGATGTGACCGGTGGGCAGCGCCAGCAGCCACGTGCCGGGCCCGCCGAGGCGTTCGTGCGTGGCCTGGGCGGACGTCGTCAGCGCGTCCGCGTCGAGCAGCACGGTCTTCGGCTCGCCCGTCGACCCGGAGGTCGGCACGCCGAGCACGGCCCGCTTCTCCCAGCCGTCGAGCGGGCCGTCCACCAGCGGATCGCCGCCCTGCAGGGCCGCGCGCAGTTCGTCGAGCATGTTCTACCTGCTCAGAAGTAGTACGGGTAGTTGGACCAGTCGGGGTCGCGCTTCTCCAGGAACGAGTCCCGTCCCTCGACGGCCTCGTCGGTCATGTACGCGAGCCTGGTCGTCTCGCCGGCGAAGATCTGCTGTCCCACCAGGCCGTCGTCGATCAGGTTGAACGCGTACTTGAGCATCCGCTGGGCGGTCGGCGACTTCCCGTTGATCTCGCGTGCCCACTGCAGCGCCGTCGTCTCGAGCTCGGCGTGCGGCACGACCTCGTTGACCGCGCCCATCTTGTACATGTCCTCGGCGGAGTACGTGCGGCCGAGGAAGAAGATCTCGCGGGCGAACTTCTGCCCGACCTGCCGTGCGAGGTAGGCCGACCCGTAGCCGCCGTCGAACGAGCCGACGTCCGCGTCGGTCTGCTTGAACTTCGCGTGCTCGGCGCTCGCGATCGTGAGGTCGCACACGACGTGCAGGCTGTGCCCGCCACCGGCCGCCCAGCCGGGAACGACCGCGATGACGACCTTCGGCATGAACCTGATCAGCCGCTGGCACTCCAGGATGTGCAACCGCCCCGCACGGGCCGGATCCACGCTCTCCGCCGTCTCACCGGAGGCGTACTGGTAGCCGCTGCGCCCACGAATCCGCTGGTCACCGCCACTGCAGAAGGCCCAGCCGCCGTCCTTGGCGCTGGGGCCGTTGCCGGTCAGCAGCACGCACCCGACGTCCGACGACATCCGCGCGTGGTCCAGTGCCCGGTACAGCTCGTCCACCGTGTGCGGCCGGAACGCGTTGCGCACCTCGGGCCGGTTGAACGCGATGCGGACCGTGCCCTGGTCGAGCGCGCGGTGGTAGGTGATGTCGGTGAAGTCGAAGCCTTCGATCGGCTTCCACAACGACGGGTCGAAGAGCTCCTGATCTGCCACGGACGAGACTCTAAGCCGCCCGCGCTGAAGGGCGCTCCCGGACACTCGACGAGGCGAGCAGCATTGCGGCGATCCCGGCCGCCGGGAACCACCACGAGTGGAACACCGAGCCGTCCGGCACACGTTCGCCGTCCATCGCGAGCGCTGTGGCGGCGATGAGCTTCAGGCCGAGGCAGAACGCCCAGGCGCGGAGCACGCGGGCGGCGTTCGCGGCCGGAGCGGTCATCACCGCGTGCACCGGCACCGCGACGATCACCAGCAGCAGCAGGGAACCGGCGAGTTGCCAGAACACCGAGGCTCCCGCCGTGTCACCCCACAGGGCGTGCAACTCCGGCACGACCCACACGACCAGGGCGATGACTCCGGCCACGATGGCGACAGTCCGTCGTCCGGGGCGGAGCACCTGGGGACCGCGCAGCAGGCAGATCAGCCCGACGGCGAACCCGATCAGGCAGATCCAGATCCACCGCGCGGGTACCCCGGCGGCCAGGTAGACCGCGAGGAGCGACGTCCAGAGGGCGGCCTGGGCTGTGGTCCGATCGCGCTGGCGGGCCTGCTTCTTGCCGGCGAACAGGTCGAGGGCCGACCAGATCAGCCAGATCCCGAGGCCGAAGGTGAAGACCCTGTCGGGGTCTCCCATGGCGCTGCGGTCCAGGAAGTGCAGGTAGTCGAGGGTGACGCTGAGACCGAGGCCGAACAACGGGAGCCCGCCGTCGTCCTGGGTGCCCAGGTAGATCATGGCGATGCCGGTGACGACCGAGACGACACCGGCGAACACCAGCCAGAAGTCGAATTCCGGCTCCGCTTCCCTGTCCGCCGCGTGGTAGTGGTGGACGTTGTGCGGCTTGTAGTTCAGATCGCGTCCGATGCGGCCGGCCTGCACCGCCTCACCCTGGACGTCCCCGTTGATCTCGTTGCGCGGCTCCGGCTCCTGTGTCATCCCCCACCCCCGTTCTCAGCAGGGTAGAGATGCCGACTGGGACAATCGAGAGATGAACGGGTCATCTGCCCACGCGAGGCTGATCGTCGACGAGCTGGTGCGCAACGGCGTGCGTCACGTCGTGCTGTGCCCCGGTTCGCGCAACGCCCCGCTGTCGTTCGCGCTGCACCAGGCCGAGCAGCAAGGCCTGCTCACGGTGCACGTGCGCATCGACGAGCGCAGTGGCGGCTTCCTCGCGCTGGGTCTCGCGAAGACCGGCGAACCGGCCGTGGTGACGTGCACCAGCGGTACCGCCGTCGCGAACCTGCACCCGGCCGTCATCGAGGCGCAGCTCACGAACGTGCCGCTGATCGCGCTGACCGCAGACCGCCCGGTCGACCTCTACCGCACCGGCGCCAGCCAGACGATCGACCAGTACGACGTGCTCGGCATTCCGACGCTGCACATGCCGGAGGGCGCCGACGAGCCCACGACCCGCTCGTTGATCTGCCGCGCGATCGCCGCGGACGGCCCGTCGCACGTCAACGTGCCTTTCCGGCCGCCTTTGACGCCGTCCGACGACGCGTGGCCCGCGTCGGACCGCGGCCCGTGGACGGAGACGGACCGCACGTTCACCGTCGAGACCCGGCCGTCCTCGCTGCCGGCCCGCACGCTGGTGCTGCTCGGCGACGACCGTCCGGAACGGCTGCTGAAGGCCTCCCGGCTGGGGTGGCCGGTGATCGCCGAGCCGACCGCGCCCGGCGGCCTGCGGCACGGGTCGTTGCTGCTCAACGCGGGCCTGCCGGAGCAGCTGAAGCCCGATGCCGTTCTCGTCGTCGGCCGCGTCACCCTGTCGCGGGGGCAGCAGGCGTTGCTGGGAAGCACTCCAATCGTGCATGCGATCGGTGACCGGGCGCAGTGGCCGGACGTGCAGTTCACCGCCACGCGTGCGTCGACCTGGCTGCCCGAGCCCGCCGCGCTCGACGGCGAGTGGCTGCAGTCGTGGCAGAGCGCCGTGAAGAACGTCAGCGTGGCCGTCGACGACCTCCTGGACGCCGAGCCGTGGCCGACCGGCCTGCACGTCGCGCGCGATCTGACGCAGGCGATGCCGTCGGGTTCCTTGCTGTTCGTGGGCTCCTCCAACCCGATCCGCGACGTCGACTTCGCGGGGGAGCGGCGTTCGGACGTCGCCGTGCACGCCAACCGGGGTGCCGCGGGCATCGATGGAAGCGTGTCCACGGCCATCGGACTCGCCCTGAACCACGACGGGCCGGCGTTCGCGCTGATGGGCGACCTGACGTTCCTGCACGACAGCAACGGCCTGCTGGCCGACCGGGTGCCGGACCTCACGATCGTCGTGCTCAACGACGACGGAGGTGGGATCTTTTCATTGCTGGAACAAGGCGCACCGGAGTACGGCGGAAGTTTCGAAAGGATTTTCGGCACCCCGCACGGGACTGATCTGACCGCTTTGTGCGCGGGCTACCGAATTCCACACTCCACTGTGGACGACCAGGAGGAGTTCCGTAGCGCGATTGCGTCACCGAAGGGCCTCCAAGTGGTCGAAGTGCAGGCAAAACGTGACGAACTGCGCGCGTTGCACCAACGTCTCAAGTCGACGGTGTCAACCGTTTTCAGCAGGTAGGAAACATACGTAAGTCGGTAGTTCGTCCATGATCGTGTGGATAGCGTCCGCCGCATGTCGATCAGATCAAAGACGACGGCCGCGGTGGCGTCCGCGGCCGCGATTACGTTCTTCGCGGGGACGGCGCTGGCGGCGTCTCCGGGTGCTCCCGGAGCCGGCGACCCGTACTTCCCGACGTACGGCAACGGCGGGTACGACGTCTCCCACTACGACATCAGGCTCAACTACAACCCGACCGGCGACCAGCTGTCGGGCACCACGACGATCCTGGCCAAGGCCACCGAGGACCTCACGCAGTTCAACCTCGACTTCCTGCTCAAGGTGAAGTCGGTCAGGGTGAACAACGTGCCGTCCTCGTTCGTCTCGGACAACGGCGAGCTCACGCTCACCCCGCGCGGCGGCGTCCGCAAGGGCCAGGACCTCACGATCGTCGTCACCTACGCCGACAGCCCGTCGACGGTGAAGGACCGCAACGGCTTCACGGCGTGGACGAAGACCGCCGACGGCGCACTGGCCATCGGCGAGCCGGAGATCGCCTCCTGGTGGTTCCCGTCCAACGACCACCCCACCGACAAGGCCACCTTCGACGTCAACGTCGCCGTGCCGAACGGCGTCGAGGCGATCTCGAACGGCACGTTCGTCGGCCAGACCCGCCAGATCAACGGCTACACCCGCTGGAACTGGCGCAGCACCAAGCCGCAGGCGACCTACCTGACGTTCCTGACCATCGGCCAGTTCGAGCTCCGCCAGGGCACCACCCCGTCGGGCCAGCCGTACGTCAACGCCTACTCCGAGCGCCTCGGCGAGAACGCCGACGCCGCGAAGGCCAGCATCGAGCGCACGCCCGAGGTCATCGAGTTCCTCTCGGAGAACTTCGGCGCGTACCCGTTCGAAGCGCAGGGCGGCGTGGTCACCCCGAACCTCGGCTACGCGCTGGAGAACCAGACCCGCCCGAACTACGACACGGGCTTCTTCCGCCGCGGCGCCAACACCTACGTCGTCGCGCACGAGCTGGGCCACCAGTGGTTCGGCGACGCCGTCTCGGTCCACCACTGGCGGGACATCTGGCTGAACGAGGGCTTCGCCTCCTACGCGGAGTTCCTCTGGTCCGAGCACGTCGGTGAGGGCACGGCGCAGGAGAACGCCGACTTCACCTACGACCTGTACCCGGCGGACAGCGAGTTCTGGAACGTCCTGCCCGGCGACCCCGGTGCCGGCGCGGTGTTCGACGGCGCCGTCTACGACCGCGGCGCGCTGGCCGTGCACGCCCTGCGCGTGGCCGTGGGCGACGAGAAGTTCTTCGAGATCCTCAAGACCTGGGTGGCCGAGAAGAAGTACTCGGACGCCACGATCGAGGAGTTCATCGCGCTGTCGGAGCGGGTCTCCGGCCAGCAGCTCGACCAGCTGTTCCAGACGTGGCTGTTCACGAAGGGCAAGCCGGCCGAGGCTCCCGGACGTGCGGCGGACGTCGCGTCGAAGTCGTTGTCCGTTGCCTCGGACAAGGCCGCGGAGCCGAAGTCGCGCGCCAAGATCCAGCTGACCCACGAACTGCTGGACGCGCACAAGTAGTTCAAGTGGTTCGCGCACAAGCAGTTCCGGACTGTCAGACCGGCTGAGTACGTTATGACGCAGGGGTTCCCAGCTCGGGGGGACCCCTGCGTCAGCGTGTGGAGGGGCCTTGACCACAGACCAAGACCGACCTGGAGCCGTGGCCTGGCCACCTGCCCCGATCAAGACCGAACGGCTCGTCCTGCGCCAGTCGGAGCCCCGCGACCGGCCGCAGTTCGTGGACCTGTTCGCCTCGCCGGAGGTCGGCACCTACATCGGCGGCGCCCAACCGCGTGACGAGGTGGAGCGCACCGCGCCCGAGGTGCCAGGCCGTCGCTTCGGCTTCTTCGTGGTCGAACTCGACGGCACGATGATCGGCATGATCACGTTCGACCGGCGCGATCCCGCGCGCAAGGGCCGAGTCTGGCCGGACGCGGGGGAGGCCGAGCTCGGCTACCTGTTCCTGCCGCACTCGTGGGGCAACGGCTACGCGGCCGAGGCGTGCGCGGCGGCACTCGACTGGTTCACCGGCGCGCACCCCGGCGAACCGGTGGTGCTGTCGACCCAACTCGCCAACGAAGCCTCGCTTCGCCTCGTGGCGAAGCTGGGGTTCACCGAGGTGGACCGGTTCGAGGAGTACGGCGCCGAGCAGTGGTTCGGCGTGCTGACGAATGGCTGAGGACGCCCCGGCCTGGGCCTACGAGCGGGCCGAACTGCACCCGCACGACCCGCGATGGGCCGACCGCGCGGCAACGGAGCGCGACAGCCTCCGGCAACTGCTGAACCCCTGGCTGGTCGACGGCATCGAACACATCGGCTCCACAGCCGTCCCAGGCCTCTCCGCCAAGCCGATCATCGACCTGATGGCCTCGGTCACCGACCTGGACACCGTCACGACCAACGCGTCCGATCTCCTCGCCGCGGCCGGCTGGTCCTACGTGCCCAAGGAACTCGACAACCGCCCGTGGCGCCGCTTCTTCGTCAAGCCAGATGCGACCAACCAACGGCGAGAAGCCCACCTGCACCTGATCCAGGCAGGCCACCAGAGGTGGACCGACCAGATCCGCTTCCGGGACATCTTGAGAAGCGACGAAGAACGAGCGCAAGCCTACGAAGACCTGAAACGCCAACTAGCTCAACAAAGCGGCCACGACCGTGAGGCGTACACGAACGGCAAGGCGGCCTTCGTTGCTAAAGCCCTTCAAGGGCCTCACGCATAGGCCGCATCTTGGCGTGCGCCTCCTGCACCTCGATGTCGGGATCCGAGTCGGCCACCAGCCCGCACCCGGCGAACAGCCGAGCCGTCGACCCCGAGATCTGCGCGCAGCGCAGCGCGATCCCGAGCTCCCCGTCCCCGTTCCCGTCGATCCACCCGACGGGCCCGGCGTACCGCCCGCGATCCATCCCCTCCAGCTGCGAGATCAGCTGAGTCGCGTCCAGCCGGGGCGTCCCACCCACGGCGGCGGTCGGATGCACCGCCTCGCCGAGGTGCAGCAACGACACCGACGACTCCAACGTCCCGATCACGTCCGAGGAAAGATGCGACACGTTGGGCAGCCGCAGAACAGAAGGCCCCTCGACGGACATGGTCGTGCAAAAGGGCCGCAACGTCTCCGCGAGAGAGGTGACCGCGTAGTCGTGTTCCTCGAGGTTCTTCTCCGACGACATCAACGCCGAAGCAAGCTCCTCATCGGACACCCCGTCGTGCGGCCAGGTGGTCCCGGCGAGCACCCGCGAGTCCACGACGGACCCGGTCCGCCGCAGCAGCAGCTCGGGCGTGGCTCCGACCAGGCCGTCCACGGCGTAGGCCCAGCACTCGGGATAGCGCCGGGCGAGACCCTGCAACACGAACCGCTGGTCCAGCCGCCGGTCGGTGCGCGCCACCAGGTCGTGGGCCAGCACCACCTTGTCCAGCTCGCCGCCGCGCATCCGGTGAACGGCCTCGCGCACGGCCTCGCGGTACTGCGTGACCGGCAGCTGACCGTTCGAGTACCGCACCGTCGAAGGCCGCGACAACGGCGTGACCAGCGGCGCGGGGTCCGAGGCGCCGATCGTGGTGACCCACTGCTCGCCGTTGCGGCGGCCGACGACCACCTCGGGCACGATCAGCACCGAGTCGCCAGGCGAGTCGGCGAAGGCCATCGAGACGAACGCCACGGGGCCGCTGCCCGGCACGCCCAGTTCGTCGTCCACGTCGAGGTGCGACACGAACTCCTGCCACCACTTGTCGGCCTGCGCGAACCTGTCCGGTCCGCTGACCTCCAGCCGTGCCGCCTCGCCCCAGCCGACCAGGCCGGACCCGTCGCGCACCCACGCGAGCGCGCGCTCCGGGTCGGGCAGCATTCCGAGCAGGTCACCGGCGGTGTCCCGTTTCGACCGGACGCGGATTCGCTGCCGTGCTCGCGATGTCGGTGCTGAGGTCACTCTTTGACTGTATGGACCTCAACCTGAAAGCGCGGCATCCGCCCGGCTCTAGACTTCTCAGTTGTGGTGGAGGACGCAGTGACCAAGTCGCCCCGCGGTGTACGCGTCCGCCGTGCGGTTTGCAGGGCTTTGTTCGTCGTCGGTGGCGTGATCACGCTCGTCTGCGTGCTGCTGCCGATCGCGTGCTGGCGTGATGACGTGGCCATCGAGCGGTCGATGGGGCAGGCGGTCGCGCAGGTCGACTCCGTGTCCTTCAACCGGACCGTTGTGCGCTACGCCACACCCGACGGGCGCGTGATCATCCCGTCGCAGGGCGTGCTGTACCCGGACGGGCTGAAGGTCGGGGACAACGTGCGGGTCGAGTACGACCAGACGAACCCCGAACTCACCCGCGTCGCCGGCCGGACGGCGACTCTCAGCTTGCTTCCCGTTGGAACCTTCCTCGTGATCGTCTGGATCGTCATCGCCGCCGTTGTGACAGTTCTACGCAGATTCGGCGTCCGGGTGTAACATCGGGGCATGGCGGATGACCTGGAGCTGCGCTTCGAGCGCACCGTGCGGTCCGAATCGCGCATCGAACCGCGCGACTGGATGCCCGACGGCTACCGCAAGACCCTGATCAGGCAGATCGCCCAGCACGCGCACTCCGAGATCATCGGGATGCAGCCGGAGGGCAACTGGATCAGCCGCGCGCCCTCGCTGCGCCGCAAGGCGATCCTGCTCGCGAAGGTGCAGGACGAGGCTGGACATGGGCTTTACCTGTACTCGGCGACCGAGACGCTCGGCGCCGACCGCGAGGACCTGACGACCAAGCTCATCGAGGGCCGCCAGAAGTACTCCTCGATCTTCAACTACCCGACGCTCACGTTCGCCGACGTCGGCGTCATCGGCTGGCTGGTCGACGGCGCCGCGATCTGCAACCAGGTGCCGCTCTGCCGCACGTCGTACGGGCCGTACGCGCGCGCCATGATCCGCATCTGCAAGGAAGAGTCGTTCCACCAGCGTCAGGGCTACGAGCTGCTGATGACGATGATGAGCGGCACCCAGCAGCAGCGCGACATGGTGCAGGACTCGGTGAACCGCTGGTGGTGGCCTGCGCTGATGATGTTCGGCCCGCCGGACGCCGAGTCGACGAACACCGAGCAGTCCATGGCGTGGCGGATCAAGCGCGACACCAACGACGAGCTGCGGCAGAAGTTCGTGAACATGAGCATGCCGCAGGCCGAGAAGCTCGGCGTGACCTTCCCGGACCCCGAGCTCAAGTGGAACGAAGAGCGCGGCGAGTACGACTTCGGTCAGCCCGACTGGGACGAGTTCTGGCAGGTCGTCAAGGGCGGTGGCGTCTGCAACGAGCAGCGCATCGCCCACCGCCGCAAGGCGCACGAGGACGGCGCGTGGGTCCGTGACGCCGCGGCCGCGCACGCTCAGAAGCACGCACGTAAGGAAGGTGCCGCGTGAGCACGTCTTGGCCGCTGTGGGAAGTGTTCGTGCGCGGCAAGCGCGGGCTGAACCACGTGCACGTCGGTTCGCTGCACGCGCCGGACGCGGAGATGGCGCTGCGCAACGCCCGTGACGTCTACACGCGTCGCAACGAGGGCGTGTCGATCTGGGTGGTGCCCGCGACGGAGATCACCGCGTCCTCGCCGGACGAGAAGGACCCGTTCTTCGCGCCCGCGGGGGACAAGGTCTACCGGCACCCGACGTTCTACGCGATTCCCGAGGACGTGCCGCACCTATGAGCTTCGACAACGCTTATGAGTCGCTTCTCGGCCACGAGGACGCGCATTGGGCGTTCGGAACGGGCTTCTCGGAGGCCCTGTCCGGCGTCAACCGCGAGTTCTCCGAGGGTGTCGATCGCGAGGCCCTCGCCGCGTACTGCCTGATGCTCGGCGACGACGCGTTGATCTTCTCGCAGCGCCTCTCGGAGTGGTGTTCGCGCGCTCCCGAGCTGGAAGAGGACATCGCGCTCGCCAACATCGCGCTGGACCTGCTCGGCCAGGCCCGCATGCTGCTGACGCGCGCCGGCGAGGTGCTCGGCCGGGACGAGGACGCCCTGGCCTACCTTCGCGACGAACGCGAGTTCCGCAACGTGCACCTGGCCGAGATCGACTGCGGTCCTGGGCCCGGCGGCGACTTCGCGACGACCATCGCGCGCCTGCTGGTGTTCTCGTCGTGGCGGCTCGCCTTGTTCTCGCGCCTGCGTGGCTCGGCCGACCCGGTCCTCGCCGCGATCGCCGAGAAGGGCCTCAAAGAGCTGGCCTACCACCGCGACCACGCCGCTCAGTGGACCGTTCGCCTAGGCGACGGCACCGACGAGTCGCACCGCCGCATGCAGGCTGGTCTGGAACGCGTGTGGCCGTTCGTGGACGAACTCTTCGCGACGCACTCGGTCGAAGCCACGCTTCAGGGCGTCGCCGTCGACCCGGCCTCGCTGCGGTCCGAAGTGGACGGTGTGCTGGAGGCGGTGCTCAGCGCCGCGGGCCTCACGCGTCCCAAGGACACCCGTGCCGCTCGTGTCGCGGGCATGGCGGGCCGCGACGGCGTGCACACCGAGGTCATGGGCTACCTGCTCGCCGAGATGCAGCACCTGCACCGTTCGCTGCCGGGAGCGGTCTGGTGACGACGGCACTGGAGGTCGCGTCGGCCGTGCGGGACCCGGAACTCCCGGTCCTCACGCTGGCCGACCTCGGCGTGCTCCGCGAGGTGTCCGAACAGGACGGTCGCGTCGTCGTCACCATCACCCCGACCTACTCTGGCTGCCCCGCGATCGACGAGATGGGCGCTGACCTGCGCCGATCGCTCGTCGGCGCCGGTTACGCCGAGGTCGAGGTGCGCCTGTCGCTCTCCCCGGCCTGGACCACGGACTGGATCAGCGACGAGGGCCGTTCGAAGCTGGCCGCCGCCGGCATCGCGCCGCCGTCCCGAATCGGCCCGGCGGTCGCGGGCCCGATCCCGCTGAACCTGGTACCGCCGTCACGCCAGGTCGCGTGCCCGCAGTGCGGCTCGCTGAACACCTCGGAGATTTCACGGTTCGGCTCGACCGCGTGCAAGGCCCTGCGCCGCTGCCACGCCTGCGCCGAACCGTTCGAGCACGTCAAGGAGATCTGAGTTGTCGCGCCGCGCCGCCTTCCACAAGCTCACGGTCGCCCAGGTGGACCGCCTCTGCGACGACGCCGTGGCCGTCACCTTCGACGTGCCGGCAGACCTCTCGGAGGACTTCGCCTTCACCGCGGGCCAGTACCTGACCTTGCGCCAGGGCGACGAACGCCGCTCGTACTCGATCTGCGCCCCCACCGGCGCCGCCCCGCGCATCGGCGTGCGGCGAGTAGACGGCGGCCAGTTCTCCACCTGGCTGGTCGACCGCGTGGCCCCCGGTGACGTGCTCGAAGTCCTGCCGCCCCTGGGCAAGTTCACGCCGACCGGCGTCGGCACCCACCACGGCCTGGTCGTCGCGGGCTCCGGCATCACCCCGGCCCTGTCGATCGCCGCGACCGTGCTGGCCACCGGCGCCCGCGTGACCCTGATGTACGGCAACCGCAGCACGAACACGGTGATGTTCGCCGACGAGCTGGCCGACCTGAAGGACCGCTACCCGGCCACGTTCCAGCTGATCCACGTCCTGTCCCGCGAACCGCGCGACGTGGAACTGTTCACCGGCCGCCTCACTGCTTCCAAGCTGACGGCCCTGTTCGGCAGCGTCGTCCCGTTCGACGCCATCGACGAGTGGTGGCTGTGCGGCCCCTACGAGATGGTGCAGGACGCCACGGCCGTGCTGCGCGATCGCGGCGTTGCCACTGACCGCGTGCACCACGAACTCTTCTACGTGGACGAGCCACCACCCCCACCCCGCCGCACGGAAGCCGTGGTGGACGCCGCGGCCTCGGTCACGGTCGTGTTGGACGGCAAGTCGACCACGCTGCCCCTGCCCGCCGACGAGCCGATCCTGGACGCCGCCCAACGCGTTCGCGCCGACCTGCCGTTCGCCTGCAAGGGCGGGGTGTGCGGCACGTGCCGTGCGTTGGTGACCGAGGGCAGCGTCGAGATGCGCCGCAACTACGCGCTCGACGAGTCCGAGGTGGCGGCGGGATTCGTGCTGACGTGTCAGGCGTTGCCGACCAGCGAGTGCGTGACTGTCGACTTCGACGCCTGAGTTCTCCGACGAACGGGCGATGAACGTGGCACGATCAGTGCCATGGGGGTCGTCGTCCGCTCAACGCTCTGGGGTGCCGGTATCGGTGCCCTGCTGATGGGCGCCCTCACCACGGCCGTCGAGGTGAGCGTCCCGAGCGAGAACCCGTCCTCGCTCCCCGTCACGATCATCGCGATCCTCACCATCGTCTTCATGTTCGGCGCCATCCCCGGCGGGGTCCTCGGCATCGCCGTCGGCTTCATCCGCCGCTCGGCCCAGCGGCCGAGTCAGATCCAGCGGCCGATGCACCCGCCGTTGCCGCAGCAGCCCTACGACATGTGGTCCGACCTGGTCGAACGGTGTGCGGAGTCGACGCGCCGGGTCGCCGCCGCCGTGCAGACCGTGCCGAAGTCGGCGGCCAAGGACTGGCTGCAGCGGATCAGCGAGCAGCTCACCAAGGAGCTCGACGACGTGCGCGGCATCGCTCAGCTCGGGCGGGCGCTCGGCGCGGTCGACAGCCAGCACCCGGTCTACCAGCGGTTGCTGAAGGCCACGCACGACTTCCACCAGTTCGAGAACGAGGTCGGGCGGGTGGCGTTGCAGATGTTCGACCACCCGGAGCTGGACGAGGCGCGCACGCACCTCGAGGTGCTGGAGAAGCAGCTTCCTCAGCTGTCGGCCTGAAGCGCGGACTGCCACCAGCCCAGCACCTCGTCGGCTGCCTCGGGAGCGGCGACCAGTAGTCCGTCCACGGGCAGTTGAGCGCCCTCGCCGCGTCTGTCGAGCACGACCGCACCCGACTCCACGGCCAATGACACCGCACCGGCCACGTCCCACTCGTGGTAGCCGTGCAGCACGGCCGCCGCCACGTGACCCAGCGCCACTTGTGCGACGGCCAGGCATTTCGAGCCGAGAACGCGCACGCCCGTGCCTGCTATCGCTGCCGTGGAGATGAACTCGCCCATGCCGGGCCACGGACCGGTGCGCGTCATCTCGGTGCACACGACAAGAGAGTCGCCTTGGCGTTCGGTCAGGCGGATCGGGGTGCCGTTCGCGCGCATGCCACGGCCGCGGGCGGCGGCGTAGATCTGCGAGCGGTACGGGTCGGCGACGACGCCGACCACCGGGCCCCAGCGGTCCACCAACGCCAGGCTGTAGGCACACCAGGGCATGCCTGCCGTGTAGTTCGCAGTGCCGTCGACGGGATCGACGACCCAGCGGAACTCGGAGTCGCTCGGCGCGTCCCCGGAGTCGGAGTTCTCGCAGAACACCGGGATCGACGGGAACTCCTTGGTGAGCACGCGCCGGGTGTGGCGTTCCAGGGTGCGGTCGGTGTCGGTGACCCAGTCGAACGGTGACTCGCCGGAGTCGGGACGCACGCCGCGGCCGGCGGTGGCCATGATGACGTCCGAGGCGTCGTTCGCCAGGCGACCGGCCACTTCCAGCGCGATGGACACGAGGCCGGGGTCGACCGGGTGAGCGGGACGGGACGACAAGACGGTCATGCTGGCCTAGTTTCACCGCGTCGGATGACCGGGAACCCAAGCGCAGATGACGAATCGACGATCACCTGGCCACGACGTGAGGTGTTCCGTCCACGTCAAATCTGAGGTCACGCGGACTTCATGCGGGCACCTCATGGTGTCCCTGTGCGAGTAGCGATCGTGACCGAGAGCTTCCTGCCTCAGGTGAACGGCGTCACCAACTCCGTGCTCCGCGTGCTGGAGCACCTGCGCCGCAACGGCCATCAGGCGCTGGTCGTGGCGCCCGGTGCCGGCGCGGACGAACACCACGGCACGCCCGTCGTCAGAGTGTCTGCGGTCGACGTGCCGATGGTGACCAGTCTGCCCATCGGCGTTCCCAGCCCGAGAGTGCTGCACGCGCTCGCCGACTTCCGGCCCGACGTCGTGCACCTCGCGTCGCCGTTCGTGCTGGGCGCGTACGGCCTCAGAGCCGCGCGCAAGCTCGACGTGCCGACCGTCGCGGTCTACCAGACCGACGTGGCCGGGTTCGCCGGCAACTACGGCCTCGGGCTCACCAAGCGCGCGGCGTGGCGGTGGACCAAACGCCTGCACACGCTGGCGGACCGCACGCTGGCACCGTCGAGCTCGGCGGTCGAGGCGCTGGAACACCACGGCGTGCCGCGCGTGCACCGGTGGGGCCGTGGCGTCGACATCGACCTCTTCCACCCGCGTCCCAGGCACAACGACGAGCTCACCATCGGCTACGTCGGTCGCCTCGCGCCGGAGAAGCAGGTCTCCAGGCTCAAGGAACTGCACGACCTGCCGGGCGTGAAGCTGCGGATCGTCGGCGACGGCCCGGACCGCGAGCAGCTCGAGAAGGACATGCCGAACGCGGAGTTCCTCGGTTTCCGCACCGGCCACGAACTTGCCGAGGCTTACGCGTCGTTGGACGTCTTCATCCACACGGGCCCGCACGAGACGTTCTGCCAGGCCGTGCAGGAAGCCCTGGCGACCGGTCTGCCGGTGCTCGCACCGAACGCGGGCGGCCCGCGCGACCTCGTTCGGCACGGCCGCACGGGCTACCTCTTCGAAGAAGACATCGCGCAGTACGTGGACCTGCTCCGCGACCCGATGCTGCGCAAGCGGTTCGGTCTGGCGGCCCGCAAGTCGGTGCTCTCCCGCACCTGGCCGGCGATCTGCGACCAGCTGATGGGCCATTACGCCGCAGTGATCGGACTAACTCACCAGGCGGCCGCTTGAGGATCGTGCAGCTCGCCAACTTCTACGGCCCCAAGTCGGGCGGCCTCCGCACCGCGCTGCACCACCTCGGCACCGGCTACGCGCAGCTGGGCCACGAGGTGGTGCTGGTCGTGCCGGGCCCCCGTCACGCCGACGAGGAACTGCCGGGCGGAGTCCGCCGCATCACGCTGCCCGCGGTCAAGATCCCGTACACCGGCGGCTACCGCGTGGTGGACCCGTGGCGCGTCAAAACCCTGATGGAACACCTTCGACCGGACCGCCTGGAGGTCTCCGACCGCCTGACCCTGCGCGGCATGGGGGCGTGGGCGAGCGAGCGCGACATCCCGAACGTGGTCATCTCCCACGAACGCCTCGACCGCCTGCTGCAGTTCGTGCTGCCGACCACCCCGGCCGTCCACGCCGCGGACTGGGCGAACCGCCGCATGGCCGCCTCCTACGACACCGTCGTCTGCACGACAGGTTTCGCCCGCGAGGAGTTCGAACGCATCGGCGCCTCGAACGTCACCCAGGTCCCGCTGGGCGTGGACCTGGCCACGTTCACCCCGAGCCGCCACTCCGCAGATCTTCGCCGAGACCTCTTGCAGGGCAAGGAGAACCTGCTGATCCACTGTGGACGCCTGTCGCCGGAGAAACACGTGGAACGCTCCGTCGACACCCTCGCCGAACTGCACGAACAGGGCCACTCCACCCGCCTGGTGATCGCCGGCGACGGCCCAAGACGCGCCTCGCTGGAAAAGCGGGCGGCGGGCTTGCCGGTGACGTTCCTGGGCTTCGTGAAGTCCCGCCTGGACGTGGCCTCCCTGCTGGCGTCAGCAGACCTGTCCCTCGCGCCAGGCCCACACGAAACGTTCGGCCTGGCCGCGCTGGAAGCCCTCGCGAGCGGCACCCCGGTGGTCGTCAGCCAGAGCAGCGCTCTGAAGGAGATCGTCCAACCGTCCTGCGGCGCCGCGGTCCCCGACGACGCCCCGGCCTTCGCCTCCGCGGCCCAGCGCCTGCTGACGTCAGGCTCGAGAGAGGCCGCCAGAGCCAGAGCCGAGGAGTACCCGTGGCACACGGCGGTGGACGGCATGCTGACCGCCCTGAAGGTGCCCTGAAGATGATCTCAGCGAGCCTGACTTAGTCTCTAGTCATGTCGCGAGCCGGCCTGGACAAGAACCCCCGCGAAGTAGCCGAGATGTTCGACGGCGTGGCCAAGGGCTACGACCGCACGAACTCGGTCATGACGCTGGGCTTCGACCGCCGCTGGCGGGACTGGAGCAGGCGCGTCCTGGACGCCCGCCCGAACGAGAAGGTCCTGGACCTCGCCGCGGGCACCGCGGTCTCCACGGTCGAGTACGCCGCCTCCGGCGCCTGGTGCGTGGCGGCGGACTTCTCCGTCGGCATGCTCGCCTCAGGAGCCCACCGCCGTGTCCCGAAGGTGGCGGCGGACGCCCTCCGCCTGCCCTTCAAGGACAACTCGTTCGACGCGGTCACGGTCTCCTTCGGCATCCGCAACTTCAACGACACGGTCGTGGCCCTCCGGGAGATGGCCCGTGTGACCAAGCCGGGCGGCCGCATGGTGATCTGCGAGGTCTCCACGCCGGTCTGGAAGCCGTTCCGCTTCGTCTACATGCGCTACCTGCTCAAACTCCTCCCGCTGATCGCGAAGTTCGTCTCGAGCAACCCGGTCGCGTACTCGTACCTGGCCGAATCCATGGCCACGTGGCCCGACCAGCGTTCGCTCGGCGAGCTCATCTCGCAGGCGGGCTGGGAGGACGTGGCCTGGTTCAACCTGACCGGCGGCATGGTCGCCCTGCACCGCGCGACGAAGCCGAAGCCGAAGGCGGAACCTGAGGCCGCAGCGGAGTCGACGGCCTGAGGCACTGCCCTCGCAAAGCAACCACGTACGAGTCCGGGCGTGGCGATGCGAAGCGAGCCGTCTGAACCTTCAGGGCTGGGTGGCGGTGCACCCCGCTCATGGCGATTGGGGCTTGACCTTGAGGGGCTGGGTGCCACCCTGTCTGGGCTCGGCCGGGGCGCTCTTCACCCCGGTCTTTGAGGCCGACTACGCGCCCAGCTAGAGGCTCAAGGTCAAGCCCCAATCGCAACCCCGCACTTCGTCACTACCCGCGCAACCACCCCCGCAAGGCGACCGCCCGCACGGAACGTGACCAACCCCGCTGGAACGTGACGCACGCACGCCGCTAGACCCGCTCGGCAACGAGACCCTCAGCAATGTCCGGTTAGAGTCGCCAGCAGAAGCTGTGACCGGTACACGCAGGGAGTCTGGATGAGCAGGCGCGGGATCAACGAGGACGCCGACGTCATCGTGGTGGGGGCGGGACCGTCGGGCTCGACCGCGGCCACCTACCTCGCCAGGGCGGGCCTCGACGTTCTCCTCCTGGAGAAGAGCACCTTCCCCAGGGAGAAGGTCTGCGGCGACGGCCTGACCCCTCGTGGCGTCAAGCAACTCATCGACCTGGGCATCGACACCCGCGAGAGCAACGGCTGGCTCCACAACAAGGGGCTCAGGGTCGTCGGCGGTGGCGTCACGATGGAGCTGGACTGGCCGGATCTGGCCACGTTCCCGAACTACGGTGTCGTGCGTCCGCGGATGGACTTCGACGAGATGCTCGCGAACGCGGCGAAGGCGGCCGGCGCGCGCATGCACGAGCACACCACGGTCACCAAGGCCATCATCGAGAACGGCCGGGTCGTCGGCGTCGAGGCCAAGCAGGGACCGGAAAAGAACCCGGTCACCTACCGGGCCCCGATCGTCGTCGGTTGTGACGGTGTGTCAGCTCGTTTGGCTCTGAGCATCGGCCTGCAGAAGGACGACGCCAAGCCCATGGGCGTGGCGGTCCGGCGCTACTACAACAGCCCGCGCACCAAGGACGACTACCTCGAGTCGCACCTCGAGCTCTGGGCTCCGGACGGCCAGCTGCTGCCCGGCTACGGCTGGATCTTCGGCATGGGCGACGGCAGCGTGAACGTCGGCCTGGGCATTCTCAGCACGTCAAAGGCCTACGGGACGACCGACTACCGCCAGCTCCTGCGCAGCTGGCTCGACGGCACGCCGGAGGAGTGGGGCTTCCGCGAGGAGAACGCGACGAGCCGCATTGGTGGCGCCGCGCTTCCCATGGGCCTCAACCGCAAGCCGCACTACCGCGCGGGTCTGCTGCTCGTCGGCGACGCCGGCGGCATGGTCAACCCCTTCAACGGCGAGGGCATCGGCTACGCCATGGAGTCGGCCAAGATCGCCTCCGAGTCGATCGTCCAAGCGCTTGCGCGGACGGGCGTCAACCGTGAACGGGCGCTGCACGGCTACCCGGTCCGGATCGAAGAGGCGCTCGGCAGTTACTACCGGCTCGGGAACGTCTTCTCGAAGCTCATCGGAAACCCGGCGATCATGCGGACCGCAACGAAGTACGGAATGCCGCGGAAACGCCTGATGAAACTGGTGCTCAAGCTCCTGGCGGGCCTCTACGACCCCAAGGACGGCGACTCAATGGACCGCCTGATCGTGGCCGCCACGAAGCTCGCTCCCAGCGCGTAAATTACTCCGATTAGGTGACGGCACCGGCTCAATACGAGCCGGTGCCGTTTCGCATGTGTCCACCACGTTAAAGCCCCAGGTCAGACCCTGTGATCTAGGTCATTTACAGGCGTTCTACACTGGCGGGCGACCTTGTGAATCACTTCACAACAGTCTGAACAAGCTTGTGAACTGTTTCACAAGCGTTTGTTAGGTTCGCCTAACAAACGCGCTGGAGAACAACACCCTTAGGGTGCGGGCGACCGCGAGGAAAGGACGACGGAGCGTGCTTGACCCTTACCTCCCCCTCGTATTGATGTTCGCGCTCGCCGGGGCGTTCGCACTGTTCTCGGTGACCGCGGCTCCCTACATCGGACCGCGCCGCTACAACAAGGCGAAGCTCGACGCGTACGAGTGCGGCATCGAGCCGAGTCCGCAGCCCGTCATCGGTGGTGGGCGCATGCCCGTCGCCTACTACCTGACGGCGATGCTGTTCATCTTGTTCGACATCGAAATGGTCTTCCTCTACCCGTTCGCCGTAGCGGCCGACAAGCTCGGCCTGTTCGGGCTGGTGGAGATCGTCCTGTTCGTCGCCACGGTCGGCTTCGCGTACGTCTACGTGTGGCGTCGCGGCGGCCTCGACTGGAACTGAGGAAGTCATGGGTCTCGAGGAGAAGCTCCCGAACGGCATCCTGCTGGTCAGCGTCGAGAAGCTGGTCAACTGGACCCGCAAGTCCTCGCTGTGGCCTGCCACCTTCGGCCTGGCCTGCTGCGCCATCGAGATGATGACGACGGGTGGTCCGCGGTACGACCTGGCCCGCTTCGGCATGGAGGTCTTCCGGGCCTCACCGCGCCAGGCGGACCTGATGATCGTGGCCGGCCGCGTCACCAACAAGATGGCGCCGGTGCTGCGGCAGATCTACGACCAGATGCCCGAGCCGCGCTGGGTGCTGGCCATGGGCGTGTGCGCCAGCACTGGCGGCATGTTCAACAACTACGCGGTGGTGCAGGGCGTCGACCACGTCGTGCCCGTCGACATGTACCTGCCGGGCTGCCCGCCGCGGCCGGAGATGCTGATGGACGCGATCCTCAAGATCCACGCCAAGATCATGGACGAGCCGCTCAACGCCGTGCGCGCCAAGGCACTCGCCGACTCGGGCTACCGCACCGATCTCATCCCGTCGTCCGAGCGTTTTGCGAGGAAGAAGTGACCGAGCCAGGGGGCGAGCACTCCAGCGTCAACCGCGCGGGAGAAGACCTCGAGAAGACCAATCCGACAGACGCCAAAGCGAAGGCGCCGATCTTCGCGGGCAAGGACCGCCAGGGACTCTTCGGCGTCTCCGGCTCCGGTGACACGTCGGGCTTCGGTGGCCTGCGGCTGCCCGCCCACGTCGCCGCGCCCGCCGAGCGCCCGTTCGGTGGCTGGTTCGACGAGGTCGCCGACGAACTGTTCGCGTCGATCGCGGACAAGGGCCTGCCCGCCGACACGGTGCAGCAGGTGACGGTCGACCGCGGCGAGATCACCTTCTACCTCAAGCCGGAGACGCTGCTGGAGGTCGCGCGGATCTTCCGCGACACCCCGGCGCTGCGCTTCGAGCTCTGCAGCTCCGTGTCCGGTGTGGACTACGGCGCCGACGTGCCGCAGCGCCTGCACTCGGTCGTGCACCTCACGTCGATGACGTATCGCCGCCGGGTGCGGCTGGAGGTCGCGGTCGACGTCGAGCACCCGCACGTGCCGAGCCTCGTCGAGGTCTACCCGACGGCGGACTGGCAGGAGCGCGAGACCTGGGACATGTTCGGGATCATCTACGACGGTCACCCCGGACTGACCCGCATCCTCATGCCGGACGACTGGGACGGACACCCCCAGCGCAAGGACTACCCGCTGGGTGGCATCCCGGTGGAGTACAAGGGCGCGGAGATTCCTCCGCCGGACCAGAGGCGGTCCTACTCATGACCGAGCGGCTTTCCGACGCGACGACGGGCACCGACACGAGCGGGCCCGGCCGCGACTCCGTGGAGACCAAAGAGACTCCCGAGATCGCCGACTCCCGGAAGACCACCGAGGGCACCGTCTACACGGTGACCGGTGGCGACTGGGACGAGGTGCTCGCGGACGCGGTCCACGACGAGCGCATCGTCATGAACCTCGGCCCGCAGCACCCCTCGACCCACGGCGTGCTCCGCCTGGTCCTGGAGCTCGAGGGCGAGACGGTCACGCACGCCCGCAGCGTCATCGGGTACCTGCACACCGGCATCGAGAAGAACCTCGAGTACCGGAACTGGGTCCAGGGCGTCACCTTCATCACGCGCACCGACTACCTCGCGCCGCTGCACCACGAGGCCGCGTACTGCATGGCCGTCGAGAAGCTGCTCGGCGTCACGGTGCCGGACAAGGCGCAGGCGATCCGCGTGCTGCTGATGGAGATCAACCGCATCAGCTCGCACCTCGTCGCGCTCGCCACCGGCGGCATGGAGCTCGGTGCCCTCACCGGCATGACCTCCGGCTTCCGCGAGCGCGAGGAGGCCCTGCACCTGCTGGAGCACCTCACCGGCCTGCGGATGAACCACGCGTTCATCCGTCCCGGTGGTCTCGCGCAGGACCTGCCGGACGACGCGGTCGAGAAGATCACCGCGTTCGTCAAGATCATGGAAAAGCGGCTGCCGGACTACGACAAGCTGCTCACCGGTCAGCCGATCTGGCGCAACCGCATGGCGGGCGTGGGTTACCTGCCCGTCGACGCGTGCCTCGCGCTCGGCATCACCGGCCCGATCCTGCGCTCCGCCGGCCTCGCCTGGGACCTGCGCAAGATCGAGCCGTACAGCGGCTACGAGAACTACCAGTTCGACGTACCGACCTCGAACGCGGCGGACTGCTTCGCGCGGTACCTGCTGCGGCTCGAGGAGATGCACCAGTCGCTGCGGATCATCAAGCAGGTCGTGAAGAGCCTGCCGACCGGTCCGGTCATGGTCGAGGACGCGAAGATCGCGTGGCCGGCCCAGCTCACGATCGGCAGCGACGGCATGGGCAACTCGCTCGAGCACGTCCGCAAGATCATGGGCCAGTCCATGGAGTCCCTGATCCACCACTTCAAGCTGGTGACCGAGGGCTTCAAGGTTCCGGCGGGCCAGGTCTACGTGCCGGTCGAGTCGCCGCGCGGCGAGCTCGGCTACCACGTCGTCTCCGACGGCGGCACCAGGCCGATGCGCGTGCACCTGCGCGAACCAAGCTTCGTGAACCTCCAGTCGATGCCCGCGATGTGCGAAGGCGGCATGGTCGCCGACGTCATCGCGTCCGTCGCCTCGATCGACCCCGTGATGGGTGGTTGCGACCGATGACTCAGGCACAGGACACCGCCTTCGATCAGTCCACTGTGGACAGGGCGCAGGCGATCGTCGCTCGTTACCCGCAGGCCCGCAGCGCGCTGCTGCCGATGCTGCACCTCGTGCAGTCGGTCGAGGGCTACGTCTCGCAGGACGGCATCCGGTTCTGCGCCGGACAGCTCGACCTGAGCGAGGCCGAGGTCAGCGCGGTCGCGACGTTCTACACGATGTACAAGCGCAAGCCGTGCGGCGAGCACCTGGTCAGCGTGTGCACGAACACGCTGTGCGCGGCGCTGGGCGGCGACGCCATCTACTCGACCCTCTCCGACCACCTCGGGGTGGGCCACGAGGAGACCGCGGGCGAGCCGGGCACGCAGGGTTCGATCACGCTGGAGCACGCCGAGTGCCTCGCCGCGTGCGACCTCGGCCCGGTGCTGCAGGTCAACTACGAGTTCTACGACAACCAGACGCCGGACAAGGCGCTGGGACTCGTGAAGGCGTTGCAGTCAGGGGACAAGCCCGCCCCGACGCGCGGCGCCCCGCTCACCGACTTCAAGCAGGCCGAGCTCCAGCTCGCCGGGTTCTTCGAGGGTCGCGACGCCGACCTCGACGGCCCGTCGGCGGCGCCGGAGACGCTGGCCGGTGCGCAGATCGCCAAGGACCGCGGCTGGGACGCGCCGAACACGCCGTCCACGGTCGAGTTCCCTGCCCTGCCGGAAAAGAAGTAGGGAAGACAATGGTTGACCCGCTGACTCCTGTTCTCACCAAGCGCTGGACTGAGCCCAAGTCCTGGACCATCGAGACCTACGAGCGCACCGGTGGCTACACCGCCCTGCCCAAGGCGCTGACGGCCCACCCGGACCAGCTCATCCAGCAGTGCAAGGACTCCGGACTGCGCGGCCGCGGCGGCGCGGGGTTCCCCACCGGCATGAAGTGGGGCTTCATCCCGCAGGGCGACGGCAAGCCGCACTACCTCGTCATCAACGCCGACGAGGGCGAGCCCGGCACCTGCAAGGACATCCCGCTGATGATGGCGGACCCGCACTCGCTGATCGAGGGCGTGATCATCACGTCGTTCGCCATCCGCGCGAACTTCGCGGCGATCTACGTCCGCGGCGAGGTCCTGCACTGCATCCGCCGCCTCAACGCGGCGGTGCGCGAGGCGTACGCCAAGGGCTACCTGGGCAAGAACATCCTCGGCAGCGGGTTCGACCTCGACGTGGTGATCCACGCCGGCGCCGGCGCGTACATCTGCGGCGAGGAGACCGCGCTGCTCGACTCGCTGGAGGGCCGTCGTGGCCAGCCGCGACTCAAGCCGCCGTTCCCCGCGACCTCGGGCCTCTACGCGTCGCCCACTGTCGTGAACAACGTCGAGACCATCGCGTCGGTTCCCTTCATCGTCAACGGTGGCGCCGACTGGTTCCGCGAGATGGGTCGCGACCGCTCACCCGGTCCGAAGATCTACTCGCTGTCCGGTCACGTGACGCGCCCCGGCCAGTACGAGGCGCCGATGGGCACCACGCTGCGGCAGCTGCTCGACATGGCCGGTGGCATGAAGGACGGCATCCCGATCAAGTTCTGGACGCCGGGTGGTTCGTCCACCCCGCTGTTCACGGCGGAGCACCTCGACGTGCCGCTGGACTTCGAGGGTGCCGCCGAGGCCGGTTCGATGCTGGGCACCACCGCCCTGCAGATCTTCAACGAGACCGTGTCCGTGCCGTGGGCCGTCATGAAGTGGACGGAGTTCTACAAGCACGAGTCGTGCGGCAAGTGCACGCCGTGCCGCGAGGGCACGTACTGGCTCGTGAAGATCCTGCAGCGGATGGTGGCGGGCAACGGCACGGCGAGCGACATCGACACGTTGCTCGACGTCTGCGACAACATCCTCGGCCGCTCGTTCTGCGCGCTGGGTGACGGTGCCGTCAGCCCGATCACCAGCGGCATCAAGTACTTCAAGGACGAGTTCCTCGCCCTGTGCGACCAGAACTCCAAGGTCCTGGCTGGAGCGAACGCATGACCATCGCGCCTGACAAGCCCACCGCAGCCGAGGTTGTCGTGCCAGAGGGTCACGTCAAGCTCGTCATCGACGGCGAGACGGTCGTCGCGCCCAAGGGCGAGCTGCTGATCCGCACGGCCGAGCGCCTCGGCACGGTCATCCCGCGCTTCTGCGACCACCCGTTGCTGGAGCCCGCCGGCGCCTGCCGCCAGTGCCTCGTCGAGGTCGAGATGGGCGGCCGGCCGATGCCGAAGCCGCAGGCCTCCTGCACGATGACGGTCGCGGACGGCATGGTCGTGAAGACCCAGCTGACCTCGCCCGTCGCGGACAAGGCCCAGCAGGGTGTGATGGAGCTGCTGCTCATCAACCACCCGCTGGACTGCCCGATCTGCGACAAGGGCGGTGAGTGCCCGCTGCAGAACCAGGCGCTCGCCCACGGCCGCAGCGACTCCCGCTTCCACGAGCACAAGCGGACGTTCCCGAAGCCGATCAGCATCTCCACGCAGGTGCTGCTCGACCGCGAGCGTTGCGTGCTCTGCCAGCGTTGCACCCGGTTCTCCGCGCAGATCGCCGGCGACCCGTTCATCGAGCTGCTGGAGCGCGGTTCGCAGCAGCAGATCGGCATCGCGCAGGAGAAGCCGTTCCAGAGCTACTTCTCCGGCAACACCATCCAGATCTGCCCGGTCGGCGCTCTGACGAGCGCTGCCTACCGCTTCCGCGCGCGGCCGTTCGACCTGGTGTCGGCGCCCGGTGTGTGCGAGCACTGCTCCTCCGGTTGCGCCGAGCGCACCGACTACCGGCGGGGCAAGGTGCAGCGCAAGCTCGCCGGCGACGACCCGCAGGTCAACGAGGAGTGGATCTGCGACAAGGGCCGGTTCGCCTTCCGCTACGCCACGACCGGTGACCGCATCAGGCGTCCGCTGGTCCGCGACGCCGAGTCCGGTGAGCTGCGCGAGTCGTCCTGGACCGAGGCGCTGCAGGTCGCGGCGGCCGGTCTGACGGCGGCCCGCGAGGCGAACGGCGTCGGCGTGCTGACCGGTGGCCGGCTGACCGTCGAGGACGCCTACGCGTACTCGAAGTTCGCCCGGATCGCGTTGCACACCAACGACATCGACTTCCGCGCCCGGCCGCACAGCGCCGAGGAGCTGGAGTTCCTGTCCGGCACCACGGTGTTCACGAACCCGGAGACCGGAGTCACCTTCCAGGGCATCGAGTCCGCACCGGCCGCGCTGCTGGTCGCGTTCGAGCCCGAGGAAGAGGCGCCGATCGTCTTCCTGCGCCTGCGCAAGGCCGCTCGCAAGGGCACCACGAAGGTCTTCCACCTCGGCCAGTACACGACCCCGGCCGTCGAGAAGACCTACGGCACGCTGCTCGCCTGCGTGCCCGGTGCCGAGGCGAACGCCATCAACGCGTTGCCGGAGCACGCTTCCGACGTCGTCGACCTGCTCGGCAAGCCCGGTGCGGTGATCCTGGTCGGCGAGCGCGCCGCCGAGATCCCCGGCGCGTTCTCCGCGGTCGCCAGGCTGGCCGAGCGCACGGGCGCCAAGGTCGCGTGGATTCCGCGCCGTGCCGGTGAGCGCGGTGCGCTCGCGGTCGGTGCCACGCCGAACCTGCTGCCCGGCGGCCGTCACGTCGCGAACGCCGCGGCGCGCACCGAGGTCGAGCGCACCTGGGGCGTCGAGGAGGGCTCGCTTCCCGCGACGCCCGGCCGCGACACCACGGGCATCCTCGAAGCCGCCGCGAACGGCGAGCTGTCCGGTCTGCTGATCGGTGGCGTCGACCCGTTCGACCTGCCGGACCCGCGGCTCGCGGAGAAGGCCCTGTCGGGCGCCGGTTTCGTCGTGAGCCTGGAGCTCCGGCCCAGCGCGGTCACCGCGTACGCCGACGTCGTGCTCCCGATCGCCCCGGTGGTCGAGAAGTCCGGCAGCTTCCTCAACTGGGAGGGCCGCCGCCGCGAGTTCGGCGCGACGCTCGAAGGCACCGGCGCGCTGCCGGACTGCCGCGTGCTCGACACCCTCGCGGTGGAGATGGACGCGGACCTGTTCACGCAGACGCCCGCCGCCTCGGCCGCCGACCTGGCCCGCCTGGGCGAGGGCACGCCGAGCGGTTCGTCGCTCAACGTCGCCGCGCCGCTGGTGTCCCCGGCCGGTGCCGGCAAGGCAGTGCTCGCCACGTGGCACCGCCTGCTCGGCAACGGCTCTCTGCAGGTCGACGAGCCGAACCTCGCCGGTACGGCCCGCCCGGTCGTCGCGAAGGTCGCCGTGACCACCGCACAGCAGTTCGGCCTGGAGAACGGTGGTCAGGTCACGGTCTCCACCGACCGCGGCGCGATCACGCTCCCGGTCGAGACCGACGACCTGCCCGAGGGCGTCATCTGGCTGCCCACCAACTCGGGTGACGTGACCGTGCGCCGCACGCTCGGCGCGGGCCACGGCTCGATCGTCTCCGTCAGTGGGGTGAAGTCATGACCCAGCAGTTCGTCGCAGCGGAGATCGGCGAGACCGCCAAGCTCCTCGCCGACGACCCGATCTGGCTGGTGCTGATCAAGGTCGTCGCGATCTTCGCGTTCCTCGTGGTCATGACTCTGTTCATGATCAACTGGGAGCGCAAGGTCGTCGCGCGGATGCAGCACCGCCCCGGCCCCAACCGGGTCGGCCCGAACGGCTGGCTCCAGTCGCTCGCGGACGGTCTGAAGCTCGCGTTCAAGGAAGACATCCGCCCGGTCCTCGCGGACAAGTGGGTGTTCTTCCTCGCGCCGGTGATCTCCTGCATCCCCGCGTTCCTCGCGTTCTCGGTGATCCCGCTCGCGGGCGAGGTCAACCTGTTCGGCCAGCAGACCGCGCTGCAGCTCGTCGACCTCCCGGTCGGCGTGCTGGTGGTGCTGGCCTGCTCCTCGATCGGCGTCTACGGCATCGTGCTGTCCGGCTGGGCCTCCGGCTCGCCGTACCCGCTGCTCGGCGCGCTGCGGTCGGCCGCGCAGGTGATCTCCTACGAGATCGCGATGGGCCTGTCGATCGTCGCGGTGATCATGTTCACCGGCTCGATGTCGACCGGTGACATCGTCGGCGCGCAGGCGACCACCGTGCTCGGGTTCGCGCCCGGCTGGTTCGGCCTCCTGCTGTTCCCCAGCTTCGCGATCTACGTCGTGTCGATGGTCGGCGAGACCAACCGCGCCCCGTTCGACCTCCCCGAGGCCGAGTCGGAGCTCGTCGGTGGTTTCCACACGGAGTACAGCTCGCTGAAGTTCGCGCTGTTCTTCCTCGCCGAGTACGTCAACATGGTGACCGTCTCGGCGCTCGCGACCACGCTCTTCCTCGGCGGCTACCACGCCCCGTGGAGCGGCGAGTTCATGAACACCGGCTGGTGGGGCCTGCTCTGGTTCATCATCAAGACGCTGGGCTTCCTGTTCATCTTCATCTGGCTGCGCGGCACGCTGCCCCGCATGCGCTACGACCAGTTCATGCGCCTGGGCTGGAAGGTGCTGGTCCCGACCAGCCTCGTCTGGATCATGGCCGTCGCGGTCATCCGCACCGGCGCGATCCAGCAGCTCTCCACGGCACAGCGGCTCATCGCGCTCGGCGTCATCGTCGGCCTGGTGCTGCTGGTCTCGTTCCTGCTGCCGGACAAGAAGGTCCAGGACACCAAGGGCGTTCCGCTCGCGGGTTCCGGCTTCCCCGTCCCGCCGCTCGACCTCGTCGTTCCCAAGGCCGCGCCGAAACGCAAGGTCAAGGTCGCCACTCTCCCCAAGGAGACGGCAGCCGTCACCACCGGTAAGGAGGCTGAGTAGGGATGTTCGAGTCCCTGAAAGGCTTCGGAGTCACCTTCGGCACCATGTTCAAGAAGGTGGTGACGGAGGAGTACCCCGAGGTCAAGAAGGTGACCGCGCCGCGGTTCCACGGCCGTCACCAGCTCAACCGGCACCCGGACGGGCTGGAGAAGTGCGTCGGCTGCGAGCTGTGCGCGTGGGCCTGCCCGGCGGACGCGATCTTCGTCGAGGGTGGTGACAACACCGAGGAGGCGCGGTTCTCCCCCGGTGAGCGCTTCGGCGCCGACTACCAGATCAACTACCTGCGCTGCATCGGCTGCGGCCTGTGCATCGAGGCGTGCCCGACCCGTTCGCTCACGATGACGAACGAGTACGAGCTCGCCGACGACAACCGCCAGGACCTGATCTTCACCAAGGAAGACCTGCTCGCCCCGCTGCTGCCCGGCATGGAGCAGCCGCCGCACCCGATGCGGCTCGGCGAGAACGAGCAGGACTACTACGTCAACGGCCCGCGGCTCGCGAAGGAGGCTCAGCAGTGAGCCTCCTGGCTTTCCTCGCCCAGCAGCCGGAGCCCGTGCAGCGCGTGGTCGACACCGTGACCACGGGCGAGGCGATCATGTTCTGGATCCTCGGCCCGCTCGCGCTGGCCGGTGCGCTCGGCATGCTCTTCGCGCGCAACGCGGTGCACTCCGCGCTGTGGCTCGTCGTGACGATGCTCAGCCTCGGCATGATGTACATGGTCCAGCAGGCGCCGTTCCTCGGCTTCGTGCAGATCATCGTCTACACCGGCGCGATCATGATGCTGTTCCTGTTCGTGCTGATGATGGTCGGCCGCGACAGTTCGGACTCCGTCGTCGAAGTGATCCGCGGACAACGACTCGCGGCCGCGCTGCTCGGCATCGGGTTCGCCGTGCTGCTGGTCGGCTCGGTCGGCCGCGCGCTGAACGGTGTCGACGCCCGCGGCCTCGCCGAGGCGAACACCACCAACGGCGGCAACGTCGGCAACATCGGCCAGAAGCTCTTCACGGACTACCTGTTCGCGTTCGAGCTCACGTCGGCGCTGCTGATCACCGCCGCCCTCGGCGCGATGATCCTGGCCTTCGTCGGCCGCGACGGGAAGCCCTCCAAGAAGACGCAGAAGGAACTCGTCGAGGAGCGCTTCCAGGACGGCAAGCGGGTCGGCTCGCTGCCCGGCCCCGGCGTCTTCGCCACCGCCAACTCGGTGGCCACCCCCGCCCTGCTGCCCGACGGCACCGTGGCGGAGGAGTCGCTGTTCGAGGTCATCGAGGCGACCGACAAGGCCACGCTCTCGGACGACGTCGCCGACGTGGCCGGCACCGGGCACGAGGCCGACGCGCACGCGCTCAAGGGAAGTGAGTCGTGACTCCCACGTACTACCTGCTGCTGTCGGCACTGCTGTTCAGCATCGGCGCCGTCGGCGTCCTGGTGCGCCGCAACGCCATCGTGGTCTTCATGTGCGTCGAGCTCATGCTCAACGCGGTCAACCTGAGCCTCGTGACGTTCGCGCGGATCAACGGCTCGCTCGACGGTCAGGTGATGGCGTTCTTCGTGATGGTCGTCGCCGCGGCGGAGGTCGTCGTCGGCCTCGCGATCATCATGTCCATCTTCCGGACGCGTCGCTCGGCCTCGGTCGACGACTCGAACCTGCTGAAGTACTGAGGGGTCACCGGTGACGGAACCTGTTGTCGCCAGCGGGGTCGCGAGCTTCGCCTGGTTGTTGCTCGCGCTGCCCGCGTTCGGTGCGGCGGTGCTGTTGGTCAGTGGCAGGCGCGCCGACAAGTGGGGTCACCTGCTCGGCAGTGCCACGCTGCTGGCGTCGTTCGGCTACGCGCTCGCGTTGTTCTTCTCGACGATCGGCATCTCGAACGCAGAGGAGCGGGTGCAGAACCTGCACCTGTTCAACTGGATCGACGTCAACGCGCTGACCGTCGCGTTCGGACTGCGGATCGACCCGCTGTCGCTGACGTTCGTGCTGCTGATCACCGGTGTGGGCTCGCTGATCCACATCTACTCGATCGGCTACATGGCGCACGAGGAAGGCAGGCGGAAGTTCTTCGCCTACCTCAACCTCTTCGTCTCGGCGATGCTCCTGCTGGTGCTGGGCAACGGCTTCGTGACCCTGTACTTCGGCTGGGAGGGCGTCGGTCTCGCCTCGTACCTGCTGATCGGCTGGTACCAGTACAAGCCGGAAGCGGCATCGGCGGCCAAGAAGGCCTTCCTGATGAACCGCGTCGGTGACCTGGGCCTCGCGATCGCGATCTTCCTGATGTTCAACAAGCTCGGGACCACGCAGTACACCGAGGTCTTCAGCCGCGTCGGCGAGTTCTCCTCCGCCGAGGTCCTCGCGATCACGCTGCTGCTGCTCCTGGGTGCCTGCGGCAAGTCGGGTCAGTTCCCGCTCCAGGCCTGGTTGCCGGACGCGATGGCCGGCCCGACCCCGGTGTCCGCACTGATCCACGCGGCGACCATGGTCACCGCGGGCGTGTACCTGATCGCCCGCTCCAACCCGCTCTACAACCTGAGCGAGGACGGCCGGCTGGTCGTCATGATCATCGGTGGCGTCACGCTGCTGATCGGTTGCATCATCGGTTGCGCCTACGACGACTTCAAGAAGGTCCTGGCGTACTCGACGGTCTCGCAGATCGGTTACATGATCCTCGCGGTGGGCCTCGGCCCGATCGGCTACGCGCTGGGCATCATGCACCTGCTGACGCACGGTTTCTTCAAGGCAGGGCTCTTCCTCGGTGCCGGTTCGGTCATGCACGGCATGAACGACGAGGGCAACATCCGCCGGATGGGCGGGCTCGCGAAGTACCTGCCGATCACGTTCGTCACGTGGACGCTCGGCTACCTCGCGCTGATCGGCATCCCGCCGTTCGCGGGCTACTTCTCGAAGGACGCCATCATCGCGGCGGCGTTCACCGGGGAGGGCTGGCGCCCGTACGTCTTCGGTGGTGTCGCACTGCTCGGTGCCGCGCTGACCGCGTTCTACATGACGCGCCTGCTGATCCTCGTCTTCCTGGGCAAGCCCCGCTGGAAGGAACTCAAGACCGAGGACGGCAAGGAATACCACCCGCACGAGTCCCCGCTGACGATGACCGTTCCGATGATCATCCTCGCGGTCGGCTCGATCGGTGGCGGCTGGTTCCTCTCTTCCGGCGGACGTCTGGCCGGCTGGCTGGAGCCCTCGCTGGGCGAGCTGAAGGAAGAGCACGGTGTGATCTCGCACGGCATGGTCGGGATCCTGACCGTCGTGCTCGCCCTGGTGGGCGCCGGTCTCGCGTTCCTGCTCTTCGGCCGCGGCAAGCAGCCGGTCGAGCGTCCGGTGCGCGTGTCGTTCCCGGTGCGCGCGGCCCGTGCGGACCTCTACGGCAACGCACTGAACGAGGCCCTGTTCGCGCGGCCGGGCACCTGGCTCACCCGCGCGCTGGTGTTCCTCGACCTCAAGGGCGTCGACGGTGTGGTCAACGGCACCGCGGCGCTGCTCGGCGGTAGCTCCGGCCGGTTGCGCAGGCTGCAGACCGGGTTCGTCCGCTCCTACGCACTGTCCATGCTGCTGGGCTCGATCTTCGTGCTCGGGGCGCTCCTGGTGGTGAGGTTCTCGTGACCTGGGTTCTGATCGCACTGCTGGTGGTGCCGCTGGTCGGCGCGCTGGTGGTGGCGTTCCTGCGCAAGGACGACAAGAAGGCCAAGCTCGTCGCGTTGGCGTTCTCCGTCGTCGAGCTCGTGCTCGCCGTTCTGCTCTGGGCCGCCTACGACCCGAACGGCGACCGCATCCAGCTCGCCGCGGGCGTGGACTGGATCCCGGCGTTCGGCGTGCGGCTGCAGTTCGGCATCGACGGCATCGCGCTGGTGATGATCGCGGTCATCGCGCTGCTGATCCCGCTGGTGATCGGTGCCGGCTGGACGGAGAAGCTGCCCGCCGGCCGTTCGCAGGGCGGGTACCTCTCGCTGATCCTGATCCAGGAGGCCGTGACGGTCGCGGTGTTCGCCGCCACCGACGTCTTCCTGTTCTACGTGCTCTTCGAAGTCATGCTCATCCCGATGTACTTCCTGATCGGCGGCTACGGCGGCGCGCGCAGGCAGTACGCGGCGGTCAAGTTCTTCCTGTACTCGTTCCTCGGCGGCCTGATCATGCTGGCCTCCGCGATCGGCGCCTACGCGATGGCGTCGGACGAGCTGGGCAAGGGCACGTTCGACTGGGCGACGCTGGTGAAGGTGGTCAGCGACGCCGACTCGACGACGCAGACCTGGCTGTTCCTCGGCTTCTTCCTGGCGTTCGCGATCAAGGCGCCGCTCGTGCCGTTCCACACCTGGCTGCCCGACGCGGCCGCCGAGGCGCCCATCGGCGTCACGGTGATCGTCGTCGGCATCCTGGACAAGGTCGGCACGTTCGGCATGCTGCGCTACCTGCTGCCGATGTTCCCGGAGGCGTCGAAGAACCTGGCGCCGTTCGTGCTCGTGCTCGCGGTGGCCGGTGTCCTTTATGGATCGCTGCTCGCCACGGGCCAGCGGGACATGAAGCGGTTCCTCGCCTACGTCTCGATCGCCCACTTCGGCTTCATCGCGCTCGGCATCTTCTCGTTCACGTCGCAGGCAGGCGTGGGCTCGGTGTCGTACATGCTCAACCACTCGGTCTCGACCGGCATGCTGATCCTGGTGGTCGGCATGGTGATCGCGCGCGGTGGTTCGTCGCTGATCTCCGACTACGGCGGCATGTCGAAGGTGGCCCCGCTGCTCGCGGGCATGCTGCTGCTGTCGGGTCTGACCACGCTGTCGCTGCCGGGCACGAACTCGTTCGTCTCGGAGTTCCTCGTGCTGATCGGCTCGTTCCCGACGCAGCCGGTGTTCACGATCATCGCGACGGTCGGCATGGTGCTCGCGGCGCTCTACGTGCTGTGGCTCTACCAGCGGATCATGACCGGCCCGCTGCGCGGCGACGCGCTGCTGGGTGCGGCCGCCGGACCGGGTGCCGTCGGTGACCCGGAGAAGAAGACGGCCATCGGTGATCTCAACAAGCGTGAGATCGCAGTGCTGGCACCGCTCGTTGTCATCGTGCTGGCGCTCGGGTTCTACCCGCAGCCGGTGCTCGACGTCATCACCCCGACCGTTGGGGCGACGCTGACCGAGGTCGGCGTGACCGACCCGGTCACCGTGCAGGAAGGCAAGTGACGTGAACCTTCTCGTCGCTCAGGCGCAGACGATCGAGGCGCCGGAGATCGATTACGGCGCCATCGCGCCGCTGCTGATCGTGCTCGGCGCCGCATGCGTCAGCGTGCTGCTGGAAGCGTTGCTGCCCAAGCATCAGCGGTGGGCCGTGCAGCTCGTGCTCACGCTCGTGACGCTGGTCGGTGCCGTTGGCGCACTGATCGTCTACGCGACGTCGGAGCGTCCCGAGCAGGGCGTGGCGACGCTGGCGGGGGCGATCGCGGTCGACTCGCCGTCGCTCTTCCTGTGGGCCACGTTGCTGGTGCTGGGATTCGGCTCGGTGTTGCTGATCGCCGACCGCTCGGTGGAGCCCGGTGGCGCGTTCGTGGCGCAGGCCGCGATCCGTCCGGGCACCGTGCAGGACCGCGCGCAGGCGACGAAGACCGGCATGCAGACCGAGGTCTTCCCGCTCACGCTGTTCGCGCTCGGCGGCATGATGACGTTCGTCGCCTCGAACGACCTGCTGACGATGTTCATCGCGCTGGAAGTCCTGTCGCTGCCGCTGTACATCCTGTGCGGCCTGGCTCGCCGCCGTCGCCTGCTCTCGCAGGAAGCGGCTGTGAAGTACTTCCTGCTCGGCGCTTTCGCCTCCGCGTTCTTCCTGTACGGCGTTGCTCTGCTGTACGGCTACGCGGGTTCGGTGAAGCTCTCGGCCATCGCGACCGCCGCCGGCGGCACGGACCGTTCCGACACGCTGCTGTTCGCGGGCTTCGGCCTTCTGGTGGTGGGCCTGCTGTTCAAGGCCGCCGTCGGCCCGTTCCACGCCTGGACTCCGGACGTGTACCAGGGCGCACCGACGCCGGTGACGGCGTTCATGGCCGCGTGCACCAAGGTCGCCGCGTTCGGCGGCATCCTGCGTGTGCTCACGGTCGCGTTCGAGAACACGCAGTGGGAATGGCGTGGCGTGCTCTACGGCGTCGCGGTCGTGTCGATGGTGATCGGCGCGATCCTGGGCCTCACCCAGACCGACGTGAAGCGCATGATCGCGTACTCCTCGGTGGCGCACGCGGGCTTCCTGCTGATCGGCTCCATCGCGCTGACGCCCGAGGGCGACGCCCCCGGTGTGAGCGCGACCATGTTCTACCTGCTGGCGTACGGCTTCACCACGATCGCCGCGTTCGGCATCGTGTCGCTGGTCCGTAACTCGGACGGCGAGGCGACGCACCTGTCGCAGTGGGCGGGTCTCGCGAAGCGGTCGCCGATCGTGGCGGCCACCTTCACGTTCCTGCTGCTGGCCCTGGCGGGCATTCCGCTGACGTCCGGCTTCATCGGCAAGTTCGTCGTGTTCAGCGCGGCGATCGAGGCCGGCCTGACGCCGCTCGTGGTGATCGCACTGGTGGCCTCGGCCATCGCGGCGTTCTTCTACCTGCGGGTGATCGTGCTGATGTACTTCAGCGACCCGGCTCCGGACGGCCCGACCGTGACGGTGCCCGGCGCGTTCACCACGATCGCGATCACGTTGGGTGCCGTGGTGACCTTGGTGCTGGGTTTGTGGCCCACGTTCGTGCTCGATTGGGCGGGTACCGGCTCCTTCCTCAGCTAGGTGTACGTAGTCTGCTGGTGTGACCAGTAGCGAGCATGTGGGACCGGGGTTCGCGTTGGTGGACCCCGTGCTCACCGAGGTAGTCCAGGACGGCCTGGCCGAGGTGGAGCGCAATCTGCACGACGTCGTGCAGAGCGAGTTCGCCCCGGTGACGGAAACCTCGCTTCACCTTGTGGAGGCGGGCGGGAAGCGGATCCGCCCGCTCTTCACACTGCTCGCATCGCAGTTCGGCGCCGACTGGGACCGGGACAAGGTCATCAAGGCGGCCACTGTGGTCGAGCTCACCCACCTCGCGACGCTCTACCACGACGACGTCATGGACGAGGCGACCATGCGGCGCGGAGCGGTCTCCGCGAACGTCAAGTGGGACAACAGCATCGCGATCCTGACGGGCGACTTCCTGTTCGCCCACGCGTCCCGGCTCACCGCCGATCTGGGCACGGACGCGGCGCGGATCATCGCGGAGACCTTCTCGGTCCTGGTGACCGGTCAGATGCGCGAGACCGTCGGCCCGAAGCCGGACGAGGACCCGATCTCCCACTACCTCAAGGTGATCGAGGAGAAGACGGGCGTCCTGATCGCCACCGCCGCCAGGTTCGGCGGCATGTTCTCCGACGCGACCGAGGAGCAGACGGACGCGTTGCGCCGCTACGCCGACGTGATCGGGGCGGCGTTCCAGATCTCGGACGACGTGATCGACATCGCGTCGCCGTCCGTGGAGTCGGGCAAGACCCCCGGCACCGATCTGCGCGAGGGCGTCAAGACGCTGCCGATGCTCTACGCGCTGGCCGACCCGTCCGAGACGCGGCTCGCCGAACTGCTGGCGGGGCCGATCACCGACGACGTGCTGGTGGACGAGGCCCTGACGCTGCTGCGCAAGTCGTCCGGCATGGACAAGGCCCGCGAGACGCTCGACGACTACGCGGACCGGGCTCGCACGGAACTCGGCAAGCTGCCGGAGTGCGCCGCCCGTGACGCTCTCGAGGAGCTCGCGGTCTACGTCGTGGAGCGTTCTCGCTAGCGATCAGCTGACCGGCGCGAGCGTTTGCTTGCGCCGGTTCCTCAGCCCGTCGACCGTGAAGATCGCGAGCGCCAGCCAGACGAGGGCGAACCCGATCCACCTGCTGGCCGGCATCGGTTCGTGCACCACGAACACGCCCCAGGCGAACTGCAGCACCGGAGCCAGGTACTGCAGCATGCCCATCGTGATCAGCGGAATCCGTTGCGCGCCTGCGCCGAACAACACCAGCGGGACCGCCGTGACGATGCCGGTGCTCAGGAGCAGCAACGTGTGGTCGGCGCCCGCGGTGGTGAAGGTGTTCGCGCTGCCGAGGAAGAGCAGGTACACGAGCGCGATCGGGGCGATCACCGCGCTCTCTGCGGTGAGGCTGGTGATGGAGTCCAGCGGCACCTTCTTCTTGAGCAGGCCGTAGACGCCGAACGAGAAGCCGAGGACCAGCGAGATGATCGGCAGCCTGCCGTAGTCGACGGTGAGCACGATCACAGCGACGACGACCACAGCGATCGCTACGGTCTGCGGCAGCCGCACGCGTTCCTTCAGGAAGATCATGCCGAGCGCCACGCTCACCAGTGGCGTGATGAAGTAGCCGAGCGCGGCCTCCACGACGTGGTGGGCGTTGACCGCGTAGATGTAGGTGCCCCAGTTGACCGTGATCAACACGGCCGCTGCGGTAACGATCAGCCAGCCTTTTCCGGATAGATCGAGGAAAGGGCGCCACCGTCGGAGGATCATGACGACGATGGCGAGCGTGACGAACGACCAGACGATCCGGTGTGCGAGCACCTCGACCGGCTGGGCGGGTACGAGGAGTGGCCAGTACGCCGGGAACAGGCCCCAAAGGACGTAGGCGAGTGCGCCGTAGGTGAGTCCTCGCCCCTGGGTGTGAACTTCTGGCGAAGTGATGGCCGAGGTTGTCAGAGGGGGCACAAAATCCCACTCTACGCTGGGCTTTCCACCCGTTATTTGCGCTGAACGGCGTAGTGACGGAGCATCATCAAAGGCACTGTAGTTTGGCCCTGCTCACCCTTCCGAGTGAGTGGGGTCGGAGTGTGGTCGTAGAAGGGGCTTACCCGTGAACATCTTCGGGCAGGTCTGGCTGTGGAGCCTGCTGTCCTTCGTTGCGGGAGTACTGCTCACCTGGTTGGTGATGGTGCGCCCCGCACGCAAGCAGATTGCCGACCTGGATGATCAACTTCTCGACGCGCGTCGTTCGGCCTCGCCGGTCGCCGCGCCAGTTCCCGTCGACGACTTCGTGGTCGACGAGTGGGATGCGCCGCCGCGGTCGCTGAGCGACGACGTGCTGACGCCGCCCACGCCCGTTCCGGCGTTGCCGCCCGCGCCCGCGCCGTACGCGGAGCCGCCGGCGTACTTCGGTGAGCCCGTGCCGGCTCCCGCTCCGGCGCCCCTCCCGGTTCCGGCGCCGCTCCCGGTCGTGGAGGAGCCAGAGCCCGCGCCGTACGAGAGCGCGCCGTTCGAGACCACCACGTACGAGACGACGACGTTCGAGGCCCAGCCCGAGGTCGAGGAGGAGCCGGCCGCACCGGTCCGCCAGTACCTGGAGCCGGAGGAGGCCCAGCGCCGCTTCGAGGAGCAGCTGGCCGAGCAGAAGGCACTCGCCGAAGCCGACGACGACCGTCCGCGGTCGCTGTTCGAGCGTCTCGGCCCGGAGGACGTCCCCGCCGAGACCCCGGCGGAGCAGACGACGGTCCTACAGCTCTCCGGCCTGGAGGCCGCGGACTTCGACGACGAGCCGGAGCTCCCGTCCGAGCAGACGTCGTACGTGCCCACGGTGCCGCCGGCCGTACCGGTCGCCGAGCCCGGTGCCCCGGCCACGCAGCCGACCGCGGGGCCGGAGGTCGACGAGCAGGCCGACGACTTCATCTACCAGCCGCGCGAGGTGTGGGCCCAGGAGGAGCAGGAGGCGTTCCTCGACGAGGCCGCCGAGCAGGAGGACGAGCCCACCGGCACCCGCTCCGAGCAGACGACGTTCATCGCCGTCGAAGAGGGCAGCTGGCCGGACAACGACCTCACCGGTGAGTACCCCGGCCTGCGCGACGAGATCTCCGGTCAGCTGGACGGCTTCACCGAACCCGCGCACGAGGTCGAGCCCGAGTCGCCGGCCGAGCAGACCGGCCTGATCGAGCCGATCGTCGAGCCGGTCGACCTGGACGCGCCGAGCGTCCGCAACGGCGTCTTCGAGTCGACGCTGGCCGAGGAGCAGGAGTTCACGGAGCCCGAGGCCGAGGCGGAGCCCGAACCGGAGCCGGAGCCCGCGCAGGAGTCCGCGCACGCGCTGCGCGAGGAGCCTGAGCCGGTCTTCGAGCCCGTGTACGAGGAGTTCGTCGAGCCCGAGGTCAGCTACACCCAGTCGCTGTTCTCCCAGCCGTTCTCGACCCCCGGCGCCCCGGCGCCCGCGCCGTTCTCGGCGTTCGAGCCGCGCGTGGAGCTCGACGAGGTCCCGGAGCGCACCCCGCGTGCGGTCGGTGCCGCGTTCTCCCACGGGATCGAGACGCCTGTCGCACCGGTGGCGCCGCCCGCGCCGGTCGCCGAGGCCCGGCGCTCGCTGTTCGAGCCGCTGCTGGAGGCCGACGAGCCGTTGCCGGCTCTCGGGCAGACCCGTTCGCTGCCGGACACGAGCAACGACCAGCCGTTCGTGCCGAAGTTCGTGCCGAGCGACGAGCCGCTGCTCGCCGCCCCGCCCGAGCCCGAACCGATCATCGAGGACCTGCCGCCGCGGCACACCGAGGCGGGCCTGCCGATCCGCGAGGCCCGGCGCACCACGCCGCAGCGTCAGCAGAGCTTCCCGGCGTTCCAGGCGTTCGAGTCCCCGAAGCCGGAACCGCAGCCGACGCCCGCCGCACTGCCGGCCCGCCCGCGTCCCGTCGGATTCTCGCCGTCCACCGGCGGCCGTCCGAACGGAACGCCCGCGGGCAGCCCGTCGGGGGCGAGGTTCCAGCAGCCGGAGGGCTTCAACCCGCGCTCGCCGTTCGGTCCTGGCTCGGTGCTGCCGAAGTCGGACGGCCACGCGCCGGCCGCGGACTTCGCGGTGAAGGCCACGCTGACCGGTCGCCGCTACTACGCCGAGGGCTCCGCGAACTTCGTGGAGACGCGGGCCGACGTGTGGTTCCGCACCGAGGCGGACGCCGAGAAGGCCGGTTTCCGTCCCGCCCCCTGATCGATCACCGCCAAATGGAACGCTGTTCTGGCTGCGGATGACGTGCGTCGATAGCTTCGACGCATGTCATCCGAGCTGGCGAAATCCCAGATCTCCTCGACCATCGTGGACTCGATCGAGGATCTGAAGGGCACCCACCACGGCTTCCGCCGCGCCCACGCCCGAGGCTTCGTCTACGAAGCCGTGTTCACGCCCAACGGTGCCGCGGCGCCGTTCACCACCGCCCCGCATCTCCAGGGTGCACCGGTCCGCGCGACCGTTCGCTTCTCGCACACCGACGCCAACCCGCACGCGTTCGACAGCGACCGTTCGGTGCGGGGGTTCGCGACGAAGTTCCACCTCGCCGACGGCACCAACACCGACCTGGTGATGGTGAACGTGCAGCGGTTCGTGGCGGCGACGCCTGAGGAGTTCGTGGAGTTCATCAAGGCCGCCAAGGCGGACACCGATGCCCACGACCCGTCCGTGCCGCACATCAAGTCGTTCGTCGGCGCGCATCCGACCGTCGGCCCCGCGCTGGTGGCGGCCAAGACCATCGCGATCCCGGACAGCTACGGCACCACGCAGTACTGGGCCATCCACGCGTTCCTGTGGCGTGACGCTTCCGGTGTGGTGCGCCCGATCCGCTACTCGTGGGTGCCGGAGGCGGGCATCGTCGACGCGACTGATTCGTCGTCGTGGACCCCGCACCACCTCACCGAGGAACTGCGCGACCGGCTGCCGATCTCGTTCGTGCTGCGCGTGACGTTCGGCGAGCCGGGCGACCCGACGCACGACTCGACGGTGGCGTGGCCGGACGACCGCCGGTCCGTCGACGTCGGCCGGATCGAGATCATCGGGGAGGCGCCGGACCAGGAGTACTGGCAGTCGCAGGTGTTCGACCCGACCTCGCTCGTCGACGGCATCGAGCTCTCGGACGACCCGGTGCTGGCCGCTCGCAGCACGATCTACGCCGTCTCGTACGACCGCCGCTCGCACCAGAGGTGACAAAAGGCCCCCACCGCGTTCGGTGGGGGCCTTTCAGCGGTTCCGGGGTCAGCCGACCACGGTCCAGGTGTCCTTGCCGTGCAACAGCTTGCTCAGGTCCGCGGCCTTGGCGTTCTTGGCCTCGTTGACCTGTGCGCGCACGCCGTCGTCGTACGTCGCGCGGTCTGCCCGCCGGAACACACCCGTGACGGTGTGCGTGAGGTCCTGCGTCGACAGCCGCGAGAGCGCGAACGACAGGTTCAGGTCCGACGCGTCGTGCACGACGATGTCGCTCGCGTCCACGTCCGCGGACTTCGCGACCGCGAGCCCGAAGCCCTCGCGCACCACGCAGTACTCGCCTTCACGACCGAACCTGATCGGCTCGCCGTCGACGACGTTGATGATCCGCCGCTGTGCCTCGTCCGCGTCCTTCAGCACGTCGAACGCGCCGTCGTTGAAGATCGGGCAGTTCTGGTAGATCTCCACGAGCGCCGAGCCGCGGTGTTCCGCGGCCTGGCGCAGCACCGAGGTGAGACCGGCCTTGTCCGAGTCGAGTGCCCGGCCCACGAAGGAGGCCTCCGCGCCCAGTGCCAGCGACACCGGGTTGAACGGGTGGTCGACCGAGCCGATCGGAGTCGACTTGGTGACCTTGCCCGGTTCCGAGGTCGGCGAGTACTGGCCCTTGGTGAGGCCGTAGATCCTGTTGTTGAACAGCAGGATCTTGAGGTTCACGTTGCGCCGCAACGTGTGGATCAGGTGGTTGCCGCCGATGGACAGCGCGTCACCGTCACCGGTCACCACCCACACGCTCAGGTCCGGCCGTGCCACGGCGAGACCCGTGGCGATGGCCGGCGCACGGCCGTGGATGGAGTGCATGCCGTAGGTGTTCATGTAGTACGGGAAGCGGGACGAGCACCCGATGCCCGAGACGAACACGATGTTCTCGCGCTTGAGACCCAGCGACGGCAGGAACGACTGCATGGTGTTGAGCACGATGTAGTCGCCACAGCCGGGGCACCAGCGGACCTCCTGGTCCGACTTGTAGTCCCTGGCCGACTGCTTCTCGTCGGTGGTGGGAACCCCGGTCAAGCCGGGGAGTCCGATGTCGATAGCGGTCACGCCGACACCCCCTTGATCACGTCAGCGAGCACGTCCTGCAGCTCTTCCGCCTTGAAGGGCAGGCCCTGCACCTTGGTGTACGACACGGCGTCCACCAGATACTTCGCCCTCAGCAGCAACGCCAGCTGGCCGAGGTTCATTTCCGGCACGATGACCTTCTCGTACGACTTCAGCACGTCACCCAGGTTCTTGGGGAACGGGTTGAGGTGCCGCAGGTGCGCGTGCGCGACCGGAAGGCCGAGCTTGCGCACCCGGCGTGCGGCCGCGCCGATCGGGCCGTAGGACGAACCCCAGCCGACGACCAGGACCTTCGCGTTGCCGTCCGGGTCCTCGACCACGACGTCCGGCACCTCGATGCCGTCGATCTTCGCCTGACGCAGGCGGACCATCTTGTCGTGGTTGTCGGGGTCGTACGAGATGTTGCCGGTGATGTCCTGCTTCTCCAGACCGCCGATGCGGTGCTGCAGACCAGGGGTGCCCGGTACCGCCAACGGCCGGGCCAGCGTCTCCGGATCACGGGAGTACGGCTGGAAGTTCTCCGGATCCGTCGCGAACTCGACGGTCAGGTCCGGCAGCGTCTCGACGTCGGGGATCATCCACGGCTCGGAGCCGTTCGCGATCGCGCCGTCGCTCAGGAACAGCACCGGCGTGCGGTACTTCAGCGCGATCCTGGTCGCGTCGACCACGGCGTCGAAGCAGTCCGAAGGGGACTGCGGCGCCACGATCGGCACGGGCGACTCGCCGTTGCGGCCGAACATCGCCTGCAGCAGGTCGGCCTGCTCGGTCTTCGTCGGCAGCCCGGTGGACGGGCCACCGCGCTGCACGTCGATCACGAGCAGCGGCAGTTCGGTCATCACGCCTAGGCCGATGGTCTCGGACTTCAGCGCGATGCCGGGGCCGGACGTCGACGTCACGCCGATCGCACCGCCGTAGGACGCGCCGAGGGCGATGCCGATGCCCGCGATCTCGTCCTCGGCCTGCACCGTGGTGATGTCGAAGTTCTTGTGCTTGCTCAGTTCGTGCAGGATGTCCGACGCCGGCGTGATCGGGTACGTGCCGAGCACGACCGGCAGGCCCGACAGCTGCGCCGCCGCGACGATGCCGTACGCCGTCGCCGTGTTGCCGGTGATCTGGCGGTACGTGCCGACGTTGAGCTTCGCGGGCGCCACCTCGTAGGTGACGGCGAAGGCCTCGGTCGTCTCGCCGTAGTAGAAGCCGGCGCGGAACGCCAGGACGTTGGCCTCGGCGATGTCGGGCTTCTTCGCGAACTTCTCGCGCAGGAACCGTTCCGTGCCTTCGGTCGGCCGGTGGTACATCCACGACAGCAGGCCGAGCGCGAACATGTTCTTCGCGCGTTCGGCGTCCTTCTTGCCGAGGCCGGTCTCCTCGAGGGCGCCGATGGTCAATGTCGCCATGGCGACCTTGTGGACCTGGAACTTCTCGAGCGAGTCGTCCTCGAGCGGATTCGAGTCGTACCCGACCTTCGTCAGGTTCCGCTTCGAGAACTCGTCGGTGTTGACGATGAGGATGCCGCCGTCCGGCAGGTCGACGACGTTCGCCTTGAGCGCGGCCGGGTTCATCGCGACGAGAACGTCGGGACGGTCGCCGGGCGTCAGGATGTCGTAGTCGGCGAAGTGCAGCTGGAACGACGACACACCGGGCAGCGTGCCCTGTGGTGCGCGGATCTCGGCGGGGAAGTTGGGCTGCGTGGCGAGGTCGTTGCCGAACGCCGCCGCTTCCGACGTGAACCGGTCTCCAGTGAGCTGCATACCGTCACCGGAGTCGCCGGCGAAGCGGATCACAACGCGATCCAGCTTGCGAGTCTCAGTGCTCATTCCTACGCCGATACCTCTCTCCAAGGGTGGCCGTGCCCCACCACGAGGGTAGTCGCCAGGACCGCCTGCGAGACGGGCCGTGTACCACCAGGCGAGACGAACTGTCCCATCTGCCGCACCGGGTCCTTAACTAGACGGTAAGCACAGCGCTACCAGCGGATACCCGAATGCGGCAGACGTCACCCTCGATACCTGTTACCCAAGGTAACACCTACCGCCCGCTGATCCGAGCCTTCATCGCGGCAAGCCTCGCAGCGAACTCTGGAGTGTCGATCGAAGTCACCTGTGGCGTCAGCTCGGTCTCCACCGCTTCCGCGTGGTCGTCGAGAACATCGGTCAGGCGCATCGTCGCCTTGATGGTCCGGACGAGTTCCCCTGGTGCCTCCGCGGATGCCCTAGCCAGCTCTTTCGCTACTGCCAGTGGGTCTTCGGCCCTGGCGTAAGCGAGCCCTTGGGTGACGGCCTGGTCGGCGTCCAAGATCTGCCCGAAGAGCGTCATGGCCGTCGCGGTCTGCCGGTTGGTGATCCGCTGCAACATCCACGTCATACCGCCGCCGGGGTGGATGCCGAGCTGCAGGAACCGGGCGTCGAACCTCGCTTTCGGCCCGGCGATCCGCACGTCCGCCGCCAGCGCGAGGTTGAGCCCGGCGCCGACCGCCGCGCCGTTGACCGCGGCGATCGTCGGGATCTTGGCGTCGGCCACCGCGAGGAAGCCCTTGTAGATCTTCTTGAGGCCTTCGTCCTTGGAGTTGCCGAGCTGGGTGAGGTCCGCGCCGGCGCAGAACGCGGGCGGCGCACCCGTGATGATCAGCGCGTTGGCTTCTCGTTCCGCTTCCTCGACCTTGTCCGCGAGCTCCTGCGACAGGTCGATCGTCAGTGCGTTGCGCCGCTCCGGGTCGTTGATCGTGATCACCGCGACGGATTCGTCGAACTCCAGCAGAACCTCAGCCATGCCCAGAACCCTAGGGCGCCAGCGGCCGGTCCAGGAGCCGGGACAACACGACCGTCGACACGGTCCTGTCGATGATCTCGACGGCCCGCAGCCGCTCCAGCGCGGTCTCCAGGTGATGGATGTCCGCGGCCCGCAGGTGCACGATCGCGTCCGCCGCCCCGGACACCGTATAAGCAGCGCTGACCTCGGCCATCGGCTCCAGCCGGTGCTGGATGTCGTGCGGCGCGACGTTCCCCTTGCAGTGCACCTCGACGAACGCCTCAGTACCCCACCCGAGCGCCTCCGGATCGACCACGGCCGTGAACCCCCGCAGCACCCCCGTGTCCAGCAGTTTGTCCACCCGCCGCTTCACCGCGGGAGCGCTCAACCCCACCTCCTTGCCGATCTCCGCGTAGCTGGAACGGGCGTTGGCCATGAGGCACGAAATGATTCGCTGGTCGATGCTGTCCACACGCAACATTCTGCCCTAGTTAACGCAATGTCGCGGCGTTGATCGATGGTCTAACCGCCGTTTACATTTCGATCCATGACCGTATCCATCTCCGGGCCCGGCGAGCCGATCACGCTCGACATCGCCACGCCCCTAGCGCCGACGCGCATGCCGACGACCCGTCGGTACCTGATGTGCCCGCCGACGTACTTCACGGTGGAGTACGCCATCAACCCGTGGATGGATCCCACCCAGCCGACCAGTACGACGCTGGCCGTGGAGCAGTGGACCGCGCTCAAGGAGACCTACGAGCGCCTGGGCCACGACGTACAGGTCATCGAGCCGGTAGCCGGCCTCCCCGACATGGTGTTCTCCGCGAACAGCGGCACCGTGATCGACGGCCGAGTGCTGGGCTCCCGCTTCCGAGCCGAACAACGCAGCGCCGAGGCCGACCACTTCCGCCGCTGGTTCCTGTCGTCGGGCTACAACTCGGTCGTCATGCCCACCGCCGTGAACGAGGCCGAGGGCGACTTCACCTGGACCGGCTCCCTGCTGCTGGCCGGCACGGGCTTCCGCACAGACCCAGGCGCACACGGCGAGGCCCAAGAGGTCCTGGGCGTGCCCGTGGTGTCGTTGCAGCTGGTCGACCCACGCTTCTACCACCTCGACGTGGCCCTGTTCATGCTCGACGACCAGTCCCCGACCCCACTGGTCGCCTACTACCCGGAAGCCTTCTCGCCGGGCTCCCAGCAGGTCCTTCGCCGCCTCTTCCCGGACGCCGTGATCGCCAACGACGACGACGCCGTCTGCCTGGGCCTGAACGCGGTCTCCGACGGCAAGCACGTCGTCATGCCGTTCGAGGCGACCCACCTCGCGGAGCAGGTGGCGCGGCGCGGGTTCGAGCCCGTGCTCGTGGACATCTCGGAGCTGCGCAAGTCGGGCGGCGGCCCGAAGTGCTGCACGATGGAACTGCGCGGCTGACCTCGCCCACGCAGTGCCGTTCCGCAGTTCCTGCGTGAAGGGCCGAAATGCCGGTTGACCTGGTCTGATGCTGCCAACGACGTCAGCGCCGCAGGTCACCGTCTGCCGCTAACTGCGTCGGTCTGCCACGGCTCACGGAACATGCACGGAACAGAAAACGCCCCGAGCAAGATCATTGCTCGGGGCGTTCTCATATGAGCCTACCTGCCAAAACGCTGCTCACTCGGTGTTGTCGCCGTCCTCCTGGCCCTCCTGGCCCGCGTCGATTTCGCCGAGTAGTTCCGTGATCTTCTGGTTGGACGTGTCCCGCTGACCGTCCATCACCTTCGCGTAGACCTTCAGCAGAACGTCGACGGTGTGGCCCGCACGCTCGGCGACCTCGGTCGGGGGTACGCCGGCCGCGAGCCACGTCGACACAGCGGCATACGGATCTCCCGCCAGCGGCGAGGCGAATTGTTGCGGCGACAGCCCGACCTTCCGCGTCTTCTTCCGCGCGTCCGTGTAGACCGTCGCGCCCGCTGATTTTCCCGCAGGGGAGTGCTCATTTAATTTGCTTATCCAGCAAATTCCTCAGTCTGTTCCTTGCGTGTCTTATGCTGGATCTGACGGTTGATTCACGCATGTCCATCGCCTCTGCAATTTCTCTGGTGGTGAAACCGTCTAGCCACCACGCCAACGCGACTCGCTGGCGTTGCGGCAGGGTGCCGAGTAGTTCGATTATTTCGTGTCGTTGCCGAAACTCGGAGTCGCTAAAAGTCAAGCCGCTAGCATTTGCGAGCTCCTCGACATCCCCAGGGCTGCCAGCGAGCTCGACCCTTTTTCGCGTGTACGCGGTACGGGCTGCGGCACGCGCCGCGACGACGCGTACCCATTTTGATGGAGATTCAATGGAATCCCACTGCTGATAAAGCAGCCATAGGGACTCCTGGGCGGCGTCTTCGGCATCATTTAGGGTGTAGCCCAAGTAAGTAAGAAAAGCTATCAATCTAGGTAGCTCTGCGCGATGGAATTCGGAAAAGGCGGCCACCCCTGGCGTATTGGGATTGCCAGGGGTGGCTGTCGTGTTCTTGTTATCCGTCGCCACGGTCGCTAGGGTTGCGGTCGCGCTGGACGCGCCATTCGTCAAGCGCTTGTTTGTAGTCTCGCAGCCATGAAATTGAACGCTTGACCTTGTTGGAGATCGTGCGTCCAAACGTAAAGAGAAGGCGCATTACGTATCGGAAGCACTGCGTCAGGAGAAGCCCGCCAATGATTGGTAGGGCAAGCCTAAGGACTTCCTTGACGTCGTCCGCTCCGATCGGCGGCGGGACCTCAAGGTAGATCAAGTCGATCACTGCGAGGGTGAGGAGGAAGGAGACCCACCGGGGCATGCCGCCGCGGGTCTCTCCAGTCCTGCTCACCGCGTCTGTCGGCGCGGTCACTATCCCTCTTTCACACCTCGGGAGGCTGGTGCCGTCTTCCGCCACAGATTCCGGCAACCGGGCCTCAGCCCTTCAAGTTGGCGTTCAGTCTGGACTGTGATCGGCTTGCGCGCCACGATCGACGCCTGCTGAGAGATGAGGGTCACACTCCGTGTGTGGCACATCTGTGATAGATGCGAATGCTAAGGATCCTCGCATGTGACCCCAGTCACATGCTTTGCACTTTGTGGAGGCTTAGCACCTACTGGGTGCTGTGACTGCAATCGGAACTCCCGGACTCGGTGATGTTCCCCCAGAGTCGTGGCGCAGGAGTCTGTGCCTCGGAGGGCCCGCCGCTTTCTTCCGCCACGAAGATTCGGGCGGCGGGTCCTAGCCTAAGTGTGAGCGCGCAGTCCCTACCTGCAAAAACGCTGCTCACTCGGTGTTGTCGCCGTCCTCCTGGCCCTCCTGGCCCGCGTCGATTTCGCCGAGTAGTTCCGTGATCTTCTGGTTGGACGTG
>NZ_JBIRVV010000005.1:0-475004 GCF_044387305.1 Lentzea sp. NPDC020367 | reverse complement strand
GCGTAGACCTTCAGCAGAACGTCGACGGTGTGGCCCGCACGCTCGGCGACCTCGGTCGGGGGTACGCCGGCCGCGAGCCACGTCGACACAGCGGCATGACGGAGGTCATACGGATCTCCCGCCAGCGGCGAGGCGAATTGTTGCGGCGACAGCCCGACCTTCCGCGTCTTCTTCCACGCGTCCGTGTAGACCGTCGCGTTGATCGGCGCTCCACTGACCTTCCCGCGGAACAGACGGCCGTCCGGCGTGGTGCGGAACGTCGCGAGGTGCAACCTCAGGACGGCCACGAGTTGCGGAGGGATCGGGACGACTCGCACGGCGCCTTCAGCCCGTCGCTTGAGCGTCCGCTCCTCCCACATCTCGCCCGAGTCGGTGTAGCGGCTGTTCGCCCTCGAAGCGGACTTCTCCAGGATCAGTTCGCCCCAGCCGGTCTCAGGGAGCTTGCAGTCCACTTCACGCAGCCGGTTGACCTCGCACGGCCGTAGTGCCGCGTAGTACATCGTCGCGAAGAACCCGTACAGGTAGTCGTACTGGCCGGTGATCGTCCCCGCGTACGTGACGGCCGCCAGGATCTGCCGACCCTGTTTCGGGTTGAGCACCGACCGGGGATCAACCTCGACGTTGCCCCGCTGAATCGCGGCCTTCTGGCCGGTGACCGGGTTGGCCACGAGTTCCTCCTTGTCGACCGCGAACTTGAGCAGGTGGTGCAGCACGCCGCGCCGAGTTCGCGTGGTCCACGTGGACGCCTTCTTGCCGCCGAGGTTTCGTCCGAGGGACCGCAGCAGGTTCGATATCTCGATCTTGTCCGCCAGCTGCCGGACGGGCCGTGAGTGCGCCGTGATCCAGTCAGCCGCCGCCGATTCGTCCACGGTCAGTTCCCGTTCTCGGCGGTTCGTGGGCAAGAGGCAGGTGGTCAGAACACGCCGCAACAGGCGTTCGTCCGGTGCGTTCTTGTCTGCGGTGACGAACGCGGCGATTGGCACGGCCAGCGTGTCCACGAGCCGCTTCCGCGTGTTGGCCGCCGCGTCTTCCCACTCGTGATCGATGAACTCTTGAGCCACCTTCAGGAGCGATCTGGCGACCTTGGCCTTGGCCTCTGACTCAGGAAGCCCAGAGTCAATGTCGAAGGCCTCACCGTTGTTCATGGCCTTGATGAGCTGGTTCCGGCGGTTGTTGGCCAGCGTCTTGGTCCGGTACCACTCGGACTGCTCCTTGCCCGCCGTGATCCAGCGGACGCCGTAGGGCTTGGGTCGTCTCTTGCCGTTCTTGTCGGGCTTGAGGACCTTCAGCTCCCAGACGTTGACCTTGTAGGTGAGGTTCACGCGACCTCACTCCTTAGGTCGAGGAGCCACGCGGTGAAGTCGGCACCAGAGATGCGCAACGACCCGTTTCGCAGCTTGTGCACCACAGGAGCGGCACCGGGGATCTGCCGCCACTTGTAGAACGTGTCCTTCGAGATGCGCATCCGCGCGCAGAACTCGTCTGCCGTCATGAAGTCGTCCGGGTCAGGCAGCTTGGCGGCCATGAGATCCCCCTTCCTGTTCGTACTTGCGTAGGCGTTGCGCCCGGACCCGTTCGGCGATGCCGGCCGCGAGCTCGCGTTCCGCGTCGTTGTCGTAGCCGGACCCGGCGTACTGCCAGTCGTTGACGACGACCACGGCCGCGGGATCGAGTTCGAGGCGCTCGAACATTTCGAGCGTCCGGAACGTCCTGCGCTCTTCGCGGATGGCGCGGAACGTGGTCGAGTAGTGCTTTGACTTGGTGAGGAAGTGGCCGCGGAACCCGAGCATGTGCGCCCACTTGCGCAGGTTCAGGTCCTCGAAGTCGGCCAGGCCGCCGAGGTCCCACGCGGTCTGCACCATCCGCCGGTGGTGCTCGGAGATGTGCAGGACGTCGATGTCCAGCTGTGAGCGAATCGGCCGGTCCGCCGTGTCCTTCGCGCCCGTGCCTTTGGTGGCGTACTTGGCGACGTAGCCCGCCAACCGGGCCTCGCTGATCTCCCCGGACTCGTCTTCCACCTGGGAGCCGCGGATTCCCTTGGTGTCGACCTGTTCGCCCCACAGCAGGCGTAGCGCCGAGCCGTCCGGCCGGGTGGTGTCGATCCCGACCGAGCGAGCCGCAGCCTTGATGCAGTCGCCGAGCAGTTCGGCCGTGGCCCACGCTGGGGTGGGGTCGTGAGGTCCGTCCGGTCCATCGACTCGAACGACGGCGTGGAAGTGGACGAGGCCCCGCCGCTGGTATTCGGCGACCTTGGCGTACGACAGCCGGGCGTGGTGCTTGAACTCGGAGACCTTCAGGCCGGCCGCGCCAGCGAGCTTGCGGCGCAGGGCGATGGTGAACCGGTGCCACAGCTTGCCCGCGTGTGCCTGCCAGAGAACCGAGCCCGTGTAGTCGTAGGTCCCAGCGTCGACCGCACCGCCGATGCGGGGATCGTCGCCGTGGTGCCATTCGCCGCAGCCCGTACAGGGCCGGACCTTGCCGGTCGTGGCGATCGGTCGGTTGTGGACCGGACCGAACGACGGAGCAGTGAGCGTCGCGAACACCCGAGGCTTCTCGGAGACGTCCGCGGGAACGCCCTTGCTGCCACCAGCCAAGCCCGCGTGCATCAGGTGGTAGGCGTCGGCCGCGTACCGGTCCGAGCAGGCCGGGCAGACCGACTCCCGGCGGTTGCCGCACGGGACCATGACGTCCCCGCCGATGTGCTCGATCACGCCGCCGTTGAGGTCCTGGAGTTGGAAGGCGCCGGACAACCGGATGGGTGCGGCGCATCCGCCGATCGCGGTCACCCGGTCTCGCCATGCCCGGAAGTCGACCGCCTTGACTCGTGCGGTGATGCGGTCTTCCAGAGTGAGCACGGATGACGCTCCTTCCGTTGCGGGAAAACGAAAAAGCGGGGCACGACCGGAGTTCTGGTCATGCCCCGCGTTGATCGAGATGGGTCAGGCCGCGAGCTGTGCGGCGATGCGCTCCGCGTAGTCCTCGGGCACGTTCAGCGCGTCCTGAACGTCCTGCGCTGTTAGTGCACGGCCTTGAGCGCGGACCTCGTTCGCCTTGGCGTCCAACGCGCCCTGGAGGTGCCCAGGAAGCCGCACGGCGGACCGAACGGGTGCCGGAGCAGCAACGGGGTTGGCGGGAGCGGGAGAGACGACCTGAGCGGCCAGATCACGCGCGGCGTTGCACCGTTGCTGAATGACCGGCATGACTTCGGCCAGCAGGAACACCACGAGCGGGATCACGAGGTGCAGGAACACCATCCCGGCGTTGACCTGCCCGTCCGGAGGCCGCAGCGACGACCACACGTTGGTGACGAGCGTGGCCCCGAGCAGCACCCGCTTGAGCCACTTGACCGGGCGATCATCAACCGCCAGGCCGTGCGACAACATCTGTGCTTCCCAGCGCAGGAGCGTGATCAGGATTCCGGCGAAGGCCGGTTCCACGAGCCACGCGCCCCACCACATCGGGTCAGACGGCCCGAGGCTCCCGGCGAGGAACGCTTGCACGCCGGTCGCGGTGAAGCCGAGGCCGCAGGTCATGAAGCACCACATGGAGCGTGTCACTGAGACCCGGAACCGGTCCGCCCGCACCGCCGCAAGCAACGGGTTCGCGGCGAGCTGGTGGATGTCCCGCGCCTCATCGAGCTGCGCCCGCAGGCGCCGAACGGTTCGAGTCTCGCGAGGTTCGGAGGACTCAGCTTCGTTGGTGTGCTTGGACTTCCCGGACACCTGGCCACCTACTTCCCGTACGCGGCCTTGCGGAGAAGAGCCCCGAGCCAGAGCAGTTCGGCAACGAGCACCAGGAGCCCGACGAACCCGAACAGCAGGTACATGCAGATCAGCGAGGCCGCAGCGGCGAACACGATGTGCGCGACTCGGGCGAAGCTGCGGAGATTGACCGGGACGGCGAGTACGAGCTTCATCAGGCCACGTCCTTTGCATTCCTGGCGGGGTAGTGGATGCGGCGGCGTTCAGCGCCGGACAGGCCGCCCACGACGCCGAAGGCGTTGTCTCGGTATCGAGCGGGTCCGCTCGCTTCCCAGCTGAGTTGGTTCTCTCGGCACTCGGCGAGAACCGGGCAGGTGGCGCACACGGCCTTGGCGGCAGCGGTTCGGCCGGCGGTGTGGAACAAGCTCGGATCGGCGTCGGCGCAGGCGGCCCGGTCACGCCAGGCGGGCGGTTCGCCGCCGAACAGGAGCTTCATCAGCACGCGGTAGCCGTGCGGTTCGGTGTTCACGCTGCCACCGCCAACCGCGAAGGCGAGCCACAGCGTGCGGCCTGCACAACCTTGGCGACCTCATCGAAGGTGACCTGTTCCGGCGTGCAGGCGGAGAGTCGGAAGGCGTTGGCGAGCACCGCCGCCGAGCTGGACTTGAGCTTGCCGCCCAGCTCGACCACCGAGGCCGACGCGGCCAGCCCCAGCGTGATCCCGGACCCGGTCCGTCCGGTCGCGGCAACCGACAGAGTTCCCGCGGCTTGCAGGGACCACATCAGCTCGACCCCGTGCAGCGAGGCCGCCCAGACCAGCAGGCACGCGAGCCGATCAGGCGCGGAGCCGGAGGTGAACTCGGCGTGCACCGAGCCGGACGACGTGGAGATCACCAAGCGGTCCGGCCGGGGCAGGCCGAGGGTTCGGATGTGGCCGCGGATCGAGCGGAGCAGGCCGTCCAGACGTCGAGGCGCACTGTTTTCGGGCATGACAAGACCTCCACGATTAGTGGCGAAAAGTGTTGGGGTGAAAGAAAGTCAGGCGATCGAACGGACGGAGCCGGTCTGTCCGTTGCGGACGAACTCCACGAGTTCGCGGATGTTGTCGTCCGTCGTGTACGCGGCACGGACCCGACGGGGAACGCGTGAGCGTTCGTCGGTGCGGTAGCCGATGCCGGCCGTTTCCGGGATGGCGGGGATCTGGTCGGCGATCGCGCCCCGTTCCCGAGCGCCGTCACCCAGCACCATGTCCGGGTGCGTCGGTGACGTGGTGCGCAGGCACACGCGGTTGGGGAACAGGTCCCGGATCGACAGCGTGTCCTTGTCCGGTTCTTGGATGTAGGCGTCCGCGACGTGCAGGGTTGCGCGGCCCATCGAGGTGCCCCGAGCCAGCAGGGCCGTGATCTGCCGGGCGTACTCCGGCCGGTAGGCGACCAGGGAGCCGATCTCGTCCACGATCAGCAGGTTGAGCGGGTACTCACGCGACGGCTGGACTGACCGAAGCCCAGCCCGCTGCATCCGCTTCTGGGTGCGCTCCATGTCGTTCACCCACATCTCGATCAGCTCCAGGCAATCGCCCGCGTCATCGGCGTAGCGGTTCTCCGTGATCGGCTTGATGGCCTGGAACTCCAGGTACTTCGGGTCGCAGACCCACAGGCGGACGATGCCGTCCCTGATCAGCGGGGCCATCGAGCGCAGCTTGGCGAACGCCAGCGAGTTCTTGCCCGACCCGGTTCCGCCCACCGTCAGGGTGTGCGTGCCCTGGACGGGTTCGGTCCAGTCGCCGCCGTACTCGTCCTCACCCAGCAGCACCGCCCGCAGGTCCACGTCCTCGGAGTGCTCGGGCATGTCCGGCGCCGGGATGATCTCCGTGAACGGTTCGTCACGCTGGACCACGAGCGCCACGTAGCCGGGCTTCATCAGCTCGATCGCAACGCGTTCAGCCTCGATCGAGTGCGCCAGCTCTTCGGCCTGCCGGGCGAAATGCATCGGTGACTGTCCCTTGGCCAGCTTCACCAACACGGTGTCGATCGACGGCGAGTACGACCGGACACGCACCACACGCGGGTAGTTCGTGACCCTCTTCCGGCGGTGCTCGGTTGTGAGCTTGTGGACGTCCATCAGGTCTCGCCAGCGTCCACCGGAGTAGGCCCCGAACCACCGACGCTGCCAGGCCCTCAGGACCGGCGCGGCCAGCGTGTCGAACGAGTCCGGGTGACCCCGGTACCAAAGCCCGGTCGCACCAGCCGCGCCGCCGAGGACGTAGCCGGTGGTCGTCGGACCGAGCGCGCAGGCACCGGCAGCGACAGCCGACGGCGCGAGCATCCATTCCGGGTTCCTGGCCAGCCACCGCGCCGCACGGAACTCGGCGGCCACAACGCGCTTGCTTGCGTTCCACTTCCAACCCACTGGTGAACTCCTTCGTAGGTGCGCGACGGCCGACCCTCGAACGTGTCGAAGATCGGCCGCCGCGTTGATCAGTGCGGATCTAGTCCTTGGGCAGCTGCCCGCGGGCGTATGACGCTTCCGTGGTCAGCACGCTGACCGAGCGGACGAACCGGCGCCGCAGGTCCGTGAAGCCCTCTCGGCGAACCGGGATGCCGTCCATTGCCGTGCGGAGTTGCTTCATCGCCTGGTCCACGTTGGACACGGCGTTGTCGAGCTGGTGAGACATCGATCAGGCTCCCCACTCTTTGGCCTTCAACTTGATCTCGTGCCGCTTGGCTTGCTCCCGGAGCGCACTGAGTTCGTTCCGCGCGGTCCGCAGATAGCCCTTGAGTTCGTCCGGCGTGGCAACTCGCCAACCGCCAGCCTTTCCGGGCTTCTCGCTCATCTTGTTGATGAGCTTTTCCAGCGGTACAAGCAGTTCCTCAACGAAATCCATCGCGCCGACGAACGCGCCGTACCGCTGCTGCGCCCGCTCGTTCAACATCTCTTGGATCAACTGGCCAACCTCTCAACCCTCGGGTCTCCCACGTAGATGAAGCGGTACAGCGCTTGCTGTAGCTCCAGGTGGTCCCGCCAGCTCTGGCCGACGTGCGGAAAGCCATGCTTCGCAAGGACTTCGCCAACCTCGTGGACGAAGCCGAACGTGAAGCGCGGATCGTCGCCGTCCGGATCGGCGGGTTCGATCGGGTACGAGCGCTCATCCATGCCGGAACTCCTTTCGGGAGGCACGGCAAACCCAGGAACGTAAGGCGTACCTGGATTCACCGAATCTCCCGGAGCACACGAAATGCTCCGGATTTAGGCATGGTTCGACTCACTGTGGAATTCTCAAAGAACAAATTGAGTGCCCTGGCCCGACTCGAAGCGGGCTACCGGCCTACCGGGCAGGGCTGACGGGACTAAGCCGCGGGAGCCACCACGATCTGGGCCGCCGGGGCAAGGCCATCAGCCTTGAACCACAGGCCGGACGCGGTGATCTTCCCGTCGTCCCCGCGCATCTCGTACGTGTTGATCACGGGGTTGACCAGCTCGATGTAGTCGCCCTCCTCGAACCCCGCACCGGGGTCGTGGGGGAGGTTGACGCGGATCTCTTCGCCCTTCGCCTTGCGGCGGCCCTCGGTCGGTCGAGGCTTGGCGAACAGCACCACCACGAACTGCTCCTCGTTCGTGTGGCGGTCGATCACGGGCACCAACTGCCCGCCGTCCAGTTCGCGCATCTTCACGCAGGGCGTTTCGGTGATCATGAGCTTGTAGTGGGACAGGATCACCGGGATGTCGTTCAGAGCCACGTTGGTACCTCTCGTAGTAGGTCTTGCTCTATCAATACAACCAACATAGCTAGTAGAGCTAGAAGAGTCACTGGTTCAATCGGGTGATATTCAGCTTTGCTAGCTTTGTCGCTACAGTGGATGCATGGCACTTGATCCCGCGGACCCGCGGCCGGCGTATCAGCAGATCGCTGATGACCTGCGGCGATACATCGCGTCCGACGCCGTGCAGGTGGGGGACAAGCTGCCGTCTCTGGCCGAGTTGCAGACGAAGTACGGCCGCGCCGTCATGACCTTGCAGAAGGCACTGGACGTGTTGCGCACCGCTGGACTCGTCATGTCCCGCCAGGGCGAGGGCACCATCGTGGTGAAGAAGCCAGAAGCCCACACGGAAGAGCCGGAAGTTGGCTCCCCGCATGAGCTTCGGGCGATCCTGGAGAAGATCAGCGGCACGCTGGACAACCTCAGCGAGCGCGTTTCCGCCGTTGAGGCGGAGGTGTTCGGCTCACCTTCAGGTGGTCCTCGATCCGGGTCAGACGATCGCTGAGTTCGTCCACCTTGGAATCCAACTTGGAGGCCAAGGCGTACAGGTCACGCCACGTCTCCGCGGTCCATCCGGTCTCTGACACCTTGCCCTCCTTCGCTGCTACCGGTTGTTCTTCTGGTGTGTTGGCGGTTCTGCCCTCCGAGCGGTGAACCGTCGCCAGGCGACGATGCCCGCGTAGACCACGACGAAGGACGTCAGAGCTTCCGCCGCTCGACCGATCACGCCGGCCTCTCCGGCCCGCCAGGACCGGTCTCTCCGAACCACTCCGCGTCGACCGTCAGCGCGTGCCGTCCGGCGAGCTGATCCGGCAGCTCCTCGGGCGTCGTGCCGACCTTCGCGGCGAGATCCTCGAAGTTGAGCTTCGGCCAGTTCGCCGTGAGTGCGTCGACTCGATCGGCGAAGGCCGTCGCGGCGCGCGAAAGGTTCCGCGCGAAACCGATCGCGAGCTCAGCCGCGTCCTGTCGCCCCGCCAGCTGCACGGTGATCTGGGAGTCGCCGCACATCACGACGAGCGACGGGTGGCCTTGTGCGTGTTCGACCAGCGATGCTTCTGCGTCCTCTTCTGGCTGCACCAGTACGTAGAAGCCCATGTGATCCACCTCCGTTTGCGCCTGGGTCTTGTAGAACCACAGTCGCCCGCACGGAGCATCGATCCAATATCAACTAGCGATGGCGGTATCGCTGGTATCGATAAGTCCAGGTTAAAGGCGTAATCGACCCGCTACACTCGGCTCAGATTCGGGGGTTGACCAGCGGGGGAGGATCAGCGCGTGAGTTCGTCCAAGCAGCGCTGCCGCACCTGCGACACGATCTTGGCGAGCGATCGCCAGGGCAGCTTGTGTGGCCGATGCGAAGCCGCCTACGCGACCCATGCGCCGGTCCAGCGCCCGGAGTTCTGGCTTCAGCCGTCGATCCAGGACGCCCTGCGCACCTTGAACATCGGCCAGCTCTTCCGCGCGTACCGCCAGGCCCACAGCCCGACGTTGCCACAATCGACCCTCGCGGCGTGGCTCGACATCACCCAGGGCCAGGTCAGTGTCATCGAACGCGGACGCCGGCCGGTCACCGATCTCGAACGCCTTGAGCGCTGGTGCAACGCCCTGCGCGTGCCGCACGAACACCGGTGGTTCCGTGCGGGTTATCGCGATGCGGAAACCCAAGCGCCGCAAGAGAAATCACTTTCCGACCTTGGTCTTGCCTACGCGGCCTCTCTCCCGACTACGGTGGAAGTCGTAGCCGAGCTTGGGAGGCACGACATGGAGCGCCGCACCTTCCTGTCCAGCGCGTTGTTCTCCGTCGCCGCATCGGTCGCACCAAGCCGAGACTGGTTGCTCGCCACGCTGGACGAGGCGACCACGGCCACCGGCAAGATCAGCACCGAGCAGGTCCAGGCGATCCGCCGCACCTTCGGCGTCTTCCAGGAGCTCGACGTGATGCGCGGTGGCGGCCATGCCCGCGAGCAGCTCGCGTCCTACCTGACCTCACACGTCGTGCCGCTGCTGAAGTCGAACGACCCCGAGACCCCGAACGGCGCCGCGCTTTACGAGGCAGCCGCAGAACAGCTCTACCTCCTGGGGTGGATGGCGTTCGACAACGGCGAGCACGCGTTGGCCCAGCGCTACCTGATCCAGTCGCTCCGCCTGGCGGAAGCCGCGGGAAGCCCTGACCTTGGTGCACACGTTCTGGCCGGCCTTTCCGACCAGGCGACGTTGACCGGCGAGCCGGAACAGGCGGTGCAGCTCGCGAAGGCTGGACGCGCGGGACTTCTCGCCAAAGGCACCTCGACAGCGTGCCTCGCAGACCTCTACGCGCTCCAGGCCCGCGCCGAAGCAGCGATGGGGGATGGGAAGGCCGCCGCGAAGAGCGTGCACCTGTCGGAGACGACGTTCGAGAACGTGTCCGTGGAGAACGAGCCAGAGTGGGCGCGGTTCATCGATCCCGCGTACCTCAACGGCGAGCACGCCCACACCTTCCGCGACCTCGAACGTCCCAACGAGGCCGCTCACTTTGCCGGACTGTCGATCGTTGAGTCCGAGCGGCAGAACCGAGCCCGGCGCGGATCGATGGCGCAGGCTGCCCTTGCTCGTGCGGCGATCGACTCGCACGACCTTGAAACCGCAGCGTCTGCAGGAATGGCAGCTGCGAAGCTTGCGGCTACGGTGAAGTCGTCGCGTTCCGTCGAAGCAGTTGCGGATCTTCGATCGCGCCTGCGTGCGCACGGCGAGTCGCCTGCTGTGCGCGACTTCCTGGATGTTTCAGGGGCGTTGCTTCCGGCGATGGGCCCGCGAGCGTAACAACGGGAGGTGCTGCTCAATTGGACGATGAAGGTCATGTTGAGCAGATACTGACCAGCGTTCGGCGACTCACGCTCGACTATCACACCGGTGTCCAAGTTGTTGAATTTGCGGATGGCCGTGTCGCTGCGGGGATTAACAACTCTGCTGCAAATTCAGCGGAAGCTGCTGGTGATATTCAGGCGTCATCCTACGATGTGTCGGCCCGTGAGATCACTTTTTTCTCGACTGATGGCGCGCAGTTCGTTGCGGAGATTGGCCGGAATTCGGATCCTGATGATCGGCGTGCGCGGCCGATCATCTATCTTGATCAAAATCACTGGATCACGCTTGCGCGCCGCATTCACAACCCGTCCAAAGTACAGTCATCGGACATGGCGCCAAGTGAGAGGATTATTGAGCTTGCACGGGCTCAGAAAATAATCCTTCCGCTTTCGGCGGGCCACCTCGTGGAGACAACGAGAGCGCATGGGGGTTGGCGCCGTAACCTCGCACCAGTCATGATGGAATTGTCGAGGGGGTGGCAAATGCTGCACCCTGTCGATGTTCGACACGCTGAACTGGACGTGACCTTCACGCGCCTGTCAGGCGGTTTGGCGGATATGCCAGTCGGTAATGACATCTTCGGGCTGACGCCAAGGATGGTATTCGGTCGTGCTGCAACACCTCCGCCGGAGAGTGAGTTGAGCGCCGATTTGCCATCTGCGATGCGCGACCTCGCTGGTCGTACGTCGTGGGTTGCTAGCATCTATTCTATATTGCTGGAAAACGATGCCATTCCGACTCCAGAAGGTGACCGAGCCGCAGAAGCATGGGCGCGGCGATACGCTGATTTGGCGGTTGAGCTTCGAGATAACAGGCAAGCGCGGACAAATGCACGGAAGATAACGCTCGTGAAGTATTTGCTAGATCTGCGACCAGAGATGGCTGAGGCCGCACTTAGGGCTGGTATTTCGGCCGAGCGCTTCGAAGAGTGGGCGTTCGGGGATGCTGAGTTTGATATCGCTGCATGCCCTTCAGTAGGGCTTGCGCGGGAAGCTGTACACCATCGCCTCATGAACGCTGACGATCATTGGGAGGCGAACGATCTCACGGATCTCAACTTTCTTGCTTGTGCAACGGCCTATGCGGATGTTGTTGTTGCAGAGCGAAAGGCAACGGGCTACCTGACTAGGGCTTGGAGGGCTCGTGGTACCGATCCGCCGATCGTCAGATCGCTTCCAGCTTTGGTTGATCGTCTCGAAACCCTAGTTTCCTAGTGTGATGTCTTACTCGGACGGGTATGCGTCTGCTATTAGTCTCCTGGCGTCGTACTGATGAGCGCGATCGCGTGCAAGAGTGCCGTTTCCCGCCGCCGCTACGAAGTAAAACTGTGACGGCCACGAAGAGAAGGGCTTAATCTTGCCGGTGCGCAAGCCAGTGTCGTAGCTGCGTGCGGCCGACAGCACGTTGATCTGCCAAGTGAGGCTCGAACTGCCTGGAATGCGAGCTGGAAGTTCTGGGCCTTCCTCAATCTCGTTAACTTCTAGGACGGGCTTCTTATTTCCGTATGGAACTATCTTGAATCCTTGAATGCTCACGTCGCCCCGACCTTCGTTCGTAACGGTGAAGGCCATCGAAACACGACGAGCCGCGGGATCCGTTTCCATGTGGAGCACGACTAGGCGTAGCCGTGGACCGCTCGCTCGGTAGCTCAGATAGGCAATGCGAGCAGCAAGGCTTGAGACCAGCAGCGCCAAGATCGATGTACCCAAAGCTGCGTATACAACCCATGCAGGTGTGCCTCCAGGCATGGCCGGAGCATAGACGGAGCAGGTTCATCAGGCTGGGTCGACACCGTGGCCGCGGTGTTCAGAGTTTCTTTTCTTCATCAAGGCGGCCCCTGCGGGGCCGCTCGGCCGCACTGTGCTGATCCCGTCCGGAAGGGGCTTAACGGCCCCATCTCTTTGTCGCTCGGGCAAGCGGGCGGGGCCCGGCCTTCGGCCACCCACCCGCGCCCGGCGACGGAAGGCAGGGCCTACCCCGACCGGACGGGACAGCGGCCGAGCAACCCCACAGCTGCCGCAGGTAGATCCCCTGACACAGCACGAGCTTTCTCCTGGGGGTCTGACGCCCCTGGTCCCACCACCGCTAACGCCAGAACACCGCCTTCAAGAGCGCTACGCGTCGCTTCGCGATGGTCTACTGCCTCTCTTGACGTCGGCATTCTGATGCCAAGCGCAGCAGGGGCAGGGGAACGGGATGCTGATCGCGCAGCGCGGCGAAGTCAGACCAGCTAGTCGATGTGCAGCTCTGGTTGTTCCTCGCCGTCTTGAACGCTGTTGCGCGCGTTCTTCTCCTGACTCACGTTTTGACTGTGCGCAATAACTTGCGCATCTCCTTGTGCATGAACGTGCACGGACTGATCCACATGCGATAGGTGTCGGCGATTCCAAGCCTTGACGTCACCGCCAAACTCCCTTGCGCAGCGGATGCCATCGGCGGTTAGTTTGACCCGAAGTGGCATTGGGTTGCCCCATACCTTGTGCCCGGTGATGAGTCCTGCGGCTTCAAGGTACTCGATGCAGCTCTCCAGATCCGTCAAGGTGACGACGATACCGACGGGAATCTCTATGTCCACCTTCAAGAAGGCGCCTGGATTGGGCTGGCGAGAGTTGTTCTCATATTGCCACAACATATAGGCCTGACAAATCGCATCACTGCGATCTGCATCCGTCACATGACACCTGCCGCGCCAAGGCCATCAAGGATGAGCTTGATGATCGTTCCTGCTCCTGCGCCAACCGTGATGCCCGCCTTCAAGCGGGAGCCCCACCCCTTCAGCTTCTCCTGGTCAGGCTCGGCCTTCTTGGCTTCTTCGAGGATTCCCTTGATCGACTCCTCGACGCCAGCCTTAGCGTCTTCGGGGAGGTTCAACGCTGGCAGCGCCTCCGCGGCCAGCTGGGCAGTCTCGGTCAGCTTGGTGACATCAACGTCACCGCCAGCGTGGATCTGCGTCACGTTGTCACTATGAGCGGCAACCTGCGCGTCGCCGCCTGCCTTTACATGGACCGATTGATCGTTCGACACGTGCTGCTCCTCATACCGCTTAATGACGCTAATGATGTCATCGATCTTGATATTCGTGCCGCCCAGGCCGGCGAGCTGCAAGCTATAGGTGATGACGTTATGATCTCCAGTTACCGCGAACTGGACTGGGTGTTCTAAGCCCGTCTTGCGTGAAGCTTCTTGGTCCTCCGGCGTTAGCTCGCTCAAACGCTCCGCTAGTGCTGTTCGGGCTCCAATGAGAAGCCCTTCAATGGCGGCGTTCGAAACAGTCCAGTAGGCGGATCTGACGACAGTCTGGTCATCGCTGACGCTGAACTTGTTAAGCATCTCGATAAGCAGGCTCGACCACCCCGGACTGAGCTGGTGAACTTGGTCGCCTTTCCTTGCCAGCGCCTCAAGCTCACCAACTCCATTGCCGAGTGCTGCATGTTCGATGTCGTATCGTTTGTTGAAAGGTTCGGGCAGCATCGAAGTGTGCAGACGCTGAGTCATGCTGTGATAACCAGCCCTGTTTGTGATCATCACGATCATGGGGGCAGGAACAAGGCGATAGTTGGGCAGGCTGTCTCCGGCGTAGCCGTTGAGCTCCTCGCGAGCCCAGGCACGCAAGTTCTCCAACCCGGTCTGCTTGCCAAGCACAATGATCTTCTGCAACAACGACGATAGAGGCACAGCGTCGTCGAGCACGCCTTGTTGGATCTGCGCGAGAGGCCGTACGCGCCGGAAAGACATGGCGACCATCTTCTCATCGCTCCATGCAAATCACGCATGACACTTCGGCTCGACCACCGACCAACTACGCGCACCGCGCCTCGTTCTGACCCCTCGCTCGTGCCATTTGCGTGGTGTAAGCGCTGGTCAACAGCGGTATGCCATGGTCCCTCGTGACTGTCCCCGCGCGCAGGCCGGGAGCTTCCAGGTACGCCGTCGCAACGGGTTCCCAAGCTGAAGGCTTACAAGCTGCACGACAATGTGGGCGCGCGGGGACGAGCGCCGAGTAGTCGACTGATCTTGCTGGGCACGGCGCTCGGCTGCCGCGCCTATGGACAGCTCGCCGCCTTGACGGCGTCGACCAGCCCACAGGCTTGCCAACGGAACATGCACGGAACAGAGTGCGTCCGCGGAACGGCCGGCGGGACCTCAGCAGCAGGTCACGGTCATGATCGGCGGATTTTCGAAGCTCCGCACGATGGAACTGCGCGGCTAGACCTCGCCCACGCAGTGCCGTTCCGCAGTTCCTGCGTGGAGGCTTCAAAGGCCGGTTGACCTGCTCCGATGCTGCCAACGACGTCAGTGTCGGCAAGTCACCGTCTGTCGCTGACTGCGGCCTTCTGCGGCTGTCTCTGGAACATGTGTGGAACAAGAAGAGCCCCCTGGCGAGATCATCGCCAGGGGGCTCTTCTATGCAGTCTAGCTGCGGGAACGTCTCGCCAGGCCGACCGTGAGGCGCGCAAAGTCGTCAGTACGCTGGCGTAAATTCTGGCTATAGTTTTGCCTATGGAGACGCGCGTTCCTCTAGCTACTGCCCGTAATCAACTGTCTGAACTCGTGGCACGAGTCGAGAAGACTCATGAACGTGTCACGTTGACCAAGCATGGGGTCGATACGGTCGTTCTGATCGCCAAAGCCGAGTTGGAAGGCCTGGAGCAGACCATTGAGATCTTGTCTGCCGAAGACGACTCGCGTGGACAGGTCCTCAAGGCGATTCGCCAGGCGCAAGAGGACGTGGAGCAAGGCAGGATCGCTGACATGGACGAGCTGATCGAGTCGCTCAAGCGCCGCACCGGCGAGTAACCACGCTCTGTGCAGGAGTAGCGCCATAAGTCATGCGGTCGAGGGCTTGACAGTGGCGCTACTGTTGCACCAAATGACTCGACGCAGCGGCTCTGAACGCTCCTCCTATGACGTCGTCTGGCCCGCCATCGTGGCGGCAAAGCTCAAAAAGCCTGAGTTGCGGTGGCAAGCCGACGCCATCGTCAACTTTGTTTACACTGAGCTAGCGTTCGACCCCACCGAGTTTGGTGTCTATGGGCGCAAGTTCGGAGGCGAGAAGCGCGAAGGCGAGCAGTGCGAAGGGGAGTACTCGGTAATCCAAAAGCACTTCTTTGTCATCTACGAACTCAAGGGCAGTACTCTCACGGTCGTGGATGTCAGGCCCCGACACGATCGCGGCACCCGTCCCGGACGCCGCTAACTGTAAGGACTTGACATGACCTATCGCTTGTCGCTGACCGAGACCGCAACTGAGGAGATCTCGCGCCTACCAGCTCGGGACGCGACAGTTGTCCTTAACTTCATCAATGAGCAGCTCAGCAGGAAGCCCGAGGTGCTCGGCACTTCGCTGACCGGGGCGCTCAAAGGGCTGCTCGCGATCAAACACAAGCAGTACACGATCATCTACGACGTCGATGATTCAGCTCGCGTAGTCAACGTTCTAAGGGTTGGTTAGCGCGTGGGCCTCAGCTGGTCTCTGAGGCCCACGTCGCTAAATGCGATTGTTTAGCAGGTTCTCGATTTTTTGGTTCGACTTCTCCCGTTGCCCGTCTAGCACCTTCGCATAGACCTTCAACAGCACGTCGACCGTGTGCCCGGCCCGCTCCGCGACCTCCGCCGGAGGCAGGCCGGCCGCGAGCCACGTAGAGACCGCCGCGTGCCGCAGGGAGTACGGCGTGTCTGCCAACGGCGACTCGAACTGCTCCGGCGATATTGCGAGCTCACGAACGCGACCCCACGCGTGGGTGTAGACCGTCGCATTGATCGGTCCGCCGCTGATCATCCCGCGGAACAGCCGTCCATCCGACGTGGTCCCGAAGGTCTTCAGGTGCAGTCGGAGGATCCCGACCAACACGGGAGGAATCGGCACCGGTCGGACGGCGCCCTCAGCCTGCCGCTTGAGCGAACGTGTCTCCCACAGCTCGCCAGAGTCGGTGTACCGCCCGTTCGCTCGTGAAGCCGACTTCTCCAGAATGAGTTCACCCCAGCCGGTCTCGGGCAGCTTGCAGTCAGCCTCCCTCAGCCGGTTGACCTCACACGGACGCAGAGCCGCGTAGTACATGGTCGCGAAGAACCCGTACAGGTAGTCGTACTGCCCCGTCGTGGTGCCTGCATAGGTCACAGCCGCGAGGCATTGGCGCCCTTGAGCGGGGTTCACGACCGATCGAGGATCAACCTCGCTCGTGCCCCGCTGCACCGCAGACTTCAGCCCGGTGATCGGGTTCGCATCGAGTTCGCCGACGTCGACCGCGAACCCGAGCAGGTGGTGAAGCACGCCGCGCCGGGTTCGTGTCGTCCACGCGGCGGCAACCTTGCCGTCGAGGTTCCTGCCGAGCGACCGCAGCAGCCGACCAGTTTCGATCTTGTCAGCCAGTTCGCGAACCAGACGAGAGTTGGCCTCGATCCAACCCACTGCGTCCTGCTCTGTCCCCGTCAGCGACCGGTTGCGGGTGTTGTCGGGGAGAAGGTGCGTCGTCAGCACCCGCCGGAGCACGCGAGTCGGAGGCGCACCCTTCTGCGACCCCACGAACGCGGCCACCGGGATGGCCAAGGTGTCGACGTAACGCTTCCGGGTGTTGGGCGCCGCCTCCTCCCACGACTCACTGATGAATTCCTGTGCGAGCTTCAACAGCGACCGCGCGGACTGCTTCTTGACCTCCGACTCCGGCAAGCCCGAAGTGATGTCGAAGGCTTCGCCCTTCTTGACGAACTGCTTCAGGTCGGAGCGGCGGTTGTCCGCGAGCGCCTTGGACTTGTACCACTCCGAGTGCTGCTTTCCGGCCGTCGCCCAGCGGACCCCGTACGGCTTCGGGCGGACCTTCCCGTTGGCGTCCGGCTTGAGGACCTTCAGCGCGTAGATGCTGATCTTGTAGGTGAGGTTCACGCGGCATCACTCCGCAGGCCGAGCAGCCACTCGGCGAAGTCAGCGCCAGAGATACGCAACGCCCCGTTCCGCATCTTGTGCACGACAGGAGCGGCACCGGGGATCTGCCGCCACTTGTAGAAGGTGTCCTTCGAGATGCGCATTCGGGCGCAGAACTCGTCGGCCGTCATGAAGTCGTCTGGCTTAGGCAGTTCGGACATGGTGTTTCCCCTCCTGTTCGTACTTGCGTAGGCGTTGAGCTCGGACGCGTTCGGCGATGCCGGCCGCGAGTTCGCGTTCCGCGTCGTTGTCGTAGCCGGATCCGGCGTACTGCCAGTCGTTGACGACGACCACGGCCGCGGGATCGAGTTCGAGGCGCTCGAACATTTCGAGCGTCCGGAACGTGCGTCGTTCCTCGCGGATGGCGCGGAACGTCGTGGAGTAGTGCTTGGACTTGGTTAGGAAGTGGCCGCGGAACCCGAGCATGTGCGCCCACTTCCGCAGGTTCAGTTCCTCGAAGTCGGCTAGGCCGCCGAGGTCCCAGGCGGTCTGCACCATCCGTCGGTGGTGCTCGGAGATCTGGAGGATCTCGATGTCCAGTTGGGAGCGGATCGGCCGGTCTGCCGTGTCCTTCGCTCCTGTGCCCTTGGTGGCGTACTTGGCGACGTAGCCCGCCAACCGGGCCTCGCTGATCTCGCCGGATTCGTCTTCCACCTGGGAGCCGCGGATTCCCTTGGTGTCGACCTGTTCGCCCCACAGCAGGCGCAGCGTCGAGCCGTCCGGCCGCGTGGTGTCGATCCGCACTGCCCGAGCCGCCGCCTTGATGCAGTTGCCGAGCAGTTCGGCCGTGGCCCATGCCGGGGTGGGGTCGTGAGGTCCGTCCGGTCCGTCGACGCGCACGACGGCGTGGAAGTGGACGAGGCCCCGCCGCTGGTATTCGGCGACCTTGGCGTACGAGAGCCGGGCGTGGTCTTTGAACTCGGAGACCTTCAGGCCGGCCGCGCCAGCGAGCTTGCGGCGCAGTGCGATGGTGAACCGGTGCCACAGCTTCCCAGCGTGTGCCTGCCAGAGCACCGCGCCTTCGTAGTCGTAGGTGCCGGGGTCGACAGCACCGCCGATGCGCGGATCGTCGCCGTGATGCCATTCCCCGCAGCCGGTGCAGGGCCGGACCTTGCCGGTCGAGTTGGCCGGGCGGTTGTGGACCGGACCGAACGACGGCGCGGTGAGGGTCGCGAAGACACGAGGCTTATCCGAGACCTCGGCGGGAACGCCTTTGCTGCCACCGGCTAGGCCCGCGTGCATCAGGTGGTAGGCGTCGGCCGCATACCGGTCAGAGCAGGCCGGGCAGACCGACTCACGACGGTTGCCGCACGGGACCATCACGTCCCCGCCGATGTGCTCGATCAGACCGCCGTGGAGGTCCCGGAGCTGGAAGGCGCCGGACAACTGGATAGGCGCGGCACAGCCGCCAATCGCGGTCACTCGATCTCGCCATGCCCGGAAGTCGACCGCCTTGACTCGCGCGGTGATGCGGTCTTCCAGAGTGAGCACGGTGGCCCTCCTTTCGTTGCGGGAAAACGAAAAAGGCGGGGCATGACCGGTGTTCTGGTCATGCCCCGCGTGGTTGAGATGGGTCAGGCTGCGAGTTGCGCAGCGAGCCGCGCGGCGTATTCCTCGGGCACGTTGAGCGCATCTTGGATGTCTTGAGCGGTAAGGGATCGACCCTCCGCATGAACCTCGTTCGCCTTGGCGTCCAATGCACCTTGCAGGTGGCCAGGGAGCCTAAGCGCAGTTCGAGTGGGTGCCGCCGGAGTGACTGCGCTCGGAGGGGTGGACGTCGGCACAGGAACGACCTCAGCCGCCTTGTCACGAGCGGCGTTGCAGCGTGCCTGAATCACCGGCATGACTTCGGCGAGCAGGAACACCACGAGCGGGATCACGAGGTGTAGGAACACCATCCCTGCGTTGATCTGCCCGTCCTGGGGTCGCAGCGACGACCAGACGTTGGTGATCAACGTTGCGCCGAGCAGCACTCGCTTGAGCCACTTGACCGGCCGGTCATCGACGGCCAGACCGTGAGCGAGCATCTGCGCTTCCCACCGCAGGAGCGTGATCAGGATTCCGGCGAAGGCCGGTTCCACGAGCCACGCGCCCCACCACATCGGATCAGACGGCCCGAGGTGCCCGGCGAGGAACGCTTGCACGCCGGTCGCTGTGAAGCCGAGGCCGCAGGTCATGAAGCACCACATCGACCGCGTCACCGAGACCCGGAACCGGTCCGCCCGCACCGCCGCTAGCAACGGGTTCGCCGTGAGCTGGTGGATGTCCTGCGCCTCATCAAGCTGCGCCCTCAGCCGTCGAACGGTGCGAGTCTCACGCGGTTCCGCGGACTCGGTTTCGTTGCTGTTATTGGACTTCTCAGACACCAGGCCACCTACTCCCCGTGCGCTGCCTTGAGGAGCAGGCACCCCAGCCACAGGAGTTCGACGGCGAGCACCAGGAGCCCGACGAAGCCGAACAACAGGTACATGCAGATCAGGCAGGTCACCACGGCGGTTGCCATGTGCGCGATGTGGACGAAGCCGCGGAGGTTGACCGGTACGGCGAGTATGAGCTTCATCAGGCCACGTCCTTTGCGTTCTTCGCGGGGTAGTGAATGCGGCGCCGATCAGCACCGGTGAGGCCGCCGACGACGCCGGAGGCGTTGGCCCGGAATCGGGGACTGGTGGCTTCCCAGTCGAGTTGGTCCTGGCGGCACTCGTCGATGACCGGGCAGGACGCGCACACCTTCTTCGCGGCGGCGATTCGGCCGGCGGTGTCGAAGAGGCTCGGATCGGAGCCCGCGCAGGCAGCTCGTTCGCGCCATGCGGGCGGTCCGTCAGTCGGTCCGAACAGGACCCGCATCAACACCCGGTAGCCGAAGGCTTCAGCGTCGTTGTTCCTCATGCCGCCACCGCCAGCCGAGGGGCGGACTTTCGCGCGGCCTGGACGACCTGGGCGACTTCATCGAAGGTGACCTGTTCGGGCGTGCACACGGCCAGCCGGAAGGCCTTGGCGAGCAACGCACCCGAGCCAGACTTGACCTTCCCGCCCAGTTCGACCACCGAGGCCGACGCAGCGAGCCCGAGCGTGACTCCGGAAGCAGTGCGGCCGGTCGCCGCGACGGAGAGGGTTCCGGCGGCCTGGAGGGTCCAGGTCAGCTCGACCCCGTGCAGCGAGGCCGCCCAGACCAGCAGACAGGCCAACCGATCTGGTGCGGTGCCGGAGGTGAATTCGGCGTGCACCGAGCCGGACGGCGTGGAGATGACCAAGCGGTCCGGCCGGGGCAGTCCGAGCGTGCGGATGTGGCCGCGGACCGCACGAAGCAGGCCGTCCAAACGGCGAGGAGCGTTGTTTTCGGGCATGGCAAGGCCTCCACGATTAGTGGTGAAAAGCGTTGGGGTGAAAGAAGGTCAGGCGATTGAGCGAAGAGAGCCGGTCTGTCCGTCGCGGACGAACTCCACGAGTTCGCGGATGTTCTCGTCCGTCGTGTACGCCGCGCGGACCCGACGAGGAACGCGAGAGCGTTCGTCGGTGCGGTAGCCGATGCCGGCCGTTTCGGGAATCGCGGGAATCTGGTCAGCGATCGCACCTCGTTCGCGTGCGCCTTCACCCAGCACCATGTCCGGGTGTGTCGGCGAGGTGGTGCGCAGGCAGATGCGATTGGGGAACAGGTCCCGGATCGACAGCGTGTCCTTGTCCGGTTCCTGGATGTAGGCGTCCGCGACGTGCAGCGTTGCGCGGCCCATCGAGGTACCCCGAGCAAGCAGGCCCGTGATCTGCCGGGCGTACTCAGGCCGGTAGGCGACCAACGACCCGATCTCGTCCACGATCAGCAGGTTGAGCGGGTACTCCCGCGACGGCTGGACCGACCGAAGCCCAGCCCGTTGCATCCGCTTCTGGGTGCGCTCCATGTCGTCGACCCACATCTCGATCAGCTCCAGGCAATCGCCCGCGTCATCGGCGTAGCGGTTCTCCGTGATCGGCTTGATGGCCTGGAACTCCAGGTACTTCGGGTCGCAGACCCACAGGCGGACGATGCCGTCCCTGATCAGCGGGGCCATCGAGCGCAGCTTGGCGAACGCCAGCGAGTTCTTGCCCGAACCGGTCGCGCCAGCCGTCAGGGTGTGCGTGCCCTGCACGGGTTCGGTCCAGTCGCCGCCGTACTCGTCCTCACCCAGCAGCACCGCCCGCAGGTCCACATCTTCGGAGTGCTCAGGCATGTCCGGCGCCGGGATGATCTCCGTGAACGGTTCGTTCCTCTGGACGACGAGCGCCACATAACCGGGCTTCACCAGCTCGATAGCGACGCGCTCCGCCTCCATCGCGTGCGCCAGCTCTTCGGCCTGGCGAGCGAAGTGCATCGGTGACTGGCCCTTGGCCAGCTTCACCAACACGGTGTCGATAGACGGCGAGTACGACCGGACACGCACCACGCGCGGGTAGTTCGTAACCTTCTTCCGGCGGTGCTCGGTTGTCAGCTTGTGCACGTCCATCAGGTCCCGCCAGCGCCCACCGACGTAGGCCCCGAACCACCGCCGCTGCCACGCCCGCAGTGTGGGCGCGGCCAAGGTGTCGAACGAGTCCGGGTGGCCCCGGTACCAAAGCCCGGTCGCGCCAGCTGCGCCACCGAGGACGTAGCCGGTAACGCTCGGACCAAGCGTGCAGGCGCCGGCCGCGACAGCGGACGGGGCGAGCATCCATTCCGGGTTCCTGGCCAGCCATCGTGCCGCGCGGAACTCGGCGGCCACGACGCGCTTGCTTGCGTTCCACTTCCAACCCATTGCAGTACTCCTCAGGGAAGCGCGACGGCCGACCCTCGAACGTGTCGAAGATCGGCCGCCGCGTTGATCAGTGCGGATTCAGTTGTTGGGCAGTTGCCCGCGGGCGTAGGACGCCTCCGTGGTCAGGACGCTGACCGAGCGGACGAACCGGCGCCGCAGGTCCGTGAAGCCCTCACGGCGAACCGGGATGCCGTCCATTGCCGTGCGGAGTTGCTTCATCGCCTGGTCCAGGTTGGACACGGCGTTGTCGAGCTGGTGAGACATCGATCAGGCTCCCCACTCCTTGGCCTTCAAATTGATCTCGTGCCGCTTGGCTTGCTCCCGCAGCGCACTGAGGTCGTTCCGCACGGTCCGCAGGTAGCCCTTGAGTTCGTCGGGTGTCGCGACCCGCCAGCCACCGGCCTTGCCGGGCTTCACGCTCATCCGGTTGATGAGCTTTTCCAGCGGTACCAACAACTCCTCTACGAAGTCCATCGCGCCGACGAACGAGCCGTACCGCTGTTGGGCACGGTCGTTCAACATCTCTTGGATCAACTGGCCAACCTCTCAGTCCTCAAGTCGCCGACGTAGATGAAGCGGTACAACGCTTGCTGCAACTCCAGGTGATCGCGCCAGCTCTCGCCGACGCCCGGAAAGCCGTGCTTCGTAAGGACTTCGCCAACCTCATGAACGAGGCCGAACGTGAAGCGCGGGTCATCGCCGTCCGGATCAGCAAGTTCGATCGGGTACAAGCGCTCATTCATGCTGAAATTCCTTTCGGGAGGCACGGCAAACCCAGGAACGAAGGCGTACCTGGATTCACCGAATCTCCCGGAGCACACGAAATGCTCGGGATTTAGGCATGGTTCGACTCACTGTGTAATTCTCAAAGAACAAATGTGAGTGCCCTGGCCCGACTCGAAGCGGGCTACCGGCCTACCGGGCAGGGCTTGCGGGACTAAGCCGCGGGAGCGGACACGATGCGCGCCGCAGGGGTGAGGCCGTCCGCCTTGAACCACAGACCGGAGGCGGTGATCTTGCCGTCCTCCCCGCGCATCTCGTACGTGTTGATCACGGGGTTGATCAGCTCGACGTAGTCGCCTTCCTCGAACCCTGCGCCGGGGTCACCGGGGAGGTTGACGCGGATCTCCTCGCCCTTCGTCTTGCGGCGACCCTCAGAGGGGCGAGCCTTGGCGAACAGCACCACGACGAACTGCTCTTCGTTCGTGTTGCGGTCGACCACGGGAACGAGCTGGCCGCCGTCGAGTTCGCGCATCTTCACGCAAGGCGCTTCGGTGACCAGGAGCTTGTAGTGGGTCAGGATCACGGGGATGTCGTTCAGAGCCATGTCGTACCTCCAGTGGCGAGTAGCTGATGCATACCAATATAGAGCAGTATGTATCGGATGGCACAGTCCAATCGGGTGACCTATGTCAGTGAGGGCGATCAAAGTTAGTCTGATGTTGTGAGTGACCAGCCAGGACTAGCTGCGTACCAGCGGGTTGTCGAAGCGGTGAAGAGGGACATCCGGTCCGGAGCCCTGGAAGCGGGCGCCCGTCTACTCGGTCACCGCAAACTCGCCGAGCAACACGGCGTTGCGCTCGGGACCGCGCAGAAGGCTGTGCAGATCCTTGAGACCGAGGGCTGGGTGGTCTCGCAACCAGCCGTAGGCGTCTTCGTTCAAGAACCGCCGGCCGAGGATCGAAGCCCGGTCACGATCGAGACGGTCATTCGCCAGCTTGATCAATTGCAGGCGGCGGTCTTGCATCTGACTGAGCGTGTCGAGCAGCTCGAAGCCGCCGACGACGTTCGATCTGTTCCACCTTCTCAGTGACCCTCGTTATGGCGAACTGCAACTGACGCAGCCTGAGGCTGATGAATTCCAACTCATCCGGTGTTCCGTTCATGTAGACATAGAACGGCAGGTGAGGGGGTGCATTGCAGTGTGCTCAAGGGGGTGCATTGATGCACGGAAGGGGTGCACGGGAGGTGCACGGCGTGCAGACACGGTGATCATTTGACCGGAAACAGCGAACCGAACAAGCTCCTAGCTGCGGTGATGCCGGAAGCCGACATGAGCAACAAGGGGCTTGCCGCACGAGTACGAGAACTCGCCAATCGCGACGGTCAAACCGTTGCAGCCGACCACGTGTCTGTGCGTCGTTGGCTCGACGGAACGCGGCCGAAAGCGGCAACTCAGAACTACATCGCGCTTGCTCTCGGCGCCAAGCTCGGCCGGCGCGTCGACCTCGCGGAGATCGGCTTCAACGGCGGAATTCAGGCCGTCGGTCCAGACGCGACAGGGCACGGCGCCGAGTACCCGCCGAGCGCGGACGCTGCTGTTGACCTGATGAGCCAGCTCACCGCGGCTGATCTCGAAGACCAGCCAGCGTTGGTGCGTTCTCAGTGGGCGCACGAGGCCACGCCCGGCATCATCACGGGCTACATGTTCGGCGACTCCCTGCACGTGGCGGACGCGGACGAGCTCCGCCGAGGAGGGGGAGCGGCAGCATCGGCGATCCGCGCGACGGCCGCCAACCTGATGGATCTCGACTTCAAGTACGGCGGCGGACACGTCCGGAAGATGCTGCTCTTCTACTTCAAGACCGAGATCACGCCCCTTCTGCAGGGCGCCCACAACGGGCCGGAACGGCGCGACCTGTTCAGCGCAGCCGCGGAAGTCGCGCAACTGCTCGGGTGGAGCGCGTACGACGCCGGCCGCCACGGTGCGGCACAGCGGTACTTCGTCCAGGGACTACGGCTTGCTCGCGAAGCGCAGGACCACGTCCTAGGTGGACGGTTGTTGGCGAACCTCAGCCACCAGGCGAACTACCTCGGCCGCTTCAACGACGCCGTCCAGTTCGCGCGTGCGGCGCAGGGCTCGACCATCGCGAAGGCAACTCCGGCGGTTACCTCGATGTTCCTCGCGATGGAGGCAAGGGCGTTGGCGAGCAGCGGCCAGGCGCGTGAGTTCGCCCGAGTGATGCACGAGGCGGAGCGGTTTTTCAGCCAGCACGTCCCGGACGACGAACCACCGTGGATCAGCTACTTCAACGCGGAGGAGTTGGCGGGCGAAGCCGCCCACGGATTCCGCGACCTCATCCAGCCGGAGAAGGCCCGCCTGTACGCGGCCCGAGCCATCGCACCGCACGACACCCCGCCGCGGACCCGCGCGTTCATCGGCATGGTCTCGGCCGCGGGTGCGCTCACGAACGGCGACCTTGAGGAAGCCGTGGACCTGGCGGTCGACGCGGTGGACCTGGCCGGCCCGCTGCAATCCAGCAGGTACGTCCGCTATCTCACCGACTTCCACGCGCAGCTCGCGACGCTGCATGCGAAGGACCCCCGCACGCGGCTGTTCGTGGAGCGCGTGATGCGGCACTACCCGGAGATTGATCTCGGAACCGCAGTCCTGCTGACCAGGGTGGCTTAGAAGGGCCGCCACGGAGTCGTTGCGCGGCCGGACCGCATCGTTTCGATCCGCGTGGCGTACTCAGCGGCGATCTCTGCTGACTCGTCAACGTTCTGCATGATCCACGTGGTCATCTTGATCTCGTGCGTGGACTGCAAGACGCGGAATCCCTCCCAGCTGGTGACGTCGTGCCCGTAGGCCTCGCAGAACTCGCGGTACTCGTCCGCGGTCCACCAGCCAGCCGACAGGCACTCGGTCGCCGTCATGGCCAAGTCCCACTCGGGTTGACCCTTGGAGAAGCGCTCGAAGTCGATGAGCAGCGCGGCGCCGTCGCTGACCATCAGGTTCTGGACGTGTGCGTCCCCGTGCGTCGACGTGGGTTCCAGCTGGAACTTGAGACCGCTGATCTCGTCTCGAAGCTCCGTGACCCTGTCCAACAGGAAGCGCTTGTCAGCGTCCGGCACGTCAGAAGACTCGATGCGCGACTCGACGTGCACGAAGATGTCTTGCGCGGGCAGCTCGAACGTCGTCGGGGGCGACGTCTGGTGCAGCCTCAGCAGCAATCGGCCCAGGTCGCCGACGTCCCCGCGGTTGCCGTTGCGTCCGTCGATGTAGCGCCAGAACGTCACCGGGTAGCCCGAAATCAAGATTGGCTGGTTGACCGCGTGCAGCCGGACGGCAGGTACGCCGCTCTCCTCCAGCCAGGTCGAAACCGCCACTTCCTTGACCGCGTCGTCCCAGCGGTCGGCACTCCGCGCGATGCGAACGACGACCCCTGAACGCGCGAGGTGGAACAGGGCGTTCTCGCCCAGGCGCATCAAGCGTGCGTCGGTCGAGTCGATTCCGATGTGGGCGGACGCCTCCCTGAGGACCGCTGAAGCAAGGCGCGAGCTGAAAGGCCCGTCCGGGATGTCCGCTTCAACCACGTTGTGCACCGTGCTCACGCTAGAGGTTCGGTAATTGGGCCGCCAGGTTCGAGGTTCCCGCCCAGGACCGGACTCAATCAGTGCTCGGCCGCTCTTCCGTCGCTGTCTTGATGACCGCAACGTAGTCTTCGGTGAGCAGCCGACTGAGAAGTTCCTTTGAATCGGCCTGGCTCAGCGAAATTGTGTCCAGGGCGGCCAAGAACGCGCGGCATTGGGCAACTGCTGTCGCATCCTGCACGAAGACTTTGGCGAACTCACAGTCAACGAACGCCGTTGCAGGAACCTTCTTGTGTTCGTAGACGGTGAACTCGGTTGAGAACGGGGTTCTCTCGCCGTCAGGGATGACTCGAACGAACCGCGAATTCCTCTTGAGCAGTTCGAGCTGATCCATCCGGCCTCGCGCTTCGTCGAGTGGGGCGACCAACGATCTTTCGGTTACGTAGAACAGTACTTCTGGTTGGTAAGCCGAGCCGAGGACGCGTTGACGCTCTTGCTGCGACCTGACAGCGTCCTTGATTTGCTCCGGAGTTGCGCCACGTTGGATCAGTAGCTTCTCCGTGTACTCGGTGGTGCGTAGGAGAACAGGGAGAGTCGCGTTGCCGAAGCCGGTGATCGTAGATGCAGACGCCTCAGCAAAGCAGATCGTCTTGAAGTTGCTCGCTGCTTGAGCAAAGTAGAGGTCGAACGCGGTTCGGTAGAAGTCGCTGAACTCGGCCACCCGGCCGCGGCCCTTGCCACATGCCGTCAAGTATTGAGCTAGGTCAAGATCAGTGGGACGCACTTTCCCGCGTTCGATGTTGGACACCTTGCTCGGGTCCCAGTCAAGCAGCGAGGCGAACTCATGACCATTTGAGAACTTGGCGCGGAGGGTTCGCAATTCGTCACCGAGTTCGCAGCTCCGAGGCGTGATTGGAGTCTGTTCCATCGTGGCTAGCTTCCTTTTGGTGCGGCGGTGCTGGGTTTCCTCGCTCGCGTCGTCCTGGTCGAGGTCTTGCGAGACGGGCGCGTCCGTAGGGTGCTTGCTGCCTCGGCGATTGCTTCAACCGAGTCGGCAGGGGAGAGGGCGCGGAGTTGCAGTGCCTTGAATCCGCTTTGGATCAGCTGGCAGGCGGTCGAGTCCTCGATGTATCGACCGCGTCCGGCCTCCTCTAGATAAACGACATCGTCGTGTTGATCGTGGGGAAATTCGAGGTGGCAGTAGGAGCTTTGAGGCAGTATTTCCGAGTGCTCATCGTCGCTCAGGAGCTGAATCGTGAAGTAATCAAGTTCTGACAGGGATACCAGTTGGGCTAGTGCTGCGTTCGTGATTTCGACACTTCCGACCATCCGGCGAATCGCCTGCATGGTGACGACTACGTCCACCGTTGGGTTCGAAGACCCATCGGTGGCAAGGGCCTTAATCAGGCTTGCGCCTAAATTCGTACGCGACCGAACTTCTGGCTGCGAAAGAGCTGCGCTGTACTTGCTGGTTTGAAGAAGATGCGGGATAGCGTCAGCGCCATACGCGCAGATCGAGGTTGCATCGAGATGTGACTCGATCAGGTCCTCAGTGGCGTCCAGGTCGTAAGCAGACTGCCTGGTTCTGGCCTGCCTGCGTTCCCTCGCGGCGGCTTCGGCGCGTCGAACTTGCCGTTTCCAGACTTCGTTCGGGATGTTGTAAACGCGACCCAGGATCATGATGTTCAGTGGATCGAAGGGCCTTAGTGCGTTCTCCATCATGCTGAGATTGGCCGTAGAGAATCCGGCTCCCGCGCAAGCTTCAGCAAGGCTCATGCCGGTTTCGTCGCGCCACTTCCAGAGGTTACGGCCAATCGAACGTTCAGCCATCGACGGGCGGATGTAGACCGTCACGGTTTCCTCGATGCATCAACGATGGTCACGGCGGACGCGTCGATGACGCGTTCCATCCGCTTGGACAGGATCTTGGTCTCGTCCTGCGGCATCGAGTCGGCGGAAAGACCGCGACGTTCTGCGCGGCGGCGGAGCGATTCTCCGAGTTCGATGAGGATCTCACCGAACTCCTTTTCGCGCTCTGGCGTCAGAGTCCCCATGAGGATGTCGAAGGAGACGCCCGGCATCAGGCCGGTGATCTTCCGGAAGGTCGCGACCAGGTCGACGTCCTCGGGCGACAACATCGGTGCGCACTCCTCGCCGCGGGAAGCTGTGGGAGGCGCCTGAGATCGGGGGAGCTGATCCGTTTCAACCAGCCAACCGAGCAAGTCGGTTCTCAGGCGCCAGCCGCGACGCTAGATCGAGAACAGGTCGGCAACCCGAGCTGTCAGCTAGGCCCGACCGGCAGCGCTGCTGCTCAGAGAGGTGCGCCGACCCGAGTTGCCAGCCGCGCGGCTTCCGTCGCAACCGATCGCCGAGCCCGCTGGACAAGGGTCTCCAACAACTTGTGCGCGGCCGGCCGATGCTTCAAGTCCTCGGGAGCTTCGCGCTCGGTAGCGGAGAGCATGACCAGCGCACTTCCGAAGTCACGACGCTGCACCTGGCCCTTGGCCTGGTCGAGGAGGAACGCCACGCGTCGCTCGATCGAGGGGGACCGGTCGTGGTCGATCCGCTCCGCAAGGCGCAGCCCGTCCGCAGCTGCGCCGGCCTCGACCTCAACGCTTACCGCGTGCATGGCGACGTTGGTCGGACCGAACACCGTCCACATCGTGTTCCGTTCGCCCGTCAGCTTTGCCAACGGCTCAACGACCTGGACACGCTCCCGTGCCTGCCAGACATTGCCTTGACGCGCAGCAGCGATAGAGCCGACGAGCAGGAGCGCACCGCGGAGCGCGACGGCGTCCAGGTCTTCGGAGGCCTGCGGTGACAGGGCTTCTGCCGCCTGCATCGCGACGTCTTCAGCGCCTTCAGCTTCACCGTCGGCAAGGAGAACCTGTGCAAGGTTCCACTGGGCCATCGCGAGCCGCAGCGGATCGTCCGCGTTCTCGCCAGCACGAATGGCGCGGTCCGCCGCAAGCAGCGAAACATCCACCCGGCCAAGCCTTTTGGCGACGCTGCGCAGCAAGGCGTAAAGGTCAGCAGCGCAGAACTGAACTTCGCGCCGATCAGCCGCGGAGCTGTTCGCGGTGTTGCGCAAGGCCTGCTCGGTCTCGACCACGAGTGCGGGGAGGTCCGGGGTGAGTTCGCTGTATCGGGTGGCCGACGTCTGCCAGGTCTGCCACGCACCAAAGATGTTGCGCTGCAACGCTTTCACATCGAAAGCCACAGCGTCCGGCGGAAGCGGCCTGGTAAATGCCCGATACAACGCGTCGCCAGCTGCTCCAGGCCGAGTTGACGCCCCGCGCTTCGGGGAGGAGCTCAACAACTCGTCCGCCGACACGTTCAGCACTTCGGCGAGCTGCTTCAGCACGGTGACCGTGGGGAGCTTGAGCCCGCGTTCGATCTGATAGAGGTAGTCCGGCGTGATGCCCGCCAGCCCAGCAATCACGGTCTTGGGCAAGCGCGACGCCAGGCAGCGCAGACGCACCCGTTCGCCGATCGTGGCTGCGAGCTGTTCGTCCATCCCCACCCCTGCGAAGCGTTGACCTGCACTGATGCTACGCCCCAGCGCGAGACCCCAACCGAGTGACAGACTCGAAGCATGATCGCGCCGAACGAGCCGCGGCGGCTCGTGCTCTGGGACATCGACCACACGTTGCTTCAGTCCCGCGGCATGGGGCGGGAGATGTACGAGCGAGCGGTTCCGGTGGCGATCGGCCGGCCTTTCCAACAGCTTGCCGACGTGAGCGGCAGGACCGAGCTGGACATCATCGCCGAGACCTTGAAGCTGCACGGGGTCGAGCCGACCGATACAGCGATCGGAAAGCTCGTGAACGCGCTCATCGACAGCTACGAGGCGGGCCGAGATGAGTTTGCGGCGCGAGCCCGAGTGCTTCCGGGTGCACGGGAGGCCCTGGCTGCACTGGAGAGTGAGCCGACCGTCCACCAGGGTGTGCTGACCGGGAACCTCCGGGCCGTTGCGCGTACCAAGCTGGTCGCGCTCGGGCTGGAACAGTTCCTCGATCTGGAGACGAGTTCGTACGGTGACGACCACGCCGATCGGGCGGAGCTCGTGTCAATCGCCAGGGAGCGTGCGGCCCAACAGCTCGACATCCAGTTCAGCCCAGACGACACGTTCCTCATCGGTGACACTCCGCAGGACGTGGCCGCAGCCTCGACCTCAGGCGTTCGGGTCATCGCTGTAGCGACGGGACGAAGTAACGTCGAAGACCTACAGGTCGCCGGAGCTGTCAACGTCCTTGCCGACCTGACGGATACGGCGCATCTGGTGCGGTTGATCAACGCTTAGAGCAGCGGCGTTCAGAGTTTCTTTTCTTCATCAAGGCGGCCCCTGCGGGGCCGCTCGGTCGCGCTGACCGATCCCATCCGGCAGGGGCTTCACGGCCCCATCTCTTTGTCGCTCGGGCAAGCGGGCGGGGCCCGGCCTTCGGCCACCCACCCGCGCCCGGCGACCTAAGGCAGGGCCTACCCCGACCGGATGGGACAGCGACCGACCGGCCCCACAGATGCCGCAGGAGTGGTGTCTTCCGGGGATAGCTGTCCACTTTGGTTTCCCGGCCCACTTGTCCCCTGATCGTTTAACACCAGGTCAGCGGCATCAAGAGCGCTTCGCGTCGCTGCGCGATGGCCTGTGGCCACTCTTGACACCCCAGCCCTGGTGCTAACTGCGGCCGGGACACTGGATCGGGCAGACTGGCCGCTCCAGTGCTTTGCTGCGGTCTGACCAAGGAAGGGTCAACCTGGTGATGCTATTTCGATATCGCAGTTTTCTCGTCATTTGACACGAGTCGGAGCCCTGTTGATTGGGTTCGTTTGCTTGCGCTCGACCCCGAACCGGTCACGGGCGTTAGTGCGAGTCGGAAGAGGTAGCCATTAAGTTCATCTGTTGTTAGATGAAGTTTCCGGCTTAGATCTGAGAACGAAACGCGAGATCCGCGTAGCGAATTCAATACCTTCTGCAGAAGTTGAGAAGTTTCGCGGCTCGCGCCGCCCGGCTCGGCTGTCTTGTATCCCATGCGCCCGAGTTCGATGACGCTTCTTCTGTAGTTCCAGTCGGTGAGCTGGCCAACCTCGTGTAGGCGATAGGTAAGGGCCAGTGCGGCGACTTTCCATTGGTGCTTAAGTCGAATAATTTGATCGGTTGTAGGGTTCTTTGGGCAGTGTCGATTAATGCTGGCTGTCGGCATCAAGAGGGTAGCGGCGAACATGTTCGCTTCCTTCTCCATTGCTCTAACGTCCTCAGTGCCAACGTTGTCTTTATGTAGGACGAGGTGCGCGAGTTCGTGGGCTGCATCGAACCGTCCTCGCTCGGCGCTCTTCATTGTGTTGAGAATGACAAAAGGCCTGCCGCGCCACCAGAAGGAAAAGGCGTCAATATCTGCGTACTCTGGTGGGATTGAATAGACGGTGACTCCTCGTGATTCAAGAAGGTGCACCATGTTCGCGATGGGTGAGAGGTTTCCAAGGTTCCACCGTGCGCGAACATGCTCGGCTGCAACCTCTGGTGCCATTGTTCGATCGAGCGTAGGTATGTCGACGTCGGGAAGCTTGAACTGGGAGTCAATCCAGCTGTGCACTTCGACGACGAGCCGTGCAGCGCTAAGTACGGCCTCTCGTGCCCGCGCCGGCATCTTGGTTCGCGCGCGGAAACTCACCTGAACCGCTGTTAGCTCGTCTATATCTGGCTCGCCAAAAAACGAGATTGGAAAGCCGAGCACGGTTGTAAGGCGGCGTAGGTTCGCGGCAGATGGTTCCTGTCTGCCGCATTCCATGTTGGACAAGCTTTGAGCTGTCAAGTCGACTTGACGCGCCAGGTCTACGAGAGTGAGTCCCCGTCTTTTACGCGCCAGCGCAAGCCTTGATGGGGTAAACAATTGGACTCACCATTTCGTGTTCTAGCGTCGAGTAAGGGGGATGTCGATTGGGTCAAATCCATCATTGGGGTCGTCGTCGCCCAAGTCGATGGGGCCGATGTCGTAGGGCGGAAGAATGATTCGCTGCTCCCAGCTTTGTGGATGCCCCTTGGAGTTCGCCGTTATTGGCTTCGAGACTTCGCAGCGAATTAGGCTTGAGTCCTTGTCGAAGTAGACTAGGACGAGCCAGAAATTGTACTCAGAGATTCTGTCGAGAAGTTCTTTTGTTGGCGAGAATTCGGAGATCTCGATCAGTGCGGTCTCGTTGCGATCACGATTACGCTTGATCAATGCGCGAGTTAGTTCACCCTTTGGGTTGCGCGTGGTTGGGCGCTCTCCGGGGATGATCAAGCCGGTGTATTGATCGCCACTCGTGACACCGGCGACCGTGCGAGTGTCGTGGTTGATCATCAACGGCATGCTCATGGGGTCGTGTCGTTCCCAGCCGTCCGCAGACATCTGGCGGCTCATGCTTGACAGCATGCCGTTGTATGCGTAGTAGCCGGGGGCGCTCTTGGAGCAGTGGTCAAGGTCGCAGCGTCCGCGTTCCTGGTTGCTGGCTCCTAGGGCCTCTTTCAATTGGTCGGCATCCATGCCCAGCTGCCGCAGGCGGCCGCGGTAGTCGGACGATCCAGACGAGTTGGTAGTCATCACGCCTCCTGCGGTTATAGATCCTGCGCCTCATTGGAGGGCGCGAATCTAGAAGCGGACTGTACACCAGTGATCGCCCTGCTCGCCTTGGTTGGTGGGCGTGTCGATGCCGTGGCCAGTGTGGAACTGCTTGGTGGCGCGACCGCGGCCCGTCTCTGGGCCTTGGCCGGGTTACCTAGGCATTGCATGTGCCGAGTTCGCGGTCATCTGGGCGTTGCTGCAGGTGCAGGCAGAAGCATGCTGCTTAGTGCTTCAGACCGCGGCTCCCCGGAAGGAGCGAGTCTGCTGAGGTCCAGGGCGTGAACCTTCCGCTGTCTGTAGACGTCGATGAAGTCGCCGGTCTCGCTGAGACGGTGAACGCTCGTGACGACCAAGCCCTCGTTGCGCAGTTGCTCAAGGCCAAGCCGGCGAGTGCTCTCTGCTAGGCCAAAGCGGTTGGCTGCGCGGGCCGGCGAGAACCAGACCGGAACAGCGTCCTTGCTCTGCTGCTCGCACCGCAGGACAAGCAGCATCGCTAGACCCGGTCCGCTCAGTCGCGTGATCAGTCCGCTTGTCCACAGGCTTGAGGGCACACGGAAGTAGCGGTGAACCCCAAGCAGTTCGTCAGCGGCACCTCTGAGTTTGAGGCGGTTGTAGGTCTCCGAAGGCGGTTCGTAGTCGGCTCCGGTGCCGAAGTCGCTGAGCACTGTTATGCCGCTGGGTAGCCCGCCGCGGTCGCGCAGCCGCACGAGGTTGCGCTCTTGTAGCTCGCGCATCGTCTCCTGCACTCGGCGAGTGCCTCGACCGCCGGGGTCGTCGAGTCCTAGCAGTGCTGCCCACGCGCGAGCTGGGCGAACGGCCTCGTATGGAGCAGCGGCGCATACCCACAGCAGTGACAGGTACAGCTTGAGGCGCAACTGGCCACCTCGGCCGCCGCCTCCGCTGCTCGCACTGCTGAGCAACTGCGCCATCGGAGGCTTAACGCCTTCACGGTCGTCGGCGGTGAAGTAGTTCCGCACCGGGGCCCCGGCTCCTCGGCGCTTGGCCCCCAGCTTGGCTGCGAACTCCCTCGCAGCACCCTCTGCGCTGCCGCCCAGCTTTGCCTCGGCAGCAACTGGCGTCGCTTGCGCCTCGCTCGCATCCTTGCCCGCCATACCCGTCATCCTATGCACTATGAGTCCTTCATAGTTCCTACCGCAAACGCCCTGGTAGGCGATGCGCAAGCGTAGGTCTCTGTCTAGCTTCGCAAGGGTAGCGCTCGATGCGCAAACGTAAGGGTCACTGTGACTGCCGTGGTCGCGACTCGCCAGGCGCGGATTTGCGGTTTGTGTGTCTATGAGCTGCAGGTCTACGGTGCTCTTTGAGTAGCTAGCCCTCCAAAGCCACGTCGAGGTGCACTCCTCGCTGGCATGGGACCTGCTCTACGGCGGGGCTCGCACGCGACTATGGCAGCGAGCCTCGCTCAGACCTTCGGCCGTTGCGGCATGGCAAGAGCTGCTTGCGCGTAGGGTGACCGAGTCTGGACAAGAAAAAAGGGAGGTAGGAGCCGTCTCCGGCGGGTACCTCCCTCAAGCCTGTAGCCAGGATAGCCCCCTGGAGTGACTCGGTGCAAACAGTGGACGCTGCCGCTTACCGTCAGCACGTCATCGCTCGTCTCAACGACTACTTCAGGGCTGAGGGCATCCTCTGGACCAGGCGGCTATGGGATGTCGGCTCGATCCTCGCACTTGAGGAGCTCTACGAGGTCGGGATCTGGCAACCACGCAAGGTCATCGCTCCCAGTGCAATGGACTGGCATCGTCGCCAGCTCAAACGACTGGTCGGTCCAGATCACGGCATGGGAGACAAGAACCTACGACGTGAGTTGGTGGCGTTGCTTGAGTCCAGCCAACTTGCTGATCCCAGCCCAGGGCACAGACGTCTGCGGCAGTTGATCGACCACGCCCGCGTCGACTATCTCGACCGGTGGTCCGCAGCACTGCAAGCTGGCAAGGAGTGCAAGCCTGAACGGCTCGCCCGCACGATGGCGTCCCACCTGCTTGACCTGGGGTACACCGCAGAGTTTCTGACCAGCTGGATTGCCGGCTTCAGCAGAAGCCACGCAACCATCAACGACATCATCGTCGCAGCCTCTGACCTGGCCCGTCAGCCGACGCGAGAGTTTACTGTGCTGCTCGCGTTGGACACGATCCCCAATCGCGCCGTTGCGGAGCAGACCTCAGGGTGGCTCCATAGAGGAGCAGTAGTCGACTGGCTTAAAACGCATGGCCATGACTCAAGCGGAGTGCGTTCTGGTGGTGGGTTTGAGTACAAGATTAGCGCGCGTGACTCCTACGCTGCGGCAGAGAAGGCGCGGCAGGTGTACGAGCGACTCCTGGCCCGTTCGCAGTTCATTCGTAAAAACCGAGGTGGTCTAACTGCACTGCCTCAGCTTTGGGTAGCTGGCCACTCTGAGCCGTTGGCTCTTGCAGGGAGAGCCCGCAGTGCGGACGTCCTTGCGCTAGTGCACATGAACCACCTCTACGACGCCAACGGTCAGCGCAGTCCTATAGATGACGCGCTCGAACTTGCTGCGCCGATCAACCAATCCGGTGCTCCAGGGCCAGCCGTCGCGGGCGCATGGGCTGCGGTGGAGTCACTACTGGCGCACCCAGGCGATCCCTCCGAAGAGGAACGCAGCGGCAAGGCAATCGCAGCCGATCGGCTCGCGAAGATCATCGCCTGTTCTTGGCCGCGCGCGGAGTTGACGACGTTGGTGTATCGACACAAGGCGACTGGTCCAGGTGATGACCTAGTGCGTCGCGCGACGAGTTGTGACACGAACCGGGAACGTGCCCAGGTGATGCTGGCTGAGATCGAGGCCAACAAGTTGGGAAACCTCAACTTCGCTGGCCTCACGCGGTACAACGATCTTGCTGCTGCAGAACGTGTGCTGGAGTGCACGAACGACCCTAAACGCATCCTGAACGAGATCTCCGAAGCCGTAACCATTGCTCTGCGTCGCCTCTACCGGGCGCGCAACATGGTGTTGCATGGTGGTTCCACATCGAGTGTTGTTCTGGAGGCCGCGCTCAGAACAGCCGCACCATTGGTAGGGGCCGGGCTCGATCGGATCGCCCATCACTTCTTCGAATCGAGTACGAATCCCTTAGACCTGGCGGCGCGAGCGGAGCTTGCTATCGATCTTGTTGGCGGTGATACCACTTTGTCTCTGGTGGACCTGCTGGAGCGAGCCGGCACAAGGTGACGCGAGCGCCAGCGCTGCAGGGTGTACGGCGACCGGAAGAAGGCTGGCTGAGGATCTCGTTACGCCTGCGAACGTCCTAGAGGGCCCGAAGTATCTATCTGCGAGTCGAGGCGCGAACTATGGAACATGTGTGGAACGGCTTCTGCCGATCATGATCGGCAGAAGCTCCCACTGCAGTTCAGGAGCGTGTCCCTTAACAGGCTGAAGCTCCGCACGATGGAACTCCGGGGCTGACAGGTTCGCGGGCTGGATCTGCGCTCGGTGAAAGCACTCGGCTTTCGTCAGCGCAGATCAGTCGCGTGGGAGCGTTCCGCTGAACTCTCGCGTCAACGTCCCGATTCTCGGCCGAGTCACACGCTTTGCAGCGGCGGGTACGGCTCGTCGGGCGGTGGCGGGGGAGTGAGCTTGGCGTTGAGCGCCTGAGCTTCCTGAAGCTGGTCTTCCAGGGTGACGATGCGGCACGCCGCATCCAATCCCGTGCCCTGGTCGACCATCGCACGCACACGGGCGGCCAGACGCAGCTGGTAACGGCTGTACCGCCGGTGGCCGCCGGCCGAGCGCTGCGGCTCGATGAGCTTCGCCTCGTCCAAGCTGCGCAGGAAGTTCGCCGACGTGCCGAGCAGTTCCGCGGCCCGGCCCATCGAGTAGGCGGGGTAGTGCTCGTCGTCGAACTTCTCGGCTGTGGTCTGCGGTTCGTTGTTCGCAGATTCGTTGGTGCCTGGGGTCATCGCGCCTCCGCATCACGAGGGGCCCCGATGCCGTAGCACCGGGGCCCCAGGGTTGTTGGGTTTCACTTCCACCTAGCCGACCGTGAGATCGGCATCCTCTGTCCGCATGCCCAGTACTCGAAGCGGGCGCTGCGGGGATCGCGTGTGCGTAACCGAAGACCACCTTCCAATCTGATGGAACCGCGGTACCCGTCCGGCCGAGTTCAGCCGAAGGCGGGCGATCCGATGGTGTGCAACCCTTCCCTTCTCCTCTGATTACTGACTTTTCTCTTCTCACGTGGCTGTCGGCACCGGACCTCATGCACATGCCGGACTCACCTCACCGACAACCCTTGGTCACCTGCCAGAACCCCTTCCACTGATCGGCTCCGGCACATCTGACCGTCCTGCACCTGCAACTCGTACTTCAACTGCGCACTGCACTTGCTGATCACGCGGCCGTCGGTCCGGTCTTGCGCACTGCTGACCGACCGCCCTTGGTCACCTGCCTGGAGCCCTACACCTGCGACTCCGGCACATCTGACCGTCTTGCGCACATCTCACGGGTAGTTCGTCATCTCCCGTGCAATGTTATCTCTCGTCCAACGAGGAGAACACTACACACGCCTGGAAGAGGATGTCTACCTCCGCGAGCATAGATTTCCTCTTTCGGGTGACGTAGCTGCGCTCACCTGGCCTCGAAACGACGTTGTGAGCTGCGATGTCACGTGCTGTGCTCACCTCGTGAGCGCGGAATCTCCTGCAACCAGCGGCAGGTGGGAGTGGCCCACCGACAGGTTGACCGCGTTGCGGCTCGGGCAGCGACTGGTCACCGAGGTGCCGGCTTCCCGGTCAGGCCGTCGCGCATTCGTCGACATCAGGCCTCACCGCACTCCGGCAGACACCGCGGCCGCCAGCCAAGGATGGAAACGAGCCGACCAAGCCCGCACTTTCACACTGCAGCACTGGGACTACGAGGCCGAGCGCCTCGACGGCTACGACTACGACATCGGGGCAGTCCTGATCAAAGCCGCGACCGTCGTCGGCGAGCTGGAACTGACCACGGCTCTGGGAGAGTGGGGCCTGCGCCCGGAACTCTTCGTCTACCCGTGGCACTCCGACGACCCGAAATGAGCGGCAACGCCGGATCTCGCCCTCAGGCCTCCAACGCCCACCGCACGTACCGCATCGTCGCCGCGAATCCGGCCTTCTCGAAGATCCCGAACGCCCCAGAAGAGTTCGCCGAGTCCACGCTAAGCATCGCCCGGTCGTACCCCTGGTCGACGGCGGCCCGCAGCGCGTGCCCGACCGACGCACTCGCGACCCCCTGCTTCCGGTGCTCCGGCAGCGTCCCGATCACCATGAAGTGCGCGTCGCGGACACCGGTGGCCTCCGTGTCGGCCTCCCAGTTCATCGTCACCAGCACGCCGGCCGCGGCCCCGCCGGCATCGCGCCGCAGAAAGCTGACCGAGGGCCGGAACGTCTGATTGGTGACCTTGTTCTTCCATAGCTCCACGGGCATCGGCACGGAGCCCCAGTTATCGCGGTACGCCTCGTTCCGCACGAGCCGGAACTCCTCGTCGGTCGCCTCCGACCACGGCTCGATCCGCAACCCGTCAGGCGTGCCCACGTCGTGGAGCAAGTGCTCCATGCGCTGGTAGTAGCGGACCGGGGTGAAGCCGTGGGAGCGCAGGAGTTCGGGCAGGCCCGCGATGTGCTCGGCCTTGTGGACGTTGATCGCGAGCTTCAGCGTCGGGTGATGCAGCGCGTGCAGGACGTGCGCTGCCTCAATTCCAGCCCGCACGAGCCGCGTGCCGACGCCCTGACGGCGATAGCGGGGGTGTACGCCGCCGTCGAGGGAGACGCGGTGCACCTCCTCGGGTGCGGCCCGGTACTGGATCTTCATGTAGCCGACCATGAGGTCGCCGTCGAAGGCCGCGAGGCTCGCGCGTTCCAGGTCCGCGTACGGGTCGACCAGCTCGGTGAGGGTGTCCTCCGCCGTGTAGTTCTCGCCGATCCTGTCGGCGGTCTCCATGGCGTTGAGGAGGTCGGCCGACGTTTGTGCGTCGGAGCGGGTGAGAGATCGCCACGTGAGGCCTTCGCGCATGCGACGACCGTAAACAGGCCTGTGCGGGCTGTCGCACCGATTTCGCGCCGGATGAAAGCCTTGGCCGCATGGACGCTCGCGCCATCGCCACGTCGGCCCTCGGCCGTGATCCCGGTCCGTTCACGCCGGTGAGCAGCCGTTCGCACCATGTGTACGTGGGTGCCGACGTCGTGGTGAAGCTCATCGCCGCAGACGACCACTCACGGCTGGAACGGGAGATCGCACTCGCGCCGCACCTGCCGCCGGGGCTGACGGCTCCGCTGCTGGCGAGCGGGCAGCGGCACGACGTCCGCTACGCCTGCTACACCCGCGTCCCCGGCGCCGCGCCAGGCATGGACCTCCCCAACACCAGCGAACGGGCCGCGCTCGATCTGGCCCGGCAGGCAATCGAACGACTCAACGCCCTGCACGCCTGGACGCCTCCGGAACCGGCTGGGCGGATCCTGGCCGAGGTCCTGGACCACGGCGGCTTCGCCGGCAGGGACGCGCTCGTCGCCCAGACCGAGAAACTCGAAATCCCGCCGAACGTGCGAGACGGCTTGAAAGCGATCGCGGCACGCGCGCCAGAGCAGGTGCGGAACACCGTCCCGGTCCACGCGGACTGCCACTGGGGCAACTGGCTCGCGAACGGCACCGAGCTGACCGCGCTGCTGGACTTCGAGTGGGCCCGCTTCGGCGACCCGCTCGACGACTGGTTCTTCCTGGCCAGGTTCAGCGGCCCGCACCTGCACGCGGTGCTCGGCCTCATCGCCCAGGAGACCGGGATCCCTTTGGACGTCCTCCAAACGGAGTGCGAGGTGCGGGAGGCGTCGCACCTGATCGCCGACCTGCCCTTCGACCGGGCGAACGTCTTGGAGCTCCTGGAACAGCTCGTGGCCGGCATCTGGTGGCCGCAGTAACTTCGGACGCGTGCCCAACATCCTCGTGATCGGCTTCGATCCCCACACCATCCCCGGCTTCGACCCCGCGCCCGTCGCCGCCGGCATCGAGCAGGGCAGCAGGGCGTTCGCCGAACTCGGCCTCACCGAGGACCTCTTCCTCATCGACTTCGAGGAACTGGACGGCCGCGCCCAGGCCAAGCTCGTCGAGAGGCTCCAGACCAGGAAGTACGACTGCGTCCTGGTCGGTGGCGGCATCCGCAAGGGACCGGGTCTGCTGGAGCTCTTCCAGGTCGTGGTCAACCTCGTGCACTGGCACCAACCGGAGGCCGCGATCGCGTTCAACGACAGTCCCGGCGACAGCCCGGACTGGGTCCTCAAGGCGCTGGAGCAGCGGCGTCAGCAGTAACTCGGTGGCACCGCACCGCGATGGTGAACGACGCTGACACCCAAACGAACTGGAGGTGGTGGCGAATGCAGGCATGGTCCTTTCTCGTTGCGGAAGGCGAGCGCAGGTTCGCTGGTAATGAGGGCTATGACGACGTCATCGACTCGTGTTACCGGTACGACTCAGGAGTGCCGAACCACCTGAACGTGCGCGAGGGCGACCTGGTGGTGCTCCGCACCAACGAGGGTTCGCGCGGGGTGGCCAAGATCGAGCGGATCGACGTCGAGGAGAACGTCGACAAGAAGCGGTTGCGGTGCCCCTACTGCCTGAAGACGCGCTTCAACGAGCGAAAGAACGTCACGCCGAGGTACATGTGTCGGCGCGAAGGCTGCCTCCGGTCGTTCGAAGAGGCCCACGTCAGCATGGAGCGCGTAACGAGGTTCAGCGCGATCTACCAAGGCACCTGGCAACCGCTCACCAACGCGCTGAACGCCGGCCAGCTCGAAGACCTCGCCTTGACGAAGTCCAAGCAGAACGCGATCAGAAAGCTCGATCTGGCCGGCGTTGAGGCGTTTCTCTCCAGCGTGGGCATGCCCCTACCTCCTGACCCAGTCGCGGGAGCACCCTCGTCGAGGCCCATCACAGGTGGAGTGACCAGGCGATCTGGGCTCGTGCGAATTGGTCAACCTGGGTTCAGGAAAGCCCTGCTGGAGCGGTACGGCCCGGTATGTCTGGTCACGGGACCAGCCCCAGAATCGGCGCTCGAGGCTGCTCACCTGAGGGCGTTCGCCACGCATCAACGCCACGACCCCGAGGAAGGCGCGATGCTTCGCGCCGACATCCACAAGCTGTTCGACAAGGGCATGATCGCGGTCGATCCGACGAGCCGGACGGTTGTCGTCGATCCGCGACTGCGGACGTACGACGTTTACGCCGACCTCTCGGGCAAGTCGTTGCAGCTGCCCAGGGGTGCGAGCCCGTGTTTCGAGGCGCTCCGAGATCACTTCGCAGAGGCCACCGCGCACTGGCTCGAGGTCGACGTGTTCTGGCGGCCGCCCTCGCAGTCGATCGACGTCAGCGGACTTTTCAGTTAACCCACAACATCGGGTGAACCGAAAACGCCGCCCCTCCGTACCCCTCTCCAGAGCCAGAAAAACGCTGTCCAGCGATCAAGTCCACGCAGGTCAGCACCCCGCACCCCGAAAAAACCACGAAGCGTGACCGCATCACTCGATCGCGTGGTCGTGGACGTAACCCATAACGAGAGCCGGGCTAGCAGCGAACTAACAGACAGCTCCGCCAGTTCGTCAGGAGGCAACGATGAACTTACGCAGGACTCACAAGGCTCGTTGACTGTCTGTCAGCAACGGATAGCCCAACCCAATCGGAAACGTGACGAGAGTCACCCATCGGGCGCTCAAGCTTGCCTGCGCTCGTGACGCGAGGTTACGTTCTCGCCCGCCGATAACGGTTTGGTCACCGGCAGGACACAGGAACCACAGCACCAAGGGTCCAAAGTCCCCCGGAAACCCCCGCCCGGGTTTGCCGGAGACCAAGCTCCCCGACGCAGGAGGCTCCCCCTTGGCCCGGCACAGCAAAGCCGATGGCCGAACCGTGTACACGGTCGTGCCCATGCAAGAAGTCAAGCCCGGCGCTCACCGCGTCGAGGACGACAAGGTCCCGCTCGCTCACCGGGTGAGCGCGATCCTCGTCGCCGCTGGTGTCGCCGCCGGCACCGCAGCCATCGCCAACGCCGCCACCAGCGGTTCCTCGACGGAACTCGCCGCGGGCGCTGCCGAGCTGGGTGCTCTCCCCGACCAGCAGGCCAAGACGATCCAGACGGTGCACGACGTCAACCCGGGCAACCAGGTCGGCCGCCTTCTGCAGTTCCAGCAGATGTACGCGCAGCAGACCTTCGAGCAGGCCACCAAGGCCGCCGCGGACGCGCACGCCCAGCGTGAGGCCGCCGCCAAGGCCGAGGCCGAGCGCCAGATCGAGATGCGCAAGCCCGCCAAGCAGCGCGAGGTCGAGGGCTGGATCAAGGACGCCATCAAGGTCCTGCAGGCCAACGGCACCAACATCGACAACAACAGCGTCGACGAGATCTACACGATCATCATGAAGGAGTCGAACGGCAACCCCAACGCCGTCAACAACTGGGACTCCAACGCGATGAGGGGCACGCCGTCCAAGGGTCTGATGCAGTGCATCGACCCGACGTTCAACGCCTACAAGCTGGCCGGCTACGACAACATCCTCGCGCCGGTCGACAACATCATCGCGGGCGTTCGCTACACCTACGCGCGCTACGGCGGCTTCCACAACCACCCGGGTCTGGTCAGCATGGGCCTCGGTGGCGGGTACCGGGGGTACTAAAGAAGCCAAACACGCCGTGTCGGGGTGCGTAAAACCTATCGGCGGACGATGCTGTCAATCAGGTTCACCCACAAGCATGGCGGCCCTAGCGGGCACACGCCCGGTAGTGCTCCCATCGAACGCGATCCCCGAACGCAGGGAGTGGCCGATGAACGAGCAACAGGCACGCGACGACGAGCTGGAGAAGATCCGCTCGGAGGCGACGAGTTGGCTGGCCAAGATGGCCAAAGCCCAGCATCGTCCCAACGTCGAGCAACGCAGGCCTGAGCACGACGCCATGACACCCGCGAAGAAGTAGGCAGGAAACAGCAGAGCGCCTCGGCTACGGCCGGGGCGCTTCTGCTTTGAAGGCCGACCACAGCAGGTTCAGCGGATGGTCCGCCGGATGCTTCGCCAGTTCGTCCGTTCGGGCGAAAACGCCCACAAGCCGCTCCATTGAGTCATCTGCGAGCTCGACGACCCGGAGGCCGCCTCCCTCCCGGAGTTCGTTGTTCGACGCCACCACGCCCAAACCAGACGTCACGATCATGGCTCCCTGGACGAGGTTGGAGCGCAGCAGCGAGATGCCGTACTGGATCTCGTCGATCTCGGCCGCGATGTCGAGCCCCTGCCGGTAGTCCGGCCCGAACCAGCCCCGCAGGAACTCCGCGATCAGCCCCGCCCCCGGCACGACCAACGGGACCGACCTCAGCTGAGGTACCCGCACGCGGTCGCCGACAACCGTCTCCGGCAGGTTCGTCAGCAACGCGAGGCCGCCGCGCCGCCACTCGATCACGTCGAACTCCGGCCGCTCCCAGCCCGCGCCGGCCCGCGTCACGACGCTGCCGCACACGACGTCGACCTCGCGCGTCTCCAGCTTCGTCCAGATGTCCTTGGTGCGGATGTGCACGACCTTGAGGTCCACGTCGCGTTCGCGGAACTCGTCCGACACGTGGTGCCACGCCTTCGCGAGCGTGTCCAGCATGTATCGCGTCGTGCCCACGGTGACGGTCGTGCCGAGCTTGCGGCGGCACTCGTGAATTCCGTCGAGCCACTCCGCGAGCGTCTCTCGCGCCAATTCGACGAGCGACTCACCAGTCGGCGTGAACAGCACGTCCTTTCCGCGTCCCTGCTTCACCACGAGCGCTTCGCCGCACAGTTCCAGGAAGTTCCTGTTCAACGTGTCGAGCTGCTTCTGCACACTCGACTGCTCGCGTCCCAACGCCCTCGCGGCGCGTAGGGCCGAACGGGTCTCGTGCACGGTCAGCAGGGTCCTGAGCTGGTCCATCGTGGTATCCAGTAGAGCACCGGGCATGTTCAGCAAACGGTGCAGCGAGGTGCTGGTCGGAAGCACCAACTGGGACGAGCCGGACATCGAGACCCTCTCTGATGTTCTACTGATCAGTTGAACTGAACTTGACCACATTTCGCCGACAAATTATCTGCAGATCCTGTCGGCAAATCCCTGGACACTTATAGCGCGGGTGTACAAAACTATCCGCGGCGACCACGCGTGGGAGCCGATTCCGGGGGGAATCATTGGGGGGTGGGGGTCCGCCAGCGCAAGCCGGTGGGCCCCCAAGTATTACCCTCGCCAGTTGTGACGGCTTCCGCTCGCCTGGACTGGGGTACCACCTACCAGGTCACCGTGCTCGAACTCGGACTCGCCTGCTGCGGAGTCGAAGTGATGGCAGCTCTCGACCGCCTTCCCGACCTCGGCGTCACGCCGGTCGACGGCGCGGGCGAGGCGCACGTTCTCGTTGTCTCCGGCACCGTCACGGACGTCATGTTGCCTGCTGTCCTCCGCAGTTACGAGGCCATGCCCGAACCCCGTTACGTGATCTCCGTGGGCGCCTGCAGCAACACCGGCGGCCCCTACTGGGATTCCTACAGCGTCACCAAGGGGATCGACCAGGCCCTGCCCGTCCACGTCGCCGTTCCCGGCTGCCCGCCGCGGCCGGAAGCGCTGCTCGAAGGCCTCAAGGCGCTGCATGGACTGGTGAACGCGTGACCACCCCGAAGACCGCGTTCGGTCAGACCGTCCACCACGTGGAGCTCGCCGACTGGCTCACCACGGCCACAGCTCACCACGAGCAGGGCTTCGTGATGTTCGACTGGCTCGGCGTCGAGGACGCGGGCCGGCCGGGTGCCGCGGGTCAGCGCCACGCGGTGTTCCTGCACGTCATCAATCCGCAGACGCGCGAGGGTGTGATGCTGCGGACCGAGATCGCGGAGACCGACGCGGTGCCGAGCGTCGCCCACCTCTGGAAGGGCGCCCTCTGGCACGAACGCGAGGCTGCGGAGATGTTCGGCATCGCCGTCGACGGCGAGCCCGAACACCTGCTGCTGCCCGAGAGCTTCCAGGGCCACCCGCTGCGCAAGGACTTCGTGCTGGCTTCACGAGTCGTGCGTCCCTGGCCGGGCGCCCTCGAACCGGGCGAGGACAACACGAGCGCACCGAGCCGCCGCCGCACCGCACCACCTGGCGTTCCTGACCCGTCCTGGGGTCCGCGCCGCGAAGAGGAGAGCACGTCGTGACGAACCTTCCGCCGCGCACCAGGGGCGTCATCGCGCTGTTGGAGGCGAACTGCACGGTCTGCATGATCTGCGCGCGCGAGTGTCCCGACTGGTGCATCCACATCACGTCGCACACCGAGGTCGAGGAGCAGCCCGGCAGCGCCCGCCCGCGCAGCCGCAACGTGCTCGACCGGTTCGCGATCGACTACGGCCAGTGTCTGTACTGCGGCATCTGCGTCGAGGTCTGCCCGTTCGACGCCCTGCACTGGGCGCCGGAGTTCGGCTATCCGGGCACGGGCTCGATCGACGGCGAGGGTGCCGTCGCGGAGCTCGTCCACGAACGGGACGTCCTGTCCACCTGGGTCGAGAAGGTGCCACCGCCGCCCCGGCTCGACCCCGCTGCGGAGGCCGCGCCGGAAACGGCGACAGGAACTGGACGACGGCCCGGTTCGTTGAGGGGTAGGACGTAAAACCCGGAGGCGAAAACCGTGCACAAGCACTTCAACGGGTTGAAGACGGCCGTGCTGCTCGGCGGGATGAGCGCGCTGATCGTGCTGATCAGCAGCCTGTTCGGCCGGACCGCACTGGTCATCGGCCTGCTGTTGGCCTTGGGCGTGAACGCCTACGCGTACTTCAACTCGGACAAGCTCGCGCTGCGCGCGATGCGGGCGGTACCTGTGTCGCAGGTGGAGCAACCAGTGCTTTACGCGATCGTGCGGGAGCTGTCGCAGAAGGCGCGCCAGCCCATGCCCAGGCTCTTCCTGAGCCCGACCGCCGCGCCGAACGCGTTCGCGACGGGCCGCAACCCGCGCAACGCCGCCGTGTGCTGCACCACGGGCATCCTGGACCTGCTCGACGAACGCGAACTGCGCGCCGTGCTCGGCCACGAACTCGCGCACGTCTACAACCGCGACATCCTGATCAGCTGCGTGGCCGGCGCGCTGGCCGGTGTGATCACGATGCTCGCGAACCTGGCGCTGTTCGCGAGCATCTTCGGCGGTGACGGCGACGACGACGGACCTGGCCCGCTCGGCCTGCTGCTGATCGCGCTGCTCGGCCCGATCGCGGCGACCGTCGTGCGCCTGGCCGTGAGCCGCTCTCGCGAGTTCCAGGCGGACCAGGCAGGTTCGGAACTCACCGGCGACCCGCTGTCGCTCGCGAGCGCGTTGCGCAAGATCGAGCTGGGGACGCGGGCGGCGCCGCTCGCACCGGAGCCGGAGGTGGTGTCGCAGAGCCACCTGATGATCGCGAACCCGTTCCGCACGGGGGAGCAGTTCGCGAAGTGGTTCTCGACCCACCCGCCGATCGCCGACCGCATCCGCAGGCTCGAAGAGATGGCCCGGCGCTAACGCCCTGCCTTCGCCACGGCCATGAGGTACTCGCCGTACCCGGACTTGCCGAGCTTCTCGCCGAGCGCGTAGCACTCGTCGGCGGAGATGAAGCCCATGCGCAGCGCGATCTCCTCGGGACACGCGATGCGCACGCCGGTCCGGTGTTCCAGCACCTGCACGAACTGCCCGGCCTCGAGCAGCGAGTCGTGCGTGCCGGTGTCGAGCCACGCGAACCCGCGGCTCAGGTCCACGAGTTGCGCCCGGCCCTCGTTCAGGTACGCGAGGTTGACGTCGGTGATCTCCAGCTCGCCACGCGGTGACGGCTTGAGGTTCCGCGCGATGTCGACCACGCCGTTGTCGTAGAAGTAGAGCCCGGTGATCGCCCGGTTCGACTTCGGCCTGGCGGGCTTCTCCTCGATGGACAACAGCTTGCCCGTCGCGTCGACCTCACCCACGCCGTACCGCTCGGGGTCCTTCACCTGGTAGCCGAACAGCACGCAGCCGTCCAAAGAGGACGCGTGCTGCTGCAGCGTGGTGGAGAAACCCTGGCCGTAGAAGATGTTGTCGCCCAGCACCAGCGCCACGTCGTCGCCACCGACGAAGTCGGCGCCGATGATGAACGCCTCCGCGAGCCCGTTCGGCGCGGCCTGCTCCGCGTAGGAGAAGCTCATGCCCCACTGGGAACCGTCGCCGAGCAGCCGCCGGAACTGCGGCAGGTCGGTGGGCGTGCTGATGATCAGCACCTCCCGGATGCCGGCCAGCATGAGCACCGACAGCGGGTAGTAGATCATCGGCTTGTCGTACACCGGCAGCAACTGCTTGGAGACGGCCTGCGTGATCGGGTGCAGGCGCGTCCCACTGCCACCGGCGAGGACGATGCCCTTCACCGGTAGTTGGTGAACTGGATGGCGATGCCGAAGTCAGAGCCCTTCAGCAGAGCGATGACGTCCTGCAGGTGGTCCTTCTTCTTGCCGGACACCCGCAACTGGTCGCCCTGGATCTGCGCCTGAACGCCCTTGGGCGCCTCGTCGCGGATCTTCTTGGCGATCTCCTTGGCCTTCTCGGACGTGATGCCCTGCACGAGGTTTCCCGTGACCTTGAACACCTTTCCGGACACCGCGGGCTCGCCCACCTCGAACGCCTTCATCGAGATGTTGCGCTTCACCAGCTTCTCCTGGAAGACGTCGACCGCCGCCTTGCAGCGCTCCTCGGTCTCGGAGGAGAAGGTGATCGCCTCCTCGCCGGCCCAGGCCACTGTGGTGTTGGTCCCGCGGAAGTCGAAGCGCGTGCTCAGCTCCTTGGAGGCCTGGTTGAGCGCGTTGTCGACCTCCTGCCGGTCCACCTTGCTCACCACGTCGAACGACGGGTCCGCCACGACTTCACTCCTCAACGATCTCGGGGTTCACAGCCAGCGTCGATGCTACTGGGGTACCCCGATTTGGGGCGTCCCGAAGGGGTTATGTATTGTTCTGCCCGCACCGTTACGGCGGTGTGGGGCGGGTTGCCCGAGCGGCCAATGGGAGCGGACTGTAAATCCGTCGCGAAAGCTACAGAGGTTCGAATCCTCTACCCGCCACAGCAGTACTGAAGGCCCTGTGAGCAGGAAGTTCTGGTCACAGGGCCTTCGTCGTGCTGTCCGGCTGCGTACGGCTCGATCCGGCCGGTTGCTGGTGTCTGTGCCGAATACGTGCCGAAGTTTGCGGGCTCCTAGTCTTGTCGCTGTGACGTGCAGCTGGTCCAGTTGATGCCACCAGGACTGGGGTCTCCTCTGTGTGGCTGGAGGTGGCTCGAATGAGGAAGCTTCGCCTACCCGATTCGGCCCGGGGCACCTGCGGTGTAGAGCTGTAAGAGTGAGGGGCCTACCCCTCGTGGCAGGGAGATCCCTTCGCGTGGCCTCCATGTAGCGCCAGAGCCTGTTGAAGTGATGAGCATGTGTGAGTACATCTCCCTCGGTGAGCGAAGTGCCAACTCCTGGAATGCCCTTGCCTGGAACTGTGCCTGCACCACCGATGCAGCCGCCTTCGACTGCGAGAGTGATTGCGATTGTCGGCGGCCTCATCCTGGTAACTGCCGTGGTAGTGGTGGCCTTGTGGTGGGCAGGGACGGCCGGACTCAACGGGGACAAACTTGTCGCTGCGCGCCTAGACGCCTTGCGCACTGGACTGAGCATCGGCCTGGGTGGCGGAGGAGCTCTTGCCCTCTACCTCTCCTGGCGACGCCAGAGGGCCGCCGAGATTGCCCTCGCTCAAGCTGCCATCGCACTTGCGCAGAAGGATCGCGACCAAGACCACACCGAGGCCGACTCTCGGGAACGGCGCATCACCGACCTCTACACCAAAGCCGTGGAGCAACTCGGCTCTGACAAAGCACCAGTCCGGCTCGGCGGACTCTACGCTCTCGAACGCCTTGCTCAAGACAACCCGCACCAGCGTCAAACCATCGTCAACGTATTGTGCGCCTATCTGCGCATGCCATACACAATACCTGGGAAATCTCCAGGCGATGACGCTGAGACTTCAATTCTCGACGTGTATCGTGAGCGAGTCCAAGAGCGCGAAGTTCGCGTCACTGCTCAGCGTATTCTGGCGCTCAACTTGCGCTGTGTCGATAATAGGAGAAATCCGATCGATACGTTCTGGCCAGGCATCGATATTGATCTCACTGGCGCAGTCCTAATTGATCTAGATTTCATGGGTGTCTCAGCTCGCACGGTCAGGTTCGGCGATGCTCGGTTTAGTGGTACGGCTGCATTCACTGATTCTTCCTTTGGTGACTTTGTCGAGTTCGGGGACGCGCAGTTTAGCGACATTGCCTGGTTTGAGAGGGTAAAATTCAGCGGATACGCTGGCTTCGGTTCGACCACGTTCAAACGCATGGCGACCTTCGAGTCTTCTCGATTTCTCAGTTTCGCATACTTCAAGGGCACGCACTTTCTTCATCGCGCCAAATTTAGTCAGGTGCAGTTTGGAAACCTCACAATGTTTTATGAAGCGGAGTTTCTTGAGCTCGCCGAGTTTGATCAAGTTGTTTTTAATAGCGCCCCATTCTTTGATGGAGCTCGATTTGACAGCCGTCTCCCGGAAGTCATTAAAGAGTTCTTGCGTCCGGATGATGATGTGGCTGCGCCGCCGGAGGAAGAGTAGCGTGCAGGGATGCTAGATCTGCTCCTCATTGACGCGCGCAGCGCTGCTGCTCCTGGTCTATCTTCTTGACTCATTTCTGTATTGAGTAAGGCGGTCACGCTGCCCTGAATGCCATCGCCGGCCCGCTCAGTCCCTCTTGTATGCTCCGAAGAGCTTCTTGTTCACCTCCATCGATACACTTTGCGTACTCGCGTAGCAGTACCTGCAAGCTGTGCCCTGCCCATTCAGCAACTCTCTTTGGTTCTTTGACCATGTTGAGCCAGAACGTCACGCACGCGTGGCGGAGGTCGTACGGTCGCTTTGAGAGCGGGCCAGCCGCTACTTCCTCGGCAAACGCGATCTTGCGGGCGAGATCCCAGATCCGCCCGTAGGTCGAGCTGCCAATGCGCCCACCCCGCTCAGCGACGAACAGCAGCCCGCGCGGCCCGATGCCGAACCTCTCGATGTGCTCGTAGAGGTAGAGAGCCAACTCCGGACACATCGGGACCGGCCTGCCGAAGCCCTTGTGACGATGCTTGAGCTCGCGCTCCTCGTGCCGCTTACCGCTGTCCGTCCACTCGCTACCTACCTCAGGAGCCGCACCCTCAAGGTCGATCACGCCCCACTCATGGACCTCCCAACGCTGCGCCTCCTCGTTCCATACCTTCGGCGGCAGCCGCAGGTTGTAGAGCCTGAGGTTGGAAGCCTCCTCGGGCCGGAGCGCCGCGAAGAACATCAGCGCGAAGAACGCCACCAACTTGGCACCCGTGCGCCCAATGCCGGCCACCTCGCGTAGCACCGTGCGGAACTGAATCGGGTTCGCCACACAACGACGGTCAACCTCCTGGGCCACCGCCTTGTGCTTCTTGACCTTCACCTCCTTCCAGGGGTTCTCGGACAACACGTTCATCTCGTGGGCGTAGGCCAAGATGCTGCCGAACGTCGTCCGCCGCAGTCGGATGGTGTCGTACGCGGCGCGCTGTCCATCGAGCTTCCGTTCGAACGCGCTGACCACCTTCCGCAGGAAATCGGCGTCCACAAGTTCGGACACCTGGCGCGTGTTTTGCGCCAACCACCCGAGCGCCGCCGCCACGTCGCTCGGGTGCTCCTGGTTACGGCGTTCCTTGTTGCAGTGAATGCGAATCGCCCGGCGGAGCACCTTGTGTCGGGGACGTGCGCGGTCGGTCGAGATCATTGCCTCGGTGATCGGCGCGAGCGCGTCCGCAATGGACTTGCGGTGTGTAGGCGCGGCGTCGTCCCACTTCATGTCCACGAACTTCGCGACGAGGTCGAACCAGGACATCACGGTTTTGTCCGCGGTTTCCTCGCGCAGCTTCGACATCGGGCTACCCGTCTCAACGCAGAACGCCTCACCCTTGCGCGATGCGATGACGAGTTCCGAGCGGAAGCTGTCGGCCAAAGCGGAAGTCTTGAACTTCTCCTTGAACTTCTTCTTCTCGACGGCCCAACGAACCCAGTACGTCGTGGTTCGCGTGCCCTTGTAGACATCGGTGGTGTAGATCCGGACGTTGAAGCTTGTCTTCATGCCGCCACCCCACAGCCGTTGAACCAGTCGTCCACGTCGCTCCGGTCGAAGCGCAGCTGCCCGTTGGGCAACCGCGAGAACTTCGGTGCCGCTTGCTTCGCAATCCACTCGTAGAGCGTCGAGCGGGAAATCTTGAACTCCTTGCAGAACTCGGCAACCGTCAGCAGTTCACGTCGGCGCATGACCACGCCACCTCCGCGTGTTGTTGGAACGATGAGCAACGGCAGATGGCGAGCCCACGGAGACCGGGGCGTGCGGCATTGCCTCAGATTCGGGGATGTCTATAGCGGCGTAAGTGCCGTAAGAGCCGTAAGTCGCCTGGTTGAAGGCGCGCAGGGGTGCAAGCCGCTTACGTTCCGATGCGTAAGCCGCTGCTGTGTTGGCGGACTCGGCTTACGGTTCGAGACGTAAGCCGCTTACACCCTGACGACGCTGTGACCTGGTTCCTTACGGCCCTTACGGGTCTTACGCCTGCGCGGGAGGCGCAGGCGGCAGGTAGCGCCGCCATGCGTCGGCGAGCCCGGTTTGGGCCTGAGCGCCGTTGGTCGTGAAAGCGACGTAGCCGCGGCCGGCCTTCTCACCGGGGTTGAGCGGTTCGAACACGACCGGCTTGACGTCGTAACGCTTGAGTTCGCGCGCAAGCCCTTGCGGGTTAAGGACTTTGCCATCGCCCATGTCGGACCACTGTGCCTCTTCGAGCGCGTGCAGGGCGCTCAGGATATCGGCCGTGCGCATCCGGTCCGTGCCGTGCTGGGTGAAGAGGTCGCGCAAGGCGGCCAGGAGCTGGACGCCAGTGGACTCCTCCTGACTCGTGGCGGTGTCGATGACGAAGTGCGTGCAGGCCGCGCGAGCTGCGGCCGGCCAGTCACCGCCCGCAGCTTCGGCGAGCGCGAGCAACGGACGCCAGATCTCGGCTGCGCGGTTGCGGACGCCGTCCGGGCGTTCAGGCCGGGCCGTGGCGACCTGGTCTGCAACGGTGTCAGCCCAAGCGGCGAGTTCGGCCCGCAACGGTGCAGCTTCGAGTTCGACGTCCTCTTCCAAGAACTCCTCGGGATCGTCGCCGTACGCGGCTTTGCGCATGTGGATCGTGACGGCGCGGCTGGTGATGGTGGCGGGCATGTGTCCGGCAATCCCCGCGAGCGCCACGGGCGCATAGACGGGGAAGCGCTGAACGTTCATGGACTTCGCGTCACCGACGCAGCGGGCGATCGTGGCGGACCGCTTGTATCCGGCGTTGAGCAGTCCGCGCAGGTCTTCGTTGTTGCCTCCTCGGGTGCTGAAGACGGCGTCGATCTCGTCGAACATCAGCGTGACCGGGCCGTCCAGCAGCAGACGGAAGATGGCCGCCGTGGTCATGGAGATGGTCATCTCGGGCTTGTGAACGAGGTATTGCCCGATCTCCAGCACGCGGGTCTTGCCGCTGCCGGGTTCAGCAGACGACAGGATCAGCCGCGGCGTGACGTAGAGCCGGTCCGCGAGATGGGTGTGAGCGAACCAGAGCGCCACGACCGGCGCGCAGTGCTCGCTGGGAAACCGCAGGAAGCGGTTCAGGAACGCCGTCACCGCGTCCAACAGTTCGTGGCCGGGGCGCGACACCACACCGGGCGGCGCACCGAGCCAGGATGCGACCGGCGTCAACGGCGCGGCCTCGGGCTGGTCCTCGTCGGGCGACTGGCCACCGTCCTGCGGGCTCGACTCCGCGAGGGACGCCAACCACCTGGTTTGGCAGGGCTCGTCACAGAAGTCGTCGGACACGGACTCGGTGAGCGGCTTGCCGCAGGTGTGGCAGGTCATCACGGCAGCCGTGGTGGTGGCGGTCGTGTCCGTGTCGGCGTCTCCGATCACGTTGTCGATGTCCGCCAGGGTGTTGATGAAGGCGCTCACGCGATGTCCCTCCTTTCGATCTCGTGGTGGTGCAGCTCGTTCACGCGGCCCGCTTGCGTGTGCTGGGGTGGTCGGCGAGCCCCCACGAACGGGAGGCGCGGCGGCGGATCTCATCCGCAGTCAGGGGTGACGTCGCGTAGGTAGTGCGACGAGCCGCGAGCGTGCAGAACGGCAGGTACTGGTTCAGCGCGCCTGCACTGGACATCGCGGCTGACACGGCGATGGCCGTCTCCTTCAGCAGCAACTGTTCTTCGTGGTGCTGCGCTGCGATTTCGTGAGCGAAGCGAGCGGCGATTGCGTGCGGTGTGGACTCATCGAGGTGTGCAAGCGCTGCGTGAAGGACAGCGGCGAGCTTGCGCGGGTCGTCGTCGTTGAGCGCTTCCCACTTCGGGCTTCCTGCCAGCGGCATGGAGTCGCCGGGACGCATCGCGTCCCATGCCGGCCGGAGCATCGGCTCACACCATGCGCGGACGACGGACGGGTCTCGCAGCGGTCGTCGGTTGAACGCGTGGACGTCGCTGGGATCGGTGAGGAACGTGCGGCGGCTGGTCATGACGTCGCATCTCCAGGTTGCTCTGAGTGACAGTGGTTGGGCGTGCAGGGACAGCACGGACACCGAGAACGAGCCGTGCTGAGAGCTGGCAAGCCGAGAACAGGTCGGGTTAGGTCGCCGAGTCCGGGTTAGGTTTCTAACTACCTGGGTTAGGTGGGGCGACACCGTTGCTGAGCTGCGATGAGTTAGCTGGTTAGCCGGGTTAGGTCGGGGGCAGTGATGCCTGGCCAGGGGGTTCGGAGTGGTCCTGCGTGTCTTCCAGCGACCTAACCCGGCCTACCTCGGAACTAGCTCTCGTCGTCCAGGTCAGCCGTCGCCTGACGAGCGAGAGCATCACGGATGGTGACGGGATCGACGGGGTAGGTGTTCTTCGTGGACGGCACCTTCACGCCGAGTTCGGCGAGCTGGTCACGCAGCGCCTTGCCGGTGAGCGAGCGGTACGGCGTCCAGCGCGGCGCGTGCTGCGCCAGGAGCGCGGGCAGGTCCGCAACCCTGATGGGCTCCTCTCCCATCACCGCGTCGAGGTCTTCGAGCAGGTCGCGGTTGAGCTCGATCGCCGGAGCCGCCACGGCAGTACCGGGCAGACCTCGTCCAACAGACTCGATCGCGGCCAGCGACCGCGCGATGATCGGGGTGACCTGATCGTTGTTGCGGGAGACGTCCAGGAAGTAGACCTGCACGATTTCCGAGCGTTCCCCGCTGAAGCCCTTGACCACGGCGGTTCCCTTGTCAGTGCCGGGAATCAGCTCCGTCGCCCGGTGGCCGGCCGCGTACGCGCCCTGGCCGAGAAGGGCGTCGTTGGCGACGTGATCACCGACAGCAAACGCGATTCCGTTGGAGCAGTTGCGGGTGACGTCGCGCGGCATGCTGTCCTTCGTCGGTGCCTGCGTCGACAGGAACAGGTGGATGGCGCGCTTGCGCCCGAGCCTGACGATGTCCACCAGCAGCCGGGCGATCTCGGCTCCGTAGACGGCGTGCTGGATCGCCACGTGCGCCTCTTCCAGCAGCGCAACAATCGGGTGCAGGCCAATTCCGGCGCTGGCCAGCTTGCGCGTCACCGCTGGTTCTTCGTGCTTGATGAGCAGTTCACCGCGGGTCTGCACCTCGTCGTGCAGCTCTCGCAGGTGCTCCAGGATCTCGGCGATCTTCTCGTCCTCGGCGCCCATGACGTAGCGCGAGCACCGCGGCTTGAACGCTTCGAAGTCGAAGTTCGCGTCAGGAACCCAGATCCGAAGTTCTGCGGTCGGGTCCAGCGCAGCGCCAGCCATCACGCACCGGGCCGCCGATGACTTGCCCTGGCCAGGCATGCCGCCGCCGATCGTGTTGCGCTCCAACACCGGAGCGGTGATCGGCTCGCCACGCAACGTCCGTCCGAACGGGACACCCTTGAAGATGTCCACGCTTCCTTCGCGCAGCAACGGGTACGCACCAGCACCTTCGGCAAGCGCGCCCTTGTCCGCCACCCACAGATCGAGAATTCCGGCTTCGCTGCCGGTGGTCGGCCATACCTCTTTGGACAGCCGGTGCAGACCGGTGGCCAGGTCACCACGGCGGCGAGCGATCTTCTCGGCGGTGACGCCGGCCGGGAGCCGAAGCACTGCGTGAGTTCCGCGCCCGTCCTTGCGAGCGGTGGTGATGTACTGCAACGGCAAGCCCTGCTTGATGTACGCGGTGATCTGCGGAATCCGCAGCGCCTCCAACGCACGCGCGATCGTCGTCTCATCGATCGTGACGTCCGCATCGGCATCAGCCGCGGTCGCCAGCCAGCCCGGAGCCGTGCCCTGGCGGCGGCCCTCACGCCATGCCCCGAGCAAGACCAGAGCGGGCAGGCTGAGCACGAACGGTGTCCACACCACCGTCACGGCGGTGATGAACCAGCCGGTTGCGTCCAGGACTCCTTCCCACACTGCGAGGAACCGGCCGGTGTCGGTGACCTGAACCAAAGTCGAGACCACCAGCAGCATCACCAGCAGGGCCGCGACTGATCCCGCGGTGACCCTGGCGAGCCCGGCGGCCATGCCGGGCAGGTCCATCAGCCGACGGTGACGGCGTTCCTGCGCGAGTTCCTTGCGCTCCGTCCACTCCTGCAACGCTTCTCGATCGCCCATCGCCTCGGCGGCCTTGACCTGGCGGCGGTACACGCCGAACGTGCCCGCGTCCCACATCCGCCGTGCCCAGGACTCGAAGCCCTGGACGACGTACAGGGAGTTGCTGAGCACGGTCCGGGTGGCCTTGACGGTCGGCTCGTGCTGACGCACCACCTGCACGGTGCGCACGACCGTGGCGTGAGCCTGCCGTACCCGTGCGATGCCACCGCCCCGCTCGATGCGGCGGTCAAGTGCGGCGTTCTCCTCGTCGGTGAGGAGAACGCCCTCCATCACGTACTGCGGTTCGAGTTCGGTGCCGGCTGCCGCCCGGCGAGCGTTCAGGTCGTAGACGATTGCGCCCGCATCGTTGGTGCGGTCGGGCCGCGTGTCGGGGCTGTTCATGAGCGCACCTCCTCTGGCTTGTCGGTCATCAGGTGAACCAGCGCCGCACCGAACCCGAGGACGACCACGGGCAGGCACGACACGACGGTGGTGATCTGCCACGGAGCAACGGCCATGCCCGCGGCCTTCATCAGGTGGTAGGCGACCTGGCCACCCGCACCGAGGACGAGCGCACCGAGCGCGGACCACTTGGCGAACGAGCGCGCCTTGTCAGATCGGGTGCGACCGGACAACCACACCTGCAACGCGAGCGCCGCGTAGGCCTCCATGCCGAGCGGCAGCGTGATTGCGGAGTTGATCGTCCAGTTGTCCGCGATGCCGGGAAGCGGGGTGATCTCACCGAAGCCGGTGAGCTTGCCCAACTCGACCCAGCCGCCCCAGATCGAGACGAACGCACCGAGCGCGATGAGGACGATCGGCCACCGCCGGACCTGTGCGCGGACTCGTGGAGAGTTCTCTCGGCTCGCCGACTTCGGGGCCGACATCGGTGCGTCTACGACCGTGTTGACGTGCGGCTCTGCAACCTTCTCTGCTACGTCGTCGTGGTCTTCTCGTGCGTCCGCGACCACGTCTGCAACCGCGGGGACAGACTGCAACCGGCGTTCGCTCGTCGCACCGTGCTCGCTCCCGTCGATGTAGCCGAGCGCGACGAGCGCGGCACGTGCCTTCTTCGCACCGACGTTGAACGTCCCCGCCACGCTGCGGATGGACGGCTTCTCTCCGGACTCCTCCGCCAGCGAGCGCACTCGCGGGATCAACTCCTCCAGGCGCACGGGGTAAGCGCTGGTCATCGGCGAACTCCCTTCAGACGAACGCGAGTGATTGAGTGCGCAGCGCCACGGGCTGCGATGCGCGGGACGTAGAGGAGTGCGAACGCGGCCAGCAGCGCGGGAATCCCAAAGGCCAGAACCTGCGCCACGGGCTCGTCCGGAAGGCCCGTGATCACGGCCCACTGCATGGAGGCGATGCCGAGCGTGGTGACCAGCAGCTTCCACAGCAGCACGGCGAACACGAACGCGACGCCAGAACCCAGCAGCAGCAACAACATTGGCTCGTCCATCAGCGCATCGCTCCCTTCGAACGTGCGGACTCGCGCAGCGCGAGCGCGTCGTGGGAGTTCTCCGCAGCGAGCGCGCACGCCTCGGCGTGCTGCGGGTGCGCCGGGTTCCCCGTGATCGGTGCGAGCAGGTGCACGGATCGTTCGAACCACGCTGCGGCCTCGACGTCCGGGGCGGTCATCGGTGGCGCGGTCTCCTGCCAGGTGGCGAGAAGCTCGCAGATCGTGGGTTCGGAGCCCGAAGACCGGGCGTTGATCGTGGTGGACACTTGGGTGCCCCTTCTGGTTGCAAGATCGGATGGCGGTGCGAGAACCCGGACCGGTGGTGACTTCTTGGCGGGAGTCCGCCGGTCCGGGGCAACTAGGCGGCCTCGGTTCCGGTGCCTCGGTTGATGACCTGGCCACGCAGTTCCTTGCGGCGAGCCCGGCGGCCCTTGTGCTTCTTGCCCCGCACGGGCGTCGGCGTCGTGGCGGTAGGAACAGCCCGAATCGGCGTCGTTGCTTCCTGCGCGGCCTGCGCCAGCGAGATGCCGTACTTCGGCGAGACCCCCGCAGCGGCACGCGCCAACATCCGGGCGTTTCGCCTTGCGATCGCCGAACCGTCCATCAGTGCCGCGGTCGGTGCGAAGGGAGAGCCGATCTCGTCGGACAGCTCCTTGACGATGCTGGTGACAGCCTCGGCGGTGATGCCGTCGGGGTAGTTGCTGGTGGTGTTCATCGAGTTCCTTTCGAAGGCGATGCGCCGACGCTAGCGCTAGAACAAGCGCTAGAACAAGCGATCGCGTGAAGATGGCAGGGCTGCTTGGTGCGGCTTTGGGGTGTGTTGCGCTAGAATTTGCGCTGGTACTGGCGCTAGGCGGAGGTCTGAATGGCGAAGAACTGGCAGGCCGTGGCCGACGCGATTAACACCCGAATGGAGCAACTGGGGCTGTCGCAGAAGGAGCTGTCAGAGCGCTCGAAGGTGAGTACGGCGACCCTCCGCCTCATGCAGCAGGGTGCGGACGCGTCGCGGTCCGCGACCACGCTTGCAGCCGTGTCCACGGCGCTCGGCTGGAAGGCTGATCACCTTGGGGATGTTGCCGCTGGCCGTCCGGCGCCGGATGGCGATGCGTCGCGTGACCTGCACGACGAGGTTCAAGCTCTCCGAGGCGAGGTTGCAGAGTTGCGCGCCGGCCTCGAAGGCTTGAGTGCGAAGGTCGACCGCATGTCGAAGAGCTGAACAGCTGGCCCTGGACTCACGACAGCGCGCGGAAGAAGGCGACCACGCCGTCCAGCGCCGCCCCGCCCCACGTTGCCAACTGGCGAGCGATGACCGCTGCGCCGGCCGGGTCTCGAATCACCAGGGCGAGCACGGCCAAGGCCGCCAAGGTGAGCACTGCACGTCGACCGGTTCCGCCGCCGGTTGGAAGCGGCATCATCGTCTGTTTCCTGGCCATCTCGGTGCTCCGTTCTCGGTGGTTGTTCGGTGTGCGCCAAGCTTGATGCGATCTGCGCCACACGAGAACTGCCCAAGTAGTACCTCAACGCCGAACTTCCACTGAACTTCCAGCACTGAACTTTCACCGAACTTCGGCGCGCTCGCCTTTTGGATCCGCCTACGGGGTGGCAGCCTGGGGGTATGGACCTGAATGGCGTCCCCGCCACCCTCGATCAGATGAAGGCGCTTGCCCTCACGAACTACGGGCACTTCACCTCAATGCTGGCTGAAAACGGTGAAGTGCGGGGACTGTCGTTGCACATGGGACGGCTGTCTCGCGACTGCCGACAGCTTTTTGATCAAGACCTCGACACAGAGCGGGTCCGCGGCTACGTGCGGAAGGCCCTCGGTGAACACGCAGGTGGCCGTGTTGTCGTGCGCGTCACGGTCTTCGATCCTGCTTTGGACCTGGGGACCATCGGGCATGACGCGAACCCTCATGTGCTCGTCACGCACCGCCAGGCGCCGAGTGGATCTCCAGCGCCGTGGCGGCTTCAGGCTGCCGCGTATCAGAGGGACATGCCGTCGGTGAAGCACATCGGCCTCTGGGGGACCATGCAGCGTCGTCGGGCCGCGCAGCGAGAGGGTTATGACGACGCCCTATTTCTCAATCCTGACGGCACGATTTCCGAAGTTGCTACATCGAATATCGGTTTTGTTCGTGAGGGCCGCGTCATTTGGCCACGGTCGCCGTGGCTTGCGGGTGTCACTATGACTCTGCTCAACCAGGAATTGGACGAGCAGATTGTGACGGAGCCGCTGACGCTGTCTGACCTCCCGAGCATGGATGCAGCCTTCGCTACCAACGCTGCGACCGGTGTTCGAGCGGTGGCATCGGTCGACTCGACGCAGTGGGCATCGGACACGCACCCCGTTCTGAAGGAGTTGGGGGAGCTGTATGCCGACATTCCGGCGGAACCGGTATAGGCAGCGCTTTCGGCCCGCTAGGCTCCCTTGGAGGGTCTCCAAGGGGGAGTGTGCAATGCCGACCGTGCAACGCTGGACCGGCGTGGAAGTTCGCGCCCTACGCGATGCAATGCGCATGAGCCTTCGAGAGTTCGCAGCTCATCTCGGTGTGAGTGAGCGCATGGTCTCGAAGTGGGAGGCCGGCCGCGAGAACATCCAGCCTCGGCCCGTGAACCAGGCGGCGCTGGACACCTGCCTCACCCGCAGCGACCCTGACACGCACGCGCGCTTCACCTTCCTGGTAGGCGACTCCGTGGTTCGGGCGGGGGAGCAGGACGTACCGGTCGAGCCGATCGGCAGCGGCCAGGTCCACCACCCGACCGACGGCAGTGCGATGCTCATGGTCGAGGGAAGCGTCTTTCTCAGCGGCCCCAGCAACACCCCCGCGTGGATACCGGGCTACTACATCGACGTGTTCCCTGTGTCCAATGAGGACTATGCGCGGTTCGTTGCCGCGACTGGACACGAGCCTCCGTACCACTGGCCGGACGGACAGTGCCCTGCCGAGATCCGAGACCACCCGGTGGTCTTTGTGACCTGGAACGACGCGAGTGCCTACGCGGCCTGGGCGGGGAAGTCGCTGCCGACGAGCCAGCAGTGGGAGAAGGCTGCGCGAGGAACGCGCGGCACGGTCTACCCGTGGGGTGACCAGCCGACGCCTGCCAAGTGCAACGTGCGCGAAAACGGCGTCGGACTGACCACTCCACGCGACTGCTACCAGAGCGGCGTGAGCCCGTACGGCGTGTACGACATGTGCGGGAACGTCTGGGAGTGGTGCTCGACCGAGACGAAGCCGGGGCGCCACGAGCTCAAGGGCGGCGCCTGGACGAGCCCGTTCAACCGATCGACTCCGTCGTCCTTCAACGACGCGAACGCCACCATGAAGGATGACGACACGGGCTTCAGGTGCGTGGTCGCCGCGGACACGATGGACGAGCTGCTCCGCCGCTGACTACAGCTCCGCGGCTGCCTCGGCGATGAGTTCCAGCGACTCGTCGGGGTCGAGCGCGACTTTCTGCAGTCCTGTGAACCGTTGCGCGAACTGCTCAGTCAGCCCCAGGTCCTCGACGTACTCGCCTTTGATGAACGTCTCCAGGTACGCCACGTCGTTGTGTTGGCGGTGTGGGAACCCGAGCAACGTGAACGGGGATCCTGCGGCCGGGTAGGCCCTAGCACCGCGCGGTACTACCTGCACGCTCACCGTCGGATGCTCGCTGATCTCCATCAGGTGCAGCAACTGCGCTTTCATCACTCGCGGCCCGCCGATCACCTGCCTCAACACGGCTTCCGGGAACACCGCCTGGACTGTGAGCGGATCTTTGCCGGTCAGCCGTGTCGCCCACGCCTCACGCACCATCGCCAGCCGTGCGGTGCGTACGGGGTCGTCCTGCATGACGGCGTTCGTGTAGCCGGAGAGTTGGAAGACGGCGGGAACGAGATCCGTCGTGAACGCACGAAACACCGTCGCCTCGAACACGAGATTCACGAAGTCCGCCGCCGGATCGAAGTTGAGGCCGACATTGCTTCCTTGCCTGCGCCTTTGCTCCGCGTGCTGTGCCCGCAGCACCACGGCCTGCCATTCTGGAGTGGGCGTCTTGTAGACGTACCCGAGCGCCATGATGTCCACGGGCGGCGAAGGCTGCACCGCGTTTTCCATCATGGACAGCTTGGCGCTGCTGAAGCCCACCCGCTGGCCGGCCTCAGTGAGGCTCAACCCTCGCTCGTCGCGCCATCCGGCGAGCTGTCGCCCTATAGCGCGTTCGAGCGCGGTGGCCCGGAAGTCTTTCGCCATCGCCGTTATCCCGCGCCTGTCGTGTCGCGCAGCTCGTCAAACGGGACGAAGCTGCAATCCCGCAGTTCACGGATCAACGCCACGGCGACCATCCACCGAGTCTTCGGATCACCGTAGGCAAGCTGGGCAGCTTCAGCCGGAACGGGCGCGAACGTGCCTGGCCGATAGACCGTGCCCCAGACACCCACAGCCGCGAACTCTCGAACGCGTATTGCGACAGCACCGCGCTGAAGCGCCGGGCATCGCCGCAGCGAGATCGCAACGCATCGAACACAGATGGGCGGCTCCACCGAGGCCATGCCTTCCGGCCAGCGGGGCCAATCCTCCCGGTGGTCCCGCAGCAGCCACAGAACACCATCCGGCGTTCGGTCGGCCGGTCCCGCGCAGACCTGACACAGAAGCTCGTTCATCGCCTGCCGTTGCCGCGTCGGGTGCACTCTGCCGAACTCCGGTTTGCCTTCCTTCGGCCGTTCAGAGACTTTCTGCCACAGGACACCAAGAGCGTCGCGATCGCCAGGAAGCTCATGGCCGTAGCCGATTCCCAGGCCGCCGGGCCGCACGACCAGGCTGCACTTCAAGTCCTGCTCGGCGGTGCTTGCGGTGACATAGGGCGCGACGATGCGACCGGCTTGAGTGAGGTCCATCCCGGTCACGGCGTCCAAAGCTTCTGCGCTTTGCCGACGACCAGCGTCGGTGCGAGGCGGGTGCCAGGTTCTGGGAGCTCCAGCAGTTTGAAGACGACATCGGCGAGAGTGCCGCTTCGCTCCCACACGATCTCGGCAGGCTGTCCGGTGATGACGCGGATGCGTAGGCCGAGCGCATCACTCTCGTCGCGAACACGGATGCAGTCCCGCCAACCAGCCGGCCAGACCCTGGCACCGTCGAGCACCGCGTTGGGATCGCCGGGATCGTCGATCGGCAGGAAGATCCAGTCCGCTTCGCGGATGAGGATCAGGTACTGGAGGCTGGGAAAGAGCTTTACCGCCTCGGCGTCGGTGAGCGGGCTCATGCCCCGCCCACCGTTGCGCCACAAGCATTGCTGACCGAACACATGCTTGGAACGTAGAACCGTTCCAACATGCCAAGGGGTACAACCTGTACCCCCACCTGATCAGGTCAAGCTGCGATACCGACTCGCTCGCACAGGTCGTGAACGTCCTGCCGTAGTCCGGCCGGCGGGTTGCTGCGCAGGCCGATCAGCATCTCCCGCGCGAACCCGTTGTACTTGATCGTCTCGGGGGCAGTGCGCTCCGAGTGGTTGAGCAGCGCCCACACCGCGTGCCGCTCGCCATGCTGGTCGTGAGCACGGGCAACTTCGATCAGGTGCCGGGCCCGGCGCGGCACCGAAACGATGGTGTCCGGGTCGATCTGGTCAGCTGCGCGCAGTGCCTCCGCAGGACGCCGCAGCTCCACACCGAGCGTTGTTGCGTGCGCGGACATCACGGGACGGCTGAACGACGACTGCGTGTGCCGGTAGCCGATCGGGAGCTCCTGTGCGATGCGGTCCGCGAGTTCCCACGACTCCCAGGCTTGGCCGTGCCGACCGCGGCGAGCGTGGACGTACGCAACCTCGACCTTCAGCGCGCCCCACATACCTCGCCACTCGTCGCCGTTGTCTAGGTAAGGCTCAAGTTCGCGGGTACCGAACGCCGCCACGTCCAGCGCCTCGTCCCAACGGCCGACATCGCGCAACGCCTGGACCTTCGCCCACGCGCCTCCGGCGATCGCGAGTGGGTCGTCGGCTTCCAGCGCTTCGTGCATGGCCCGGTCTGCGACGAGCCACACCAGTTCCGCGGCTGGCTGGTACGCGCAGTAGAAGTCGGCGAGTCGGTACACCCCGGCGAGCACGCGGCGTGCGTCACGGCGTTCCTCACCACGGATGACGCGTACGGCGCGCTGAGCGTCCCGGATCAGGTCGGGGAGGAGCAGGCCGAGCTGTGTGCGGTGATCTGGACTCGCGTGCCGCACTTGCCACGCTTGGTCCAGGCGCACAGCAAGGTGCGCGACGTTCGGTGGACGGGCGTCGCTGGTCAGGTGATAGTCGGTCAACGCGGCCTGCACCGCGGCTAACGCTACGTGCTTCTCGCCAGCGAATACGGAAACCGGCACCGCAAGGCCGTTGCCGGTGAGGTCAGCTAGGTCCTGCACACCGAGTGCGTGCGCGATGCGGAGCAGCATTGCCAGGCGTGGGGCTTGCAGTCGGCCGTTCTCGACTGCCTTGACCCACTCCGCGCTCCTGTCGACCAGGCCGCCGAGGACTGGGCGCGACATGCCGGCACGGTCTCGCGCCCACTTGATGCGCTGCCCGATCGTGGTGTGCGCAGGATCGGGAAAACCCGAGGTCACCATAGGTCCACCTCATCGCCGGGTATGTCCTCGCCGACGCTTCCAGACGGCCAACCGAGGGTCGCGTCCAGCGAGGATGTCACCCGTCAGCTTAGCGTCGGCCGGTTGCGCCAAACATGTCCTGCTTGCGCACGGCTTGCGATTGCTCCGCCTGCTGCAGCTCCTATAAGCGCAGGTGATGAGGCGCGGTCTTCGCTTGCGCAGCGTGTCTGGTTGTTCTGCGTTGCGCCTTGGTGTAAATGACGTTCGACCGGAGGGGATCACGTGACGACTGCACTTCAAGTGGCGCTTGCTGAGCGCACCGATCTCGATCAGTACGGCTCTGCCAAGCGAGCGCTCTTCGCCTTGCAGATGAGTTTGGATATCGAAGATATCCATAGTGTTGCCGCGACAGCGCTTACGGACGGTCCAGATGATAAGTCTTGCGATGTAATTTATGTTGACCGTGATTCTAGGTCAGTTGTGCTAGTGCAGGGTTATGAAAGCGGATCTCCAGATTCGAAAGTTCAGGCGCCACAAGGTAAAGCAGCCTCATTGCACCAGGCTGTAAACTGGCTTTTTGGCGCGCAGCAAGTGAGCGACGTGCCGATGCGACTCCAGAGTGCGTGGCGTGAACTACATGATGCGTTGGACGACGACGCCATTGATGGTGTAGAGATCTGGTTTGTTCACAATCTTCCCGAAAGTAGCCAGATACGTGACGAGCTTGCCGCGGTTGCAACTGCCGCTCATGGGATCGTTGCAAGCCGCCATCCTGGCCGTTCTGTCAACTTTATAGGAAAAGAGTTGGGGCAAGAGACTCTGGAAGATAGGTACAAGGGATCTCAGACGCCTATCTTGGTGACTGACAAATTTCAAATAGAAGTGGCGGGCTCGTTTGTCGAGAGTGGTGACACATGGAGCGCGGTCTGTACTAGCGTCCCAGCTCAGTGGCTGCGTGACGTGTTTAGCGTGCATCAAGATAGGCTCTTCTCTGCGAATATCAGGGGCTATCTCGGAAGTCGTAAATCACAAAACAATATTAATAATGGAATCCAGGAGACTGCTGAGAAAACTCCAGCCCGCTTCTGGGCATACAATAACGGAATAACGGCTATCGTTCATAAATTCGAGCAGCCTTCTTCGGATGTTGTGGAAATAACTGGCCTGGCTATCGTGAATGGTGCTCAGACGACCGGCGCACTAGGGTCGGCCAAGTCTTCCTCCGTGTCAGACGGGCGCCTTATGGCGCGATTTATCAAATGCGAAGATGCGGCAACTGTTCGAGAAATTATTCGGTATAATAACCGGCAGAATCCAACTGAAGCTTCAGATTTCCGAAGCAACGATCGTATTCAGACTCGATTGGTAAAAGAGTTTGAAAAGCTAGGTGTCGCAGGTTATAGCGGAGGTCGCCGTGGTGGCGCTGAAGATGTAATTCGACGCCCTGGGGAAAACCAGATCTCTGCCAGCGTTGCTGCGCAAGCTTTGGCGGCGTTTCATGGCAGGCCTGAAGTCGCTTACCATGAGAAGGGGCAGATCTGGGAGTCTGACAGCGTTTACGGCGCAACTTTTCCTGAGCGAACAGATGCTCGTCACATCATGTTTGTCTACAGCCTGCTTAAAACAGTTGAGCAATACAAAATTAAACTAGGAACAAAAGCCGAGGACAGTCGAACTTCGGCAGAAAAGAGCCTGGTTGCGTGGTTCAGTCTTCGCGGGTCTATATTCTTGGCGGTCTCTGCGGTAAGTAATGCAATGGAGGAATTGCTCAATTACGCCGTGACTGACCGCTACGCACTTAAGTTCTCCAATAGCTATACCGTTGCTGAAGCCATGATCGTCTGGCAACCTGTCGCGTCTGCGATGCTCAAGCTGGCGCCGAGTCTTCTGACCGATCCGCTAAAAGGTGTTGGCGGCTTGAGGAATCGGCCTACTGTGGAGAACGCTCTGTTGAGCTATCGCGGTATTGTTGATGCCACCAAAGACGTCAATTCCGCGATTTATGAGCCTTTCGCGTCGCTTGTGGAGAAGAAGTAGCGGCAATGAAAATAGTCGACCTGCTCGAAGTGAAAATTGAGGGTTCTTTTCATTTGAGGACCCCTCGGTGGGTCGCTATGGTGAGGCAGCTGAAGAATGCCCGCGTCGGGGCGGGCGGGCGGATACTGCGGAGGGCTTTGACGGACAGGGGCACCCCAATCCCGCAGCCTATCCGCCAGGAATCGCAGGTCAGTCTCCATGGTGGGCAGGTGGGATAGCACTCGTACCATGAGTGCCTCCGCAGCCATAGGTAAGCGTTACTGCACGTCAGAACCATATTGCCGCTGTAGGATGTGCCGCCCTGCCGAGGGCTCATGTGGCACGGTTGGCAGGGCAGCTGGTCGCGGGCCGATTGTGCGCGCGAAAATCCTAACTCGGAAGCGGTCGCGAGCCGTACGCTTCCTGCGTGGCAGTTACGACGTGTGGATGGTGCGAGACCAGGGCTCACATGACGCCCTGGGGGCAAGCAGGTGTGATCCCTGAGCGAGTCGGGGACGGTGTCCTGCTCATGGGTGTCTACACCTGCGACGAGTGCAAACACTTCAATATAGGACTCGTCCACGACTCTCGTGGGGCATCAGCTGGTCGTGACTACCACGGCTTCATGGAACGCATGAGCGAGCATCTGCGATGGGTGCCTGCAAAGGGCCAGCCGAAGCCCTTCGACGATGTGCCGGAGCACATCGCGGCAGCCGCGTCTGAAGCACATCAGTGTCACAGCATTGGAGCGCACCGAGCTGCGGTTCAGTTGGCGCGATCAGTGGTTGAGGCTACGGCCAAGGAAAAGGGCATCACTACAGGGCAGCTCGTTGCCAAGATCGATCAGATGCAGGCTCAAGGCCTGCTGCGTGCCCACATCACGGAAGCAGCTCACGAGATCCGTCATCTGGGGAACGAGATGGCGCATGGCGACTTCGTGCAGCCCGTGACGGACGAGGAATCAGAGGAGATCCTTGGTCTGATGGGCGAGATTCTGCATGAGGTGTTCCAGTCACCAGCGCGCGTAGCAAGACGGCAGCAGGCCCGCCTCTCACGAGGACAGCTATAACTGCGCACGGTTTAGGTGGGTTGACGCGGACATGAAAATGGACGCGGCGCCTGGAGCACGCGGTCTGTGCGACTGCTTGCCTCCTTCCCTGAAGTGCGCGTGCAAAGGAGCTGCGCAGGTCGCTGTGCCTGCTGCGGCGACGGCCTACCTATGAGTCCACCCTTGCCGAACCGGTGCCGAAACCGTGCCTGTAGGCTCTATAGAACCAGGTCAAGCGTGGTGGGTGCGGAGGTCTGTAAATCCGTCGCGAAAGCTACAGAGGTTCGAATCCTCTACCCGCCACGCATGATCGATGGGCCTCTGACCGGACTGGTCAGGGGCCCATCGTCGTACCGTCGTTCGGACCGAGGGGGATCTCAGTGCGCACGCAGATGGCTACCGAAGCCGGCCGGACAACGGCACCGAGCGAGGACCGCGCGCTCGTCGGCCCGAACCTGCTCGCCGTGCTCGACGGCGTGACGGCGAAGCCCGAGACCGGGTGTGAGCACGGGGTCGGCTGGTTCGCCGACCAGTTGTCCGCGGAGATCTTGCGCTTTGCCCACCTCGAGCCGGTCGTGGCGCTGAAGGAAGCGATCGCGCAGGCCGCTGAGCTGCACTCCGGTACGTGCGACCTCGATCATCCGGACTCGCCGAGCGTGGCGATCGCGATGGTGCAGACCAAGGGTGACGTGCTGCGGTACCTCGTGCTTGGGGATGCCACGGTCGTGGTCGACACCAAGAGCGAGTTGCTCGTGGTCAGCGATACGCAGACGAAGCGCACGGCCGGTGCGAAGGCTGATGACGTCGAGCACGCGCTCACCGGTGAGGTGCCGTTGTCGGACGTTCGGCGCGTTGCGGTCCTGTCCGACGGGGCTGCTCGTGCGGTCGACCTGTTCAATCTCTTCGATTGGCGACAGGCGCTCGAACTGATGGCGGCTAACGGGCCCGACGACCTCATCCGCAGAATGCGCGCGGTCGAAAAGGAAGACGCCAAGGCCGTCGATTGGCCTCGCAAGAAGATTTCTGACGACGCCACTGTCGTCTATCTCGACCGGTGACGTTCTCGGCGCTGGACGACGTGCTGCGCACCGCGGCGAGCGTCCGGGTCCGCGAGATCGACTGGTATGGCGAGATCGTCGTCGACCTGACGCGTCCAGGTGTGCTCGACGGCCTGCGTGCGGCCATGGCGGTGGAATCGTTGCCGGGTGCCGTGTGTGCGTGCGCCGGCCAGGTGCGGTTCGAGTTCTTCGGCGTGCTGGGCGAGCGCCTCACTGAGGTCGTTCTGCACGGCAGCAGCGCGATCGACTGGCACGGGTACTACGGCTTTGCGAGCCTTCCGGACGGCCTGTTGTTGCGTTGGCTGGACGAACACGGCATGGCGAACCCCTTGCGGAGCGGCAGGGAGCGGCCGGAGTGGCTGGCATGGGAGGCGGCGATGCCGCCCGCGCTGCAGGAGATGGCCGGGGATCTTGTCGGCCACTGGGAGATGGCCGCCGACTCCAAGCACGTGGTCGAGGCCCGCGAACGGATGCGGAGCGTCGAGCCCGTGACCGGCGTCCTGCAGTTGCTGGCGTGGTGCGCGGCCGGTATCGGTAGCCAGGCGAAATCGCCGCCGTACGAGGACGTTCCCGGACTGGTCCTGCGCGACGTGCCGATCGCGGAGATCGTCGCAGCCCTCCAAAGCGATCAGGCCGACGAACGCCACGACGCGGGCGCGGCTCGCATCCTGTTGGTGGACAAGAGCCGCATCAAGCAACGGATGGACGTCGCCCGCCTGCCCGGACCGCTGCGGATTCGGGTGCGGGAGGCTGCTGCGGCCCGTGGTTATGAGCTGCCGCACTGGGCCGAGCGCCTGCTGCTCAATGCCTAGGAGCCGGCTCGACGCCTCGGCGGCGTGCGATCGCCTGCATGTTCTCCTCGCCCCAGTCGCCCAAAGCGAGCAGCGCCTCGTTCAGGCGCACGCCCAGTGGCGTCAGTGAGTACTCGACGCGGGGCGGTACCTCGTGGAACACCTCGCGGTGCACGATCTCGTCGGCTTCCATCTCGCGCAGCACCTGGATGAGCATCTTCTCGCTGATGCCCGACACGGATCGGCGCAGTTCGCCGGTGCGCACGGGGCCGTGGTGCAGCGCCCAGAGGATCAGTGCCTTCCAGCGGCCGCCGATCACGTCGATCGCCGCGTCGAGACCGCAGGCGTACTGCCGAGGCTTCATCCAGGATCCTTACCAAAAAGTGGGTACCTGACAAAATAGTAGGTACTTGTCGTCCAGTCAGTGCTGGAACGAGCATTCACGGCATGGGGATCAAGAAAACCGTGAGCGTGCTCGGCCTGGGCCGGATGGGCAGCGCGCTGGCGAAGGCCCTCGTCGAAGAGGGCTGCGAAGTGACCGTGTGGAACAGGTCTGGGGACAAGCCGACGCCGGCAGGCGCCAAAAGAGCCACGACACCACAAGAAGCGTTCAAGAGCGACGTCGTCGTCACGTGTCTGTCCACTTACGACGTTCAGCAGCCGTTGCTCACCAACGAGATCAAGACGCTGGTCAGCCTGACGTCCGGTACGCCTGAGCAGGCTCGTGCCACCGCGCAGTGGGCGAAGGCCAACGGGGTCGAGTACGTCGACGGCGTGATCATGGCCGTGCCGCAGCAGATCGGTACGGGACAAGCGCGGATCCTGTTCAGCGGCAATGAGAACCACCACGTGCTCCAAGCCTTCGGCGAACCCGTTCACCTCGGCGAGGACGCCGGCCTGGCCGCGCTGTACGACCTGGCGTTGCTCGGCGTCATGTGGTCGGTGTTCGGCGGCTACCTGCAGGCCCTCGCGCTGGTCGGCAGCGCGGGCATCGCGCCAGGGAAGTTCACGCCGCTCGCCACCGACTGGCTCGCCACGGTGGCCACGTTCCTGCCCGAGATGGGGGCGGTGACGCAGAGCAGGAACTACGAGACCGACGTGTCCGCGCTGGACATCAACGTGTCCGGTCTGCGGCTGCTCACCGAGGCCAACAGCGAGCAAGGCCTCGACACCACCATTCCGCAGGCCCTGCACGACCTGTTCGAACGCGCTCAGAGCAACGGCCACGGCGCGCACAGCATCGCGAGCGTCATCGAGGAGATCCGGAAGTGAAGTACCTGGGCAAGAAGGCCGTCGTCACGGGCGGCACGCACGGCATGGGGCGTGCGACGGTCGAGATGCTGATCGAGAACGGCGTCGAGGTCGTGCTGACCGGCCGCACGACCGACAAGGCAGAGGGCCTGAAAGCCCACGCCATCGCGTCGGACGCGGCGGACCTCAACGACATCGCCGGGCTCAGAACCGAAGTCGCGCAACGGCTGAAGGACATCGACCTGCTGTTCGTCAACGTCGGTTTCTCCACCCTCACGCCGTTCGCCGAGACCACCGAGGCCGACTACGACCGCACGTTCGACGTGAACACCAAGGGCGCGTTCTTCACCGCCCAGCACCTGGCGCCCCTGATCAAGGACGGCGGCTCGATCGTCTTCACGACGAGCGTCGCGACGGTCCTGGGGTCGCCGGGCCTGAGCGTCTACGCGGGCGCGAAGGCGGCGGTGCGGGCGTTCGCGCGCGGGCTCGCGGCGGAGCTGGCGCCGCGGAACGTCCGGGTCAACGTCGTCAGCCCCGGTTTCATCGACACCCCGTCGATGGGCGTCACGGGCGTGCCGGACGAGATCCTCCAGCAGTTCAAGGAGGAGGGCGATCGCATCACGCCGCTCAAGCGTCACGGCTCGATGGACGAGGTGGCGAGCGCCGTGCTGTTCCTGGCGTTCGAGGCCACGTTCACCACGGGTGCGGAGTTCGCGGTCGACGGCGGACTCGGCCAGGGGATCAGCGCCTAGAAATCTTCGGGCAACCTGTCACACCTTCGTCGTTCGCCGGGTCGAGAGGGCAGAAGACGACGAAGGAGAACGAAGATGAGGATCGCCAACCCGATCACGTCCGTGCCCGGCGCGATGAAGGCGCTGCTGGACCTGTCGGAAGCCGCGGCGAGGACGGGTCTGGACGGGGACTACGTCGAGTTGATCTGCCTGCGGGTCAGCATCATGAACGGCTGCGGCATGTGCATCGACTACCACACCAAGCTGCTGCGCCAGGCGAACGTGGCGGACGAGAAGGTCTACGCCGTCGCGGGGTGGCGGGACGTGCCGTACTACAGCGACGCCGAGAAGGCCGGGTTCGCGCTCGCCGAGCAGATCACCCACGTGCACGTGAGCGACGAAGTGTGGAACGAGGCCGCCAAGCACTACAGCGAGGAGGAGCTCGCGGGCCTCGTGATCGCCATCGGCGCGATCAACCTGTGGAACCGCATGAACGTCGCTACGCAGCAGAAGGTCGCCTGAAGGAAGTTGAAGCCGGCGCGCAAGAGCTTCCTCTCTCTTGCGTGCCGGCTTCAGCGCGGAGCATACCCCATGTCGAACAGATGTTCGATCACCGGGCGATCAACACGCCGATCAGATCGCGGCGAGTGCCGCCCGGCCGTCGTCGGTCAGTTCCGCGCAGACGCGAAGGCCGAAGCTCGTTGGCTGCGAAGGGCGCAGCAGTCCCGCGTGCATGAGGTCGTGCGTCGCCATCTGGTCGCAGCAGGGCAGTCCGTCGACGTACAGATCGGGTTCGACCCCGCCTGTGACCTCGGCGCGTCCCGCGGCGACAGCCCGCAGCATCGCTCTCGCTCTTCCGCTGAGTTCCATCTCGACCCCCCAGGAGTGTTCGAATCCGCTAACCCCTTTGTCGATATAGAGGCCGGATTCGTTCCACAAGTACGGGTTCGTTTGGGTTCTTCGCTTGTGTGAACGGGTAGATCATGTCCCACTAGGCCGTTCGGGTTGCGAAGACACGCCGGAAGAAGAGCGCAACGCGGGGCGGCGAGCCCAGGTCGTCCAGCGCGGCCGGTAGCCGTTCGAGTACCAGAACGGCGTCGAGCGCGGGTTCGGCAGAGCGTGGTGGAGCAGCGTCGACGCCACGCCGGCGGTGTCCAGAACGGCGTGCGCGTGCGCCGCGAGAGCGCTGCCCGCCCCGCTGCCCCGCACGTCCGGCCGGACGCCGAGATGCCCGAGGTACGCGAACGGGCGCGTTGAGGCGAACCGCTCCACCCACCCCGCGTCCTGCGGCATGTCGACGTAGATCATGCCGACGGGCGTGTCGTCCTGGACGGCGAGCCACATCGCCTCGTGGTCGCGGCCGAGCACCTCGGCCAGCGCGGTCCGCAGGTGCTCCGCGGTGTTGGCGCGTTCGGTGACCAGACCGAACGCCGCGTCGTACCGGACGGTGTGCATGTTCAGTTCGACGGCGACGTCCAGATCGGCCGAAGTCGCGGGGCGGACGAGCACAGTGGACGGTCGCGCCGCGGGGGCACGTCCGGCGAGCCGTTCGGCGATCACCGTGAGCGGCGCGAAGCCGTGGTGGATCAACGGCAGCGCCGCCGCGGTCTCGTGGCTCGGCACGGTCACGATCGCCAGGGTCTCCGGGTCGTCCAGGCCGGTGAGCCGGGGCTCCCACTCGTCGAGCAACGCCGGCAGGTCGCAGCCGGGCTGCCAGGTCAGGCTGTGCGTGCGCCGGGCGCCCCAGGTGAGGAGGAGGGAGTCCGGATCTGTCTCGCGGTAGGAGAAGGTCTCGGTCACGCCCCATCTGAGCATGGCAGGGTCGGGCTGTGGAGATCTTCGTCGTGGATTCGTTCACCGACCGGCCCTTCGCGGGCAACCCCGCGGGGGTCGTGCTCCTCACCGAACCGCGCGACGACGCGTGGATGCAGCAGGTCGCCGCCGAGATGAAGCACGCCGAGACGGCCTTCGTCACCCCGGACAACCACCTCCGCTGGTTCACGCCCGAGGTCGAGGTGGACCTCTGCGGGCACGCCACCCTCGCCACCGCGCACGTCCTGGGCGGAGAGCAGGCGTTCACCACGCGTAGCGGGGTGCTCACATGCACAAATGACGACGGGTGGATACGGATGGACTTCCCCGCGGACCCACCAGAGTTGACTGACCCGCCAATCGGTCTAGCGGAAGCGCTGCCACATGCGACGATCAAGTCCGTGTCGCGCGGGCGCTTCGACTTCCTGATCGAGTTGGGGAGTGCCGCGGAAGTCCGTTCCGTGCGACCTGATGTCCAAGGACTGGCACAAATATCGTCACGCGGAGTAATCGTGACGGCCGCCGGCGACGGCGACGCGGACATCGTCAGCCGGTGCTTCTATCCGGGCGTCGGCGTCCCGGAGGACCCCGTCACCGGATCGGCCCACTGCACCCTTGCGTCCTATTGGGTGCCTCGGCTCAAGCGGGCTGACCTGCTGGCGGAGCAGGCCTCGCCCCGCGGAGGGTTCGTCAGGGCGACCCTCGCGCAAGATCGCGTACTGCTCTCGGGGCAGGCCGTGACAGTGCTCCGGGGGCACCTCGTCGAGTAGCCACGTCTGGGTGAATCGATGTCACTAGACGTGCTCGACCTGCCATTTCGTCCCCCGAGCGGGGTACATTGGTGCCCCTGGAGGGGTCCTGATCGCCAAGTGCGGGACCCCTCAGTCACGCCTAGAGGTTCCCCCACCCAGGCCGACGAGGAGGCTGGATGTCCGACCGAGCGTCGGCCCCCGTGTCGGACTCGGCCGCCTGGTCGGCCAAGTCGACCAACCGCGCGTTCAGCGCGTTCGCCGTCACCCTCCTGGTGGCAGGCGTCGTCTGCGCGGGCATGGTCGCTGTCTGGCTGCCGGAGAGGGAGACGACCTCCCTGTTCTGGATCGGCCCTCTACTCGTCGTCGGCTTTCTGCTGGCGGAACAGCTCGCGATCAACGTCGACGTCCGCAGCGGCGTCGCGTGGACGATCTCCTTCACCGAGATCCCGCTGGTCCTGGGCCTGCTGGTAGCGCCGTTCGAGATCGTTCTCGCCGCGCACGTGGTCGCCGGGGTGGGCACGTTGCTCGGCAGGCGGATCCTCGACAGGGCCGTCTACAACGCGGGCCTCATGTTCATGGAGATCTCCGTGGCGTTCGCCGCCGCCGAGGCCGTGAACCGGATGATCGGCGCCGGCGGTCCGTTCTGGGCGGGCGCGTTCGTCGGAACCATCACCGTGCCGCTCCTCGCGAGCGTGCTGGGCCTCTGCGCGTTGCGTCTCATGGGCAAGTCGATGCGCGTCGGCAACAGCCTGCGTCTCGTGCTGCAGACGCTGGTCGTGGCGCTGCTGAACACCTCGATCGGCCTCGTCGGCTACCAGATCGTCGCCACCACCGAGTGGGGCGGCGTCCTCATCATCCTGGTGCTCGCGGGCATCGTGGCCACCTACCTCGCCTACTCCGGACTGCTGCGCGAACAGCGCGACCTGGAGGCGCTGAGCGAGGTCAGCCTCCGTGTCGCGAGGTCGGGACAGCACGGCACCGGCCCGCGCCAGCCCGACGACGACCTCACCACGGGCGTCGAAGAGGACGAGTGGCAGCTCATCGCGGAACGCATCCGCGAGCAGCTCAACGCCAACAGGGTCGTGCTGCGCCTGCGCACCGACCCGCAGGAAGCCATGATCACCCTCGTCGCCGGCGAACCGCTGCCCGACGAGATGACCGCGACGGACCCGCGTGCCGTCCGCGAAGACCCGGTGCTGCAACTGCCGGGCACGCACGTCCGCTACTACCGCGTGGCCGACGCGACCGAGGACGTCACGGAGGCTTTGCTGCGCCGCGACGCGCAGGAAGCGCTCGTCGTACCGTTGCGCGGCGCGACCCAGCTCCTCGGTGCCGTCGAGGCCCACGACCGGCTGTCCCGCTGGCGTGGTTTCGGCAAGGCCGACATCCAGCTGCTGCGCACCCTCGCCTCACACCTCGCGACGGCCGTCGACAACCGCCGCCTGCTCGCTCGTCTGCGCCACGACGCCTACCACGACCCGCTGACCGGCCTGCTGAACCGGCCGGGCTTCCGCGAGGCGTGCGCGGAGCCGTTGCGCGAGTCCACCAGCGGTGTCGTGTTGCGCATCGACCTCGACATCCTGTCGACCGTCTCTGACGCGCTGGGCCAGGCCTGGGGCAACCGGATGGTCGTCGCCGCCGGACGCCGGCTGCGCGACGCTCTCGGAGCCGACGTGCCGCTGGCTCGCCTGGAGGGTGGCGCGTTCGCCGCGTACCTCGACGACGAGCGTGCAGCCACCGCCCACGAGACCGCGGAACGCTTGCGGGCAGGGCTTTCCGTGCCGTATCCCGTCGACCGGCTGACCGTCGAGGCCTCCGCGGTCGTGGGGTACGCGTCCAAGGCGGACTCCGAGACCGAGGACCCGGACCCCGACGCGTTGCTGCAACGCGCTGATGTCGCCGTGCGCGCGACGTCCGAGGGCACGCCGGTGAAGGCCTACGCGCCGTCGATGGGCCACCTGTTCCTGCGCCGCTTCCAGCTCGTCACGCAGTTCCGCCAGGCCGTCGAGACCGGCCAGATCTCGGTGCACTACCAGCCGAAGGTCGCCCTGCCGTCACGCCAGGTCGTGGGCGCGGAAGCGTTGGTGCGCTGGACACATCCGGAGTTCGGCCGCGTCGACCCGGACGAGTTCGTGCCCGCCGTCGAGGCCACCGGTCTCGTAGACGTGCTGACGGACTTCGTGATGGATCGGGCTCTTGAACGCGTGCGCCGCTGGCTCGACCGCGGGCTGCGGATGTCCATCGCGGTCAACCTGTCGGTTCGCACGCTGGGCGACGAGGACTTCCCGAACCGCGTCGAGGCCGCGCTGGAGCGCCACGACGTGCCGTCGGGCCTGTTGACCTTCGAACTCACCGAGTCGGGCGTCATGGCCGATCCTGAGCGCGCTCTGCCGGTGCTGCGGCGCCTGCACGCGATCGGTGTCGTGCTGGCGGTCGACGACTTCGGCACGGGCTATTCGTCGCTCGCGTACCTGCGCCAGCTGCCGGTCGACGAGGTGAAGATCGACAAGTCGTTCGTGCTCGGAATGGGCACGGATCTCGGCGACATGGCCGTGGTCCGGTCGATCGTGGAGCTCGGGCACTCGCTCGGCCTCGTGGTCGTGGCGGAGGGCGTGGAGGACGACGCCGCACGGGATCAGTTGGTGGGCATGGGTTGCGACGTGGCCCAGGGCTACCTGATCTCCAGGCCGCTGTCCGAAGATCGCTTCGAGGCCTGGCTGCGCGCCCGAACGGTGCAGGTCAGGGGTGCTCGCGATGAGACGGTGCTCACGCTGGTGCACTAAAGGCACCCCCGGATTTCGTTCTTGCTGGACCGGTGTTGTAGAGTTCTCCTCGCTCGGCAAGAACGAAAGAGCAAGCCCCTTTAGCTCAGTCGGCAGAGCGTCTCCATGGTAAGGAGAAGGTCTACGGTTCGATTCCGTAAAGGGGCTCCACAACTGGCCGCAGTGCTGAGCGCTGCGGCCTGAGTTGTGTAAAGCGGTGTAGCTCAGTTGGTAGAGCAAGCGGCTCATAATCGCTGTGTCGCCGGTTCAAGTCCGGCCACCGCTACTCAGCAAGATCTCTGGGTGGCAACTTCGCTGCCCACCCCCGCCAGGCGGTAAGCCCGCACTGGAGTGTTCGGGGTTCGTGTGCTCTCAGGAAGGCAAGGACCGTGGCTGCAACCGACGTACGCCCGAAGATCACCCTCGCGTGCGAGGAGTGCAAGCACCGGAACTACATCACCAGGAAGAACCGGCGCAACGACCCGGACCGCCTGGAGATCAAGAAGTTCTGCCCGAACTGCAAGACGCACCGCGCGCACAAGGAAACCCGCTGAGCGCGTAGCCACTCTTCGACGAGGCCCGTCCCACATCCGTGGGGCGGGCCTCGTCGCATATAGGCTCACTCGGTGCCTCTCGACCCCGTTTTCATCGGACGTAGTTATCCGCCGTCGCAGCCGTACGACGTGAGCCGCGAGAAGATCCGCGAGTTCGCCGAGGCGATCGGCGCGACCAGCCCGGCCTACCTCGACGCGGAAGCCGCGAAGGCGTTGGGGCACAAGGACGTCATCGCGCCGCCGACGTTCGCGATCGTCGTGTCGATGAAGACGAACGAGACCGTCATGTTCGACCCGGAGCTGAAGCTCGATTACAGCCGCGTCGTGCACGGCGACCAGAACTTCACGCACCACCGCGCCATCACCGCGGGCGACCAGCTCGTCAGCACGGCGCACATCGACGCCATCACGTCCCGCATGGGCAACGACATGGTGACCGTGCGGACCGAGATCACCACGGTGGACGGCGAGCCCGTCACCACCGCCAGGTCGATGCTCGTCGTGAGGGGAGAAGACGCGTGACCGTCGAAGTCGGAACCGAACTGCCGGCGCTGTCCGTGCGCCTCAAGCGCGACGACCTGGTCCGCTACGCGGGCGCCTCGCTGGATTTCAACCCCATCCACTGGAACGAGAAGACCGCCAAGGACGTCGGCCTGCCGGACGTGATCGCGCACGGCATGCTGACCATGGCCGTGGCCTCGCGGATCGTCGCGGAGTGGATCGGCGATCCCGGTGCGATCGTCGAGTACGGCTGCCGCTTCGGCAGGCCCGTCGTGGTGCCCAACGACGACGAGGGTGCGCTGGTCGAGGTCACCGCGAAGGTCACCAAGGACTTCGAGGACGGAACTGTGAAGGTCAACATCACCGCGGCTTTTGAGGGCAAGTCGGTGTTGACAGGCGCTTTCGCCCGCGTGCGCGTCGCTTGATCTTGTGATCAAGAACACCACCGGGCGATCGGGTCCGGTGGTGTTTGCGGTGCTCAAGGGAGATTCGGGTCTCGCCGGTACCTCAGTTGAACGACCCTGATTCGTCTTCTCCGGTGCCGTGTGGGTAGGCTGTGCGACAGGCCGCTCGGCAAGTGCTTGAGCGGTCTGGTTGGAATGGACGGGACAGGCTCCCGTACACTTCCTGCTTGGCCAGGGGATCCCCATCCGGGATCTCAAAGGGGTGTAGCTCAACTGGCAGAGCAGCGGTCTCCAAAACCGCAGGTTGCAGGTTCAAGTCCTGTCGCCCCTGCTGTCGAAGCGCGTCATGGGTGGAGTGGAGGCACGGCATGAGCGAGGGCCGCGAGCAGGACCAGCCGGAGGAGCGCGAAGGCGCTGTCCGGCCGTCCACTGCTGCGGCGCGACGTGAACGTCGTGCCTCCTCCCGCCCGGCCGCCCGCAAGGACGGCAGCAGCGCTGAGTCGAAGAAGAGCGTCGCCAAGTCCGAGGAGTCGGACGAGGACGCGAAGAAGGGTCGCCCGACCAAGACCCGTGAAGGGCAGGAGAAGCGTCCCTCGCTGATCGGGCGAGGCTTCCGCTACCTCCGCGAGGTCGTCAGCGAACTCCGCAAGGTGATCTGGCCGACGCGCAAGCAGCTCGTCACCTACACCGGCGTCGTGCTGGTGTTCGTGGTCTTCATGGTTGCGCTGGTGTGGGCTCTCGACCTCGGCTTCGGCGCGGCTGTTTTCGAGCTGTTCGGCTAAGCGCCGCACAGCTGCCGCTGCAATCAGGAAGCGAGATCCACAGTGACCTCCGATAACGGCGTCGACGCCCAGGAGAAGACCGACCTCATCGACGACGAGGTGTCCGAGGACACCGCGGCGGACGAGACGGTCGAGTCGGAGGCTGTGGACTCCGAGGACACTGACACCGCGGACGCGACCGACGAGTCTGACGACTCCGAGGAAGACGCCGACGTTCTCGCGATCGACGAGACGCCGATCGACGAAGAGCCCGAGGACCCCGCCGAAGAGCTGCGCCAGGCCCTGCGCCGCGCGCCCGGCGACTGGTACGTCGTGCACTCGTACGCGGGCTACGAGAACAAGGTCAAGGCGAACCTCGAGACTCGTATCCACACGCTCGACATGGAGGACTACATCTTCCAGGTCGAGGTGCCGACCGAAGAGGTCACCGAGATCAAGAACGGCCAGCGCAAGCTGGTGCAGCGCAAGGTGCTGCCCGGCTACATCCTGGTCCGCATGGAGCTCACCGACGCGTCCTGGAGCGCCGTCCGCAACACGCCGGGCGTCACCGGGTTCGTCGGAGCCACCTCGAAGCCCTCGCCCCTCACGATCGACGAGGTGCTGAAGTTCCTGCTCCCGCAGCAGGAGCAGAAGCCGGCCGAGGGCAAGAAGGCCGCCTCCACCACCGTGTCGAAGCCGACCATCGAGGTCGACTTCGAGGTCGGCGAGTCGGTCACCGTCATGGACGGCCCGTTCGCCACGCTGCCCGCCACCATCAGCGAGGTCAACGCGGACGGCCAGAAGCTGAAGGTCCTGGTGTCGATCTTCGGCCGGGAGACGCCGGTCGAGCTGTCGTTCAGCCAGGTCTCCAAGATCTGAGCGGTCTTCCTTCACCGGATGACCGATCGGCCACGCTGCGGCTGGCAGAGCCGCGCGCGGACACTGCAATAACAGGAAGTACGGACAATGCCTCCCAAGAAGAAGAAGCTGTCAGCGATCATCAAGCTGCAGATCAAGGCTGGTGCCGCCAACCCGGCGCCTCCCGTTGGTCCCGCGCTGGGTCAGCACGGCGTCAACATCATGGAGTTCTGCAAGGCCTACAACGCCGCGACCGAGTCGCAGCGCGGTCAGGTCGTGCCGGTTGAGATCTCCGTGTACGAAGACCGCTCGTTCGACTTCAAGCTGAAGACCCCGCCGGCCGCGCGACTCATCCTCGCCGCCGCTGGTGTCGACAAGGGATCGGGCGAGCCCCACCGCGTCAAGGTCGCCAAGGTGACCATGGAGCAGGTGCGCAGCATCGCCCAGGTCAAGATGGTCGACCTGAACGCGAACGACATCGACCAGGCCGCGAAGATCATCGCCGGCACCGCCCGTTCCATGGGCATCACGGTCGAAGGCTGACCACACCCTCTTTTCTAGCAAGCGTGGGAGAGCCGAGCGCGGCTCATTCACCACGAACTGATCCACGAAGGACAGAGTTATGAAGCGCAGCAAGGCCTACAAGGCCGCATCAGAGCTGGTGGACCGGGAGCGGCTGTACTCGCCGCTCGAGGCCGCCAAGCTCGCCAAGGAAACGTCCAAGGTGAAGCTGGACGCGACCGTCGAGGTTGCGATCTGCCTCGGCGTCGACCCTCGCAAGGCCGACCAGATGGTCCGCGGCACCGTGAATCTGCCGCACGGTACGGGCAAGACCGCCCGCGTGATCGTCTTCGCAACCGGTGACAAGGCCGCTGAGGCCGAGGCCGCCGGTGCGGACGCCGTTGGCTCCGAGGACCTGATCGAGCGCATCCAGGGTGGGTGGCTCGACTTCGACGCCGCGATCGCGACCCCCGACCAGATGGCGAAGGTCGGTCGCATCGCCCGCATCCTGGGCCCGCGTGGCCTGATGCCGAACCCGAAGACCGGCACCGTGACCCCCGAGGTCGCGAAGGCCGTCAACGAGATCAAGGGCGGAAAGATCAACTTCCGCGTTGACAAGCAGGCCAACCTGCACTTCGTCATCGGCAAGGTCTCGTTCGACTCCGAGAAGCTGGTCGAGAACTACGCGGCCGCGCTGGACGAGATCCTCCGTGCGAAGCCGTCCGCGGCCAAGGGCCGGTACGTCAAGAAGGTCGTCGTCTCGACGACGATGGGCCCCGGCATCCCGGTCGACCCGAACCGCACCCGCAACATGCTGGTGGACGAGGCCTGAGCCTCCCCGGTTCTTTTAGCTAGCTGAGAAAGGCCCCCGGTTCGCCGGGGGCCTTTCTGCTGTCTCAGCGCTGGAACGTCTGCCGGTAGTCGCTCGGGGACTTCCCCACCAGCTTGAGGAAGTGGTGGCGGAGGTTGTTGGCCGTGCCGATGCCGCTCAGGCCCGCGATCTTCTCCACGGACAGGCCGGTGGACTCCAGCAACGCCTGCGCCCGCGCGACGCGTTCGTTGAGCAGCCACTGCAACGGCGTCGTGCCGGTCGCGGCCTGGAGTTTGCGGTAGAAGGTCCGCGGGCTCATCGCGGCTCTGCGTGCCAGGTCGTCGATGGTCAGCGGTTCGTCGAGACGGGTGCGCGCCCAGTCGAGCGCCGATTCCAGGCTTTCGCTGTTGTCCGGCGGGACCGACAGGTCGATGACCTGGCTCCGGTTTCCCGGGCGGTGCCCCGGCACGATCATCCGGCGTGCCAGTTGGTCGGCGACGTGGGCGCCCAGGTCCTGGCGCACCAGGTGCAGGCAGAGGTCGAGCCCGGCGGTCATGCCCGCGCTGGTCAGCACGTCGCCCTCGTCGACGTAGAGCACCGAGTCGTCGACCTCGATCTTCGGATGGCGCTCGGCCAGCAGCGCGGTGTGCATCCAGTGCGCGGTCGCCCTGCGGCCGTCGAGCAGGCCGGCCGCGGCGAGTGCGTACGCCCCAACGCATTGGGAGACGATCCGCGCGCCGTTGTCGTGAGCCTTGCGCAGCGCGGAGACCAGTTCTGGTGGCACGGGTGCGTTGTCCTCGATCACCTCTTCCGGCACCCACGACACAAAGACGGTGTCCGCGTGCACGACGTCATCGAGGCTGTGGGTGGTGTGCAGGGTGAACCCGGGACCGGTGCCTCGCGTGCTGGAACCGGTGCCGCACAACCACAACTCGTACCAGGGGTCGGCGAGGTCGGGTTGCGGCGTGCCGAAGACGGCGGCGGGGATGCCCAGCTCGTAGAGGTCGGGCACGCCGAAGTCGCTGGGCACGATCAGGGCGACGGAGCCGGCACTCATGGGATCCAGCCTATGGCAGGAATTTGGTGATAGGGGTCATTCCGGTCACTGGTCGAGTTGATCACACGCGGCGAAGCTGGATTCATGACTTCTGAAGCGATCACCGTGCTGGGGCTGGGCAATCTTGGACGCGCGCTGGCGGAGACCTTCGCGGGTGAGGGTCACCGCGTCTCGGTCTGGAATCGGTCTGCCGCGAAGGCGGAGGGACTTGCCGCGACCGTCACGAGCACCGCTGCGGACGCGGTGGCGGAGAGCGGGCTCGTGGTCGTCGCCGTGCTGGATCATCAAGCGGCACAACAGGTTCTGAGTGGCGTGGACGTGCGCGGGAAGGCGTTGGTGAACCTCACCTCCGGCACTCCTGATGACGCTCGTGAGCTGGCTCGGTGGGCCGCGGCGAACGGGGCCGAGTACCTGCACGGCGCGGCGTACGCGGTGCCCCAGACGATCGGCACCGAGGCGTCGTCGATCATCTACAGCGGATCCGCGGTGGCGCACGAGCGGTGGCGGAAGTCGTTGGCGCTGCTGGGAAAGGTCACGTTCCTCGGGGAGGACGCCGGTCGTGCCTCCGGTTACGACGTGGCGATCCTGTCCGGGATGTACGGGCTGCTCGGCGGGTTCCTGCACGCGGCCGCGCTGGCGCGGGCCAACGGGATCGAGGTCGGTGAGCTCACGCCGATGTTGTTGTCGTGGCTGACCGATCTCCAGCCCGCCCTGACCACGTTCGCGGGGGAGATCGACGGCGGGAGTTACGCCGGCGGGGAGTCGAGCCTGGCGATGAACCAGTCGGGGCTGGCCACGCTGACCCGCGCGGCTGGGGCGCAGGGGGTGCCGTTCGCGGCGCTCGACGCGGTCAAGTCGTTGGTCGATCGGCAGGTCGCCGAAGGGCGCGGGAAGGAGAGCCTCGCCCGCGCCGTCGAGTCGTTCTAGCCGCAGGCGCTGGGCGTCCAGTCGGTGATGACCCAGCCCGCGTTGATCTTCTCCACGACGAACGTGCCGAGGCGCGGGCCGCCCTCGACGGTCAGTGCGCAGGAGTCGATGGTGACCTTGGTGGTGGTCGGGGTCTTGAGCATGTCCGGCGGGAACATCACCTGCTGGTACTTGTCGACACTGGTGACCTGCGTCTTCAGGGTCTTGACCGCCGCGGCGCAATCGCTTGCGCCGTAAGCGTTCGCGAACTTCTGGCGGGTGTCGTCGCGCAGGAAGAGCGTGCAGGCGCGGGTCGTGTCGGCGAACGACACGTGCTTGTAGAACATGCCGACGGTGCCCTGCAGGCCGGCCGGTGCGGACAGGCCCTGCGCCGCGCCGGTGACGCCGCCGCTGTCCTGGGCGATGTCGCCGGGGTCGTCGACGCCGAAGAAGTGGTTGTAGGCCCAAACCGCGGAGAAGACGACGAGCAGGAAGAAGAGCGCGCGCCAGAAGAGACCGCTGCCGAGCACGACGAGCCACCAGCGCTTGCCGCCGGGCTGCTTCGGGGCCTGGGGTGCCTGGCCCGTCGCCTCCTGGTAGCGCTGGTACTCCTGAAAGCGTTGGAACTCCTGGAACTGCCGCATCTGCTCCGGATCCACCGGTGGAGTGGGCGGCTGCGGCTGGCGGGGCGCGAGGTCCTTGCCGGGCTCGTCGGTCACAGGTCACATCATGCCGATTTGGAACCGCGGTACACAGTCGAGTACTGTTTTGCCTGGTTCTACCGAAGACCGCAGGTGTTCTCCCCAGGGAGAGCGAAGGCCCCGTTGCAACACGGGCGGCCCGCGCAGGGAGGACGAGGTCAGTCTTGCGACGCCCCGTGCTGCTTGTGCGCGAGGGCGTTTTTGTTGTTTCGGAGCCTTCTCACCAGGGGTCTAACCCAGCCCAGAGAGGAGGCGATCATGGCGAAGCCCACGAAGGTTACGGCGGTCGCTGAGCTCGCGGATTCGTTCCGCACCAGCTCGGCAGCGGTTGTCACTGAGTACCGTGGCCTCTCCATGGCGCAGCTCACCACGCTGCGTCGCGCTCTCGGCGCGGGCACCAAGTACACCGTCGCGAAGAACACGCTCGTCAAGCTCGCTGCTGCGGACGCCGGTGTGGAGGGCCTCGAGGCCCTTCTGTCCGGTCCGACCGCCATCGCGTTCGTCGAGGGCGAGCCCGTCGACGCCGCCAAGGCGATCCGCGACTTCGCGAAGGACAACAAGGCCCTGATCATCAAGGGCGGCTACATGGATGGCCGCCCGCTCTCGGTCGACGAGGTCACCGCTATCGCGGACCTCGAAACCCGTGAGGTGCTGCTCGCGAAGCTCGCGGGCGCGATGAAGGGCAACCTGGCCAAGGCTGCGGGTCTGTTCAACGCCCCGGCTTCCCAGGTCGCTCGCCTGGCTGCTGCCCTGCAGGAGAAGAAGGCCGCCGCGGCTCCCGCCGCCGAAGCCGACGCTCCCGCCGAAAGCTGATCACCCAAAGACACGCCCGACGCTTTCGCGCGGGAGATTAGAAAGGACCGCCGATCATGGCGAAGCTCAGCACCGAAGAGCTGCTCGACGCGTTCAAGGAGATGACCCTCCTCGAGCTGTCCGAGTTCGTGAAGCAGTTCGAGACGACCTTCGAGGTCACCGCCGCGGCGCCCGTCGCCGTTGCCGCCGCCGGCCCCGCGGCCGCCGCCGAAGAGGCCGAGGAGCAGACGGACTTCAACGTCGTCCTCGAGTCCGCCGGCGACAAGAAGATCCAGGTCATCAAGGTCGTCCGCGAGGTCGTCTCGGGCCTGGGCCTGAAGGAGGCCAAGGAGCTCGTCGAGTCCGCTCCGAAGGCGATCCTCGAGGGCGTGGCGAAGGATGTTGCCGACGCCGCCAAGGAGAAGCTCGAGGCTGCGGGCGCCAAGATCACCGTCAAGTGATCCTTGCCCCCTTGGGGGCTGGCGTTTTGCCTTGCAGTGCTTGAACGGGCGTGTACCCCTTTTCGGGGTGCGCGCCCGTTTTGCGTTCCGCGGGCTTGTCGGGTGGTTGGCTTGCGGGCGGCGACCTTGGGGGCGGCGACCGGGCGGGTGGGTCACCTTGCGGGCGGCCAGCTTGCGTTGCGTGCTTCCCCTGGGGGCTCTGCCCCCAGACCCCCGGCAATCTGATCGGGGGATAGCGCCACACGCGGGTAGATGGCACGCCTGTTGCGTTGGGCGGCCGCCGGTTGGGTAGAGAGTTGCGTTGGCGGTGGGGTCCCGTCACGAGCCGCACCAAGAGCGGGCCACATCTGGAAGGGGAGGTCAAGTCGACGAAAAGCGTGTCGACTTGACCTCCCCTTCCAGATGCAGCAAGAGCTGTGGCGCGACTCGTGACGGGACCCCACCGCCCAGCCCGTTCGGTAAGGACGGCTCGCCTTCGGCTTCGCGGAAAGCGAAAGGGCCTCCCGCGTCCTGTGGACTGCGGGAGGCCCCTCCGTGGTGCTTGGCCTGGGTCAGGCGTTGCCGTCGAACAGTGACGTCACCGAGCCGTCTTCGAACACTTCCTGGATCACGCGTGCGAGCAGTGGTGCGATCGAGAGCACGGTCATGTTCGGGAAGCGCTTCTCCGCCGGGATCGGCAGCGTGTCGGTGAACACGACCTCGCGGGCGCCCGAGTCCTGCAGGCGTTGGGTTGCGGGGCCCGAGAGGATGCCGTGCGTGGCTGCGATCACCACGTCGGAGGCGCCCTCGTTGAGGAGCTGCTTCACCGCGCCTGCGATGGTGCCGCCGGTGTCGACCATGTCGTCGATCACGATGCAGAGGCGACCCTCGACCTTGCCGACGACGCGGTTCGAGACGACCTCGTTCGGGCGGAGCGGGTCGCGGGTCTTGTGGATGAACGCGATCGGGGTGCCGCCGAGGGTGTCCGCCCACTTCTCGGCCAGCTTGGTGCGGCCAGAGTCGGGGGAGACGACGGTGATCTCGTGGCCCGCGTACTTGCCGCGGATGTGGTCCGCCAGGAGGGGCATGGCCCACAGGTGGTCCACCGGGCCGTCGAAGAAGCCCTGGATCTGGGCCGTGTGCAGGTCGACGGAGACGAGGCGGTCGGCGCCTGCGGTCTTGAACAGGTCTGCGACCAGGCGGGCCGAGATCGGTTCGCGGCCGCGGTGCTTCTTGTCCTGACGGCTGTACGGGTAGAACGGCATGATCACGGTGATGCGCTTGGCGCTGGCGCGCTTCAGGGCGTCGACCATGATCAGCTGTTCCATCAGCCACTGGTTGATGGGCGCGGTGTGCGACTGGATGACGAAGGCGTCACAGCCGCGCACGGACTCCTCGAAGCGGACGAAGATCTCGCCGTTCGCGAAGTCGTAGGCCGACTGGGGGGTCACCGTGACGTTGAGGTGCTTCGAGACCTCTTCCGTCAACTCCGGGTAGGCACGCCCGCCGAAGAGCATCAGGTTCTTCTTCGGTGTGCCGGGCATCTGCGGGTTCACGGTCAGCGACCCTCCTCTGTGTTCTCGTCGGCATTCTGCTTCGCCAGGGCCTCTGCCGCTGCCTGGGCGGCGGCGGTGCCCTCACGACGGCTGAGGACCCAGCCTTCGAGGTTGCGCTGCGGGCCTCCGGACACGGCGAGCGCGCCCGGCGGGACGTTGCGGCGCAGGACGGTGCCCGCGCCGGTGTACGCGCCGTCGCCCACGGTCACCGGCGCTACGAACATGTTGTCCGAACCGGTGCGGCAGTGGGATCCGACGATCGTGCGGTGCTTGTTCACGCCGTCGTAGTTGACGGTGACCGAAGCCGCGCCGATGTTGCTGTGGTCGCCGATCGTGGCGTCGCCGATGTAGGACAGGTGGGGGACCTTCGAACCGGCGCCGATCTGCGAGTTCTTGGTCTCGACGAACGTGCCGATCTTGCCCTTCACGCCCAGCGACGTGCCGGGGCGCAGGTAGGCGAACGGGCCGACGGACGCGTTGTCGCCGATCACCGAGTCGCTGCCGTGAGTGCGCACGACGGACGCGCCGGCGCCGACGGTCACGCCGGAGAGCGTGGTGTCCGGGCCGACCACGGCACGCGAGCCGATCACCGTGCCCGCGCGGAGCTGCACGTTCGGCTCGATCAGCGCGTCCTGGCCGACCTGCACGTCCGCGTCCACCCACACCGAGGCGGGGTCGACGACGGTCACGCCGGAGCGCATGAGGCCCTCGACGATGCGGCGGTTCATCTCGGCGCCGACGGCCGAGAGCTGCACGCGGTCGTTGATGCCCTCGACCAGCCACGGGTCGGACGCGATCAGCGCGCCGACGCGCAGGCCGTCGCCGCGGGCGATGCCCAGGACGTCGGTCAGGTAGAGCTCGCCCTGCGCGTTGTCGGTGGACAACCGCGAGAGGCCGTCGCGCAGCACCGCCGCGTCGAACGCGTAGACGCCGGAGTTGATCTCGGTGATCAGCTGCTCGGCCTCGGAGGCGTCCTTCTGCTCCACGATCCGCTGCACGGTGCCGTCGGCGTCGCGCACGATCCGGCCGTACCCGGTGGGGGTCTCCAGCACGGCGGTGAGCACGGTGACCGCGTTGCCCGCCGAGGAGTGCTCGGCCAGCAGCGCGGTGAACGTCTGGGTGTCGAGCAGCGGCACGTCGCCGTAGCTGACGATCACCGTGCCGCCCAGGTCGTCCGGCAGCTCGGCCAGGCCGCACGAGACGGCGTGCCCGGTGCCCTTCTGCTCGGCCTGCACCGCGACGGTGACCTTGCGGCCCAGCGCACCGGCGAGGGTGTCCAGATGCTCGGTGACGGCTTCACGGCCATGACCGACGACAACGGCCAGGTGGTCGGGATCTGTGCCGGCCGCCGCGCGCACCGCGTGTTCGACGAGTGAGCGTCCGGCGATCCGATGCAGCACCTTGGGCGTGGACGACCGCATGCGGGTGCCTTCCCCGGCGGCGAGCACGACCGTGCTGACAGGGCCCTCGAGCATCAATGCTCTCCCTAACAGGCTGGGTGTTTCGAAGTCCGCGGACCAGCCTAAGCCTCCGCGGACGGCTCCCCGGCCACGGCCGCAACCTGGCAGCCACCTTGACGCTTCGCCACGTACATCGCCGAGTCCGCCCTTGACAGGGCCTGGTTGGCGGATTCGCGGGGGCGCAGCGAGATGACGCCGACCGACAGCGTCACGCCCCGGGAGAGGTCGATTGGCAAGCCTGCCACGGCATCCACGGCCCGGCCGAGTGCCGCTTCCGCGGCGTGCAGAGGGGCCCCCGGCAGCAGCACGACGAACTCGTCGCCGCCGTAGCGGGCCACCATGTCGTCACCCCGCAGGGCCTGCCGGAGTGTGCTGGCAATCACCCGAAGAACATCATCACCCTCGGCATGTGAATGCCGGTCGTTCACGCCCTTGAAGCCGTCGAGGTCGACCAGCGCGATCGAGAACGGATCGACCTGACCGGCGATGAGCTCGCCCATCTTGTCGTCGAGCGCGCGGCGGTTCGGCAGTCCGGTCAACGGGTCCTGCAACGCCTGCTGCGCTATCTGACCGTGCGCGCGCGTCAGCCGTTCGTGCTCACGGCGCGTCTGCAACGTGGCCACGCGGGACTCCCGCATCTGCCACAACTCCAGCTCCAGGGCCGCGTTGTAGGCCTGCAACGCCGACGTCGTGTGCGGTCCGCACATGTGCGCGTACTCGCGCTCCAGCGACAGCACCAGCGACGGTTCGGACGTGTCGTGTTCCATCTGCGTGCGCGTGTCGTCGAGCACCTTGAGGGCGTCGTCGAGCCGGTTCGCCTCGACCAGGCACCGGGCCAGCGCGATCGCGACGATGATCAGTTCCCGCGCGTACATCGACAGGCCGCGCAACGACCACAGCCGGTCGAGGTGGCCTTCCTTGGGGTTCGTGAGCGCGTGGGCGGCACCGAGGATCGGCACCTGCTCGGCGGCGTCCATGTCGCGCCTGCCGGGGTGCAGCGACTGCCGGAACGGCACCTCGGCGGCCTCGGCGAGCCCGGAGGCGACCTTGAACTGCTCGTGCGCGGCGTCGTGCAGGTTCACCCGTTCGAGCCGCAGGCCCCAGCCGATCCGCAGCCGGGCGCGGTTCACCAGGTGCACGTAGATCTGGTGCGGCTGGCCGCTCTCGCGCAACGCGTTGTTCGCGCCCGCCAGCACGTCGTCCGCCATCTCGTAGACGCCGAGCTGGGTCAGCACGAGCGCGATGTCCTGCAGCGTCGTGGCGAGCAGCTGGTCCCAGATCCGCTTGTCGAAGACCGGGTCGACCTCGGGTTCCTCGTCGAGCATCATCGCGAGCGCCGACGCGATCTCGGTCAGCGCCTTGTCCTCGGCGTTGCCCAGCAGGAACCGGCGGCCGCGCAACGCCCGCGCGTCCGCCTCCAGCACGATCAGGCCGTGGCGGCGGCAGTGGGCGAGCATCTCGTCGAGCTGCGGGTCGGACATGTCGACGAGCCCCGGCGTGACCAGCCTGACCACGGCGGCGGCTCTGAGCAGCTGCGCGACGATGCGGGGCTCACCACGACCCTGCGCCTCGGCGAGGATGTGGTCGATCTCGGAGGCCGCGTCGAGCTGTGCGGCGAGGTGGCTGCTCTGGGCCACGGCGACGAGTTCGGACGCGCGACCAACCAGCCACGCGTCGGACATCTCGTGATGGCGGTGGCCCACGTTGCCCTGCTCGTCGACCGTTTCCTCGGGCAGCTTCGCACCTCCCAAAGACCACACTGACTCGTGCCCAGCTCCGCCACCAGGATTCGAACCTGGACCATCTGAACCAAAATCAGAGGTGCTGCCTTTACACCATGGCGGAATGAGCGAACTCGCGTCCGCTCAGGGCACATGTTGTCACGAGTGGTCCTCTTCTTGTCCAACCACCACTCGCTCGGCTCAGTTCAAGATCACGGCTTGGCGCCGACTGACCTGGTCAGAAAGTCGCCGAGAGCACCCCGATACGTGTCCGTCGCCACATTCCACCCCGACGTGTGGTCGGCGCCAGGGATCTCGACGTACTGCAGCGGCCAGCCGAGCCCGCTCGCCGCCGTCGCCAGGTCGCGGGAGGACTGGGCCGGCACCGTCTCGTCCGCGGAGCCGTGGAACAGCAGCGTCGGCGGCTTGAGCGCGGGCGGGTTGCGGACCAGGTCGAACCGGTCGAAGTCGATGTCGGCGCGCCAGCCGGACACCAGCTCGGCCACGGGCGTGAGCCACGTCGGCACGCCCCGGTTCTGGGCCTGGAGGTTCAGCGTCTGCGTCCAGTTCGTGACGGGGGAGTCGAGCACCACGCCGCTGACGGCCGCCGCGAGACCGGACCGGGCCAGCGTCTGGCCGACGATCGCGCCGCCCATCGACCAGCCGTACAGGACGACCTTCTTCGCGCCCTGCCCCTGCGCGTACCTGATGGCGGCCTCGACGTCGTGCCACTCGGTGTCGCCCAGGTGGTAGAGGCCGTCGGGGGACGCGGGAGAGCCCTCGTCGTTGCGGTAGGTGATCATCAGGACGGGCAGGCCGGCGGCGTGCAACTGGGGGACCACGCGCAGGCCCTCCTCGCGCTTCGCGCCCCGTCCGTGGACGTTGATGACCCAGGTGTCGTTGTTCGCGGCGGGCACCAGCCACGCCGGCATGTCGCCGAGTTCGGTGGGCACCGCGACGTCGCTGTAGACCAGTCCGAGCGCGGTCTTCGGGTTGCCCTCGTAGAGGGCGGTCTCGATGCGCACCTTCGTGCCGTCCGGGGGCGCGTTGCCGTCCAGCAACGGCCGTTCGACGCGCCCGTTCTTCTGGCTCGTGATCTCGCCGATCTTGGCCTGGCCGCCTGGCCAGATCAGGCCGAGGGTGCCCGGCTGCACGCTCGACACCGACTCGGCCAGCACGACGGACCTGTCGTCCTCGCCCAGCGCCGTGTCCGGGTACCGCCCCGCCCACCTGTCGGGTATGAGCAGCTCACCGCTGTAGTACCAGCCGACGACGCCCAGAGCCGCTGTGACCAGCACGAGCACGACGAGCAACGAGGTCACGGCGATCCGGATGATCTTGCGTCTGGCCATCTTCCGATGATGCCGGGTCGAGGTCTCGATTCCAGGCGACACAGCGTGCTGATCCTGAGAACTGTCCGAGACTTTTCCAAGCGGGGTATGGCGAAAGCAGGGGGCCCTAACCTACGCTTCCGTAAGTTACGGTCGCGTAGGTACGTCCGCCCTCTCACCCCCAGAGGTTCGCGCATGACGACGACGATCAACCAGTCCACGGACCAGGGCCCCAAGCCGCTGTTCGGAAAACGACGGAGCAACGCCGAGCAGTTCGGCGTGTACGTGTTCGTCATCGTTCCCCTCATCGCCCTGCTGGCCGCCGTCCCGTTCGCGTGGGGCTGGGGCCTCGGCTGGGTCGACGTGGCCCTCTTCGTCGGCTTCTACTACCTCTCCGGCCTCGGCGTGACGATCGGCTACCACCGGTACTTCACGCACGGCTCGTTCAAGGCCAAGCGCCCGCTGAAGATCGCGCTCGCGATCGCCGGCTCGATGGCGTTGCAGGGCCCGGTGATCGACTGGGTCGCCGACCACCGCCGCCACCACGCCTTCTCCGACCGCGAGGGCGACCCGCACTCGCCGTGGCTGTTCGGCAGCGGCCCCGTGGCGCTGGCCAAGGGCTTCTGGCACGCGCACATGGGCTGGTTGTTCGAACGCGACAAGACCAACCACGCGCGCTTCGCCCCGGACCTGCTGGCCGACAAGGACATCGTGTGGGTCGACAGGCACTTCGTGCTGTGGACGACGATCTCGCTGGCGACGCCGGGGGTGCTGGGCGGCCTGCTCACGTGGTCGGTCTGGGGTGGCGTGACCGCGCTCTTCTGGGGCGGCTTCGTCCGCGTCGCGTTCCTGCACCACCTGACGTGGTCGATCAACTCGATCTGCCACATGGTCGGCGACCGCCCGTTCGCCGCCCGCGACCGCTCCGCCAACGTCTGGGCGCTCGCGATCCTGAGCTTCGGCGAGTCGTGGCACAACCTGCACCACGCCGACCCGACCTCCGCGCGGCACGGCGTGAAGCGCGGCCAGATCGACATCTCGGCCCGCCTGATCTGGGTGTTCGAGAAACTCGGCTGGGCGACGAACGTGCGCTGGCCGAGTGAACAGCGGCTGGCCAGGATCACCGCGAAGAAGTGAGCCTCGTAGGCTGATTCGCATGGTCAGGGTCAGGATGACGGGCAAGGAACGCCGAGAGCAGCTCCTGGACGTCTCCCGCGCCCTGTTCGCCGAGAAGGGCTTCGACGCGACGTCGATCGAGGAGATCGCCCTCCGCGCCAGCGTGTCGAAGCCCGTCGTCTACGAGCACTTCGGCGGCAAGGAAGGCATCTACGCCGTCGTCGTCGACCGCGAGATGCAGCGCCTGATGGACCAGATCATCACGGCCCTCGACGGCGGCTCGCACCCGCGTGAGCTGCTCGAACAGGCCGCCTGCGCGTTGCTCGACTACATCGAGGGCTCGACGGACGGGTTCCGCATCCTGGTGCGCGACTCGCCCGTCGCGTCGTCCTCCGGCACGTTCTCGTCGCTGCTCAACGACATCGCGTCGCAGGTCGAGCACGTCCTCGGGCTGCACTTCGCCAAGCAGGGCTACGACCGCAAGCTCGCCGCGCTGTACGCGCAGGCGCTGGTCGGGATGGTCGCGCTGACCGGCCAGTGGTGGCTGGAGGCGCGCAAGCCCAAGAAGGACGAGGTGGCGGCGCACCTGGTCAACCTCGCGTGGAACGGGCTGTCCGCGATGGAGCACAAGCCGAAGCTGCGCAGCCGTTCCTGAGCTGCTGCTCTTAGTGCATCTGCACGCATGAGTGGCCCCGCGTTAGTGCATGGCGCCTAATAAGGGGCGAAACGTGAAACGGTCCGGGTACGGCTGAGCGATGGTTCCCAGTGGAGCCTGCGTCCGAGCCGTTCGTCGAGGGGTCGAACGGCTCGGGCGAGTTGTTCCCTATGCGGTCCCGGTGAGCCTGAGCAGCTTGTCGTCAGTGCCGTTCGACGACGTGAGGTAGAGCGACCCGTCCGGCGCGGTGCGGGCGGCGCGCAGGCGGCCGTACTTGTCGTTCAGCTCGTCGGGGATGCTCACGTTCTGCACCTTGCCGGCGGCGTCGAGCGTGAAGAGCAGCAGCTTCGAGCCCTTGAGCGCGGTGATCGCGAGCTTGCCGTTCCAGAACGCCGCCTGGCAGATCGCCTCGGTCGGCGACCCGGAAGACCACACCGCGGGCACCGCGTCCGGGAACCGTTGCAGGTCGGTCATCGGCACGCTCTCGTCGTACCTGTTCTGCGTGCCGCCCTTGGACGGGTCCCAGCCGAAGTTGGCGCCCTTCCGCAGCAGGTTGACCTCGTCGTCGACGTCCGGTCCGTGCTCGCTGGAGAAGATCTGGTCGCCGCCCGGCCGGAACACCACGCCCTGCACGTTGCGGTGCCCGTAGGTGTAGACGCGGCGCTCGTTGGCGTTCGCCGAGGTGATGAACGGGTTGCCGGCCGCGCCCTCGCCCGTCTCCGGGTCGATCCGCAGCACCTTGCCGCCGAGACTGGTCTTGTCCTGCGGGTTGCGGGCCTGCGCGATGTCGCCGGTCGCGACGAACATCGAGCCGTCCGGCGCCAGCGTCGGCCGGCAGCCGGAGTGGCGTCCGCTGGAGTTCGACGGCATGCCGGTGACCAGGTCCTTGACCTTCGTGGCCTTGGCGTCGTCGAGCCGGAACGTCACCAGTCGCACGTCCTTGGACGTGTTGTAGCAAACGGTGAAGCGCTGGTCGTCGGGGTGGATCACCAGGCCCATCAGCCCGCCCTCGCCGCGCACCTGGATGTCGTCGAGGTCGATGTCGACGGGCGTGACCTGGCCGTTCCTGACGAGCTTCATGGTGCCGGGCCGTTCGGTGACGAGCACGGAGCCGCCGGGCAGGAACCCGACGTCCCAGGCGTGCTGGAGGCCGCCCGCGACCTCCTCGACCTTGAGCCCGGCCGGTGCGGGAGCCTTCGACGGCGCGTTGCCGCCAGGTTCCGGCGACGAGCACGCCGCGACGACCAGCACCAACCCAGTAGCCACGAGTGCGCGCATGTCCTAACTATGCGATTTGTGCCGTGGAGGTTCCGTAAGGCCGTTCAACGGGCAGCAACGCGCACGCTCCGTCCAGATCTCCCGCACGCACCTTGTCGTGGATCTCGCGCGCAAGGGCCGTCACGTCGGTGATGCCCAACGTCCATTCGTTGACGTACATGGCCGAGGCCTCACGCGTCAGTCCGATCTGGATGGAGCGGTGCTCCAACGCTTCGTGGTTCAGCCCGCGCTCCGGGTCCCACTGCACGCGCACCGACGGCTTGCCGCTGATCCTGCTGCTGACCGCGTTGGCGACCGCCCAATCGAACCCCGCGCGGGTGATCCGCACGGCCAGGACGCGTTCCTGGCCCTCCTTCCGGGCGTACCCGCAGCGATACATCATCCAGAGGAACGACGGCTTGATCCACGTCATCCGCTCCGCCTTGAACGGCGGCACGAACCGTTGCGCCGCCACGGCCGGGTCGGCGATGGCCGGTGAATAGGCCTGGTAGACCACGATGGACTGATCGTCGTAGTCAGCCCTGATCTCTTTCGTTGACACGCGCACAGCGTGCCTGCTGGGGGCGCGCTCGAGCCACCCGATAAGGGGTCGCGGAACGAGCTAAGGTGGATGGTGAGACCCCTCGTCCCAGGCAGGGGTCTGTCCGGCGTTCGGTGTTCGTGCGCCCATTCCGCACTCGACCGGGGTTTCTCACATGCCGCTGCTCGGCCTGCTCGATGGTGTCCTGCCCGACAAAGCCCTCCGCACGTTGATCGACTCCGCCGGTGTCCCCGAGCTGGAGCTGGACGGTCCGCTGGCCGCCCGCCCGCTCGTCACCGCCGCGCTGTCCACGGTCCGGCCGGTGCTGGCCGTGACCGCCACGGGCAGGGAGGCCGAAGAGCTGACGAACGTCCTCAAGGACCTGATCGGCGCGGACAAGGTCGCGTTCTTCCCCAGCTGGGAGACGCTGCCGCACGAACGCCTGAGCCCGCGCGCGGACACGGTCGGTGCGCGCCTGCAGATCCTCCGCCGCCTCAAGCATCCCGAGGGCAACCCGTTGCGGGTCCTCGTCACGACGGTCCGCAGCCTCATCCAGCCGATGGCGCCGGGCCTGGGCGACCTCAAGCCCGTGCACCTGAAGGTCGGCGAGGAGCAGGACTTCGCCGAGCTGATCACGCGCCTGGCCGAGAACGCCTACACCCGCGTCGACATGGTCGAGAAGCGCGGCGAGTACGCGACCCGCGGCGGCATCCTCGACCTCTTCCCGCCGACCGCCGAGCACCCGTTCCGCGTCGAGTTCTGGGGCGACGAGGTCAGCGAGATCCGGCCGTTCTCGGTGCAGGACCAGCGTTCGCTGCCGGTCGAGGTCACCGACTTCGTCGCGCCGCCGTGCCGTGAGCTGCTGCTGACCGACGACGTGCGGCACCGCGCGGCCGAGCTGGCCGAGGAGCACCGGTCCGACGCGCACCTCGCGGAGATGCTGGAGAAGATCTCGGGCGGCATCGCGGTCGAGGGCATGGAGGCGCTCATCCCGGCGCTGTGCCCCGGCGAGCTGCAGCTGCTCACGGACGTGGTCGAGAAGGGCACCCACGTCCTGCTCAACGACCCGGAGAAGATCCGGGCCCGCGCGGCCGACCTGGTCCGCACCGGGCAGGAGTTCCTCGAGGCGTCCTGGATGGCGGCGGCCGCCGGTGGCAAGGCGCCGATCGACCTCGGCCGCAGCGGGTACCAGGGCATCGGCGAGATCTCCGAGCACGCCAAGGCGAACGACCGTCCGTGGTGGACGCTCAGCCAGCTGACCACCGACGCGAGCGACGTCGTGCACCTCGACGTCAAGCCGGTCGAGGCCTACCAGGGCGACGTCGAGCGCGCGTTCGCGGACCTCAAGGCGCACACGGCGACGGGTGGCGCGGCCGTGCTGGTCGTGCCCGGCGCCGGTACCGCGCAGCGCGCCGTCGAACGGCTGAAGGAAGCCGAAGTCTCGGCCGTCTGCGTCGAATCCCTCGACGCGGCACCGAAAGCGGGCACCGTCACGGTCGTGCGCGGCGCGCTCGAGGACGGGTTCGTGCTGCCGGACCTCGCGCTGGTGGTGCTCACCGAGACCGACCTGACCGGCGGCCGCGGCGGTACGTCCACGAAGGACATGCGCCGGATGCCGTCCAAGCGGCGCAACGCGGTCGACCCGCTGGCGCTCAGGTCCGGCGACTTCGTGGTGCACGAGCAGCACGGCATCGGCAAGTACGTGGAGATGGTCCAGCGGACGGTCGCCGGCGCCACCCGCGAGTACCTGGTCCTCGAGTACGCCAGCAGCAAGCGCGGCCAGCCCGGCGACCGGCTGTTCGTGCCGACCGACCAGCTCGACGAGGTCAGCCGGTACGTCGGCGGTGAGCTGCCGACGCTGAACAAGCTCGGCGGCAGCGACTGGAAGAACACGAAGTCCAAGGCGCGCAAGGCGGTCAAGCAGATCGCGGCCGAGCTCGTGCAGCTCTACGCGGCCCGGCAGAGCGCCCCCGGCCACGCCTTCGCCAGTGACACGCCCTGGCAGCGCGAGCTGGAGGACGCGTTCGCGTTCACCGAGACGCAGGACCAGATGGCCGCGATCGACGAGGTCAAGGCCGACATGGAACGGTCCGTGCCGATGGACCGCGTCATCTGCGGCGACGTCGGCTACGGCAAGACGGAGATCGCGGTCCGCGCGGCGTTCAAGGCGGTGCAGGACGGCAAGCAGGTCGTCGTGCTGGTGCCGACGACGCTGCTCGCCCAGCAGCACCTCAACACGTTCGCCGAACGCATGCGCCAGTTCCCGGTGGTCGTCAAGGGACTGAGCCGCTTCACCGACCCGCAGGAGTCCGCGCAGACGATCGCCGGTCTCGCGGACGGCGAGGTCGACATCGTGATCGGCACGCACCGGTTGCTGCAGAAGACCGTGCGGTACAAGGACCTGGGCCTCGTGATCGTCGACGAGGAGCAGCGCTTCGGTGTGGAGCACAAGGAGCACATCAAGGCGTTGCGCACGCACGTCGACGTGCTGACGATGTCCGCGACGCCGATCCCGCGCACGCTGGAGATGTCGCTCGCCGGCATCCGCGAGATGTCCACGATCCTGACCCCGCCGGAGGAACGGCACCCGATCCTCACCTACGTCGGTGCGTACGACGACAAGCAGGTCGGCGCGGCCATCCGGCGCGAGCTGATGCGCGACGGCCAGGTCTTCTACGTGCACAACCGGGTCTCGACGATCGAGAAGGCCGCCAAGCGCATCCGCGAGCTGGTGCCCGAGGCCAGGGTCGTGACCGGGCACGGCCAGATGAACGAGGACAAGCTCGAACACCTCATCCAGGGTTTCTGGGAACGCGAGTACGACGTGCTCGTCTGCACGACGATCGTCGAGACCGGCCTGGACATCTCCAACGCCAACACCCTGATCGTCGAGCGCGGCGACCTGCTCGGCCTGGCCCAGCTGCACCAGCTGCGCGGCCGGGTCGGCCGTGGCCGCGAGCGCGGGTACTCGTACTTCCTGTACCCGGCCGAGACCCCGCTGACCGAGCACGCGCACGACCGGCTCGCGACGATCGCGCAGAACACCGAGCTGGGCGCCGGCATGGCCGTCGCGATGAAGGACCTGGAGATCCGCGGCGCCGGCAACATCCTCGGCGCCGAGCAGTCCGGTCACATCGCGGGCGTCGGCTTCGACCTCTACATCCGGCTGGTCGGCGAGGCCGTCGAGGCGTTCCGCAAGCACGCGGGAGCGGACGGCGGCGAGGTCGAGGAGGACCTGGCGGAGGTCCGCGTCGACCTCCCGGTCGACGCGCACATCCCGCACGAGTACGTGCCGGGCGAGCGGCTGCGGCTGGAGGCGTACCGCAAGATCGCGGGCGCGTCCGACGAGGCCGCGCTGACGTCCGTCTGGGACGAGCTCAAGGACCGCTACGGCACGCCGCCGGAACCGGTCGAGCGCCTGCTCGGCGTGGCCCGCCTGCGCCACGCCTGCCGTCGTCACGGGGTCACCGAGGTGATCGCGATGGGCCAGAACCTGCGGTTCGCGAAGCTCGAGCTGCTCGACTCGCAGCTGGTCAGGCTGCGGCGGCTGTTCCCGAAGGCCGTCTACAAGCAGGCCATGGGGACGGTCACCGTGCCTAGGCCGACGGAGGGAGCGGCGGGCGGCCGGATGGGTGCACCGCAGCTGCGCGACCAGGAGCTGTTGAACTGGTGCGGTGCGTTCCTCGACTCACTCGTGGGGACTCCCGTGACCCCGGTCACCAAGGCGTGAGAGGGTAGATCCTCGTGAGCACTGTTCTGAAGCGTTTCTCGCTGGTCGGTGTGGCTGTGGCGCTGTTCGCCACCGGATGCGCGACCGGGCCCGCGAAGGCCACCTCGGCCGCCATCGTCGGGGACCAGGCGATCGGTCTGCAGACCGTCCAGGACCGGACCGTGAAGGTGCTCAAGAAGGAGCCCGCGGCCCAGCAGATGCAGGACCAGGGCAAGCTCGACCAGGTCTCGAAGCTGGTGCTGGCCGACGAGATCAACCACAAGATCGCCGAGCGGGCCGGTCAGCTGGAGAACATCACGGTCGACGAGACCAAGGTGTTCGACGCGATCAAGGAGAAGGGCGGCCCCGAGGCCGCCGCCAAGCAGAGCGAGCAGGACGAGACCACGATCTACCGCCGTCAGCGCGACGTGCTGGTGATGGGTGAGCTCGCCCGCCGCAACCTCTCCACGCTCGAGGTCGTCATCGACTTCTTCCAGGTCCAGGACCCGAAGGAGGCCAAGGAGAAGGCCGCCGAGGTCACCGCGGACTCCTCGAAGATGTCGAAGTTCGTGCAGGAAGCGCCGCGCACCACCAGCGGCCAGCAGGCCTCGGCGACGAACCAGAAGGTCCGCGTCACCGAGAACCCGTCGCTGGTGCACACGATGCTGTGGGGCGTGAAGCCCGGCACCGTCGTCGCCTTCCCCGCCGACGAGCAGCAGTCCAGCTGGATGGTCGCGCTGGTCAAGGAGCGCAACAAGGTCTCGCCGACGCCCGGCGAGGACGACCTGATCGAGCGCATCGACCCGCAGCTGCTCGCCGCCTTCGGCCTGCGGATCGCGCAGTTCCTCACCGCGGACCTGAACATCGAGGTCAACCCCCGCTACGGCGTGTGGGACCCGACCAACGCGCAGATCGTCGGCAACCCCGGCGAGCGCGCCGGCTTCGTCGGTGTGAGCTCGACCAAGAACAAGTCTTGATCACCGTCGTCGTCCTGAGCGAGCGGCTCGACGCGGTACTGCCCGCCGCCGCCCTGCCCGCGTTGCGCACGGCCAAGGCCGTCTACGCGGGCGAGGGCGTGCCGCTGGAGTTCTGGTCCTCGCTCGGCGTCGACGGTCCCGCGCCCGCCGTCGTGGAGGACGGCGCGGTGGTGATCACGACCAACGCCTCTCAGTACCCGGACGCGACCGTGATCACGACGCCGGAGCCGTTGGGTGCCGCACTGCTCGACGCGGCCGCGGTGATGCACCGGCTGCGGTCGCCGGGCGGATGTCCGTGGGACGCCGAACAGGACCACGACTCGTTGCGCCAGTACCTCGTCGAGGAGACCTTCGAACTGCTGGAGGCGATCGAGGACGGCGACCGCGCGTCGATGCGCGAGGAGCTCGGTGACGTGCTCCTGCAGGTGCTGTTCCACGCCCGCGTCGCCGCCGAGGACCCCGAGGACCCGTTCGACATCGACGCCGTCGCGTCCGAACTGGTCGCGAAGCTCGTCGGACGGCATCCGCACGTCTTCGAGGGCAACGACCCGGCCGTGCACGACGCGACCTCGCAGCAGCACCGCTGGGAGGAGCTCAAGCAGGCCGAGAAGCAGCGCGAGTCCAGTGTGGACGGTGTCGCGCTGGGCCAGCCGGCCGTCGCGCTGGCCGCGAAACTGGTGCAGCGCACCAAACGCGCCGGCTTCCCCGTCGACCTGCTGCCCGAGGGCGACGACACGGGCACGACCTTGTTCGCCGTGACCGCTTTGTCCAAGCTCGCCGGTGAGGACCCGGAGACGGAACTCCGCCAGGTCTGCCGCCGTTTCGCCGCGAACGTTCGCGAGGCGGAGGCCAAGGCGCGGGCCGAAGGTCTAGTTTCTCTTGCGGCTGAGGACTGGCGGCGTTTTTTGCCCTCCTGAAACGGTGAGCGTGGGCTAACGTCGATCTCGTGACTTACCTTCGGTATCCGCATCTGCGCGGTGACTTGGTGACGTTCGTGGCCGAGGACGACGTGTGGCTCGCGCCCGTCGACGGAGGAAGGGCCTGGCGCGCGTCCGCTGACCAGGTACCGGCGCGCACGCCGCGGTTTTCGCCCGACGGCACGCAGTTGGCCTGGGCCAGCTGGATCGACGGCGCCCCGGAAGTGCGCGTGGCTCCTGTGGACGGTGGCCCCGCACGCCGGTTGACGCACTGGGGCGTGGCCCGTACGGCCGTGTCCGGGTGGACGCCGGACGGGCGAGTGCTCGCCGTGTCCGCCACGGGTCAGATGTCGCGGCACCGCAAGCAGGCGCACGCCGTTCCGCTGGACGGCGGACCTGCCGAGGTGCTGCCGTACGGGTGGGTCAACGACGTGTCGTTCGGCCCGGACGGCCAGGTCGTCACGTCGTCCAGCTACATGCAGGAACCGGCGTGGTGGAAGCGGTACCGCGGTGGCACCGCGGGCAAGCTCTGGGTGGACACCGAAGGGTCCGGCGACTTCGTCCGGGTGCTGTCCGGTCTGCAGTCGTCGCTGGCGAACCCGATGTGGGTCGACGGGCGGATCGCGTTCATCTCCGACCACGACGGCGTCGGCAGCGTGTTCTCGGTGCTGCCGGACGGCACCGACCTGCAGCGCCACACCTCCGGGGAGTTCTACGCCCGCAACGCTTCCACCGACGGCTCGCGGGTGATCTTCCACCAGGCGGGCGAGCTGTGGCTGCTCGACGGGTTGTCGGAACTGCGCAAGCTCGACATCAAGCTCGGCGGCCCCCGCACCGGCCTGCAACCCCGGCACGTCAAGGCTTCCGGCAACATCGAGTCCTTCAGCGTCGACCACACCGGCCGCGCCTCGGCCGTCGAGGTCCGCGGCTCCGTGCACTGGGTGACGCATCGCGACGGACCGGTGCGCGTGCTGGCCGACCGTTCCGACGTCCGCGCGCGGCTGCCGAAGGTGCTCGGCGAGACCGATCACGTGGTGTGGGTGACCGACGTCGAGGGCGAGGAGGCCCTGGAGGTCGCGCCCGTCGGCGGGGTCGAGCCGGGCAACACCGCGCGCCGTCTTGCCTCTGGTGCTTTGGGTCGCGTCATGTCCCTGGCCGCCGCGCCGGACGGTTCGCGCGTCGCCGTTGCCACGCACGACGGCCGTTTGTTGTTGGTGGACATCGCTTCCGGTGAGGTGCGCGAGGTCGTCAGCGGTGCGAACGCGCACATCACGCATCTCGCCTTCTCGCCGGACTCCGCGTGGCTCGCGTGGTCGCATCCCGGACCGACTCCGTTGCGGCACATCAAGATGGTGAACGCGGCGGATCTGTCCGTTGTGGACGTGACGCCGCTGCGGTTCGCCGACTTCGCGCCGACCTTCACCGAGGACGGCAAGTACCTGGCGTTCCTGTCGATCCGGACGTTCGACCCGGTCTACGACGCGCACGTGTTCGACCTGTCGTTCCCGACCGGCTGCCGCCCGCACCTCGTGCCGCTGGCCGCCACGACGCCGTCGCCGTTCGCCCCGATGCACGGCGGCCGCCCGGTCGGCGACGAGGACAAGGACTCCGAGGACGACGACGAGAAGGCCTCGGTCACGAAGGTCGACCTCGAAGGCCTCGCCGACCGAGTGGTGCCGGTGCCCGTCGCCGCCGCCGACTACCTGTCGTTGAAGGCGGCTCGCGGCGGTCTGCTGTGGCTGCGCCGGCCGTTGCTCGGCGTGCTGGGGGACAACCTGGCGTCGCCCGACGCCCGCCCGCCGCGCACCGTGCTGGAGCGCTACGACTTCACCAAGCAGAAGACCGAGTGCCTGGCGGACAGCGCGGACGCGTTCGCGGTGTCCGGCGACGGCAAGCGGATGGTCGTCGAGGACCGCGGTGACCTGCGGGTCGTGCCGTCCGACAGCAAGGCCGACGAGGACTCGGCCGACTACGTGGAGATCGACCTCGCCCGCGTGCGCGTCGTCGTCGATCCCGCGCTGGAGTGGGCGCAGATGTACGCCGAGAACGGGCGGCTCATGCGCGACCACTTCTGGCGCACCGACATGGGCGGCGTCGACTGGCAGGGCGAACTGGACCGCTACCGGCCGCTGGTGGCCGAGGTGGGCAGCCACGACGACCTGGTCGACCTGCTGTGGGAGGTGCAGGGCGAACTCGGCACCTCGCACGCCTACGTCTGGGGTTCGTCGCCGCACGTCCCCGCCTCGCGCCGGCAGGGCCTGCTGGGCGCGGATCTGCGGCGTTCTGGTTCTGACTGGATCGTCGAGCGCGTGATCCCCGGCGAGACGTCCGACCCGCACGCTCGCTCGCCTTTGTGCGCGCCAGGGGTGGCCGTGCGCGCTGGTGATGCTCTTGTGGCCGTGGACGGGCGTCCGGTCGGGTTGGCCGGGCCTGGGGCGTTGCTGGTCGGCACGGCTGGGAAGCCCGTGGAGCTGACCGTGCGTCCCGGTGGTGGTGGCGAGCTGCGTCGGGTCGTGGTGGTGCCTCTGGCTGATGAGGAACCTCTGCGGTATCACGACTGGGTCGCCAACCGTCGTGCGTTCACGCACGCGCAGTCCGGTGGCCGTGTGGGCTACCTGCACGTGCCGGACATGATGGGCGCCGGCTGGGCTCAGCTGCACCGCGATCTGCGGGTCGAGCTGGCTCGTGAGGCGCTTGTCCTGGACGTTCGTGAGAACGGCGGCGGGCACACCTCGCAGTTGGTGATCGAGAAGCTCGGCCGCAAGGTCATCGGCTGGTCTGTCGCCCGCGGCTACACGGCGTCCGAGTCCTATCCGCAGGACGCGCCTCGTGGTCCTGTGGTGGCGGTGGCCGACGAGTACGCCGGATCGGACGGCGACATCGTCAACGTGGCCATCAAGGAGCTCGGCATCGGGCCCGTTGTGGGGGTGCGTACCTGGGGCGGTGTCATCGGTATCGACATGCTGTACACGCTGGTCGACGGCACGATGGTCACCCAACCGAGGTACGCGTCCTACTTCAAGGGCCATGGGTGGGCCGTGGAGAACTACGGTGTCGACCCGGACATCGAGGTGGTCATGACGCCGTCCGACCGTGTTTCCGGCCGCGACCCGCAGCTGGAAAAGGCCGTTTCGTTGGCTCTGGAAACCCTTTCATCTTCCCCTGCCGCTCACGCTCCGGAGTTGCCGCCGCTGGGCTGAACACCCCATCGTGTGACTAAAGAACTGTGACGGACTGTTCCATGTGGACGATCAACCAGATGGAACAGTTCTCACCGTTCGGGGGTGTGCTGGAGATGAGTCACCGTGAAGAGCCGCGCAGTGGCCGTGGGTGCTTCGGGGCCGTGGTCGTCGTGCCGTTCCTGGCACTGGGCGGCATGTTCGCGTTGATCGCCTTGACGGGGTCGCCTGAGGACGCGCCGTTGGCCGCGCCTCCGCCTGCTCGGCCTTCTGCTTCTCAGTGGTGGACTGAGCCCTTTGAGACCGGGGATTCGCTGGCCACCGTTACGGAGACTGTGGTGGTGGAGGGGGCGGCTCGGGAGGTTCGGGCGGCTCGGCTTGCCACTCAGACTCGGGTTGTCGGGGCTACGGTTACTGAGACTGTTCGGGTTTCTGGTGCTAAGCCTGCTGCTACTGGGCGGAATGAGCCTGACTCGCCTGAGGGGCCTGAGTCGCCTGAAGAAGAAGAGCCGGCTTCGCCGTCGTCTTCTGGGGCGGCTTCGCCGCCTGTGGTCACGACTTCGGTTCCGTCCACTGTGTCCAGTGTTCAGCCTCCGCCTGTGGTGGAGACTCCGGTGGTTGTGCCGCCTGGGTCCACGGCTCCGCCTGCTGAGGTTCCGCCTTCCACGCCTCGGGCTGAGGATCCTGTTCCGCCTGTTGTCACCTCGCCTGTTGCTTCGCCTGTTGAGCCTCCTTGTGATCGGTCTGAGGTCCCTCCTTCGGAGGAAACGGGTTTCCCTGCTGAGGAACTGGCCACGTCCTCCGCGCCCTTGGCAGGGGTTTGAGGGTGGGGCTGAGGCCGTTTTCCGCCCGGCCTCAGCCTCCCCCTGTTTCTTCGCGTCGGTTTTGTGGGTCGTCCCCCGGTTGCGTTGGCGGCTTCCTGTTTCGAGTTCGTAGGTGGGTCACCTTGCGGGCGTCGCCGTGCGCTGATTCCTGGGGCTCCGCCCCAGACCCCGCCAATCTGATCAAAAGCCGGGGTCCACGCCATGCGTAGGTAGATGGCACGCCTGTTGCGTTGGGCGGAGGCGCGTTGCTTTGAGGGGCGCGTTGGTGGGGTGGCTTCGTCACGAGCCGTACCAAGAGCGGGCCACATCAGGGAAGGGGTGTCAAGCGGGCGAAAAGCGTGCCCGCTTGACACCCCTTCCCTGATGCAGCAAGAGCTATGGCACGACTCGTGACGAAGCCACCCCACCCAGACCGCACGGTAAGGACGGCTCGCCTTCGGCGTCGCGGACGAGTGGGCGCTTGCCGTGACCGCGCGCTTGGGCTGTCCGCCCTCATCCTCATCCGCCTGCCCGGCCTCGCGCCACCCGTCCGCCTGCCTGACCCGCTACTTCGGCATCGCGGGACTGTCAGACCTCGCGGCTAAGTTGGGTCGCGGGGGATCCTCAACCCAAGGGGACCCCTGCGTGAGCCTGCCCGTGGGCTACTGCGGGACGCTTGCCCGTGCGTAGGCGTCTGCCCCGCTGAACACGTTCTGGCCGTACTCCACGGAGTTGTTGTACGCCAGCACGGCTGCCCACCAGCCCTGGCCCGTGCCCAGGTCGCGGGCGCCGCCTCCGCACAGGTAGCGGGCTGCGGTCAGGGCCGCGTCGTCGATGTTCTGCGGGTCTGCCGGTAGGCCGTCGCCCGCTGCTCGTTTTGCCCAGCGGTTCCAGGTGCCCGGGATGAACTGCATCGGGCCCACGGCTCGGTCCCACGTGGTGTCGCCGTCCAGGCGGCCGCCGTCGGTGTCCTTGATCGCCTTTACGCCTGGGGCGCCGTCTAGAGGGATGCCGATGATCGGGCGGGACGGTAGGCCGTTCTCCTGCAGGCGGGCGCCGTTGATGTTGCCGTGGTGCGACTCGATTCGGCCGATGCCCGCGAGGGTCGCCCAGCTGATTCGGCAGGCCGGGAACTCCTGTTGCATCGTCAGGTCCGCTGCCGCGTAGGCGTGTACGGCTCGGACCGGGATGTCGGTTTTCGACGCTACTCGGGTTGCCCATTCGGCCAGTGGGTTGGCTGTTTGGGTGGTTCCTGGGGAGGCTGCGTTGCCCGGGGCCGCTGCGCCTGGTTCCACCTGCTGGATGGGGACCAGGAACGGGGGCGGGCCCAGCGGGGCCGCGCCTTTGCGGTTCAGCGCGCCCAGGCCCCAGGCGCCCGCGGCTACTACGACCATCAGCAGCAGCACCAGGACGATGCGGCCGAAGATGTTGCCGGAGCGGTTGCGGCGGGCGGGTTCCTGGACGGGCGGCGGCGGGACCATTGCACCCAGGTTACGTGCTTCCTGGAGCAGGTGGCGGGGTGAAGCGTGACGCAACCGGCACTGATGGCGTCTAGACAATCAGGTGAGGCTTACCTTAAATAAGGCCGACCTAATTTGTGGAGGCGTCGGGATGCTGTTTGCCAATGGGCTGATCGGGCTGCGTGAGGGCCTTGAGGCCGCGCTCGTGGTGAGCATCTTGATCGCATTCCTCGTGAAGACGGACAGAAGGCACGCGCTCAAGTGGGTTTGGGTCGGTGTTGCGACGGCGGTGGCACTGTCCGTAGCGGCCGGGGCGGTCATCACGTTCAGTGCTGCCGGCATGACGTTTGAGCAGCAGGAAGCGTTCGGCGGGACGATGTCGATCATTGCGGTCGCGTTCGTCACCGGAATGATCTTCTGGATGCGGCGCGCGGCCAAGACGATTGCCGTCGAGTTGCGCGGCAAAATGGACGAAGCGCTCAAAATCGGACCCTTCGCCATCGTTCTTGTGTCCCTTTTGTCCGTTGGACGGGAAGGGCTCGAGACGGCGGTCTTCTTCTATTCCAGCGTGCAGGCTGCCGGCGGGGGAACGACGGAGCCGCTCCTCGGGTTCCTGGCCGGGATCTTGGTGGCCGTCGTGATCGCCGCGCTGCTGTACCAAGGGGCGATCCGGTTCGACCTCGGCAAGTTCTTCACCGTCACGGGTGTGCTGCTCGTGTTCGTGGCGGCGGGCGTGCTCAGCTACGGGATCCACGACCTGCAGGAAGCCGCGATCCTGCCCGGGCTGAACACGCTGGCGTTCGACATCAGCGACACCCTGCCGGAGGACTCCTGGTACGGGGCGCTGCTCAAGGGCTTCTTCAACTACTCGCAACGGACGTCCGTGCTGCAGGCCATCGCGTGGGTCGGCTACGTGGCGGTGGTGCTGTCCCTGTTCCTCATCCGGCCGCGCCGTCGCGCCGCCGTGGCCAACTGATCATCTACTGGAGCAAACCGTGCGCAAGACAGCAGTCATCCTGGGCTCACTCGCGATGCTGGCGGCGTGCAGCAGCAACGGGGGCACGAGCGGCGCGAGTGGCAGCATCGCGGTCGAGGCCACCGACGACGCGTGCAAGGTCGCCAAGACCGAGGCGGGCACCGGCAACGTCACGTTCGAGGTGGCCAACAAGGGCACCAAGGTGACCGAGTTCTACCTCTACGCGGAGGGCGACCGGATCCTCGGCGAGGTCGAGAACATCGGGCCGGGGCTCACCCGCAAGCTGATCGTCGAGGTCACGGAGTCCGGCAAGTTCCAGACCGCGTGCAAGCCCGGCATGAAGGGCGACGGCATCCGCGGCGACTTCACCGTGACCGGTGACGCCAAGAAGTCGACCGACGGCAACGCGTTGCTGGCCGAGGCGACCAAGAGCTACGCGCGGTACGTCAGCTCGCAGGCCGACCAGCTGCTGGTGAAGACCGAGGAGTTCGTCAACGCCGTCAAGGCCAAGAAGGTCGACGATGCCAAGGTGCTCTTCCCCGTGTCGCGCCTGTACTGGGAGCGCATCGAGCCCGTCGCGGAGAGCTTCGGCGACCTCGACCCCAAGATCGACGGCCGCGAGGACGTCATCGAGGAGGGCATGGCGTTCACCGGCTACCACCGCCTCGAGAAGGACCTGTGGGAGTCCGGTCTGCAGGCCGACTCGGACAAGATCGCGGACCAGCTCCTGACCGACGTCAAGGAGATCGTGTCCAAGGCGAAGACCGTCGAGCTGACGCCCGTGCAGCTCGCCAACGGTGCCAAGGAACTGCTCGACGAGGTCGCCACCGGCAAGATCACCGGTGAGGAGGACCGCTACTCGCACACCGACCTGTGGGACTTCCGTGCGAACGTCGACGGGTCGCAGGCCGCGATCGCCGCGCTGCGTCCCGTGGTGGAGCAGAAGGACAAGGCGCTCGTGTCCACTTTGGACGAGAAGTTCAAGGCGCTCGACGAGGCGCTCGAGAAGCAGCGCAAGGGTGACGGCTTCAAGCTCTACACCGAGCTGACGCAGGACGAGATCAAGGCGCTGGCCGAGGCCGTCGACGCGCTCGGCGAGCCGGTCAGCAAGGTGGCGGAAGTGGTGTCGGCCAAGTGACGGGGGTTCCCCGCCGCAGGCTGCTCGGGTTCGCGGGCGCCGGGGTGGCGCTCGCGGGCGCGGGCGCCGCCGCCGGTGTCCTGGCGTCCGGATCACCTGAGATCGAGAACCTCTCCGCGGCGAAGGTCCCGTTCCGGGGAGACATCCAGGCCGGCATCACCACGCCCGCGCAGGACCACATGCACTTCGTCGCGCTGGACGTGAAGACGAAGAACCGGGACGAGCTGATCAGCCTGCTCAAGGAGTGGACGCTCGCCGCGGAACGCATGACGGCCGGTCAGGAGGCAGCGGAGAACGGTGCGGTCGGTGGCAACGCCGAGGCGCCGCCCAAGGACACCGGCGAGGCCCTCGACCTGCCCGCCTCCGCGCTGACGATCACCATCGGCTTCGGGCCGTCGCTGTTCGACGACAGGTTCGGGCTCAAGGACAAGCGGCCGGAGCGGCTGATCGACCTGCCGCGGTTCCCGCAGGACGACCTGGATCCCGCGCGCAGCAACGGGGACATCTGCATCCAGGCCTGTGCGAACGACCCGCAGGTCGCCGTGCACGCCATCCGCAACCTGGTGCGCATCGGGTTCGGGCGGGTCGCGGTCCGCTGGTCGCAGCTCGGGTTCGGCCGCACCTCCTCGACGACGCGGGACCAGGCGACGCCGCGCAACATGTTCGGGTTCAAGGACGGCACCCGCAACATCAAGGCCGAGGACACCGACCACCTCAAGAACCACGTGTGGGTGTCGAAGGAGGACGGGCCGGACTGGCTCGTCGGCGGCACGTACCTGGTGTCGCGCCGGATCCGCATGCACATCGAGATCTGGGACCGCACCTCGCTGGTCGAGCAGGAGCAGATCGTCGGCCGGACCAAGGGCGAGGGCGCGCCGCTGGGGCAGGCCAAGGAGTTCGACGAACCCGACCTGCACGTCAAGGGCGCCGGCGGCATCCCGTTGATCGGCGAGATCGCGCACATCCGGCTCGCGTCACCGGAGTCGTTGAACGGGGCCAGGATCCTGCGCCGCGGCTACAACTTCACCGACGGCTCCGACGGGCTCGGGCACCTCGACGCCGGGCTGTTCTTCGTGGCGTTCAACCGGGACTCGCGCACGCAGTTCGTGCCGATGCAGCAGGCGCTGTCCACAAAGGACGACATGATGGAGTACGTGGAGCACACCGGTTCCGGGCACTTCGCGGTGCCACCGGGCGTGCAGGAGGGCGGGTTCTGGGGCGACACCCTGTTCCGGTGATCAGTTCCCCAGGGCCAGCCGGGCTTTGACCTCGCCGAGCGCTTCCTGGTACTCGGGTGACGGGTGCATCGCGACCGCCATCCGCAACTGGGCGAGCGCCTCGGTGAGGCGGCCCTGCCGTTGCAGGGTCTTGCCGAGGGCGAACCGGGCGTAGTGGTCGCTCGGATCGAGGTCGAGCACCTTGCGGAACGCCTCTTCAGCCCTGTTGAGCTGCGCGGACCCGAGATAGGCCCGGCCGGCCAGCAGCTGCACCGACGGCGCCTCCCCGGCTTCGGCCAGCACCTGTTTCAGCTCGCGCAACGCGTCGAGCGGCCTGCGCTGAGCCATCAACGCCTCGGCCTTCCGAAACGCTTCGAAGGTGCCGTCCGTCATTCGATCAACGTTACCTACCGTCCGCCGGTTCTTCGACTGCCGTCCGGGCGACAGGACCTGAATGAGTGGCGGTGCCGAGCCAGCACGCTCCGAAACCGAGCACCAGTCCGGCCACGACTCCGGCCGTCGGCACCTGCCCGAGCAACGGCCACGCGATCAACGCCGTGACGGACGGGACCACAGAGGACAGCGTGGTCATCGCCGCCGCGCCGCCCCTGCGCACCCCGACCAGGAACAGCGACGCGCCGCCCATCGAGTTGACCAGCACCAGGAACACGAGGGTCAGCCAGAGCTGCCGCCAGTCCGTGACCGGGGAGCTCTCGGTCAGCGCCAGCAACCCGACGACCGGCACCGACACCGCGTGCTGCACGGCGTTGCCGCTGCGGAAGTCCGTGTCCCGGCAGAACCTCTGCTGGTACACGCCACCCGCGACGAACCCGAGCATGCCGAGCACCGTGAACACCGCGCCGGTCCCGAACGATCCCAGCCGGTCCCACAACGCCGCCAGCACCGCCGCGACCCCGAGCACCAGCCCGGCGACCTGCCTCAGTCCTATTCGGACACGGAACACCCAGGCGGCCACCACGGCCGTGAGCACCGGCGTGCACGAGATGACCAACGCGGTCACAGAGGCCGGCACGCCCATCCGCAGTCCGAGGTACACACCGGAGAACTGGCACGCCTGCACCAGCAACCCGGCCACGCAGGTGTGCACGAGCTGCCGTCCGTGCGGCCAGCTCGCGCTCGTCACCAGTGCCACGACCGCCATCAGCGCGGCGGCGATGGCGAACCGGATCGTGGTCATCAGGAACGGCGGCGCCACGGCCACCGCGAGGGCGCCGACCGGATAGCCGGACGCCCAGACCAGCACCGTCGCGGCCGCGAAGCCGGGTTTGATCCGCACGGACTCCAGCACTACCAGCCACGCCGCTACGGGGCGAGGGTTTCGTTCCACGCCTTGGACATCCGCAGGACCGCCTCGGTGATGATCTCCGGCGAGGTCGCGAGGTTCATCCGCACGAAGCCCGCGCCGCCGGTGCCGAACGAGTGCCCCGGGTTCAGCGCCACCTTGCCGCGCTTGAGGAACGTCCTGGCGGGGTTGTCACCGAGCGCGCGACAGTCCAGCCAGGCGAGATAGGTGCCCTGCGCCGGCGTGTACCGGACGGCCGGGAGGTGCTCGGCGAGCAGTTCGGCGAGCAGGTGCCGGTTGTCGTCGAGCCCGGCCAGCAGCGCGTCCAGCCAGTCGCCGCCCTCCCGCAGCGCCGCGGTGTGGGCGATGACCCCGAGGTGGCTGGGCCCGTCGGCCACCTCCTCCGGCAGTCGCGCCAGGTCGTCGGCCGACTCGGGCCCCGCCACGGCCAGCGCGGCCTTGAGCCCTGGCAGGTTCCAGGCCTTCGTCGCCGACATCAACGACAGCCCGTCGCCCGCGACGCTCAGGTACGGCACGAACCGCGCGCCCGCGGCCATGATCGGCGCGTGGATCTCGTCGGCCACGACGCGGATGCCGTGCTCGCGCGCCAGTTCGGCGACCTCGCTCAGTTCGGCGGCGGTGTGGACGGTGCCGGTCGGGTTCTGCGGGTTGCACAGCAGGTACACCGCTCCCCGCCCGGCCTCCTCGAACGCCCTGCGCAGCGCGCCGAAGTCGATCCGCCAGTCCGCGTCCAGCGGCGCCTCGACGACGGACCGGCCCAGAGACCCGATGAACATGTAGAAGGGCGGGTAGACGGGGGAGTTGACGACGACGGGCGCGTCCCGGTGGGAGACCAGCCGGAACATCTCGACGACGCCCATCATCACGTCGGGCACGATCCTCGTCCGCTCGATCTCCGGCGCCCAGCCCCAGCGCTGCTTCGCGAACTCCGCGAGCGCCTCCGCGTAGCCGGTGCCGACGGGATAGCCGGTGTCGCCGCGCTGGACCGCCTCGGTGATCGCCCGCGCCACCGGTTCGGCGAGCAGGACGTCCATCTCGGCCACCCACAGCGGCAGCACGTCCTCCTCGTAGTACCGCCACTTCATGCTGGTGCGGGTGCGCAGTTGGTCGAGGGTCAGCTGACGCAACGGGTTGGTCATGCAGCAAAAGCTAGGGGAACTCGCGGGCAAGGTGTTTGCGTTCTTTGCTCATGGACGCCGTGGACCGCAAAATTCTTGCTGAACTGCAGCGCGACGGGCGGATCACCGTCACCGACCTCGCCCAGCGCGTGCAGCTGAGCATCTCGCGCTGCCAGCGCCGCCTGCGCGAACTGGAACGCGACGGCGTCATCCACGGCTACCGGGCCGTCGTGGACGCGGCCGCCCTCGGGTTCGGCTTCGAGGCCCTCGTCTTCGCCAAACTGCGCCTGGACACCATGGACGACTTCGACCGCGCGCTCGTCGACGTGCCGAACGTGGTGGAGGCGCAACGCCTCTTCGGCAGCCCCGACTACCTGCTGCGCGTCGTCACCGCGGACCTCGCGTCGTACCAGCGGTTGTACGAGGAGACGCTGGCGAAGCTGCCGGGGGTGCGCGGGCTGACGTCGACGATCGTGATGAAGCAGGTGATCGAACCGCGCCCGTTGCCCGCCAACCCGTGAGACGGGAAGCGAGGAATGCCCGCGGGCGTTGTCACGTTGCATGAGCCTGCACTTCTCACTGATGGGTCCGGTACGAGCCTGGCGAGATGATGAGGAGATCGACCTGGGGCCGCGCCAGCAGCGCGCGGTGCTGGCGGCGTTGCTGCTGAACAACGGCATGCGGCTGAGCAACGACCAGCTGATCGGCATGGTCTGGGACGACCCGACGCCGAGCGCCGTCATGGCGTTGCGGACGTACACGTACAAGATCCGCAAGGCCATCCCCGAGCTGGACCTGAAGTCCAAGGACGGTGGCTACACGCTGCGGGCCGAACTCTTCGACGACTGCCGAGACGAGCCGCTCGAAGGCCTGAGCAGCACCTACTTCGAGGCCCAGCGGGCCAGGATCGCCAACGAACGGCTGCACTGCCGCGAAGCCCTGCTCGAACGCGAGATGAACATCCTCGAACTGCAGAAGCACGTCGCCGCCTTCCCGCTCAGGGAACGGACGCGCGCCCTGCTGATGCAGGCCCTCTACCGCGACGGCAGGCAGGCCGACGCGTTGGAGCAGTTCCACCAGGCGCGCGCCCTGCTCAACGACGAACTCGGCCTCGAACCCGGCCCTGAGCTGCGCGAGGTGCACGCGCAGATCCTCCGGGGCGAGCTGAACCTGTCGCGCCGGCCGGAGCAGTTGCCGCCCGGCCTGCCCGACTTCACCGGTCGCGCGGAGGAGATCGCGCAGGCACTCCGGGCCCTTCCGCGGACCGTCGGCATCACCGGCATGCACGGCAGCGGCAAGACGGCGCTGGCCACCCACGTCGCGCACCTCGCCAAGCACGGCTACCCCGACGGGCAGATCTTCGTGCGGGGCAAGGACGTCGCGAACGAGCTGCTGCGCGCGGTCGGCGTCGAGAACCCCCACGGCGACAAAGCCGCGCTGTGGCGGGAAAAGGCGCGCGGCAAGCGGTTCCTGATCGTCGTCGACGACGTCCACGACCCCGCCCAGATCGCGGACCTGCACACCCCCGGCTCGGCCATGATCCTCACGAGCGTGCGCCGGTGGAACGAGCTGCCCGGCGTGACGTGGGTGAAGCTCTCCGGGCTGACCGAGGCCGAGGCGAACCAGTTCTTCCGCAGGGTCCTCGATCCCGCCAGGGCCGACGCCGAGGCGGGGGTCACGGACGAGGTGCTGGCGCGCGTCTCGTACCTGCCGAACCCCATCCGCGTGCTCGGCGGCAAGCTCTCCGGCCGGCCGAACTGGACCGTCGCGATGCTGCTGGCCCAGATGAAGCGCGAGACGCAGCTCGGCGACGCCATCCCGTCCGACTGCACGGCGGTGCTGGCGCCGATGATCAAGGCGGAGCAGCAGCTCGGCGAGCAGGAGCGGCACATGCTGCGGTGCTTCGCGCGCCGCGAGACGGACGTGATCGACGTGTGCGAGGCGGCGGAGATGTCCGGCGCCGAGCCCGGCGCGATCGAGTTCGTGCTGGAGGCGCTCGCCGACGTGCACCTGATCGAACCGCTGGTGCTCGGCCGGTACCGGCTGCCGCAGTTCGTGCGGATGTACTTCGGATGGCGCGCACCCGTGCTGACCAGCTGATTCATTCGGAATTTATGGCCTGACGATGTGGCGTCGGCAAGTTCGTAGACATGTCAACGAAGGAACTCGCAGGCAAGAAGGCACTCGTCACCGGCGCCACCTCCGGAATCGGCCGCTCCATCGCGGTCAAGCTCGCGGAGGCGGGCGCCACCGTCTACGTCTCCGGTCGCCGCGCCGAGCTCGGCAAGGAGACCGTCGCGCTGATCGAGCAGGCCGGCGGCACCGGTCACTTCATCGTCTCGGACGTCGCCAGCGTCGACGACGTCCGCAAGCTCGCCGAGGAGGTCGGCGAGGTCGACGTGCTCGTCAACAACGCGGGCATCTTCCCGTTCTCGCCGACGCCGGAGCAGTCCGTCGACGTCTACCAGAACGTGTTCGACGTCAACGTCCGCGGCACCTACTTTCTCACCGCCGCCCTCGCCCCGGCGATGGTCGCCAAGGGCAAGGGCTCGATCGTCAACGTCTCGTCGATCGCGGCCGTGGTCGGCACCCCGGTCGGGTCCGTCTACAACGCCTCCAAGGCCGCGATGGACGCGCTGACCCGCTCGTGGGCCATCGAGTTCGGCCCCGCCGGCGTCCGCGTGAACTCCGTGGCGCCCGGCCCGGTCGCCACCGACAAGGCCCTGGCGGAAGCCGGTGAGGTGTTCGACTCGATCGCGAAGGACCTCCCGCTGCAGCGCGTCGGCCAGCCGGAGGAGATCGCGGAGGCCGTGCTGTTCCTGGCCTCCGACAAGGCCAGCTTCATCACCGGCTCGGTGATCACGGCCGACGGCGGCTACGTGGCGAGCTGAGCCAGCACGGTGCGCAGGGACGAGGGCGACTCGACGTGCACGTTGTGGCCCGCGCCGGGGAACACCACCGGCTCGGGCACCAGCTCCCGCAGGTGCTCCTGAGGGCTCATCGGGTCGTTCTGACCCGCCGCCAGCACGACGTGGGCCTGCGCCGCCATGATCAGCCCGGCCATGTCCGGCCGGCCCACGCCGAAGGCCCTCATGTCCAGCGAAGGCGCCCATCCACCGTCCACTTCGGACACGCCGTGTGTCAGTGGTACGCCCGCCATCTTGGACGCCCGCTCGACGGCTTCCTCCTCGGTGGCGAAGACCTTCCCGGGTTTGGCTGCCAGCGCGGAGGCCTTGGCGAGCTCCTCGTCGGTCCACTGGACCTTGATCCCGACGCCGACGCACGTGGTGACCTCGACCCCGAACCAGCCGCTCGCCAGCGTCAGCCCGACGACGCCGCCCAGCGAGTGCCCGACGATCGTGACGGGCTCGCGCGGGATCTCGTCCGCGACAGCCGCGGCGAACGCGCCGAACGAGTACCGGTCGATGCGGCTCGAGCGTCCGTGACCGGGCAGATCGGGCACGAGCCAGCTGCCTGACCAGTCCTTCACGACGTCCTGCCACACCTCGCCGGTAGCGCCCAGCCCGTGCAGCAGCACCAGCATCGGCCCGCTTCCACCACGTTCGACATGAAGCACGTCAGAATCCGTTCTATGCCCAGGACCGATGCCGACCTCATCGTCGACCCGGACACGTATACCTCGGGAGTCCCGTACGACGCACTAACCCGGCTGCGCGAAAAGAACGTGGTGCGCATCGACGACTTCTGGGCCGTCTTCCGCCACGAGGACGTCCGCACGGTGTTGAGAACGCCCGCTGTCTTCTCCTCGCACCGCGGCGCCACCCAGATCCGCGACCCGTTGCCCGCCGACCTGGCGTACGTCCAACGCATGATGCTCAACCAGGACCCTCCCTCGCACTCGCGGTTGCGTCGCATGCTGACCAGGGCTTTCACGCCCCGAGCCGTCTCCAGGCTGGAAGACCGCATCCGCGCGAACGCCCGCGAGATCGTGGCCGGCCTGTCCGGCGACTTCGCCCACGCCGTCGCCGACCTGCCGCTGCTGACCCTGGCCGACGTCTTCGGCGTTCCGCGCCAGGACAGAGCGCTGCTCTACGACTGGAGCAACCGCGTGATCGGCTTCCAGGACCCCGACTACGCGCTGTCGTCCAGCTCCACGGCCGGCATGACCGACATGGCACTGGAAGCGTTGTCGTTGCGCCCCGAAGACGGCCGTGACCCACGAGCCCGCGATGGCATGCCCGACCTCTACGCCTACGCGCACGCCCTGGGCGCATACAAGCGCGCACACCCGTCCGAAGACGTCCTGAGCAACCTCATGCAGGAGGACATCTCGCTGGAGGAGTTCGAGAACCTCTTCTGGCTCTTCTCCGTGGCGGGCAACGAAACCCTGCGCAACGGCATCCCGGGCGGCATGATCGCGCTCCTCTCGCACCCTCACGAGTACGAACGCCTGCGCGCCGACCGTTCACTGCTTCCCGTTGCGGTGGAAGAGATGCTGCGCTGGTGGACGCCGGTCATGCACTTCCGCCGCACGTGTGTCCAGGACACCTCGTTGTCCGGACAGGAGATCAAGGCGGGGGACAAGGTCGTGGTCTGGTTCTCCTCGGCCAACCGGGACGAGCGCGTGTTCACCGAGCCGGACCGGTTCGACGTGGGGCGGCGGGAGGCCGATCACCTGAGCTTCGGTCACGGGCCGCACTTCTGCTTGGGCGCGCAACTGGCGCGGACGCAGATGCGGGCCGTGTTCGACGCGGTGCTGGACCTGCCGGGGATGCTGGAGCTGGACGGGGAGGTCAGCCGGTTGCGGTCGAACTTCCAGAACGGCGTGAAGCACCTGCCTCTCAGGGTCGCCACGTGAACACCTGGGTCCTGCCGGACGACGCGCGTCTGCGCGAACTGCTCGCGTTGGAGCTTCCCGCGCAGGAGGTGCTGCTGGCACGCCTGCGTGCTGCAGGCGGCACGGAGGTCGTCCCGGCTCGTCTAGCCTGAGCGCTCGACTCACGCACCGTCCTGGGGGGACTGAAGTGATGCGTCACGCGATCACGCTTGTTTGTGCTGGACTTCTGGCTGGCTGTTCACCATCCCCGGCCGAGCCGGCACCCTCGTCGTCCGCACCGACGACCACGTCGACGGCGTCGACCACGGACCTGATGCAGGCGATCGACGTGAAGGTGAAAGCGGCCCTGATGCCGCCGCAGACCTTCGACGACCTCGGTGGCCGGTTCGAGTCGGACAAGCCGAAGCTCACCGCCGAGCCCACCGCCGGCAAGGGCGACCTCAGCCGGGTGTGCGAGGGCGCGAAGATCGACTCCGGTGTCTCGACCTCGCGCAAACGGGTGTGGATGGGGGCCGTGATCATCGACCAGATCGTGTTCGGGCTGGTGGGTGCCGATGCGCGGCACGTCCTCGGCACGGTGCGGGACAAGGCTCGATCCTGCCGGACCTGGGCCGACGAGGCCGGCAAGCCGGAGCGTGAGGTCAAGGCCGATGTCGAGCTGCCCGAACTCGAAGGCGTCGAAGGCTCGTACGCGTTCTGCAGCAGCCTCACGGAGATCTCCGTCTGGGGCTGCGAGGCCTTCCTCGTGCGCGGGGATCTGGTCGTCGGCCTCCGGGTCGTGGCCGCCGAGGAGTCGACGGCGAGGCAGCACCTGCCCGAGGCGGTGCGGCGTGCCGCGAAGACTCTGGCCGAGGTCGGCTGAAGCGCGGGTGGGCAGCACGTAGAGCGTCTGGCACGATTCAGTAGACAGGCGTGAAGGGCCCACTGTGATCTGACGGTGTCGAGCCCCAGCCGGTCACCTGGCCCAAGTAGGCTCGTCGCGAGACGAGACGCAGGAGAAACAGGGAGCGCAAGTGGCGGTCATCGAGCAGGTCGGAGCACGCGAGATCCTGGATTCTCGCGGCAACCCCACCGTCGAGGTCGAGGTGGCGCTGGACGACGGCACGCTGGAGCGTGCGGCTGTTCCGTCCGGTGCTTCGACCGGTGAGCACGAGGCGGTGGAGCTGCGGGACGGCGACGCCAAGCGGTACGGCGGCAAGGGCGTCGAGCGCGCGGTCACCGCGGTGCTCGACGAGATCGGGCCCGAGCTGGTCGGCATCGAGGCCGTCGAGCAGCGCATCGTGGACCAGAAGCTCGTGGACCTGGACGGCACGCCGGACAAGGGTCGTCTCGGCGCCAACGCGATCCTCGGCGTGAGCCTCGCGGTCGCGAAGGCGGCGGCGACGAGCAGCGGCCTGGAGCTGTTCCGCTACATCGGCGGACCGAACGCCCACGTGCTGCCGGTGCCGATGCTGAACATCCTCAACGGTGGCTCGCACGCCGACACCGACGTGGACATCCAGGAGTTCATGATCGCGCCGATCGGCGCGGAGACGTTCCGCGAGGGCCTGCGCTGGGGCACCGAGGTCTACCACTCGCTGAAGTCCGTGCTGAAGAGCAAGGGCCTCGCGACCGGTCTGGGTGACGAGGGCGGCTTCGCGCCGAACCTCGGCAGCAACCGCGACGCGCTCGACCTCATCCTCGAGGCCATCGAGAAGGCCGGCTACCGCGCCGGTCGCGACATCGCGCTCGCGCTCGACGTGGCCGCCACCGAGTTCTTCTCGGACGGCGCCTACTCCTTCGAGAACAACAAGCGGTCGGCCGAGCAGATGATCGGCTACTACTCCGAGCTCGTGCGCGACTACCCGATGGTCTCCATCGAGGACCCGCTGTCCGAGGACGACTGGGACGGCTGGGTCCAGATGACCGCCGAGCTGGGCGAGAAGGTCCAGATCGTCGGCGACGACCTGTTCGTCACGAACCCGGAGCGCCTGGAGGAGGGCATCTCCCGCCGCGCCGCCAACGCGCTGCTGGTGAAGGTCAACCAGATCGGCACGCTGTCCGAGACGCTCGACGCGGTCTCGCTGGCCACGTCGTACGGCTACAAGTCGATGATGTCGCACCGCTCGGGCGAGACCGAGGACACGACCATCGCCGACCTCGCCGTCGCGACCGGCGCCGGCCAGATCAAGACCGGTGCTCCGGCGCGTGGTGAGCGCACCGCGAAGTACAACCAGCTCCTGCGCATCGAGGAGAGCCTCGGCGACGCGGCGCGCTACGCGGGCGAGCTCGCGTTCCCGCGCTACACCCCGGAGAGCTGAGAGGCTTAAGGAATGGCCGAGCGCGCGCGTCGTCCCCGTCGCCCCCGCGAAGAGCGGGAGGCGAGGCCCGCACGCGCGCGCAAGCCTCCCCGTCCGAAGGCGCCGTCGAGGCGCAGTGAGGGCACGGGTGGCGCGTTCGGCATGACCGGCACGCGACGGGCCGCGATGTTCGCGATGGTGCTGTGCGCACTGGCGCTGAGCATCGCGGTCCCGTTGCGGACCTACCTCTCGCAGCGCGACGAGCTGCGCGACGTGGGTGCCGAACAGCAGAAGCTCAGGGAGACGGTCGCCGCACTGGAACAGCGCAAAGCGCAACTGCAAGACCCGGCGTACGTGGAGATCGAGGCGCGCAAGCGGCTGCACTGGGTGCGGCCCGGCGAGACGCCCTACATCGTGCAACTGCCGGGTGACGAGAGTCGCAACACTGAAACGGAGAGGCCGTCGGGCAAGCAGGCGGCACAAGGGTCTTGGTACGAGGAACTGTGGGAATCGGTGACGCACAAGTAAGTGCTGCTGACCTGGAAACGGTCGCTCAGCAGCTCGGCCGCACGCCGCGCGGGACACGTGCGATCGCCTCGCGGTGCCCCAGCGGGCACCCGAACGTCGTTCAGACGAACCCGCGGCTGCCCGACGGGACGCCGTTCCCGACGCTGTACTACCTGACCTGCCCGAAGCTGAACTCGCTGGTCAGCACGCTGGAAGGCGGCGGGCTGATGAAGGAGCAGCAGGAGCGTCTGGCGGTGGACGCCGATCTGGCCGCCGCCTACCAGCGCGCGCACGAGGCGTACCTCGCCGAGCGCGACGCCATCGAGTCGCTGGGCACCCAGGTCACCGCGGGCGGCATGCCGGTCCGGGTCAAGTGCCTGCACGTGCACGTCGCGCACGCCCTCGCGAAGGGCCCCGGCGTCAACCCCATGGGGGACGAGGCGCTGGCGCTTCTGGGCGAGCAGGGACTCTGGCCCGCGGGTGAATGCGCTACGAGTTAACGGTCAACGGAACCGAACGCACGCTTCACTCCGTCTTGGGTACACCTAGGCTTCGTAGTGGGGCAGGGTGGAACAGGTCACCGACGGGGGCGTTCGCCGTAACTGCAGGACGGCGAGCCGCGATGACACACGAGAGGTGAGAATTCGTGGCAATGGCCAAACTGCGCGGACCGTCGGCGTTGACGCCTAGGCAAAAGGGCTTCGCCGTCGCTGCGCTGGCTGCGATGCTCGCCCCGGCGATGATCGTCGGCACCAAGCTCGTCGACTGGGTCAACCTCGCGAAGCACAACGACATCAACGTCTCGCTCGGCCCCGCCGACGTCTTCGGCGCGCTGCACCGCGACCCGGCGGAGCTCGGCGCGTCCGGCCGCCTGCCGCTGTCCGAGGAACTGAGCGCCGCGCTGCTCGCCGACCTCGAGGACGGCGGCCTGGACCTCGACGACGGCGGCCTGGTCGACGGCATCCCGGGCGTGCACGACATCCCCGGCGTCATGGTCGAGGCCTACCTCCGCGCCGAGGACAAGATGGCCGAGCTCGTCCCCGGCTGCAACCTCGACTGGGCACTGCTCGCGGGCATCGGCAAGGTCGAGTCGAACCACGCCAACAGCGGCCGCGTGAACGCCGTCGGCGACGCCACCCCCAAGATCCTCGGCCCGGTCCTCAACGGCGCCCCCGGCATGGCCGCCATCAGCGACACCGACGCCGGCCGTTACGACGGCGACAGCACCTGGGACCGCGCGGTCGGCCCGATGCAGTTCATCCCCTCGACGTGGGCGAGCTTCGGCGGCGACCTGAACGACGACGGCAACGTCAACCCGAACAACATCTACGACGCCGCCCTGGGCGCCGGCCGCTACCTCTGCGCAGGCGGCGGCGACCTGACGAAGCAGGCCGAGCGGGCCGCCGCCGTCTTCCGCTACAACCACTCCACGACGTACGTCGAGACCGTCCTCAAGTGGGCCAAGCAGTACAGCGAGAACGTCGACATCCTGCCGAACCTCCCGAGCACCGGGGACAACGCGCAGAACCCGACGCCGGGCAACCCGGATCCGGGCACGCCGACGACCCCGCCCACCACGACGCCGCCGACGACCACGACCACGACGACCACCACGACGACGCTGCCGAACTGCCCGACCACGACGACGAGCACCACCAGCTCGACGACGACGTCAACCACGACGTCGGCCACGACGCCGCCGTCCACGTGCACGACGACGACCACTACGACGCCGACGACGACCACCACCACGACCACGACGACCACCACTACGACGACGACGACCACGACGCCGCCGCAGCAGAACTCGTCCACCGGTGCCACGACGTCGTCCACGACCCCCGCCGGCAGCACCAGCGCCAACAGCTCGTCGGCGCCCATCTCGCAGAGCCTGGTCACGAGTACGCCCAGCTAGCCCGGCGTGTCGGGTTGGAACGATTCCAACCCGTACTTCGTTCGGGGCGATTCGGGCAGAAACGTTGGGACGAAGGGGATCCCGTCTCCTAGCTTCGTCTGCATGCCGAAGCGCAACTCGAGCGTGGTGGGCCGGGAGTTCGGTCAGGGCGTCCGCGACGCCATCGAACAGAGCGGCATGACCCAACGCGGACTCGCCGAACTGGTGGACTGGCAGGAAGCAAAGCTCTCAGACGCGGCGAACGGCAAGGGCGGCATCAGTGAGGTCGACCTGATCCGGCTGCTCTCCTACTGCCGCGTCCCGCACGCTGAAGTCGACCGCATGGTCGCGCTTTACCGCGAGACACGGGAGAAGGGCTGGCTTCAGTTCTACGAAGGCGGAGAGCCGGTCCCACTGCGTGCTCTCATCGATCAGGAACGGCTCGCGAGCAAGATCACGACATGGTCGTTGACCTACGTGCCGGGCCTCCTTCAGATCGCCGGCTACATCCGCGCGCAGTTGGAGAGTTCGGCGATCATCAAGCCGTCCGACTTCGACGATCTGATCCGGTTGAAGCTCGACCGGCAGGTGATCTTCGACCGCAGTCGGGCGTTCCTCTTCTACATCCATGAGAACGCGCTCCGTTTGCAGGTCGGCGGCCCGGACGTGATGCGGTCCCAGTTGCTCCACATCCTGATGATGGCGGTGCGCCCGTACATCACCATCAGAGTCGTGCCTGCGGCGATCGGCGCACATGCTGGTGGGGCTGGCCCGTTCGTCAAGCTGGAGTACAACAAGTACGAGCCAGCCGTCTGGGTCGAAGCCTTGCGGACCGGCTTGTTCCTGGACGACAAGGAGAGCCTGGATGCCTACGACGATGTGCTGAAGTGGCTCGACAAGCACGCGTTGGATGCTGAAGAGTCGAGGAGACTGATCAGCAGCCTTGAGGCTCAAGGGGGCGTTTCGCTTGTCGATCTGGCGGAAGAGCAGCTATAGCGGGAACGTGAGCGACTGCGTCGAAGTCGGGCACGGTGTCGGCATCCGCGACAGCAAGGCCCCCGCCGCCCACCTCCCAGTCTCGGACCAGGCGTGGACGGCGTTCCTCGGCCTCGTGAAGGCTCCTACTTCGGCGCGATGATCGAGGGCGACGTGCCCGGCCGCAGCTCACGCGGGCTCCCGGACCCGTCCGCCGGCACGGCGAAGAGCACGGGCCGCCCGTCGACCGGCCGCGCATAACCGATCGTGGTGTCGTCGAGCCACGCCGGCTGGTCGTCGACGTGTTCTGTCTCGGCCAGTGCGATGTCCGTGCCCGCATCCAGGTCGAGGACGTGCAGGCGCCACCGATCACCGGTGCGGAACTTGTAGGCGATGCGGCGGCCGTCGGAGGACAGGGACGGGCACTCGACGTTCTCGCGGATCGACTCCATCCGCTGGGCCTCGAAGTCTCCGCGCATGAGCCAGGTCTTCCCGCCCGACGCCATGGTGGCGTAGAAGGTCCGGTCGTCCGCGGCGATGGTGATGCCCCAGAAGTTCCGGTCCTCCAGTTCGAACCGCTTGCCGTCCACAATGGACGTGAAGTCCTCCAGGGAACCGTGGTGGGCACCGGTTTGCAGGTCGTAGGCGCCTGCCGTGGTGGAGAAGCCGCCGTCGGCGAGGTAGGAGTCGCCCGAGCGGAACACCGTCCAGGCCACCCACCGGCCCGAGGCGGAGACCCTGGTGCGGCTGGGCGTTCCCCACACCTGGATGACCTGCTGCTCGCGCAACTCCGCGTCGAACACGGCCACCTCGAACCCGCCGGGAATGGCGGCGGGCCGCAGGCAGGACAGCTTGCCGCCGGCCGCGTGGGCCCGCTGACAGGACGGGCCGACACCCACCTCCCGTTCCCCCTCGGCCTGGCGCACCACGTCGTTCTCGACGTAGACGAGCGAGCCCGCGCGGGCCAGGTCGAGGCTCGCGCCCGCTTCGGGGTGCGCCGCCTGCCAGCCGAGGTAGCCGCCGCCCGTCGCGACCGTCACCACGATCAGGGCGGCGCCGACCAGCTTCGAACGGGCCGTCATCGGACCGCTCCGAGCTTCAGACCAGCGACGATGCCCACGCCGAGCAGCACGGCCAGGAGTCCGAACGACACCTGTGGGCTGCCGAACTGCAGGGCCGCGCCGACCGCGATCGCACCGCCCGCGCGAGCCAGCGCCTGCACGGTCTGGACGGCGGCCAGACCGGTCGAGCGCAGTTCGGCGGGGATCAACGGACCTACGTGTGCCATCAGCACGCCGTCCGTCGCTGCGTAGAAGAGTCCGTGCAACAACAACGCCGCCACCGCGATCGCCCAGCCGCCGGTGCTCAGGCCGACCAGCAGGTAGACCACGCCCAGCAGGACGTGTCCGGCGAGGAACATCCGCCACCGGCCGAACCGGTCGGCGAGCCTGCCGAACGGGGTCGCGGCGAGCAGGAACGTCGCCGCCGTGCCCAGTGGCAGCAACGGCAGCACCCCGGCGGGCAGGCCGCCCTGCCGTTGCAGCGCAACGTAAAGCACCATGTCGCCGGCGGTGACCAGGCCGAGCAGTCCCGCCGCGAGGCACACCCGGCGCGGGCCCGCCGCCGACACCGCGGCCAGGGCCCGACGGACCGAGACCCGTTCCCTGGGCGGTGGTGCGGTCGCGGGGGCGTTCACGAAGAACACCAGCACGAGCAGCCCGATCAGCCCGAGGCAGAAGCTGCTCACGAACACCGGCCCGTATCCGGTGAAGGCGGCGAGCAACGCGACGGCCACCAGTGGTCCGAGCATCGCGCCCGCGGTGTCCATCGTGCGGTGCACGCCGAACGCGCGTCCAAGCTGGTCGGCAGGGGTGGCCAGCGTGATCATCGCGTCCCGCGGGCCGGTGCGGATGCCCTTGCCGGCCCGGTCGACCGCGAGCACCGCCGCGATCCCGGCGAACGAACCGCCCGCCGCGGGCAGGCCGAGCTTGGCCACGGCGGAGAGCCCGTACCCGACCGCCGCGACCGTCTTCTGCCGGCCGAGGCGGTCGGCCCAGTAGCCGCCGAGCAGGCGCAACAACGCCGTCGATCCGGCGTAGAAGCCTTCCACCGCACCGAGATGGAGGAACCCGACGCCCACGCCGTACACGAGGTACAGCGGCAGGACCGCCGTCACCATCTCGGCGGAGACGTCCGTGATCAGACTGACGACACCCAGCCCGAACACCGTCGCGGGCACCGCGCCGCGACGGTGTTCGGCAGCCGGGGGCCTGCTCGTGGCCACGTACATCGCGAGGTCAGCCGCTCACGACGACGTCGTCGACCTGCGCCTCGAACAGCGTCGGCGCACCACCGTCCCTGGCCTCGACCAGCAGCCGCACCGAACGACCCGCGAAGGCGCTCAGGTCGGCGTTCGCCGTTTTCCAAGCACCGAGCACATCGCTCGCCGTGCCCTGCTTCTCGAAGACGGTCGTCACCGTCGTGCCGTCCACGACCTGCACACGGAGGTAGTCGTCCGCAGCGGAGTTCTGGTCGTGCGCCACGTTGTAGGAGAAGGACAACTTCGGCGCCCCACCCGGCACGGTGAACGCGGGCGAACGGATCGCACTGGAGCCGTTGTCCAGGTCGTTCGAGCCGTACCCCGTGCCCGCGAGCCTGCCGGTGCTCAACGCCGACACCCCGCTGACCGTCGTCCCGAGCTGCTTCACGCCCGCCGCGTTCGCGGTCTGCTCGGGATCACCGCGCTCCCACTTGCCCGTCGTCGCCGTGTCGGTGCCGGACGGGTTGATCGTCCAGCCCTTGTCGGTCTCGAAGTTGTCGGTGAACCCTCCGGCAGGCGGATCTCCCACCGTGACCGCGAGATCCGCCGAACCGCTCACACTCCCTGACGTACCAGTGACTTTGACCGTCCCGTTGCCGGAAGCCGTGCTGGACGCGGACAACGTGAGCGTCGAGGTGGCAGACCCGTTCGCGGCCGGCGTCACCGTCGCGGGGCTGAACGAGCCGGTCACGCCGGACGGCAGCCCGGCGGCCGTCAACGTCGTCGCGCCGCTGAAACCGTTGCGGCTGCTGACAGTCACGGTGCTCGTGGCCGTACCGCCCTTGGCCACCGACACCGCAGCGGGATTCACGGCAACGCCGATTCCGGGCTGCTGGTTGGCCTTCTTGCAGTTGCCCGACGTCGTGTCGGTGAACGTCCGCCCGGCGACGGGAACGAAATCGGCCTTGTACCCGGTCGGGCTCAGGGCGAGCTTCAGCACGCCGTGCGTGTTCGAGTTCTGCTTCTCCGACGGCCCGGACGACCCGCTTCCCATGCTGCGCAAGCTGATACCGCCGGTACCGACGACGAACGACCGCACGCCGTTGACGTCATCCCGCGTGCCGTTGGGCCGCGCAGGACCAAACCGCTCGTAGTTGTGGTCGTGACCGGTGATCACCAGATCGGCCTTGAAGTCGTACAGGGCCTGGAAAAGCGGCGCCACCGACGTGTTGTCGCCGTGGTCGCCGTTCGTGAACCGCGGCTTGTGCCAGGTGGCGATCGTGCAGGGCTTCGTGTTCGCCGCGAGGTCGGCCCGCAGCCACTTCTCCTGCTCGGACCCAGCGCTGGTCGACACCTCGGAGTTCAACGCGACGACGTGCCACGCCCCGACGTCGTGACTGTGCCAGCCCTTGCCCCGCACACCGGCCATACCGTCGTTGACCCCGACACCGTTGAAGTAGTCGAAGTACCCCTTGGCACCGGACGTCCCGTACTCGTGGTTGCCGGGGATCACGATGGTCTTGCTCTTGAACTTGCCGTACTGCGGGTCGTAGTTGTTCTTGAACTCCGACGCCGACCCGGTGCTGTAGGCGAGATCGCCCGCCAGCAGCAGCGCCGTCGGGTTCATAGCGGTCACCAGCGCGGCGGTCTGGTTGCAGGCCGACCCGCACATGTCGCCGACGGCCGCGATGGTCACCGTCTCGTCGGCCGCGGCGCTGAACCGCACGGCTGTCGGAGGCGGAGCGGAACCGGCGGTGGTGGCGGTGATCGAGATCGCGAGCGCGGTGACACCCAGCGCCGCCGCTGCCTTCCCGATCCGAGTGGAACGTGGTCGCGTCCAGTTCATCGCAGCACCTCGTCTACGTATGTGAACAGCATCCGCATATGTGTTCCCAGCGACGTTAAGGAGCTGTGAGGTGACGGGACAACGAGAGGACGGGTGCGCTGGTGGACGAACTGGCGTTGGTGCAGGTGGAGCAGCGACGGGCGGGGCCCAACGGTGCCTGTTCGAACAGCCGGGCCTGTCCGTCCTGCGAGGGTGTTCCGTTTCGGTCCCGGCTCGGCCATAGTTCTTCAGCACGGGTCGGGGACCGTCTTCTTGGGGGAAGCAAAAGTTGATCAACGCCAGAGGGCGGAGCTTTGCTCTGCCCGCGTTCACTGCTGTCCTGATGCTCATGGGCTCAGCCGGAACCGCATTCGCGGTGGAGCCCGTCGCGCCGAACAAGCCTGTGGTCTCGTCGATCGACTACCCGACCGGCGGTTTCCACGGCAGTCCTGGCCGTACGGGCATCTTCACGTTCTCGCCCGACGGTTCGGCGGACGTCGTCCGCTACGGCTGGTCGCTGAACACCGACACGACCGCCAACCGGGTCGAAGCGAACGGTCCGGTGGACGTGCCGGTCACGCCGTCGCAGAGCGGTCCGAACGCGCTCTACGTGCGTGCGTACGACCAGGCTGGAACTCCTTCGCCGGTGGCGACCTACCTCTTCATGGTCGCTGACCTCTCCAGGCCGGTGGCGGCGTGGAACCTCGACGAGACCGACGGCACGACCGCGGCCGACACCACCGGTCACGGCCACGCGCTGACGTTGAACGGCGCGACTTTCGGCCCTGGCTACTCGAACAACGGCCAGGTCAACGCCGCGGGTTCGTTCGCGTCGACCTCCGCCGCGGTCATCGACACCTCGCGCGCCTTCTCCGTGTCGGCCTGGGTGAAGCTCGATGACGAGGACTCCAGCTACACCATCGCCGGCCAGGGCAACGGTTTCTCCCTCGGCTACGCCAACGGCCGCTGGTCGTTCGGCACGGCGTCTTCTACCACGTCGCCGCAGGCCGGTGAGTGGACGCACCTGCTCGGCACCTACGAGCCGGGCCAGGTTTCCCTGTACGTCAACGGAAAGCTCGAAGGGACCGCAACCGCGACGCTCGCGAACGCGTCCGGCCCGTTCGTCCTGGGCCCTGGTCAGGCGACGGCGACGATCGACCACGTCCAGGTGTGGGACCGCGCGTTGAGCGCGGCCGAAGCGATCAAGCACAACAACTTCGTGGTGCCGCGCGCCCGTTACCTCTTCGACGAGCGCGAGGGCGTGACGACCAAGGACGAGGTGTCGGGCGCGAGCGGCACGCTGTCCGACGGCGTCACCTGGGCGGGCACGCCGATCGACCCCGACGACCCGAACCAGTACCTGACGAGCGAGGACAAGTGGGCGCGCTTCGACCCGTCGGGTCAGGTCGCCGTTCCACGTCCTGCAGACCTGCGCACGGACCGATCCTTCACCGTGTCCGCGTGGGTGCGGCCCAGCGAACTCGGTGACACCGCGGGAACCGTGCTGGGAACGAGCGACGGCTCGTTCATCCTGAGCTACCGGCCGGACGTCCACCGCTGGGGTCTTCAAATGGGCGAGGCGATCGTGCACTCCGTCTATCCGGCGGAGGCGAACACCTGGGTGCACCTCGCGGCGACGTACGACGCGACCACCGGCACAGCCGCCTTCTACATCAACGGTGAGCACTACCAGGATGACCTGACCGGACTCCAGTCGCTCAACGGAACCGGTGACCTCTTGGTGGGCGGTGGCGTCACGGGCGCCATTGACGATCCCCGCGTCTGGTCGGGAGTGATGGACGAACAGGACGTCTTCCGCCTGCGTCTGTCGTCCCTCCACCGCTGAAATCGTGAGGCGTGAGGCGGCGGTCCTTGGCATGGTGCGGGTGTGCGTCTCGACTACCCGCTGAAGACCGCCCGCCTCCACCTCCGCCCCTTCGAGGAGACCGACCTCGACGACTTCTACGCCTACCGCTCCCGCCCGGACGTCTTCCGCTACCTCTACGACGAGCCGGCCAGCCGCGAGGAGTGCGCGGACCTGCTGGCCAAGCTGGTGAGCGACAACGAGCTCACCGCGGAGGGCCAACGGCTCGCGCTGGCCGTGCACCTGCCGGAGGCGGACCGGGTCATCGGCAGCGCCGTCCTCAAGTGGCGCAGCGAGAAGGACCGGCAGGGCGAGATCGGCTACAGCCTCAACCCCGACTTCCAGGGCCACGGCTACGCCTCCGAGGCCGCCGCGACCATGCTCGAACTCGGGTTCAAGCACCTCGGCCTGCATCGGATCGTCGCCGAGTGCGACCCGCGCAACGAGCCTTCGTGGCGCCTCATGGAACGCCTGGGCATGCGCCGCGAGGCCCACTTCCGGCAGAACGAGATCTTCAAGGGCGAGTGGGGTGACCTCTTCGTCTACGCGCTCCTGGAAGAGGAGTACGACCGTGCTCAGGCCTGACTTCCCGATCAGGACCGACCGGCTCGTCCTCAGGCCCTTCCGCACGAGCGACCTCGACGACGTACTCGCCTACCGGAGCCTGCCCGAGGTCACCCGCTACCTCCACGACGAGCCGTACACCCGCGCGCAGGCCGCGGAGAACCTGGCCAAGTGGATCGGGCAGGGCGAGATCATCGAGGAGGGCCAGTGGCTGGCCATCGCGGTCACGCTCGACGGCCGCGTCATCGGCGAGGTCGACATCACCTGGCGCAGCGAGGAGCACCGGCAGGGCGAGGTCGGCTACATCTTCAACCCCGCGTTCCAGGGCAAGGGGTACGCGCGGGAGGCGGCCGAGGTGACGCTCGAGATCGGGTTCGAAGGGCTCGGGCTGCATCGGATCATCGCCGAATGTGAGGTGCGCAACGAGCCGTCGTGGCGGCTGATGGAACGCCTGGGCATGCGCAGGGAGGCGCACTTCCGGCACCACGAGTTCTTCAAGGGCGAGTGGGCCGACTGCTTCGTGTACGCGATGCTTGCCGAAGAACATCGGAACCACTGAGGAGTGCCCATGTCGCGGGTCGCGGCCATCGACTGCGGAACCAACTCGATCCGTCTCCTGATCGCGGACGTGACCAAGCGCGAGGACGGCACGGCGTGGCTGCGGGACGTCCATCGCGAGATGAAGATCGTCCGGCTCGGGCAGGGCGTGGACGCGACCGGGCGGCTGCACCCCGACGCGATCGAACGCACCCGCCAGGCCTTGCTCGACTACGCGCGCACGATGCAGCGCAAGGGCGTGGAAGTCGCACGGATGGTCGCGACGAGCGCCACGCGCGACGCGAGCAACCGCGACGATTTCTTCGGCATGACCCAGGAGATCCTCGGCGCGCCCGCGGAGGTGATCACCGGGGACGAGGAGGCAAGGCTGTCCTACCTCGGCGCGGTGGCCGATCTGGACCCGGACGAGGGACCCTTCCTCGTCACCGATCTGGGTGGTGGCAGCACCGAGTTCGTCCTCGGCACGGGCGCCGAGGTGGAGGCCGCGAGGTCGATGGACATCGGCTGCGTGCGGCTGACGGAGCGGTTCATCCGCTCCGATCCGCCTAACAAGGACGAAATCGAACAAGCGGAAGCGTTTGCGCGCGCGGCGGTCAAAGAGGCTTTCGAAGTCGTCCCCGTCGAGAAGGCGAAGACGTGGATCGGGGTCGCCGGCACGGTTACGACATTGTCAGCCCTGGTCCAGGGGCTGGAGGTGTACAACAGCGACGATATTCACCTCTCCCGCATCACACTTGACAATGTTCGCGAAATCACCGACCGTATCCTCTCCATGACGCATGATGAGCGTGCCTCGCTGGGGCCCATGCACCCCGGTCGAGTGGATGTGATCTGCGGTGGAGCGGTGGTACTGCGTGCGATTGCCGAGGAGCTGGAGAATCGCGCGGGAATTCGCACGCTCGTGTGCAGCGAGCACGACATCCTCGACGGCATCGCGTTTTCGCTGGTCTAGCGCCGAATTAAGGTGCGCTTGAGCTGATCGTGACAATTTTGTGACCGATTTCGGTGCGCGTACTGCTCGACGCCCCGGTTAACGTCCTCTCACGTTTTGGGAGGTGGACGAGACCTCCCGGGGAGGCGCGCGCACGCAATATCTGCGGAGCGGCGCCGGGGAAAGGCGGGAGAGACTGATGTCGCGATCACGGGTTGCGTGGGTGGCTTTGCCGGCCGCGCTCGCCATGACGCTTACTGCGTGCGGCGGCGGGGGTGGAACGACCTCGACGGGCAACGAGAACCCGGACGGCACGGTGTCCATCTACGGCACCGAGCCGGAGAACCAGCTGTTGCCGGCCGCTACGACCGAGGCGGGCGGCAGCAAGATCGTCGACGCGCTCTACTCGCGTCTGGTCGGCTACAAGGCTGAAGACGGCTCGACCTACAACCTGATGGCGGACTCGATCACGACGACCGACGCCAAGGTCTACGACATCAAGATCAAGTCGGGCTGGACGTTCCACGACGGCACCCCGGTGAAGGCGAAGAACTTCGTCGACGCCTGGAACTACGGCGCCTACGCGAAGAACGCCCAGCAGGCCGGCACGTTCTTCGCGCCCATCGCGGGCTACAGCGACGTGCACCCCGACGACGAGAAGGCCGAGCCGACCAAGGACAAGATGTCCGGTCTCGAGGTCGTCTCCGACACCGAGTTCAAGGTCACGCTGAGCGCGCCCAACTCGGTCTTCAAGACGATGATCGGCTACACGCCGTTCTCGCCGCTTCCGGACTCGTTCTTCGCGGACCCGAAGGCCTTCGAGGCCAAGCCGATCGGCAACGGCCCGATGAAGTTCGTCTCCCGCACGCCGAACGCGCTCATCAAGCTCGACCGCTTCGACGACTACAAGGGCGAGGACAAGGTCCACTTCAAGACCTTGGACGTGAAGATCTACTCCAGCCAGGAGACCGCCTACCAGGACCTGGTCGCGGGCAAGCTGGACTTCATGGAGGCCCTGCCGCCGTCGGCCAAGGTCGGCGAGAAGTACAAGGCCGACCTGGGTGACCAGGTGCTGAACGCGAACCTGCTCGGCCAGAGCGCGATCGCGTTCCCGCTGTACGTGCCGGCGTTCCAGAACGTCAAGCTCCGTCAGGCCGTCTCGATGGCCCTCAACCGGGAGCAGATCACCAAGACCGTGCTCGCGGGCTCCTACGTGCCGGCGGACGGCTTCGTGCCGCCGGGCATCGAGGGCTACGAGAAGGGTGTCTGCGGCGAGTACTGCACGTACAACCCGGAGAAGGCCAAGCAGCTGCTCCAGGAGTCCGGCTTCACCGGCAAGCTGACCATCCAGTCCAACCAGGACGGTGGCCGCAAGGAGCCTCTCGAGGCGGCGTGCAACAGCATCAAGCAGGCGCTGGGCATCGACTGCGAGTTCGTGGGCGCCACCAACTTCGGTGCGTACCGCCAGATCGTCAACGGCAAGCAGCTGACCGGCATGGGCCGTTCCGACTGGTCGGCTGACTACCCGTCGATCGAGAACTTCCTCAACCCGCTGTACCGCACGGGTGGTTCGTCCAACGACTCGAACTACTCGAGCCCCGAGGTCGACAAGATCCTCAAGGAGGCCGACGCCACTGCGGACTCGGCCGCGGCGATCAAGAAGTACCAGGAAGCGCACAAGCTGATCGCCAAGGACCTGCCGTCCATCCCGACCTGGAACGAGAAGGGCATTGGCGCGCGTTCGAAGAACCTGCTCGCCGCCAAGCTGACCTTCACCCGTGACGCCGAGCTCGCGGCGTTCCGCGTCAAGGGCTGACAGCCGAACACATCTGAGCAGTAACCCTCCGGCCTCGCGTCCATCAAGCGTCACGGGCGCGGGGCCGGAGGGGTGTTCAGGCTCAGACGCCTCCCACCACGCAAGGAGCCGACCTCATGGGTCGCTATGTGCTGCGCCGTCTGCTGCAGCTGATACCGGTCTTCCTGGGGACCACTTTCCTGATCTACGCCCTGGTCTGGGCGATCCCGCAGGACCCCTTCGCGGGCAAGTGCGGCCAGCGGGCGTGCGACCCGACCTACATCGCGCAGATGAGCGAGAAGCTCAACCTCAACGACCCGCTGGTCATCCAGTACTTCAAGTACCTCGGCAACCTTCTCACCGGCGACTTCGGAACCACTTTCAACGGGGTCTCCGTCGGTGAGCAGATCGCCACCTCGTGGCCGATCACGCTCAAGATGGGCATCATCGCGCTGATCATCGAGGCGATCATCGGCATCATCGCCGGTGTCCTCACCGGTCTGCGCAAGCAGGGCTTCCTGGACAACCTGGTCCTGGTCTCGACCCTGTTCCTGATCTCGCTGCCGGTCTTCGTCACCGGTTTCGTGCTGCGGCTCTACCTCGGCCCGCAGGGCTTCGACATCATGGACACCTCGGTCAGCTCCGATCCGACGTTCGGCGAGCTGATCCTGCCCGGCTTCGTCCTCGGCAGCCTCTCGATGGCCTACGTCGCCCGGCTGACCCGCACGAGCATCGTCGAGAACCGGCGCGCCGACTACGTGCGCACCGCGATCGCCAAGGGCCAGCCGCAGTCCCGCGTCGTCGGCATCCACCTGCTGCGCAACTCGCTGATCCCGGTGATCACGTTCCTCGGCACCGACCTCGGCAGTCTCATGGGCGGCGCGATCGTCACCGAGGGCGTCTTCAACATCAACGGCATCGGCGGCCTGATCTTCCGCGGCATCTCGCAGAAGGAAGGCGTCATGGTCACGGGCATCGTGACCCTGCTGGTGCTCGTCTACCTGTTGATGAGCCTGCTCGTCGACCTCCTGTACGCCGTTCTCGACCCGAGGATTCGCTATGAGTGACCCAGGATCCGTGTCCGGCGGAACCGGACTCGAAGCGTCCGCGGCGGCAGGTGTCGACCAGCTCAGCCACGTCGACGACTCGTCGCAGAAGCAGAAGAAGCCGCGCTCGCTCTGGAGCGACGCGTGGGGCGAGCTGCGCACGAAGCCCACGTTCATCATCTCGCTGGTGATCATCGCGATCATCGTGCTGATGGCGATCTGGCCGACGCTGTTCACGTCGGTCGACCCGCGCCACGCCGATCTCGACAAGTCGCTGCAGCCACCCTCCGGTGACGCGTGGTTCGGCTACGACCTGCAGGGCTACGACGTCTACGCCCGTGCGATGCACGGCGCCCGCGCGTCGCTGCTCGTCGGGATCTTCGCGACCGTGCTGACCGTGCTGATCGGTTCGACCGTCGGCATCATCGCGGGCTACGCGAAGACGTGGATCGACTCGGTGCTCTCGCGGTTCAGCGACATCTTCGCCGGCATCCCGTTCGTGCTCGGCGCGATCGTCATCCTGACGACGCTCAACGCGCCCACGGAGAACCCCGGCGTCGTGCAGATCATCACGCAGGTGGTGCTCTCGATCGCCGTGCTGTCGTGGCCGGTGGCGATGCGCATCATGCGTTCCGCGACGCTCGTGGCGAAGCAGCAGGACTACGTCAAGGCCGCCCGCGGTCTCGGCGCGTCCCCGCTGCGGATCGTGTTCCGGCACCTGCTGCCGAACACCGTGGCGCCCGTGCTGGTGTACGCGACGATCGCCCTGGGTGCCTTCATCGGCGCCGAGGCGACGCTGGCGTTCCTCGGCATCGGCCTGCGTCCGCCGGTCGTGTCGTGGGGCGTGATGATCTCGGAGTCGCGCGACTACTTCCAGTCGGCTCCGCACATGCTGCTGTTCCCCGCGGGCTTCGTCACGATCACCGTGCTGGCCTTCGTCATGCTGGGCGACGCCGTGCGCGACGCCCTCGACCCCAAGTCCCGTTAGGGGAATCCTGTGACTCAGCCATTGCTGGAGGTCGAGGATCTCCACGTGGAATTCCGCACCCGCGACGGTGTCGCGAAGGTGCTCAACGGCGTTTCGTACCACGTCTCGGCGGGCGAAACCCTTGCTGTGCTGGGTGAATCCGGTTCCGGCAAGTCCGTGACCGCCCAGACGATCATGGGCATCCTGGACACGCCGCCGGGGTTCATCACCAACGGTTCGATCAAGTTCCGCGGTGAGGACCTGCTGACCCAGTCGGCGGAGGAGCGGCGTCAGGTGCGTGGCGAGGGCATCGCCATGATCTTCCAGGACGCTCTCTCGGCGCTGAACCCCGTGTTCACCATCGGGTTCCAGATCGAGGAGCAGCTCAAGGTCCGCCGCGGGATGTCCAAGGCGGACGCCCGCAAACGCGCCATCGAGCTGCTCGACCAGGTGAAGATCCCGAACGCCAAGGGTCGCGTCTCGGACTACCCGCACCAGTTCTCCGGCGGTATGCGGCAGCGCGCGATGATCGCGATGTCGCTGGCGCTCGACCCGGAGCTGCTGATCGCGGACGAGCCCACGACCGCGCTGGACGTCACCGTGCAGGCCCAGATCATGGACCTGCTGGCGGAGATCCAGCGGGAGCGCGAGATGGGCATGATCCTGATCACCCACGACCTCGGCGTCGTCGCCGACGTCGCGGACCGGATCTCCGTCATGTACGCGGGCCGCATCGTCGAGCACGCCGACGTGTACGAGCTGTTCCGCGCGCCGGGACACCCGTACACCGAGTCGCTGCTCGAGTCCCTGCCGCGCGTCGACCTGCGCGGCCAGGAGCTCAAGACCATCAAGGGTCTGCCGCCGTCGCTGACCAACATCCCACCCGGCTGCCCGTTCAACCCGCGCTGCCCGCGCGTGTTCGACAGGTGCTCCACCGAGGTGCCGGTCGTGCACAACCTCGGCATGGGCCGCACCAGCCGGTGCCACATCGCGGAGGAGGTTGTCGCTCGTGGCTGAGCCAATCCTCGAGGTCGAGAACCTCGTCAAGCACTTCCCGGTCCGCGTCGGCGTGCTGTTCAAGCGCACCGTGGGCCACGTCAAGGCCGTCGACGGCGTCTCGTTCACGCTCAACAAGGGCGAAACCCTTGGTGTCGTGGGCGAATCCGGTTGTGGCAAGTCCACGCTGGCCCAGGTGCTGATGCGCCTGGAGCCGCCGACGTCGGGCTCTGCCCGCTTCGAGGGTCGCGACATGTTCGCGATGAAGGGCTCGGAGCTGCGCAAGCTGCGTCGCGACATCCAGATCGTGCTGCAGGACCCGTACACGTCGCTGAACCCGCGCATGACGGTCGGCGACATCGTCGGTGAGCCGTACGAGATCCACACCGAGGTCGCGCCCAAGGGCGACCGGCAGCGCAAGGTCCAGGAGCTGCTGGAGACCGTGGGTCTCAACCCGGAGCACATCAACCGGTACCCGCACCAGTTCTCCGGCGGTCAGCGCCAGCGCATCGGCATCGCCCGCGCGCTCGCGTTGAAGCCCAAGGTGATCGTGTGCGACGAGCCGGTGTCGGCTCTGGACGTCTCGATCCAGGCGCAGGTCATGAACCTGCTGGGCGACCTGCAGTCCGAGATGGGACTGTCGTACGTCTTCATCGCGCACGACCTGTCGGTGGTCCGCCACCTGTCGGACCGCGTCGGCGTGATGTACCTCGGCAAGATGGTCGAGATCGGCACCGAGGAAGAGATCTACGAGCGGCCGATGCACCCGTACACGCAGGCGCTGCTGTCCGCCGTGCCGGTGCCGGACCCGACCCAGCGCGGCCGGCGCGACGTCATCCGCCTGACGGGTGACGTGCCGTCGCCGATCGACCCGCCCTCGGGCTGCCGGTTCCGCACGCGGTGCTGGAAGGCGCAGGACATCTGCGCCACCGAGGTTCCCGAGCTCGTGGTGCGCAACGACGGTCACCCCGCCGCGTGCCACTTCGCGGAGGAGCGCGCGGTCGTCTGATCGCATTCGTGCTGGAAGGGCCGTGCCTGCGGGCGCGGCCCTTTCTCGTTCCCGGACGTCGGTGCGCGCGGCGGTGCTAGCTTGGTTCCGGCGTCGGACGCTCTACCCACGGAGTCGGCATGACCGGTCCTTATGGCACTCCTGAGTCGGTTCCCGGCTCTCCCGTTCCCGAAGAAAGCTACGACGAGGACGTCGAAGAAGGTCCCCAGCAGCCGGGGAAGCCGCCGTACGGTTACCACGACGCGGAGGCACTGGTGCCGCCTCCCGTTTCCGGCAGCATCGACTAGTGGTTCCGCAGACGATCGGGGCGCTGGCCTCGTTCCTCGCCCTGGTCGCGCCCGGCATCGTCTTCGAGCTCCGTCGGGAACAGCGCCGGGCGGGCGCCAAGGAGACGGTCTTCCGCGAGGCGTCGCGAGTCGCGCTCAGCAGCCTCGCCTTCACGGTGATCTCGACCGTGATCCTGCTCGGCGTCCACGTCGCGACCTCGAAGTGGTTCGGCTGGAAACTGTTCGTCGACCTGACGGCGTTGGTGGCCAAGCCCGACTACGTGAAGCAGAACGTGGCGCTCATCGGCTACAGCGCGGTCGCGGAGCTGGCGCTGGCGTGCGCGCTGGCCGTCGCGTTCGACTCCGTGCTGGCCCTCAGGCGACGGCAACCGCGGTCGCTCGGCAAGCAGTCGGCGTGGGTCAAAGTGTTCCGAGAGGATCGCCCCAAGAACACGGTGTGCTGGGTGCACGTGATGCTGGAGGACGGAAACTCGTTCTTCGGCTTCATGCGCTCCTACGACGCGGTCGGCGATCCGAACACCCGCGAGATCGTCCTGGAAGGCGCGAAGCTGACCTACGTCGGCGAGCCTGTGACAGGCGGCGACGAGAAGAAGACCACAGTCATCGGTCAGAACTGGGAGCGCGTCGTCGTTCCTGGCAACCGCATCAAGTTCCTGCGCGTGCAGTACCTGCACGCCGAGACGGGCGTGCGCGTCGACTCGGCCCGGCGGCCCGTCAGCGAAGACGCAACGCCTCGAACGCCCGCGGTGGCCGCGCCAGAGATGCCTTGATGGCCTCGGCGCACTCCCGCGGACTGCTGAGGCTGGTGTCGACCTCGAAGTCGTAAAGCCCGTGCTGATGGACGCTCTGCAGCTGTTTCGCCGCCACACCGGGCACCCGGTCGCCTCGCGCCTGTTCGCGCCGCTCCAGCTCCTCTGGAGGGCAGTGCACGCCCACGAACACGACGTCCAGGCCGTCCAGGACGGTGAGGCAGTCCTGAAGGCGCCACGGCTCGCTCAGCACGTGGTCGACCACTACGTCGTTGCCCGCGTGCGCCATGCCCGCGACGGCGCGGTGGAAGCCTGCCCTCGTGCGGCGCAGGACGTCGGTCAGCTCGGGTCCGTCGAGCTCCAGCGTTCGTTCGACCGACCGCATGGCGCCGAAGGCGTCGACAGCCATGAGGAAGTACGGGGTGTCCAGCACCTTCAGCAGTTCCGCCGCGATGCTCGACTTGCCGGAGCTGGACGTCCCGTTGAGGAAGATGATCACCGGCTCAGGTCCGTGAGCGTCACCCCTGGAGCGACCTCGCGCGTGCCGGTCTCGACGAACCCGCGCTTGCGGTACAACGCGAGCGCGGGCTCGTTCTTCGTACCGGTGCTGACCGTCTGCGGTCCCGGCGGCAACGCGTCGAGCAACTTCGACGCGATGCCGCGGCGGTGCGCCCGCGGGTGCACGACCAGCCGGCAGATGTCCACAGTGGACCCGTCGAGCCGGTAGGACACCGCGCCGGCGAGGCCTTCCTCGTCGTGCAGCCCGAGGAAGATCTCGTCGCAGGCGCGGAGTTCGTCTTCTGACTCGTGCAGCGGCGGGATGCCGTCGAAGCCGATGAGCTCGGCCTCGACGGCGTACGCCAGCCGTTGCACCGTCCACAGTTCGTGCAGGACGGTGTCGTCGGACAGGTCGAGGATCACGTGTTGGACGAGTTCCGCACGAACGCCGCGAGGTCCTCGGACTGCTGGATCCTGCTGGGCTCGTGGACGTACATCATGTGGCCGGCCGGGTAGTAGGCCGACTCGATGTTCGCCGTGAGCTCCTTCGGGATCTGCAGGTGCGCGATCAGGTGCTCGGCCGCGAAGTACGGCGTGGCGCCGTCGAACCAGCCGAACGCGACGTGCACCTTGAGGTGCGGGTTCGCCCGCATCGCCGCCGAGAGCTTGCCCGCCGTCGTGACGTGGCGGCCCTCGAACTCCTTGTACGACCAGTTCTCGATGACCCGCGCGAGAACCTCGTACGGCAGGTCGCTCGAGTAGCCGAGCTCGGCGTGCAGGTAGTGGTTGAGCACCGCGGAGTACGGGCCGAGGATCGCGTCGATCGACGGGTCCGCGGAGATGCCCTCGCGGCCGTAGTCGGTGTCCCAGCCGGTGAAGCGGGCGTCGATGCGGCCGACGGTCTTGCGGTCGCGGCGCAGCAGTTCGGTGAAGAACCGGATGTGCTCGACGCGCAGGTCGACCGCGTCCACGTACTCCTCGGACAGACCGGTCAGCCGCGCGAGCTTCTCGATCGCCGCGGCGCGCTCCACGTCGGTCAGCCGGTTGCCGCGCGCGAGGGCGTAGGGGTAGTCGCGGACCGCGAACTCCTCGGCCTCGGCGAGCACCTCCTTGAGCGGACGGTCGCCGTGCAGGCCGTGGTAGTGCGCGATGGCCGCGTACGTCGGCAGGAAGAGCGTGTAGCCGAGGTCGTGGCCCTCGTTGAACTCCAGCGTCGCGAAGTCGAGCACGCTCGAGATCAGCATGAGCCCGTTGAGGTACATGCCGTGCTTCTTCTGCAGGTGCTCGGCCAGCCCGGCCGCGCGGAGCGTGCCGTACGACTCGCCGCAGAGGAACTTGGGCGACATCCAACGGCCGTTGCGCGCGGTCCAGAGCCGGATGATCTCGGCGATGGACTCGATGTCGGGCTGGTAGCCGTGGTAGTTGCCGGGCTTCTCACCCTGCGCGGCCCGGGAGAACCCGGTCGACACAGGGTCGATGAACACGAGGTCGCTCTCGGCGAGCAGGCTCTCCTCGTTGTCCGCGATCCCGTACGGCGGCGCGGTGAGGTTGCCGACGTCGCCGCTGAGGACCCGGCGCGGCCCGAGGAGCCCCATGTGCAGCCACACGCTGGCGGAACCCGGTCCACCGTTGAACGCGAACGTCACCGGCCGCTTCAGCGGGTCGGCGCCGTCGAGTGTGTACGTGGTGACGAAGACCTCGGCCTTGGGCTTGTGACCCTCGAACACGCCGTCCTTCATCACCTCTTCCTTGAGCACGATCCGCCCGGTGGTGGCGGTGTAGTTCAGCTCGCGGCCCTTGACGGTGATGCTGTGCTGGGTGGTGACCAGATCATCAGCGGGAGACTCGGGCTTCTCTTCGGTCTTCTCCTCGGACATGGGAGCAACACTACGGAACTCGACGATCGAATAACGGCCTGTCGAGCGTGCCCACGCCTGGTCGAGTGGCGCGAGACCGTGGCGCGGGAGAAGCGCGCGGCGTTCATGGATTGGGACTACTGGGGCCGGCCGGTGCCGAGCTTCGGGCCCCTGGACGCCTCGCTGCTCATCGTGGGCCTCGCACCCGCGGCGCACGGGGCGAACCGGACGGGCCGGATGTTCACCGGTGACCGGTCCGGCGACTTCCTGTACCGGGCGTTGTACGAGGTCGGCCTGGCCTCGCAGCCCACGTCGGTGTCCTTGGACGACGGCCTGGAGCTCTACGGCGTGCGGATCGCGTCCCCGGTGCGATGCGCGCCGCCCGCGAACAAGCCGACGCCCGCCGAACGTGACCGGTGCTCGCCGTTCCTGCGCGAGGAGCTCGGGCTGATGACGTCACTGCGGTCCGTGGTGGTGCTCGGGGCGTTCGGGTGGCAGGCGTTCCTGCCGTTGCTGGGGTCCGCGCGGCCCAAGTTCGGGCACGGGGTGGAGGTGGAGCTGGGTGGGCTGCGGGTGTTCGGCTGCTACCACGTTTCGCAGCAGAACACGTTCACCGGGAAGCTCACGCAGGAGATGCTTCAGGACGTGCTGAAGCGGGCGATGAGCTGATGGGCGGCTATCCGTACAGGTGAGAGTTGACCGTCGGGTCGTTGGCCAGCACGAAGTCCACGACCTCCCAGAACTCCGGCAGGCGCGGATGGGCCAGGCCGTCCTCCCGGGACAGCACCGTGCCGTGCACCGGTCCCGTCGAACCGTCCATGCACGCCTGCACCAGCGTCGCCGCGGGCGCGGGACTGTCCACGACGGGCCCGACGCGGCAGCCGAACGTCACGTGGTCGTCGACCACGTCCGCGCCCCACGTGCCCAGGATGACGTCGATCCACGTCTCGTGCGGCTGATCCTGGTGGTGATAGGAGTTGGCGAAGTACACCGCGTGAGCCTTGCCGTCACGGTGGACGAAGTTCCACACGCGTTCGATGGGAGCGTTGCAGCAGCCGCACTCGTACTGACGCGCCTGTCTCTCGCCGAGGTCCATGGTCAACTCCATTCGCGAACCCTAGCCGTCGGCGGTGCCTCAGAATGTGCGCCGTGAAGTTCTGGAGCGACAGCCCGTACGGCGTGCAGCAGCCCCTCACCGACGAGGCCGTCCGCGACGCCGAGAAGCTCCTCGGCGTGCGACTCCCGGAAGCGCTGCTGGACCTGCTGCGCGTGCAGAACGGCGGCGTGGTCGTGGACGAACGGTCGGCGTTCCCGAGCGAGCCGAACTCGTGGGCGCAGGACCACGCCCCGTTCGACAGCCTGATGGGTATCGGGGTCGCGGAGCGCACGACGTCGCTGCTCGACACGCCCTACCTGGTCGAGGAGTGGGGCCTGCCGTCACCTGTGGTGCTGCTGACGGGGGACGGCCACTGGTGGATCGCCCTGGACTACCGCGCGTGCGGTCCGGCCGGTGAGCCGTCGGTTGTCTGGCTCGACGCCGACGGTGAGTCGGAACTGGCGCTGGCGCCCGACTTCCGGTCGTTCCTGGCCGGGTTGGTGCCCGCGGAGTCGTTCGACTAGCAAGTTGGCCAAAGGATCATCCCAACTCCGCTGGTGCGTGTAAGGCTGTCCGGCATGAAGTGGTGGCGGGCCGGGGTGGCGGTGGCGGCGTTGCTGATCGTCGTCGTCGCGGCCAGTGGCACGTCGCCGGTCACGTTCGTCAACCGCCTGGACGACCGCCCGCCGCCGCAGGACCGCGCGCCGCAGATGGACATTCCGATGCCCAGCGAGCTGCCGGACGCGCTCGCCGTGCCGGTGACCGTGTACCTGGTGCTGCTCGCCGGGCTGGTCCTGTTCGGACTGGTCGGGATCATCCTCGCGTTCGAGCTGCCCCGGTGGCGGCGCCCGAGAGGCGTGCGGGGTGTGGACGTCGAGAGCGGCGAGGTCGGGGAGTCGGCGGTCGTGCGGCGCGTCGAGAAGGCGTTGCAGGAGTTCACCGAGCACCCGAACCGGCCGCCGCGCGACGCCGTGATCGCCGCCTGGCTCGCGCTCGAAGCCGCGGAACCCCGGCAGCCGCACCAGACGCCCACCGAGTTCACCGAGAAGCTCGGCGTCGACGCCGTGGTGCTCAAGGATCTCTACCAACGCGCGCGGTTCGGGCATGAGGACGTGACGGCCGCGCAAGCTCAACAGGCGCAACAGGAGTTGGGCCGCATCGTCCGGGAGCTCGCATGAGAACCGTGCTGGCGCTGGTGGTCGGGGTGATCATCGGCGTGGTGATCTGGTGGCTCGGCGCCTCACCGGCGTGGGCCGCGGCGCTGGCGGTGCCGCCGACCGCGTTCGGCGTGCTGGTCACCAGGTTGCCGCGGGCCACCGACATCGTCTGGAGCTCGGCGCCGCCGCCGCCCGGTTCGATCAGTTCCGCGCACGCCAGCACGCTCGCGAGCAGGCTGGAGGAGGCGGCGGCAGAGCCGAGGCGCTACCAGGAACGGTTCCGCGCCCGGTTCGCACGACTGGGGATCGAGGCGTCCGAGATGCCCGATCCGAAGCAACTCGCGGAAAGGCTCAGGAGGGTCGAGTGACCATCGCACACGAGGCCGAGGCGGTCCTCGACGAGATCGGCAAGGTCGTCGTCGGACGCACCCGCACGCTGCGGCTCGCGCTCGCCGCCGTGCTGGCCGGCGGGCACGTGCTGCTGGAGGACGTGCCGGGCCTCGGCAAGACGCTGATCGCGCGCTCGCTCGCGCAGGCGCTCAGCCTCGACTTCCGCCGCCTGCAGTGCACGCCGGACCTGCTGCCCGCGGACGTCACCGGGTCGTTCCTCTACGACCCCGGCAGCCGCGAGTTCGAGTTCCACCAGGGGCCCGTCTTCGCCGGTCTGCTGCTCGCCGACGAGATCAACCGCACGCCGCCCAAGACGCAGTCCGCGCTGCTGGAAGCCATGCAGGAGCGGCAGGTCACGGTCGAGGGGCGCACGTTCCCGCTGCCCACGCCGTTCCACGTGCTCGCGACCTCGAACCCCGTCGAGTACGAGGGCACCTACCCGTTGCCCGAGGCGCAGCTCGACCGGTTCCTGGTGCGGCTCGACATCGGCTATCCGCCGCCCGAGGAGGAGGTCGAGGTCCTGCGGCGGCGGATCGCGCGGCAGCAGGAAGACGCCGTGGTGCCGCCGGTGCTGGCCGAAGGCCGGCTTGCCGAGCTGCAGGCCGAGCTCGAGAAGACCACAGTGGACGACGATCTCCTGCGGTACTGCGTTGATCTGGCCGTGTCCACGCGCAGGCATCAGTCCGTCGAGGTCGGCGCGTCGCCACGAGGTGCGCAGGCGCTGGTGCTCGTCGCCCGCGCACTGGCCATTTTGGACGATCGCGGGTACGTGACGCCCGAGGACGTCAAGGAGTGCGCGGTCGCCGTGCTGGCGCATCGGCTGGTGATGAAGCCCGAGACGTGGACGTCCGGCGTGAACGGCGTGCAGGTCGTCACCGAACTGCTCGGCAAGGTTCCGGGCCCGCCCAGCTCATGAGCAGAGCGGACAAGATCAGGGAGGCGTTCGCCCAGTCGCACGGCGCGCACTGGCATCCGACGGACGCCTACTCGCGCGCCGTCTGGCTGGGCGTGGGGCTCGTCGTCGGCGGGATGTTCCTGCACCAGGTCGAACTGGTGCTGTTCGGCGTGCCGCTGATCCTGTCCGTGCTGCTCACGACCAAACCGAAAGGCACGCCCGCGGTCAGCGTGCGTCCGGTGCCGCGCGGGGCGGGCGCCGGTGTCGTGCACACCGTCGCGCACCTCGACGGCGCGGACGCCGAGATCGCCGTGGTCAAGCTGCCCGGCGTCGTCAAGGCGGTCCCGGCGCACTCACCCGACCTGCCGGTGGAGATCCGGCGCGACGCGTGGGGACCCGGTGTCGACCTGCGGCTCGACCACCTGTTCGCCGGACCGGACGGCCTGCACGTCTACGGGCCGATCGTCGGCACCGAGCACGTCCGCACGATCCTGCCGCCGGTCGAGCACCACCCCGCCGGCCCGCTGCCGCCCCGGCCCGCCGGTCTGGTCGGCATCCACCGCTCGCCGCGCGCCGGCGACTCGACCGAGCTGCGCGACATCAGGGCGTTCCAGCCGGGGGACAGGCTCAAGCGCATCGACTGGCGCGTCACGACCCGCACGGGCACCGTGCACGTCCGCGAACGGCACGCCGAGGCCGACGCGGAGATCGTGCTGGCCCTCGACACCCGTGCCGACGTCGGTTCGGACGTGGCGGACTGGGCCTCGCCGCACTACGGGGCCACGACGCGTCCCGGTGGCAGCCTGGACCGCGCGGTGCGGCGGGCGGCGTCGATGGCCGCGGGCTACCTGCGGCAGGGCGACCGGGTGGGGTTGATGGACCTGTCACGCCCGCAGCTCAACGTGCGTTCCGGCGTCGGGCGGCGTCACCTGATGCGCATCCGCACGCAGCTCGTCGTGTGTGTGCAGGCCGCCGGGTGGTCGTCACGCGTTGCGTTGCGCAAGCTTCCGCACGGATGTGTGGTCGTGCTGTTGTCACCGTTCCTCGACGACGACATCGCGGAGCTGGCCGTGCAGACGCGCAAACACGGCCATGTCGTGCTGGCGATCAACACGCTGCCGTTGGAGCTGAAGCCCGACCGGGAGACCGCGTGGGGTGAGGTCGCGGCCGAGATGATCTCCGCAGAGCACCGGCTGCGGCTGCGGCGCATGGCCGAGCACGGGGTGGCGGTGACGCGCGAGTGCTGATGCGTCTGGCGATCGTGCTCGCCGCGTTGCCGGTGGCGCTGATCCTGCACCTGGAGTCGTCGTCGATCGCGCCGTTGCTGATCGTCGCGGTGCTGACGGTGCTCACCGCGCTCATGCCGGGAAGCGCGTGCGCGGCCCTGCTGATCGGCTACGCGGCGCTGGCGATGGCGTTCGCCGACGGGCACCCGTTGCGGCTCGGCGTGTTGATCATGATTCCGGCGCTGCACCTCATTCACGTGACGTCCGCGCTCGCGGCGGTCGTTCCGGTGAAAACGAAAATCGAGCCCGCTGCGCTGAAAGCACCAGCGCGCCGGTTCGCCATTGTCCAAGTGATCACATTTGTCGTCACGGCCTTCGCGGCGTTCGCCCCATCGGGTGCCGGTATCGGGCTCGTGGAGGTGCTCGGACTGGGGGCTCTGACGGTCCTCATCGGGGTCGTCGCGCTGAGGATCTGAATCGTCCCTCTCAGGGAGAACGCCTCAACTTTGACTCAAGTCGCAGGTCAGCCGCGATCGTGTCCGGCGTCACCGCGCGACGGTAGTCACAACAGCCCCTTCAGACGCGCGAAAAAGGGGGTCCTGGTGCGACCATATGTGTATGGCTGCTGTGAAGTCGCAACCCACACGAATCGTCATTGTCGGCGGTGGGTACGTCGGGATGTACACGGCTCTCGGACTGCAGAAGAAACTGCGCTCCGGTGAGGCGTCCGTGACGGTAATCGACCCGCAGCCGCACATGACCTACCAGCCCTTCCTGCCTGAGGCGGCGGCCGGCTCGATCGAGCCGCGCCACGTCGTCGCTCCACTGCGCAAGGTGCTCAAGCGCTGCCACGTCGTCACCGGCCGCGTCACCAGGATCGAGCACGCGCGCAAGATCGTGACCGCCGAACTGTCGGACGGCCACGTCGAGGAGATCGAGTACGACGTGCTCGTCTCCGCGCTGGGTGCGATCTCACGCACGCTTCCGATCCCCGGCCTGGCCGAGGTCGGCATCGGCATGAAGACGATCGGCGAGGCGATCTACGTCCGCAACCACGTGCTGTCGCGCCTGGACCAGGCAGCGAGCACGAACAACGCGGAACTGCGCAAGAAGCTGCTCAGCTTCGTCGTCATCGGTGGTGGCTTCGCGGGCATCGAGACGCTCGCCGAGCTTGAGGACATGACGCGGTATGCGCTTCGGTACTACGAGGGCTTGAAGCCCGAAGAGATGAACTGGGTCCTCGTCGAGGCGATGGGCCGCATCATGCCCGAGGTGTCCGCCAAGCTCGGCGCCTGGACGGTCGAGGCGCTGGAGAAGCGCGGCATCAAGATCTACCTCGACACCCGCGTGAAGTCGCTCGAGGGTGGCCACGTCATCCTCGACGACGGCACCGAGTTCGACTCCGACACGATCATCTGGACCGCCGGCATGAAGGCGAACCCGGTGCTGCGCAACACGGACCTCCCGCTCGACGAGCGCGGCCGCGTCCGGTGCACCGCCGCCATGCAGGTCCAGGGCCTCGACGGCGTGTGGGCCGCCGGTGACTGCTCCGCGGTGCCGGACCTCTCGCGCACCGAGGAGGACCCGACGGCGACGTGCGTGCCGAACGCGCAGCACGCCATCCGTCAGTCGAAGCTGCTGTCGAAGAACATCGTCGCGTCGCTGCGCGGCCAGAAGCCGAAGGACTACTTCCACAAGTACCTCGGCTCGGTCGCGGGCCTCGGCCTCTACAAGGGCGTCGCGGACGTGTTCGGCCTGCGCTTCAAGGGCGTGCCGGCGTGGTTCATGCACCGCAGCTACCACGTCGCGTTCATGCCGACCGTGAACCGCAAGCTCCGCGTGCTGATGGACTGGACGCAGGCGCTGTTCTACGGCCGCGAGGTCGTGGCTCTGGGCCAGATCAACGACCCGAAGTCCGACTTCGATCGCGCAGTGCAAAGCTGACCTTCACTCTCTGTGAGTGACGTCGTGCCCCGGACGACCCCTCGTTCGGGGCACTTCGCTGGACTGCAGGCGGAACTTAAGCGCCCAATCGGAGTAAAGCTTCGAGGGTCGCCTTGACATTGCGTTACGTGTTTCGGAGACTACGGCTGGTGCATCACCTGAATGCGTGATTCGCCATGTGGGGAGAGAGGTGATCCCGATGTCTCTCGAGGAGCTGGCCGCACAGCTTCGTCGTGGCGAGATCGAGGACCCCGCGCTGGCGCAGTACGCCGCAGAGTACGCGCAGGCGGGGCAGGTTTTCCGCAGCAAGAAGGACGATTGAGCAGGTCGGCTGACGGGCGGGTGCCAGGTGCCCCGTCCGAGGCTGCCAGACCACTTCTGCTCCAGGGCCAGGAATATCTCTTCCGCTCCCCGCCCAAGTGTCTGGACTTCCAGGAACAGGTCCACCGCCTCGGCATGGTCGACGAGGGCGACGGCAACCCGCAACCCTGCGTGCTCGTCCTGGCCCGCGCCGCCGACATGGAGATGAACGAACTCTCCATCGCACTGGCAGAGCGCGGTATCCGGATGGCCCGAATCGACGCCGACCGCTGCGTCGACCTCCCGCTCTCGGTCTACACCGACCAGCCCCTGGTCGAACTCGACCGCTGGCTCCTGCGCCCCCTGCTGGTCTGGCGCCGCCACTTCGAACTCTCCGCCATCCCGATCGAACCGGGAACCCTGGCCGGCGCCTACGCCGTCGACCAATGGGCCTCAGTGGCCAACTGGCTGTCCTCGCGCTCCGACTGGGCTCACGTGAACCCGTCACGCTTCTCGACGCACCTGGACCGTCTCACGCAGCTTTCCGACGCCTCTGCTTTCGGGTTGCGCGTGCCCCGCACGGCCGTCACGACCCGTCCAGGCCGCACCCGCCCAGGCGGCGGCGCCTGCATCGTAAAAACGGCGGGCCGACACCTCCTGGAACCACGCCCGGGCGTGCAACACGGCCTGTTCCCACGCCCGCTCGAGACCTCCAGGGCCTCAGACGCCCCAGAACCCGCACCGGTGATCGTCCAGGAGTACGTCCCCTCGGACACCGAGCTGCGCGTGTTCGTCGTGGGCGATCGCTGCATCGCCTACCAGGTCGACAAACTCGACCCGGCCCAACTCTGGGTGGACCCGGACGCGGTCCGCGTCACGCCGACCTCGGTCCCCGCGTCCCTCTCGGACAGGCTCTTCGCCCTGGCCCGCCACTGGCGAGTCCAGGTGGCGGCGTTCGACCTGCTCGTGACCGGCAGCGGCGACCACGTGTTCCTGGAGATCAACGTCAACTGCGACTGGCGCTGGTTCGAACACAGGGCGGGCGACAACAGCGTCTCCGCGGCCGTGCACGACTGGGTGGCGCTGCGCTTCAAGGAGCTGCTCGGAGCGGGGAGGGCACGCTGATGTTCGGGACCGTTCGACGCTTAGCCGGATGCTCGCTCTAGTCCAATTCGCTGGGCCGCTCGGGCGAGAAAAGACCATCGGCTCACACAAGCCGACGATCAAGGCCTAGGCTCACCGCGCCCCCGTAGCCCAATCGGTAGAGGCAGGTCCCTTAAAAGGATCACAGTACGGGTTCGAATCCCGTCGGGGGCACCATCTGAATCCACCCCAGAATCTGGTGCTTGATCAGGCATTTCACTCGTTCTCGGCGGTGGTTTCGCCGACGTCTGAACGAGATCCGCTCGCCTCCGAACGGTGTCCGGGGAAGAGCGGAGAGTAATCACTAGTTGATCTTGGTACGCGTTCAGGAGGACGCCGAGCCGGGTGAGTGGCGCGCCTGGGGTGTGGTCTTGGTCACGCGAAAGGCCCGCCCCCGGCTGCAGTGCCGAGGACGGGCCCAAGTCGAGCGGATCTAGTTCTTCTTCACCTGGTTCAGGCGCGTGATCACGGCCCCGCCGTCCTGCATCCCGAACGAGTTGCAGGCGGTGTCCCACGGGAACCGGCTGCACGCGTTGGTCTGCACGACGACGTCCTGCTCGTTGTTCCACCCGCTGCCGATGATCTTGGCGTTCTTCCACGCGTTGGTCACCGGGTTGTAGCTGTACCAGAGCAGGTTTCCGTTGGTCTGGTTCACGGCGTAGAACGTCTCGCCGCCGGCCGAGCTGAAGTTCTTCAGGTTCTGCCACCCCGTCGTGACGGGGGAGGCCGGGGTCACCCACGTCGCGGTCGGGCCGGACCAGAAGTTGATGTAGTAGCGGTACATCGCGCCGGCCGCGTTGCGCGCGTAGACCACGCCACGGCTCGTTGCGACGATCGCGTTGTACTGGGTCAGGCCCGTGGCCAGCAGTGCGCCCTGCACCGCCCACTGCTGGGTGGTGAAGTTGAAGTAGTGCGCCTTGAGGTTGCCCGCGGCGTCGAGGGTGTAGATGACGCCGTCCTCGTCGACCGAGATGCGGTAGCGGGTGTTCGCCGCGGTGTAGGACCAGCCCTGGGCGAGCACGAGGTACTCGTTGCCGTTGAAGCTGTCCCACGTGGTTCCGTTGTAGTGCAACAGTCTCAGCTCACCGCCGGTGGTGATGCTGAACGTCCACCCGCTCGGGCCGGCGAGCACGCGGCCCTGCCAGCCTGCACCGATCTGGTAGCTCTCGCCCCAGACGAAGGTGCCGGTGGCCGGCGTCGAGTGTTCGAACAGGTACAGGTCGCCTGCGGTGTCGCACGGATAGACCGGAGCGAGGCCGTAGCGGGCCGACAACGTGGTGCTGGGTCCTGGCATGTCTCACTCCACCCCTCAGAGGTTCAGCATGGCGGTGCAGGCGTCGAGAACCAGACGCTCGGTGGTCCCCGGTCCGGCGGCGCCGCTCGGGGAGAACTTCAGCGGTGCGGGCCAGGCGTAGAACGTCGTCCACGAGCCGGGTCCCGACAGCTGGTCCTCGTCGGTCCAGCCGGCCTCGTAGCCGAAGTGCTTCGCCTCGCCTGCCTGCAGGACGCCGTTGGCCGCGACGTAGCCCTCGGTCTCGTTGGCGTAGGCCATGATCCACAGCCAGCCCGGGGTCTGGCTCTGCAGCGTCACCTCGTACTGCGAGAGGACCTCGTGCGACATCGCGAGGATGTTCAGGCCGCCCAGGTTCCAGCGCTGGATGGGCATCGGGAACACCTTGGGCAGGCCGTCGCCGTGGATCTGCTCGATCATCACCTCGGCGTGGCGGTAGGCGAAGTCGTCCGGCGGGAACGTGTCGAGCCGGTCGTTGTAGGAGTTGCGGGCGCGGATCACCGCGGCCGGGTCGCCGAAGTCGACGGACAGCGGGATCTGGATCTCGTTGTAGAACGTGCTGACCGGGCCGTTGACCGCGTTCCAGCCGCCCGAGTTCACCATCGACACGACCGCGTTGCCCAGCGTGGTGCCGAGGCTCGTGGCCATGCTGGGGGAGTGCGGGTCGTTGGGTTCCTGGTCGCCGGCGGCGCCCTGGAAGAACAACGCCTGGACGCCCAGCGCGTTGCTGATCACGTCGGTGGCGGCACCGGGCCAGTCGCTGCAGAAGATCCTGTCGTTGCCGCGCGACACGGCGTGGCAGGCGTATCCGAACAGGACGGTGTGCAGGCCGTTGTCGCTGGTGCGACGGGCGATCAGCGCGCTGATCGTGGTGAGGACGTTGGGCTCCTCAGCACGGTTGTAGCCGATCGTCGCGTTGCCTTCCTTGTACCACAAGGTGACCGGCGTGCGAGCCATCGCGACGGTCTGCTGCACGAGGGCGATCATCTGGTTGATGAACACCGTGGTCGTGCCCTCGATCGCGCTGATGTCCGCGGCCGTGAGGTCCATCATCACGTACGGGCTGGGGCGCGTCGTGCCGATCATCGGGCCGGAGTGAGTGTGGCTGCAGATGATCAGGAAGCGGCCGTTGTTGTTGCCCACCAACGGCAGCACGGCGGTGCGGATCGCCTGGTGGACGTAGCGGGGGATGCTCACGACGTCGACGCGGAGCATCACCTTGGGGCCGGCGCCGTCGTCGATCACGACGCACTGCGCGCGCAGCCTGCGGTCGGTCACGCCCTGGTTGCCGCGGGGAGCGCCGCAGTAGCCGCCCATCCAGAGGCTGGGGTAGGTCGGCCACGAAGGGGTGTAGTCCAAGGTCTTCACGGACATGGAGAAAGGCATCTCGGGTTCCCTCCGGCGCTCAGGCGGTCTCGACGAACGCGACGCAGGTCGGCGTGTTCGAGTTGGGGGTCGTCAATGAGCTGTCCGGCTTGCCGGTGGAGGTGTCCGCGGACGTGGTCTTGCGACCCTTCTTGTCCAGAACGAACGCGCGGCCACCGTCCTTGCTCATCGCCAGAGGACCGTTCGCCTTGCCGTTGCCCTCCTTGGTCCTGACCTTGTTGGAGTTGATGTTCACCGTCACCAGCTGGGAGTCGGTGGCGCGGCCCGTGTAGAGGCTCACCACCGCGAACGTCCCGTTCGGGTGCACGGCCAGCCCGCAGGGCACGCCTTCGAGCTCGGTCGAACCGGACTTCCCGCCGCGCAGGTCGAACGTGATCAGCTCACGCGACGACGCCACGTACAGGTTCTTGCCCTTGGGGTCGATGGCGAGCTGCAACGGCGACTTCTCGGTCTTGAACGAACCCGACACGGCGTTCTTCGCGGTGTCGATGATCGTGATGCCCTTGGCCCGTTCGTCCCCCACGAACAGCTGCTTGCCGTCCGGCGTCAGCGCCAGCGTGTGCGGCAGCAGACCTGCCTTGATCAGCGCGCGCACCTCGCCGGTCGCGACGTCCACCACGGCCACGTGCCCGCGGGAACCACCGCCACCGCTGGACCCGGTCGCGACGTACACGAACTTGCCGTCGGGCGACACGACGACGTCGTTGGCGAACCCGCCCACGGCGACCTCGTTCGTGACTCGGGCACCGTCGACGTCCACCACGCTCAGTCCCGGCCCGAAGACCGTCCCCACGTAAGCGCTCAGGCCGTCGGGCGAACCCGCGATCCCGTTCGGCTGGCCGTTGACGGCCACGGTCGTCTGCTCGCCTGTCAGGCTCGGGTCGGCGAGTTGCAGCAGCCCGTTGCCGAGGTGGTCGACGCTGCCGATCAGCAGTTTCTTGCGGCCTGCCTTGGGCGCCGCATGGGCGGCTCCCGCGAACAGGCTGTTGCCGACGACGCCCACCGCGACACCACCGAGTGCGGCGGCGAACAGCGTGCGGCGGGAAATCGGTCGGAACTCAGGCGTTTCAGATGTCATGTCGTCCGTCCCCCTCTGGTCCAGTGCGACTGGTTGAGGTTTCGACGAAAGGGACGTGCCTGTTATCACTCGGGGTAGTCAAAATTTGACATGTGACCGAGTTGAGACATTCCATAGCCTATTGATACGCACTGTGTTCGACGGATTACCTACTGCTGCTGACCTGGGGATATCGTCACCCATTAGTGGAACTGCAGTAGTGGGACTTTGTGCCCTGTCGATCCTGTACGAACTGGGCTACGCGCACGCGTAGCTACGTAGGGTCACGTGAGGTTGCGATGTTGTGACGGGAATCACCAGGTCGGTCGGGCCGTCACTCCGCCGTCCACCACGAGGTCGTGGCCGGTGATCCACGTCGCGAGGTCGCTGGCCAGGAACACGCACGCGTTGCCGATGTCCTCCGGCGTGCCGAGGCGGGTGAGTGGCGCGGCGGCCTGCCAGCGCGCTACGCCCTCCGGCCACTGCTCCTCGATACCGGGCCGTGCGATCAGGCCCGGCGAGACCGTGTTGACGCGGATCCCGCGCGGTCCGTACTCCAGCGCGGCCGCTCGGGCGTGCATGATCAGCCCGGCCTTCGAGACGGCGTAGTGGGCGTGGCCCGGTGCCGGATGCGTGCCCTCGATCGACGCGATGTGCGTGACCGAGCCGCCCGCCGGGAGGTGCGCGACGGCGGCCTGGGTGACGGCGAACGGGGCCGTCAGGTTGGCGTCCATGACGGACTGCCATTGCGCGGAAGTCATGTCGGGCAACGGTTCCACGGGTTGGATGCCCGCGTTGTTGACCACTGCGTCCAGCCTGCCGTGCCGCGCGAAGGCGTCGTCGACCACGCGCTGGGCCGACGTGCGCAGGTCGCCGTCCTCGAGGCCCCGGTGGCGGACGACGCGGGCGCCCGCGTCGGCGAACCGGAGAGCGATGCCGTTGCCGATGGCGCCGGCGGTGCCGGTGACGAGCACGACCTTGCCGCTGAGATCGATCACGAGACGATGCCTTCCATTCGTTCGGCCAGCCAGCCGACGATCTCACCCCGTCCGGCGACAAACCCGTTGACGCCGATCTCGCGGAACTCCCCGCCCGCCTCGCGGACCAGCACCGCGCCCGCCGCGACGTCCCACGGGTGGATGCCGATGTTCGCCGCCGCGTCCGCTCTGCCCGTCGCGACCCAAGCGAGCGACAGGGCCGTCGAGTAGACGCGGCGCACGTCCGCGATGCCCAGCAGGTCGTTCAGGAGCTCCATCTCGCCCTGGTACGGGCTGCCGGGCAACGGGATGTCGGTCAGCACGAGCGGCCGCGGGCTCGTGCCGGGCGGGATCGTGAGGCCCGTGGAGGTGACGCGGAACGGAACGCCGACGGCCGCCGTGAACAGCTCGTCGCGGAACGGGTCGAGCACGCAGCCCGCGACCAGCACGCCGTCCACCGCCGCGGCTACGGAGATGCACGAGAGAGGGATGCCGCGCACGAAGTTCCGCGTGCCGTCGATCGGATCGACGTACCAGGTGAGCGGGGCGGACGAGCTGCCCAGCTCCTCGCCGACCACGGCCGAGCCGGGAGCACCGGCGACCAGGGCCGCCCGCAGGAACGCCTCCACCTCCAGATCGGCCGTGCTGACCTGGTCGAACGTGCCCTTGGACGACACGTCGACGCGCATGTCGCGCAGCAGCTTGGCAGCGTCCACGCAGGACTGCGCGGCCAACGAGAGGAGTTCCCCAGGAGTCACGGGGCCCATTGTGATCGGTCACAAACACGACCGGATGACTCTGGGCAACGTCCCACCCGCGCAAGTGACCTGAGCCACCACGATGAGCAGACCTGACAACGGCGTTGGAGGATCGGGATGCGAATCGTGGCCGGGTTGGCTGTCGTGGCGATGTTGGTCGCCGGAACAAGTACCGCCCAGGCGGACACCCTCGACTACGTGGCCCTGGGCGACTCGGCGGCGGCCGGTCCGCTGATCCCGAACCAGGACCCGGCGCTGTGGTGCCTGCGCAGCAGCAACAACAACTACCCGCAGGTGGCGGCCAAGCTCCTCGGCGCGAGGCTCACCGACGTCACCTGCTCCGGTGCCACCACCGACGACTTCGCGGGCCGCCAGTTCGGGTTCGTCAAGCCGCAGTACGACGCGCTCAAGCCCACCACCGACCTGGTGTCGATCACGATCGGCGGCAACGACGTCGGCCTCGTGCAGACCGCGCTGGGCTGCATCAACCTGCTGCCCGAGCCGGTGGGCCTGTCGTGCAGGGACCGGCTGACGGCGGGTGGGGACAAGGTGGCCGCGGACATCGCGAAGTGGGCACCGGAGTTCGGCGCCGCCCTCGACGAGGTCAAGCGCCGTTCGCCGCACGCCAAGATCCTCGTCACCGGCTACGGCACCTACATCCGTCCCGGCGGCTGCTACCCGGTCCAGCCGATCTGGGCGCGCGACAGCGACTACCTGCAGGCCTCGGTGAACCTGCTCAGCACCACCGCCAAGGCCGAAGCGGAGAAGCGCGGCGCGACCTACGTGGACCTCGCCGCGGTCAGCGTCGGCCACGACACGTGCGCCAAGCCCGCGGACCGCTACCTGGAAGGCCTGATCCCGACGACGATCGCGGCGCCGCTGCACCCGAACGCGGCCGGCATGAAGGCCTTCGGCACCGCGGTGGCGAAGGCAACGGATCTTGTCGGACCCGCTGCGTAAGTTGTGACGCAGGGGGTCCCAGCCAGGGGGTACCCCTGCGTCAGCGCGCCCTCCGCGCCGCCAGAGCCGCCGCGAGCAGCGTGACGTGCTCGATCCGCGTCGGATCCAGCCCGGTCAGCTCCGCGACTCGACGCAACCTGTAGTCCACCGTGTTCGGATGTACGTGCAGCTCCGAGGCAGCCGGCCGCCGCGACCCGCGCCGCAGGTAGACCTCCAGCGTCTGCACGAGTTCCTCGGTCAGCGGCCCGACGATCGACGCGAGCGGTCCGAGGGCCGCGCTCGGCCGGGACAGCTGGTACTCCAGCAACACGTCGGCGAGCCGGTAGAGGCCCGGCCCCGACCGCACCGCGACGGCCAGCACCTCGCGCGCCAGGACCGCGGCGGCCGCGACCTCGGAGGGTGAGGCCGCGACCGCCGCCACCGTCACCGGTGTCCCCGCCGAACGGGTCACGTCGGCGAAGATCCGTTCCAGCGGCGGGTCCTCACCCGGCAGCAACGCGAGACCGCCATCAGGCGTGAGCGAGGACAGCACCGGCTCGCGGCTGTGCCGTTCGAGCTCGGTCCGCAGGCGGCGCAGCTTCCGCCGCCCGGCGACCGCCGCGTCCACGCCCTCCAGCAGCTCGTCCGGATGCGGCGGTATGTGCAGCGCCAGCACGACGTACGGCCCGGACGCCTGCACGGTTCCGGAGAGCAGACCGGTCAGCAACGTGGCACGCGCCGAGCGTTCGTCGTCGAACATCGTCTGCCGCTCGTCGAGGTACCCGGCACTCACCACGGGCGTCACGAGCTGCAAGTACCGCAGCGCCAACGCGTTCAGCGCGAGCACGTCCGAGATCTCCTCCGGCCGCGCCTCGGGCACCAGCGTCTCCCACACGACCTGGATGCCCACGTGGTACGCGGTGAGCACCACGTCGATCGGCACGCCCTCCTCGGCCCGCCGCGCCGCCGACTCGCGCAGGAACCGCAGTTCGTCGGCCGAGGGCAACGAGCCCGAAGCCAGTACGGCCGCGAACGCGCGCAGGGCGTGCTCGGTGACGCGGTAGATGTCGCCGTCGAGCTCCTCCGCGGGCAGCTGGGCGTACGCGGGCACGCGCTCGACCAGCGACGCGATCACCTGCCGCACGAACGACGGCATCTCCGCGTCGAGTCGCGCTGCCAGCGGCCGGCCACCGATCACGTAGGACATCCGGTGATTGTGGCCGATCTACAGCTCGATCACCGTGCCGTCCAACGGAACCTCGACGCCGGCCTCCCGCACCTTCGAGAACTCCGGGGACGACGGGTCGAGCACCGGGTTGGTGTTGTTGAGGTGCGTGTAGAGCCGGCGCACGGACGGGAATCGTCGCAGCTCGGGCAGGCTCGCGGAGATCGGCAGATGCCCCATCGCGGCCTGGCCGGACGAGCTGCCGGTCGCCGACCCCATCTCCGAGGCCGCGTAGAAAGTGCCGTCCAGCAGCACGCAGTCGGCCTCGGCCACCACCTCGTCGAAACCGGAGGGCCACGACGCCAGGCAGGGCGCGTACACCAGCACGCCACCGGAGACGAGGTCCTCGAACCGGTACGCGACCACCCAATGTCCATCCACAGTGGACGAACGGGCGTACTTCGGCCGCTTGCCGCTGATCGGGATCGCCGACACGCGCAGCCCGCCGAGCGAGAACGACTGGTCGGCCTCGACCTGACGCCACGCCACCGGCGCATAGCCGTCGATCACCGTGCGCAGGTCGAACTGGTCCTGCAACGCGTGCAAGACCGGGCCTGGAGCCCACGCCGTCAGGCCGGCGCCCCCGCGCAGCGTCAGCAGCCCGAGGGTGTGGTCGAGCTCCGCGTCGGTGAACAGGGCCCCGCGCAACGGGGTGTCGCGCGCGCCGGGGCCGGGGTTCAGGAACGAGCACGCGGCGATCTGCGTCCGGATGTCCGGGGAGGCGTTGACCAGCCACCAGTCGGTGCCGTCGCCGCTGATCGCCAGGCAGTCCTGGGATCGTGAGGGCAACGAGCCGGAACGAGCGCGCACGCACAGGGCGCACGCGCAGTTCCACTGCGGGAAACCGCCACCCGCCGTCGTGCCGAGCAGAACCGCCTTCACCGCATCTTCCTCATCGCCATCGCGGGCACCTCGGCCGGCGCCATCTCGGTCTCCAGGATCAGGTCCACAGTGGACCGCGCGGGCGACAGGGAGCACACGGGATCGGTCGCGGCGGCGTCACCGGTCAGCTGGAACGCCTGACAGCGGCACCCGCCGAAGTCGATCTCCTTGCGCGGGCACGAGCGGCACGGGTCCTGCATCCACTCGAACCCGCGGAAGGCGTTGAACGACGGCGAGTCGTGCCAGATCTCGTGCAACGAGGAGTCGCGCACGTTCTCGATCGTCAGCGACGAGATCACCGTGGCGGCGGGACAGGGGAGCACGTCGCCATTCGGTGCCACCGTGAGCTGCCGCGCGCCCCACCCGTACATGCAGGGCTTCGGGTGGGCCTCGTGGTAGTCCGCGATGACGTAGACGATCTCCATCCGTCCCCGCAGACGTTCCTGCGCCGCGGCCACGATCGGGTCGGCGACGGCGAGCTGGGCGCGCGTGGGCAGCAGCACCGCGCGGTTGCGCAGCGCCCAGCCGTAGTACTGGGTGTTGGCGAGCTCCAGTCGCTCGGCACCCATCTGCTCCGCCATCGCGATGATGCCGGCGATGTTGTCGAGGTTCTGCCGGTGCAGCACGGTGTTGACCGTCAGCGGCAGGCCCTCGTCGAGAACGTGGGCCGCGGCTTCGATCTTCCGGTCGAACGCCTTGATGCCCGCGATCCGGTCGTTGCCCTCCTTCGTCGCGTCCTGCAGGGAGAGCTGCACGTGGTCGACGCCGAGGGAAGCCAGTTCCCGCAACCGATCGCGCGAGAGGCCGACTCCCGACGTGACCAGGTTGACGTAGCAGCCGAGGCTGTTCGCGTGCGCCACCAGCTCGGGCAGGTCCGGCCGCAGCAGCGGTTCGCCGCCGGACAGGTGGATCTGCAGGCAGCCCAGCGACCGGGCCTGGTCGAACACCCGCCGCCAGTCCTCGGTCGACAGCTCGGCGTCGCGTCGCACCAGCTCCAGCGGGTTCGAGCAGTAGCCGCACTGCAACGGGCACCGGTGTGTCAGCTCGGCGAGCAGGCCGAAAGGCGCCTCAGCCATCGACGTCCACCACCCTTCGTTCGACCATCCTGGCGACCAGCGAAGCGATGTCCTCCGGCTCGACACCCTCGTACTCGTCCGCCAGCACGACGGCGATGTCTCCCACGGATCGGACGCCGTCACAAAGCGCCACAACGGAAGCCGCGGTCTCGTTCAGCACCAGCACGCCCTCGGGGAACAGCACGACGTGCGCCTCCCGGATCTGGTCGTAGGTGCACTTCACGCCGCGCCGGATCCGCGGCACGGCGTCCAGCGCGACGGCGGTCGTCACGGCTTGCCCTTGCCCGAGTAGTAGTCGACGGCGTCCAGCACGGCCCGCAGCACGTCGCACTTGAACGACAGCGCGTCGACGGCGGCCAACTGTTGTTCGCGGGTCAGCGAATGAGCGACCACGATGTCCACAGTGGCCTGTCCTTCGCCCGCGACCGCCTGGATGCGGTTGGTGAAGTAGGCGAAACCCTCCTCGGCGATCCACGGGTACTGCTCCCGCAACGCCGCCAGGCGCTTGCGCATCAACGCGCCCGAGAACATCTCGGTGAGGCCGGAGGCGATGGCCTCGACCCACGGCTTGGTGCGCGCGAAGTTCACGTAGGCGTCGACGGCGAAACGCGTGCCGGGCAGCACGTGCCGTTCGTCGAGCACCTCTTCCCGCGTCAGCCCCACGGCTTCCGCGAGGCGGATCCAGTTCTCCGCGCCGCCCTCGCCCGGCTGCGTGCCGTCGTGCCAGACGATCCGCTCACGCCACTGGCGGCGGATTTCCGGCGACGGGCAGTTCGAGAGGATCGCGGCGTCCTTCTGTGCGATGCAGCGCTGGTAGTACCAGCGGTTCGCGGCCCACGCCTGCAGCTCGTGCTTGCTCAGCTGGCCGGCGTGCATGCGCAGGTGGAACGGGTGGCTGTCCCAGTACCGGGGTGCGAGGGCGCGCAGCTCGGCGACGAACTCCGCGGGAGAGACGGCAGTCATGGACGCAAACTCCTAGGTCTACCAGGAACGACGCGCGGGAGCCGGGGTCCCCGGCGTCAGCTGGGAACCCCGGCGCGAAGCCTGACGTCAGCTGCGAGCCGCGTAGGCGGTGACCTCCATCGGGGTCTCGAAGTCGCGGAAGTCGGGCTTGACCCACTCGCGCTTGACCTCGGGGAGCTTGGTCTCGGTGGTGGTGACGGCAACGTTCATGGCGCAACTCCTCGGGTGTCCTGCTCATCTGCCCGACTGGGCAGGCAAGCGCTTTCCGTTGGGGCGCGGCGGCGACTCACACGGTATGTCTTCCGGCCGGTCAAGGTCTAGACCGTCCACGAAGTTACCTGAAGTCATCGGAGGGAAATCGTCTTGTTTCGCCCACCTGGCGGCCGGGAATACCGGAACCTCCGACCACTGTTGCGGGTCACTTCGATCTGTGATTGCGTAAATACGCCCTGCAACACCGCCGCCGCAGCCTAATTCACGAGCGGACCCGAAGGAGAGCACATGCGTGCTCGTCGTATCGCAGCCGTGGCGGCCTGCACTGCCGTGGCCGCATCCCTCTGCGTGATGCCCGCCTCGGCCCAGGACGATCCCTCCGTCCTGGCTGAACGGACACTCGCCACGAAGCTCGACATCCCGTGGGACATCGAGTTCCTGCCGGACGGCAGCGGCATCTTCACCGAGCGGGACACCCGGAAGATCAAGAAGATCAAGGGCACCACCGTGACCGAACTGGACACGGTGGAACAGGCCCAGACGACCGGCGGTGAGGGCGGCCTGCTCGGCCTCGCCGTGTCGAAGAGCTTCGCGACCGACAACTCAGTCTTCATCTACTACTCGACGGCCAGCGACAACCGCGTCGCCAAGCTGCAGCTCGGCGGTACGCCGCAGCCGATCGTGACCGGGATCCCCAAGAACCGCTACCACAACGGCGGCGGCCTCGAATGGGGTCCGGACGGCTTCCTGTGGGCCACCACGGGCGACGGCCAGAACACCGCCAACGCGCAGAACTGGAACTCGTTGGGCGGCAAGGTCCTCCGCTTCGACGCCGCGGGCCAGCCCGCTGCCGGCAACCCTCGCGCCGGCAGCGTGGTCTACTCGATCGGCCACCGCAACGTCCAGGGCATCACCTGGATCGGGAACACCGCGTACGCCACGGAGTTCGGCAACAACACGACCGACGAGATCAACCGGATCGAGGCCGGCAAGAACTACGGCTGGCCGACGTGTGAGGGCAACTGCAACACCGCCGGCATGACGAACCCCGTCAAGACGTGGTCCACCAGCCAGGCCGGCCCGACCGGCATCGCCTACTACAAGAACTCCCTGTACGTGGGCGCGGTCACCGGCAAGCGCGTGTGGAAGATCCCGGTCAGCGGCACCACGCTCGGCACTCCGCAGGCGGTGTTCACGGGCTACGGCCGCGTGCGCGCGGTGACCACGGCGCCGGACGGCACCCTGTGGCTCGGAACGTCCAATCAGGACGCCAACGGCTCACCCGGCGCGAACGACGACCGGATCATCTCCACCGACGGCTAGCAGCTCAGTTGCGCGCAGCGGGCATCCGGCGGAGCTGGTCCAGCACCGCCGGATCCTGCAGCTGCATCCACTGGATCACCTCGGTGTAGGTGGCGCACACCGTCTCCGGCTTGTCGCACACGAACTCCATGAACTGCTCCATCGCCGTCGAGAACGCGTTGCCGTTCCACTCGTTGAAGTGGTTGCCGACGACGATCGGCGCGCGGTTGCCGTTCAACGCGGCCTGGTGCACCGACTTGTACGTTTCGAGGACGATCTGGGCGAAGTCGGCCGCGCGCTCCGGCTGTTCCTTGGCCTGGTTGAGCGAGTACCAGAGGTTGAAGTCCATCATCACGACCTGCTTGGCCAGCCCGGGAACGCGCACCTCGGGCATCGGGAACTCGTACAGTCCGTTCTGGACGGTCGGCCACTGCACGCCGAGCGCGACCTTGCTGGTGTCGTAGACGAGCCCGTGCGAGGCCATCGCGGGGAAAGCCTGGTCCCAGTTGCCTTCCAGGCACGGCGTCCGTCCACCTCGGACTGCGTCGGCGGGCAGGTTGAGGCCGGCGGCGCGCGACTTGTCCACGATCTGCCTGAACTGGTCGAGCTCCGCGTTCCAGGCCGCCGTGTCCCACTTGTCGACCGACGGCTGGGAGCCGTTCGAGCAGAAGTGGCCGTTGTAGTGCGTGCCGATCTCGTGGCCGTCGGCGATCACCTGGTTCAGGTAGCCGATCCGGGAGGTGATGTCCTGCCTGGTGCCGCCGAACGAGATGTCGGACAGGCCGCGCTTGAGTCCGGCGGGCGGCTGGTACTGGTTGCCGTCCTGGTCCGCCAGCATGTAGACGCCGGACAGCAGGCCGGTGACGTGCGCGTTCTTGGCCTTCGCGATCGGCAGGATCTTGTCCCAGTGCTGCTTGGACACCGCGCCGTCGAAAGAGAAGAGCACGAACTGCGGAGGCTTCTCACCCGGTGCGAGCTTGTGCATCCAGGACAGCTTCTGCATCTGTTCCTGGGTGGCCGCGGGCACGGTCGGCGTCGGCCCCGCGTCCTTGGGGGCGGGCAGTCTGGGTGCCATCGGCAACGGGCCGGAGTCCGCCTGAGGTGTCTGCTCCTTGTGCGACCCCAGGGTCATCACCATCGCCAGAACCAGCCCCAGAGCCAGGCCCGTGGTCAACCATCCCCACCGCTTCACACCTTAGGAGACGACTGATTACCCGAACGGGTTGCGCGAGGTGCGCGATTGGTCACTCAACGGGTTCGGCGATGACCACTCTGTTCGCCTCGTACCCCTGCTGACCGCCCACCCAGGTGCCACCGCAGGTGACCAGGACCAGCCGGTGCGGGCCACGCGGGCCGAAGAACTCGACGGCGCGTGCGGGCAGCTCTTCCTTGCGGACGGTCTCGATCTGCTTGATGCGGAACTTGAACTCCTTGCCCGCGCTGTCGGCGATCACGACCTCACGGCCGTTCTGCGCCTGCCACAGCTCCGCGAACGGGCCCTTCGCGCCTTTCCAGTCGACGTGCCCGGCCAGCACCGTCGCGCCCTCGGCACCCGCGAGCTCGGTGCCCCACCAGGTCGCCTCGCCGATGCCGTCGGGCACCGGCAGCACGCCGTCCTTGACCTCCTTGCGCACCAGCGTGGCCGAGCCGCCCGAGGGCAGCCGCACGGAACCCGGACCGGCCTTGGGCGGCGCGGGCTGCTGTTGCGCGGTGGGTTCGACCGGCCTGGCGTTGGCCGTGTTCGCCCCGCCGAGCAACCCGGTGAGGTCGGGACCGCGGCCGGTGCTCAGGCTGTCCGCCACCGGTCCCGGTCCGACGACCGGGATCTCGTCCACGACCGCGTGTCCTTTGAGGACCTCGGTCTCGGACGTGCTGACCAGCACGCTGGCGGCGGCGATGCCCGCCACCAGCGTGCCGGTCAGAAAAGCCCTGGAACTCACTGCCTGCGCCACACCAGGAAGCCTGCCAGCGCCGCGCCGAGCAGCACCAGGCCACCCACCGTCAGCATCAGGCCCGGACGCAGCTGCGTGTCGAACGACGCGGTCGCGACCGGCGTCTGACCGTCCGCGCCGGCGGGGATCGTGCTGGGCACGACCGGCTTGTTCGGCTTGTTCACCAGCTCCAGCGCGAGCGTCTGACCCGCCGCGACCGTGCCGCACGAGGCAGGCGGCGCCTTCGGGTCGAAGAACTCCTCGTACCCCTTGGGAGCGGCCACCTCGACGAGGCAGATCTCCTGCGGGGTGCGCAGGTCCGGCACCTCGACCGTGCCGTCGGGGCCGGTCTGCAGCACCAGCGGCTTGCCGTCCGTGCCGACCAGGTCCGTGTCGTCCTGCTTCTTCGCCGCGGCCGTCTGGTCCTTGGCCGTGACGCGCAACGCGACACCGGCGATGGCCTTCTTGGTCTCGGAGTCGATCTTCGTGATCTTCACGACGCCCGGCGCGGTCTTGGCCTGGCCGTTCGCGGCGGCGTTCAGCTTCTTCTCGCCGCCGGTCGTGACCATGCGCTGCATGTTCTCGGTCTGGATCGGGAAGTGCACGACGGGCTTGTCGGCGGGGGAGTCCGCGACGGCCGCGATGGACGGCTTCGGGCCGGTGGGGATGACCTTGACGGTGGCCGGCTGGCCGTCGGCGCCCGTGGTGGCCGTGCCGCTGGTCTTGCCGTCGGCCAGCTTGGCGTCGGTCAGGGTGAAGTCGATCGGGGCGTTCGTGACGCCCTTCTCGTTGGCCTTGATCAGTGACAGCGTCCAGGTGGACTCCGTGTCGATGATCAGCGGTTCCTTCGGCGCGGTCGCGGTGAGCGTCCACGGGCCGCGGTTGGCCTCGGCGTCGGTCTTGATGCGCGCGACGGTGTCCATGACGGACTTCGGAAGCCGCTCGGCGTAGAAGGGCGCGTTGTAGGCGAGGTACTTCGGGTCGGTCGTGTCGAACCGCACGTCACCGTCGGGCGCCGAAGTCCAGCTGTGCAACAGGTGCGCGAGCGCGGCGGCCTCGTCCGGCGACTTGGTCGTCGAGTAGCGCAGCAGCAGGTAGGAGATGTTCGCCGCGACGTCCGGGGCGAGGTCCTTGCCCGCCTTGGTGCGCAGCGCGTCGCCTTCCTTGTAACCGACGTTGCTGTCCGGCGCGGGCAGCGCGTACTGGACGCACCACACCTGCTTGTCCTGCCAGATGTATGACCCGTGCCACTCGCTACCCGGTGTGGCGTTGGGCTGGAGCCCTGACGCGTTGTGGCCGATGCCCTTGACGCCGACCGCTGACGCCGTCGCGGGAACGGTCAGGAGCGCGAGCCCCGAAACCATCGCCACGGCGGCCAGACGTTTCCAGCCCATGATGAATCGTGATCCCCTCTGACCTGTGTAGATCCCGCGTGCGAGCCTGTCGGTCCCCCAGACCGGGGACAAGCCGCCACGAGGAGGAAGTCTCTCGCTACTCAGCGTGTGAACGTGATTGGAATGTGACGGGCCTTACGTCCTTCGGGTCAGACACGCCGCGACACGCCGTAGGCGCATAACGCTCTGGAGTTGGCGCAGTATTTGCGCACGTGTGATCGTCGTCGGGGGTAAAGTCGCCTTTACCGATGGGGAACATGGCACCGAGCGTGCTCGTTGAACCCAGTGACGGCGTAAAGCAACGCCACAGGAGGACCAGGTGCGCTCGAGCAGCAACCCGGCTTTCCGTAACCTGCCGACCGGCGGCGGGTACGGAGGCTACGCAGGCTTCGGTCAGCCGGACCAGGCCGGCTACCAACAGGCCCCGCCGCCGCTGACCAGCGAGCGGCCGATGACGATCGACGACGTCGTCACCAAGACGGGCATCACGCTCGCCGTGGTGGCCGTCACGGCGGTCGTCACCTACCTCATGCAGGCGTGGGTCCTGCTCTTCCCGGCCGCGATCATCGGCCTGGTGCTGGGCCTGATCATCTCGTTCAAGCGAGTGCCGAGCCCGCCGCTCGTCATCGCGTACGCGGCCGTCGAGGGCGTCTTCCTCGGCGCGTTCAGCGGGATCATCGGCGGCATGATCGACCGGTGGACCCAGAACCCCGGCCAGGGCGTCGTGGTCATCGGTCAGGCCATCATCGGCACGATCGGCGTCTTCGCCGGCATGCTCGTGGTCTACAAGACGGGCGCGATCCGCGTCACGCCGAAGTTCACCAAGTGGATCACCGGCGCCATCATCGGCGTCGCGGTCCTCATGCTGTTCAACCTGATCATGAGCTTCTTCACCGCCGGCGGCCTCGGCCTGCGCAACGGTGGCACGCTCGCGATCATCTTCAGCCTCGTCTGCATCGGTCTCGCGGCGTTCAGCTTCCTGATCGACTTCGACGCCGCGGACCAGGCGATCCGGGCCGGCGTGCCGGCCAAGTACGCGTGGCAGATCGCGTTCGGTCTCACCGTCACCCTCGTGTGGCTGTACACCGAGATCCTGCGCCTGCTGTCGTACTTCAACTCGGACTGACGCTTCGGGTGTTCTGGAGGGGCGTTCCGCTGCGGCGGGGCGCCCTTTCGGCGTTCTGGGGGGATGGGAAATGACGAAGAGGTTCGACGAGGGCATGCGCCTGCTGCGTCGCAGCGGACAGGACAGGGACGACGGGTTCTACCTGTTGCAGCGGCACGCCGCGGAGCACCTCGGCGAGTTGATCGAGGCGTTCAGGGGTGAAGGGGACGAGCGGAACATGCGCGTTCTGCTGCTCACGCTGATCGGTGAGGCCCGCTCGCCCGAGGCGTTGCCGATCCTGGTCGAGCATCTGGACCACGAGAACGAGTCGTTGGCGGACAGGGCCGTCGACGGGCTCCAGAAGCTCGACACCAAGGAAGCGCGAATCGCCCTCTATCGTCATCGTGCGAACAACGCGCACAACTGAGGGGGAATTCGGTGGACTCCGCATATCGGCTCGTCATGGAACCGCCATCGGTCGACGACTACCTGCGGTTGCGCAAGGAATCCGGGCTGAGTGCGCGAACTCGCGAAGAAGCGGAAAGCGGTGTCAACGGCGCATGGGCCAGCGCAATTGTCATTCACGTGGAATCGGGCGAGACCGTCGGCATGGGACGAGTGCTCAGCGACGGCGGCTGGTACTTCCACATCATCGACATGGCCGTGCTGCCCGCGCATCAACGCAAAGGCATCGGCGACGCGATCCTCGGCGCGCTGCTGGAGCGAATCACCGCGCACTCGCCGAACGCGTACGTCAACCTGCTGGCCGACCCGCCTGGCCGTCGTCTCTACGCACGACACGGGTTCGTGGAGAGCGCACCGGCGAGTGTTGGCATGAAACGGGTCTAGACCCGCCAGCGGACGTCGGGCAGTTCGGTGCCCACCTTGATCAGGCAGGTCGTGCAGAGCGCGCCCGCCTGCGCGCGCGACACCCGTTCGTCGGGCACCGAATGCTCGCAGACGGCCTCGTAAAAGCTGCGCGAACCATCGGCCTGGGCTCTGGGGAATGCATGACATTGCAGGTCATATTCGCTTTGCCACCACACGTAGGGCATGTCCGACCCCTCCTTGCTCATCGGTAGGGACGGACTTCCCCTCGCCTGATGACGTCATTGCGCGATGTTTCATCTCATCGGCAGAAAGGGGGCAGGCAAGTAGCTCCGTTCGGGTGAAGCGGAGCTACTTGCAAGCGTCAATTTGCAGATCTTGAGCAAAAGCTCAGCTCAGGCGCTCGATGACCATCGCCATGCCCTGGCCGCCGCCCACGCACATGGTCTCGAGACCGAACTGCTTGTCGTGGAACTGCAGCGAATTGATCAAGGTCGTGGTGATGCGCGCACCGGTCATGCCGAACGGGTGACCGACCGCGATGGCGCCGCCGTTCACGTTCAGCCGGTCCAGGTCGATTCCGAGGTCCTGGTAGGACGGGATCACCTGGGCGGCGAACGCCTCGTTGATCTCCACCAGATCGATGTCGGAGACCGACAGGCCGGCCAGCGCCAGCGCGCGCTTCGAGGCCTCGACCGGGCCGAGGCCCATGATCTCGGGCGAGAGGCCGGAGACGCCGGTCGACACGATCCGGGCGAGCGGCGTGATGCCGAGTTCGCGGGCCTTCGTGTCGGACATGACCACGAGGGCCGCGGCGCCGTCGTTGAGCGGGCAGCAGTTGCCGGCGTTGATGCGGCCGTCGGGACGGAAGACCGGCTTCAGCTGGGACACGGCCTCGTAGGTGACGCCGGCGCGCGGACCGTCGTCGGACGAGACCACGGTGCCGTCGGGCAGCGTGACCGGCGTGATCTCGCGGGCCCAGAAGCCGTCCGCGATGGCCTTCTCGGCGAGGTTCTGCGAGCGGACGCCGAACTCGTCCATCTCCTGGCGCGAGATCCCCTTGAGCAGAGCCAGGTTCTCGGCGGTCTGGCCCATCGGGATGTACACGTCCGGCACGACGTCGACCGAACGCGGGTCGACCCACTCCGAAGCGCCCGTCTGGGCAACGGAGGCCGTGCGCGCCTCGGCCTCGCCGAACAGCGGGTTGTGGGTGTCCGGCCACGAGTCGGAGCTGCCCTTGGCGAACCGCGACACGGTCTCGACGCCGGCGCTGATGAACACGTCGCCCTCGCCCGCCTTGATGGCGTGCAGCGCCATGCGCGTCGTCTGCAGGGACGAGGCGCAGTAACGGGTCACGGTCGTGCCGGGCAGGTTGTCGTAGCCCAGCAGCACGGACACGACGCGCGCCATGTTGAAGCCCTGCTCGCCGCCGGGCAGGCCGCAGCCGAGCATCAGGTCGTCGATCTGCGCGGGGTCGAGCTGCGGCACCTTGTCCAGTGCCGCGCGAATCATCCGCGCCACCAGGTCGTCGGGCCGCACGTCCTTCAGCGAGCCCTTGCCCGCACGGCCGATGGGGGAGCGGGCGGCGGAGACGATCACGGCCTCAGGCATCACGAAACTCCTCGTTGAGAGTCAAGGTTGCCTTCGAGCCTAGTTAACGCCCGCTCACCCCGGCCAGCGCACGTGACGAGAATTCCGGAACTCATGCGTGCCGTCTTTGCAGCCATCCGGGCACGCGGGATGGCCGGACCGCCAAAGCGGCCGCCGACCGCAACGGCAGAGCAGGTGCGCCCCAGCCCGACCCCAGCCCCGCAACCTGGCACAACGGCGCCAGCAACACGCCCGCCGCCGCCTCGTACCCGACGGAACTGGGGTGAAAGCGGTCCGAGCTGAACATGTCGACGTGCCGCGCCATGAACTCCGGCGCCAGCAGGTTCGCCAGCGACACCGGCACGCCGCCCACCCGGCGCACGGCAGCGGTCTGCGCGGCCGCGAGACGCAGGCTGTACTGGTGCCCGACCATCCGCAACGGCTGGGGAATCGGCCGCACGATCCCCAGGTCGGGGCACGTGCCGACGACGACGCCGCAGCCGATCGCGCGCAGCTTGCGCACCTGCTCGGCCAGCAGCCGTCCCGACTCGGCGGGGCTCATCCGCGACGTCACGTCGTTCGCGCCGATGATGATCAACGCGACCTGGGGCGCGTCCTGCACGGCCGCGTCGACCTGCGGCACCAGGTCACGGGTGGTCGAGCCGCTGATGGCGTAGGTGGACAGGCGCACCGGCCGTTCGGCCTCCTCCGCCAGCGCCTGGGCCAGCAGCACGCCCGGCATCTGCGAGGGATGGGTCACACCGACGCCCACCGCCATCGAGTCGCCGAGCACCGCCAGCCGCAGCGGATCGCGGCCGTCGTCGAGGTACACGCCGTCCGGCGCCGGCCACAGGTGCTCCAGCACGCCGATGGCCGTCCGAGCACGTCTGCCCTGCTCCGTGAGCAATCCGACCAGGGCGCCCGACAGGCCTCCGAGCGTCGCGGCGGTCATCGCCACAGCACGCAGCGTCCTGAGTCCGATCATCCGCAACACCCCCTTTCCAGTGGAATCGTCGGTTCCGCTGTTCGAATTAACCTCCGCAGCCACTAGAGCTAGGCTTCGTCCCGCTATCTCGGAGAGTGGGAGCAGGGAGTAGATACCGGTGGAGTACGTCGAGCACGTCGTCGATCTGGTCGGCAACACGCCGCTGGTCAAGCTCAACTCCCTGACCACGGGGATCAAGGCCACCGTGCTGGCCAAGGTCGAGTACCTGAACCCCGGCGGCAGCGTGAAGGACCGCATCGCGCTGCGGATGGTCGAGGCCGCGGAGAAATCGGGTGAACTTCAGCCCGGCGGCACGATCGTCGAGCCGACCTCGGGCAACACCGGCGTCGGGCTCGCCCTGGTCGCCCAGCGCAAGGGCTACAAGTGCGTGTTCGTCTGCCCGGACAAGGTCAGCGAGGACAAGCGCAACGTCCTCAAGGCCTACGGCGCCGAGGTCGTGGTGTGCCCGACCGCCGTCGCGCCCGAGCACCCGGACTCGTACTACAACGTCTCCGACCGGCTGGTCCGCGAGATCCCCGGCGCGTGGAAGCCCGACCAGTACTCCAACCCGGAGAACCCGGCGAGCCACTACCACCAGACCGGCCCCGAGATCTGGCGCCAGACCGCCGGCAAGATCACGCACTTCGTCGCGGGCGTCGGCACCGGCGGCACGATCTCCGGCACCGGCCGCTACCTCAAGGAGATCTCCGACGGCGCCGTGCAGGTCATCGGCGCTGACCCGGAAGGCTCCGTCTACTCCGGCGGCACCGGTCGCCCGTACCTGGTCGAGGGCGTCGGCGAGGACTTCTGGCCGGAGGCGTACGACAAGACCATCTGCGACCAGATCGTCGAGGTCTCGGACGCGGACTCGTTCGACACCACCCGCCGCCTCGCCCGCGAGGAAGGCCTGCTCGTCGGCGGTTCCTGCGGCATGGCGGCCGCCGCCGCGCTGCGCATCGCCCGTGACCTGCCAGAAGACGCCGTCGTCGTCGTGATCCTCCCGGACGGCGGCCGCGGCTACCTGTCCAAGGTCTTCAACGACCGCTGGATGGCGTCCTACGGCTTCCTGCCGCCCGACTCGACCGGCGCGACCGTCGGCGACGTGCTGCGCCGCAAGGGCGGCATGCTCCCCGACCTCGTGCACGCGCACCCCAACGAGACCGTGGGTGACGCCGTCGCGATCCTGCGCGAGTTCGGTGTCTCGCAGATGCCCGTCGTCAACGCCGAACCGCCCATCATGGCGGCCGAGGTCGCGGGCGCGGTCAACGAGCGCGACCTGCTCGACGCCCTGTTCACCGGCAAGGCCCAGCTGTCCGACCGCCTCGACAAGCACATGTCGCCGCCGCTGCCCACGCTCGGCGCCGGTGAGCCGGTCGGCATCGCCATGAACGCGCTCTCGCACGCCGACGCCGCTCTCGTCCTGGAGGACGGCAAGCCCGCCGGAGTGGTAACTCGGCAGGACATTCTGGGGTTCTTGGCTGGTCGCTGAGCGTAGAGGCCGGTGCGTCCGATAGCGTGACGCCCCAGATCATCATCAGTCTTACTCGTACCCACGGCCCAGCCAAGGGGGTTGGAAACCGGATGAACGCTCCGCAGCCGCCAGGAAACCAGTTCGGCGGTCAGCCGCAGCAGGAGCCCAACGCGGACGCCACGCAGATCGTCCCAGGGGGTGGGCAGCCGACTTCGGCATACCCGAACCCGGACGCGACGCAGGTCGTCTCGCCTGGTCAGGCTCCCGCCGCACCGCAGCAGAACGCGGACGCCACCCAGGTCGTCAGCCCCGGGCAGGTGCCTCCCGCTTCGGGTGGCTTCCCGGCGCAGGGACCCGGCTCTGGCGGATTCCCCGCCCAGCAGCCGCCCCAGTACGGCGCTCCGCAGCAGCCCTACGGTCAGCCGCAGCAGCCTTACGGCGCGCCGCAGTCCAACCCGTACGGCCAGCCGCAGCAGCAACAGCCCTACGGTCAGCCGCAGCAGCCCTACGGCGCTCCGCAGTCGAGCCCGTACGGCCAGCCGCAGCAGCAGCCGTACGGCCAGCCCGGCGGCTACGGCCAGCCCGGCTACGGCGCCCCGATGCCTCCGACCGGCTACGCCGAGTGGGGTTCGCGCGCCGTCGCGGGCCTCATCGACTACGGCGCTCCCGGCCTGGTCGCCGCCGTGATCATCGGTGTCTTCAGCGGAATCGGCGCGAGCACGGGTGACGCGTCCTCCGCCGGCCTCTTCGTGCTGATCGCCTACGTGGTCGGCTACGGCGGTCTCTTCGGCTTCTACATCTGGAACACGGTCCTCAAGGGCGGTTCCACTGGCCAGTCGATCGGCAAGAAGGTCGCGAAGATCAAGGTCATCAAGGAGGACACGCAGCAGCCGCCCGGCGGCGGTGTGGCCTTCCTGCGCCTTCTGCTGAACAACGCGTTCGGTCTGCTCTGCGGCATCGGCTCGCTGATCAACTACCTCGCGCCGTTGTGGAACCAGCCGAAGAAGGAGACCTACTCCGACAAGATCTGCGGCACGGTCGTCATCAACTGGCCGGACACCGCGTCCTACGGCGGCGGCGGATACCCGCAGCAGCCCGGCACCGGTGGCTACCCGCAGCAGCCGAGCACGGGCGGCTACCCGCAGCAGCAGCCCCCGCAGCAGGGTGGCTACGGCCAGCCCCCGCAGCAGGGCTACGGCGGCCAGCAGCAGGGCTGGTAAGTCCCTCTGCAGCACTTCGACCAGCCCCCGGCCATCACGGCCGGGGGCTGGTCTGTTTTCACTGCTTGGACACTTGCGGTCGGCGGCCAGATGGGTGAGTACCCTTCGGACATGAGCACCCCATACGGCTTCGCCACCAGGGCGATCCACGCCGGTCAGGACCCGGACCCGACCACGGGTGCGGTGAACGTGCCCATCTACGCGACCTCGACGTACGCCCAGGACGGCGTCGGAGGCCTGCGTGAGGGCTTCGAGTACTCGCGCACCGGCAACCCGACCCGCCGCGCACTGGAGACGTGCCTCGCGTCGCTCGAACGCGGCCGTTACGGCCGTGCGTTCTCCTCCGGCATGGGTGCGACCGACGCCGCGCTGCGCACGTTCCTCAAGCCCGGCGACCACATCGTCATCCCGAACGACGCGTACGGCGGCACGTTCCGGCTGATCGACAAGGTCTTCTCCCAGTGGGGCGTCACCCACTCGCCGGCACCCGTGTCCGACGTGGACGCGATCCGCGCCGCCATCCGTCCCGAGACGAAGCTCGTGTGGATCGAGACGCCCACGAACCCGTTGCTGAACATCGGCGACATCGCGGCCATCGCCTCGGTCGCGCACGAGTCCGGCGCGAAGCTGGTCGTGGACAACACCTTCGCTTCGCCTGCCCTGCAGACTCCTCTGGAGCTGGGTGCGGACGTGGTGCTGCACTCGACCACCAAGTACGTCGGCGGCCACTCCGACGTAGTGGGTGGTGCGCTGATCACCTCTGACGAGGAGGTCGACGCGGCGTTCGGCTTCCTGCAGAACGGTGCCGGTGCTGTGCCCGGGCCGTTCGACGCCTACCTGACGTTGCGCGGCATCAAGACGCTGCAGCTGCGGATGGAGAAGCACTCCGACAACGCCGAGCTGGTCGCCGAGGCCCTGACGCGGCACCCGAAGGTGAAGAAGGTCATCTACCCCGGCCTGGAGTCGCACCCCGGCCACGCCGTCGCGGCCAAGCAGATGAGCCGGTTCGGCGGGATGGTGTCGTTCATCGTCGACGGTGGCGAGGAGGCGGCTCTCGAGGTCTGCGCGCGGACCAAGCTGTTCCTGCTGGCCGAGTCGCTGGGCGGGGTCGAGTCGCTGATCGAGCACCCCGGGAAGATGACGCACGCGTCTACTTCCGGGTCGCTGCTGGAGGTGCCGGCCGATCTGGTCCGCGTGTCGGTGGGCATCGAGTCCGGCGACGACCTGGTGGCTGACCTGCTCGAAGCCCTGGGCTGAGTTCTCCCGGCAACGCGAAAGGCCCCTCCCGGCCGGGAGGGGCCTTTCGCGTCTTCTAAGGCTTCTTCGAGCCGCCGAACCTGTCCACGTTCTCGGCCTCGGCTGTCGGAGCCGACGGTAGGTCGGCGCCGTTCACACAGCCGCCGACGAACTGGATCGCGTCGCCGGTGCGGACGAAGCGGCCGGCCTCGTCACAGCCTGCGTGCGCCACGGTCAGGAACGCCGCGCCGGTCAGTGCCACAGCCGTGGTCACGGCTCCGACCAGCGGAATCACCGCGGCCACGCGTCGCGCGAATGCCATGCCACCTCCACCCGATGTGAGTCCCCCGTAAGGCAGCCTACCGGGGGATCGCCATCAGAGGTTGCCGCGTCGCTCCTGTTCGCGCTCGATCGCCTCGAAAAGGGCCTTGAAGTTGCCCTTGCCGAAGCCCAGCGAGCCGTGCCGCTCGATCATTTCGTAGAAGACGGTCGGGCGGTCGCCGATCGGCTTCGTGAAGATCTGCAGCAGGTAGCCGTCCTCGTCGCGGTCGACCAGGATGCGATGTTCCTTCAGGGTCTCGATCGGAACCCGGACCTCGCCGATGCGCGCGCGGAGCTCGGGGTCGTCGTAGTAGGAGTCGGGCGTTTCGAGGAACTCGACGCCCGCGTCGCGCATGGCCGTGACGGTCTTGATGATGTCGTTGGTCGCCAGCGCGATGTGCTGGACGCCCGCGCCCTCGTAGAACTCCAGGTACTCGTCGATCTGCGACTTCTTCTTCGCGATCGCCGGCTCGTTGAGCGGGAACTTGACCCGGTGGTTGCCGTTCGAGACGACCTTGGACATCAGCGCCGAGTAGTCCGTGGCGATGTCGTCGCCGATGAACTCCGCCATGTTCACGAAGCCCATGACGCGGTTGTACCACTCGACCCAGTAGTCCATCTTGCCGAGCTCGACGTTGCCGACGCAGTGGTCGACGGCCTGGAACAGACGCTTCGGCGCGCCTTCCGGACGCTTCACGGACGAGCTGCGCGCCACGTAACCGGGCAGGTAGATGCCCTCGTACTTCGAGCGGTCGACGAGCGTGTGGCGGGTCTCGCCGTACGTCGCGATCGCGGCGAGGCGCACGGTGCCGTGTTCGTCGGACACGTCGTGCGGCTCTTCGAGGACGGTCGCGCCCTGCTCGCGGGCGTGCTTGATGCACTGGTCGACGTCGCCGACCTCCAGTGCCAGGTCGATGACGCCGTCGCCGTGACGGCGGTGGTGGTCGAGGAGTTCGGAACCGGGCGTGACGCCGCCGTGGATCACGAAGCGGGCCGAGCCCGACTTCAGCACGAACGACTTGTGGGTGCGCTGGCCGGTCTCGGGGCCCGCGTAGGCCACGAGCTCCATGCCGAACGCCACCTGGTAGAGCCACGCGGTCTGCGTGGCGTTGCCCGCGACGAACACCACGGCGTCCATGGCGCGCACGGGGAAGGGGTCCTTGGTCGCGTCGTAGTCGACCAACCCCACGAGCTGCCGGAGCTGGTCGTAGCTCACGTCGTCAAGCTGCTGCGTCATGTCCATCAGCATGATTCGACCTAGCAGGGTGAGCAACAGTCAGCGAATTCACAGGACAGTTTGTATAGTGATCTATGCCCTTGGATCAGCAGAGTGAGCACTCTGACCAGCCCGTGGACGAACTGGACGCGAAGCTGCTCCTGCTCTTGACGGACGAGCCCCGTCTGGGCGTCCTCGAATGCTCACGCAGGCTGGGGGTCGCCCGCGGAACCGTGCAGGCCCGGCTGGACAGACTGGTCGAGCGGGGCGTGCTCACCGGGTTCCCGCCGGCGCTCGACCTCGGCGCGATGGGCTACGGGCTGACGGCGTTCGCGACGGTCGAGATCGCGCAGGGGCGCCGGGCCGAGGTGTGCGAAGGGCTGGCCGCTATCAGCGAGGTGTGCGAGGTGCACGCGACAACGGGCCAAGGCGATCTGTTCGTGCGAATGGTCGCGAGGTCGAACGCGGACCTGCAACGCGTGGTCGATCACATTGTTGACGTGCCTCACGTTCGTCGTTTGTCGACCTCCATTGCTTTGTCAACGCCCGTGCCTCCACGCGTGCGGCCGCTATTGGAACGCGTGAAGGGGCGGCCACCGAGGTGACCGCCCCTTCGCACGTTTATGTGGCGTGACTACGACTGGTAAGGAACCGCGGAGATCAGCGTGACCTTCTGCTGCTTGCCGTTCGGCAGCTCGTAGGACACGGTCTCGCCGTCCTTCGCACCGTTCAGCGCCTTGCCGAGCGGCGACAGGGGAGAGTAGACCTCCATCTCCCCGTGCGCGCCTTCTTCGCGGGTCGCGAGAAGGAAGGTCTCCGCCTCGTCGTCGCCTTCGTAGCGGATCGTCAGCACTGTGCCCGGTGCTGCAACACCCTTGGTGGTGGGAGCCTCGCCGACCTTGGCGGCCTGGAGCAGCTCGTGCAGCTGGCGGATGCGCGCCTCCTGCTTGCCCTGCTCCTCGCGAGCCGCGTGGTAGCCGCCGTTCTCACGCAGGTCGCCCTCTTCGCGACGGGCGTTGATCTCGGCAGCCATGACCGGGCGGTACGCGATAAGTTCGTCCAGCTCAGCCTTGAGCCGGTCGTAGGCCTCCTGGGTCAGCCAGGTCACCTGGGTGTCGCTCACGGTCACCAACTCCTCGTCTTGCTCTGGTGCACACGTGTCACCAGATAGTTCCCGGGCCGCTGGCCCGGAACGGAAAAACACGGCCCGCGCCGGGGCCGTGCTTGAGCGGCAATAGTAACACGCAGACAACGTTCAGCGACGGCGATTTGTTCCCCATCTCGCCGTTTAAACCGCAGATCACCCGCTTGGCCGCTAGCTCGTGGACAAGTAGGCGGGAACCTGGTAGGAGCACCCGAACACCTCGCCGGTGACCGGCGGCTTCGAGGTGCGGAGAACTGTTGTCTCTACGACGACGTCATTTCCCGGCGGCACCAGAACTTCGCGTCTACCCGCTTCGTCCCCGTCCTTGGACCGGGCCCGAATGATGCAGACGGCAGCGCGCTCCGGTTGATCGCGGGAAACCTCGAAACTGACCTTCACCTGGTCGTCGTTGAGGAGGATGAACGCGGTCTGCTTGGCTTCGATCGGTTTAGTGCCGAGATTTCGGTAACCGACGAAGGCGATCAGGGCACCCACCGCAACGGCTACAGCGAGTAACGCCCACCGCGTCCACTTGGCCAGCGGCTTGCGGCTCTGTTTGCTGTAGCGCCCCTCGGGGAGCACGCGCTGTGCCACTTGTCCGCGTCCTCCTCGGCCTCTGGGGAACAATGGTGCCCGGCGTTCAGTTGATGAGTGTCGCAGGACCGTTCACACAGGAGGACCACGGGGGTCATGGCCGAAAAGCTGCGCCTTATGGCAGTGCACGCACATCCCGACGACGAGTCGAGCAAGGGCGCGGCCTCGATGGCTCGCTACATCGCGGAAGGGCACGACGTGATGGTCGTGACCTGTACCGACGGTGGTGCGGGCAGCATCCTCAACCCGGCGATGGACAGGCCGGACGTGCTCGAGAACATCATCGAGGTCCGCCGCGAGGAGATGGCCCGCGCGGCCAAGATCCTCGGCATCCAGCACCGCTGGCTGGGCTTCAAGGACTCGGGCCTGCCCGAGGGCGACCCGCTGCCGCCGCTGCCCGAGGGGTGCTTCGCCCTCGTGCCGCTGGAGGAGTCGGTGCCGTCCCTGGTCGAGGCCATCCGCGACTTCCGCCCGCACGTCGTGGTGACCTACGACGAGAACGGCGGCTACCCGCACCCGGACCACATCCGCACGCACGAGATCTCGATGGCAGCCCTGGACGCCGCCGCCGACGCCTCGTACCAGCCGGAACTGGGTGAGGCGTGGGAGCCGCGGAAGGTCTACTACGGCCACGGCTTCTCGCGCGCCAAGATCGTCGCGTTCCACGAGGCGATGGAAGCGCGCGGCATCGAGTCGCCGTACACCGAGTGGCTCGCGAACTGGAGCACCGACCGCCCGGACGTGATGGACCGCGTGACCACGCAGGTCGAGTGCGCGGACTACTTCGACGTCCGCGACGAGGCGCTGAAGGCCCACGCCACCCAGATCGACCCGACCAGCCGCTGGTTCGCCATCCCGATGGAACTCCAGCGCGAGATCTGGCCGACTGAGGAGTACGAGCTCGTGCGGTCGCAGGTGGACTCGACTCTGCCGGAGAACGACCTGTTCGCCGGAGTTAAGGTCTAGGGGTGCTTTCCCCAGACTTCTCCCTCGGCAGCACGGTGGCGCTCGTCGCCGTGCAGCCGTCGAACACGAACGACGGCAATGACAAGGGCGGCCAGGGCGAGGACTTCGGCAAGTCCTCCCCGGTCGGCCTCGTCCTGCTGATCGTCTTCTTCATCGCGATCTTCTTCCTCGTGAAGTCGATGAACAAGCACATCAAGGGCTTGCCGGCGTCGTTCGACGAGCCGGCGGAGGCTTCGAAGGAAGCCCCTGCCGAGCCCGCGTCCGAGAAGAAGGACTAGCTCAGCCTGAGCTCCACCACGAAGTCGTGGACCTCGTCGAACGCCGGCGGCTCCAACGGCAGGTCGCTGGTCTCCCGCGCCTGCCGCAACTCCTCCTGCCAGTGGGTGAGGTCCGCCTCCAACTGCTCGGGAGCGGGCCGCCTCGGCACCCCGGCCAGCGCCCGGTGCTCGCCGAGGATCTTGGCCTCGATGAGGCCCGGCAGGTAGTCCGGGCCGTCGAGCTTCTCGAGCAGCGTCGGCAGGTGCGCGTTCACCTCGCCGGTGCGCAGCAGGTGCACGCCGGTCAGCAGCGCGCGGAACGTGTAGAGCAGCGGCTTGATCTCGGCGGTCTTCTCGAACAGCCGCCATTGCGTCGCGGCGAACCCGCGGTAGTGGTGCCCGTGCCGTGAGGTCAGGCATCCCGCTGCGAGGTCGGCGAGCTTGCGGTGCGCGTCCGTGGTGTGCACGACCAGCGGTGAGAGCAGTTGCTCCAGCACGTAGCCGTTGGGGCGGGTGAGCAGCTTGCAGAACTTCTGCACGTCGTGCGTGACCAGGTCGATCTCGACGCCGTCGCGCACCCACATCCGTTCCTTGGTCTCCGGGCCGCGCCGCAGGCCCAGGACCTCCGGGAGCGGCAGCACGTGCACACCGCGCAGGTCCACGTCCGAGTCCCGCGACGGGAAGCCGTACAGGTGCGCGCCGGACACGGTCGCGAACAGCAGGCCGTGCGACTGCTCGGCGACCACCTCGCTCAGGTCGGGTACCTCGTAGCTCACAACATCCTCCTGCGCACCGACACCAACCAGTCCTCGACCCGCGCCCGATCCGGGTCCTCGGGCAGCGGGCCCTCAGCCTCAGCGATCTCGTCGCCGAGCCGATGTGCCCACGCCACCGCGTCGTCCCAGGCCATCGAGCCGTCGCGGATCTGAAGCAACGAACGGTCCGCGGCGATGTCGTAGACGCCGGTGCGCAACAGGTGAAGGCCCACCAGGCGCAGCCGCACGACGTGCATGAGCTGCTTCGGCTTGAGGTTGCGGCCCGCGCGCGACAGCTGCATCTCCGTCGCGCGCGTGAACGCTCGCACGGCGTAGCGGGAGAGGAACGCGGGCAACAGGTCCCGCAGTTCCTCCCCCATCGGCGTGCTGATCTCCACCAGCGGGCTCACCAGCGTTTCGAGCACCGTCGGGTTCGACTTCAGGCCCAGCTTGCAGAAGTGCTCGACCTCCCAGCTGAGCTGCTCCGGGGCAGGGCCCTCGACCGACGTCGGCGGCTTCTCGAGGAGCCAGAACGACTCGGTGGGCGCGACGAACACGCCCCGTCTGTCCACATCGGACTCGGGTGTCGCCAGCCCGTAGGCGTGCGACCCGATCACGGCTTCGAGGATCACAGTCGTGGGTCCACCGGTTCTGATTCCAACGCCAACACTCCGAACACGCACTCGTGCACGCGCCACAACGGCTCGCCGCGCACGAGACGTTCCAACGCCTCGATGCCCAGGGCGTACTCGCGCAGGGCGAGTCCGCGCTTGCGACCGAGAGCGCGCTTGCGCAGCCGCGACAGGTTCGAAGGCGTCGTGTAGTCCGGGCCGTAGATGATCCGCAGGTACTCGCGCCCGCGCACCTTCACGGCCGGCTGCACGCGTCCGCCGAGGTTCGCCAGCGGCTTCACGACCATGCCCTCGCCGCCGTCCGCGGTCAGCTCCTCCCACCACCGCACACCGGCGGCCACCTGCGCGGGGTCGCCGACGTCGACCACCAGGTGCCGGGTCTGCTGGAACAACGGACCTTCCAGCCGGGCCAACACCGACAGGTGCCACAGGTGCGAACGGTCGTGGAACGTCTGTCCCTCCGCCGCGAGCAACTGGAACGGCGCGATCCGCACGCCCTCCAATCCCTCCGTCGGCCAGCAGTACCGCTCGTAGGCGGCGCTGTAGGCCGCGGCGTTCGAAGCACGCTGCGACGTGCGCGCGAGCAGGTCCGCCACATCCACGCCACGAGCGGCAGCCGCGGACAAAGCGTCGACCGCCACCGGCAGCGCGCCACCGGCCGCCGCCCCGACCGCCGCGTACTGCTCGCGGATCAGCCCGGACGCCTTGGCGTTCCACGGCATCAGCTCGGCGTCGAGGAGCAGCCAGTCCGTGGCGAACTCCTCGAACAGCCCGGCGCACGCCGAACGCACACCGTCGAGCAGTTCGACGCCCAGCGCGCCGTCGAAGAACGCACGCCCGGTGCGCGTGTAGATCGCACCGCCTTCCTTGCGCACCAACAACACCGCACGCGAGCCCATGTGCTTCTCCTCGCAGATCACCTGCGAGACACCGGCCGCGAGGTAGTCGGCGAACGCCTCCGACGGGTGCTCCAGCACGTCGTCGCGCTGCGAGGTCGCGACAGGTGCCATCGTCGGCGGCAGGTACAGCAGGTCGTGCGGGTCGATCGCGAACCGGCTCATGACCTCCAGCGCCGAAGCCGACTGCTCCGCGCGGACCGTCACGGCACCGAGCAGCGCCGTGTCGATCCGGCGCAGACCGGTGACGTCGGTGAGCGCCAGCACGTCCGGCGCGCGCTCGACGGCCTTCGGCGGGAACGGCGCGTCGCTCTCGTACCAGACCTGATGTGCCTTCACGGAAACGGTTTCCCGCTCCGGGTAGCGCAACGCGGTCAGCTTCCCGCCGAACACCACGCCCGTTTCGAGGCACATGGTGTTGTTGATCCACTCGGCCTCGGGCACCAGGACATGGCCGTACAGCACCATCGCCGCCCCGCGGTAGTCGTTCGCCCACGGCAGGCGCACCGGCATCCCGTGCGCGTCGGTCTCGCCGGTCGTGTCACCGTACAAGGCGAAACTGCGCACCTTCCCGGACGCGCGGCCGTGGTAGCGCTCGGGCAGGCCGGCGTGCGCGACGACGAGGTTTCCGCCGTCCAGCACGTAATGCGCGACCAGCCCGTCGCAGAACCGGGTCGCGGCCAGGCGGAACTCCTCCGACTCGTGCGCGAGCTGCTCCAGCGACTTCTCCAGCCCGTGCCGGACCGTCACCTTGTGCCCGCGCATCGCCCGCACGAGCTTCTCCTCGTGGTTTCCGCGCACGCTCAAGGCGTGTCCGGCCGCGACCATGCCCATGACCAGGCGCAGCACGCCAGGGGTGTCCGGCCCGCGGTCCACCAGGTCGCCGACGAACACGGCCTTGCGGCCATCAGGCGGGACCGCGTCGACAGCGCGGCCTTCGTCGTCGCGAACCAGCGAGTACCCGAGTTCGACGAGCAGTTCCTCCAACTCGGCACGGCAACCGTGCACGTCACCGAACACGTCGAACGGACCGGTCTCGTGCTTGAGGTCGTTGAGCAGTCGCTCGTACACGATCGTCGAGTTGTCCACATCGGACTCTGAGCGCAGCACGTGGACGCGCTTGAAGCCCTCCTTGCCGAGGAACTTCAACGAGCGCCGCAACGCCGACCGGTGCCGCTTCACGACGTGCGCGCCGAAGTCGCGGTCGGGGCGCTGTGCGTTGCGCGCCAGGCACACCTCGGTCGGGGTGTCGAGCACGATCGCGACCGGCAGCACGTTCGCCTTCTTCGCGACCTCGATCAGCTTGGCGCGGTCCGGCGCCTGCACGTTGGTCGCGTCGATGACCGTGACGCGCCCGGCCTCCAGTCGCTTGGACGCCACGTAGTGCAGCACGTCGAACGCGGCCGCGGACGCCGACTGGTCGTTCTCGTCGTCGGACACGAGCCCGCGGAAGTAGTCGCTCGACAGCACCTGCGTGGGCAGGAAGTGCTTGCGCGCGAACGTGGACTTGCCGGAACCGGAGGCGCCGACCAGCACGACCAGACACAGGTCAGGGATCTTCAGTTCCATCAGTTCTCGTCTCCCAGGCTGAACACGGCCATCTGGGTCGGCGCGCCGCGTTCGGCGTCCTCCGGCCCGATCGGCACGTACCGCACGCGGTAACCACGGCGTTCGGCGACGCCGTCCGCCCACGCTTCGAACTCTGCCCGCGTCCACTCGAAACGGTGGTCCGAGTGGCGCATCTGCCCTTCCGGCAACGTCTCGAACAGCACGTTGTACTCGACGTTCGGCGTCGTCACCAGCACGGTCGCCGGTCGTGCCACGGTGAACACCGAGTGCTCCAGCGCGGGCAGGCGCGACGGGTCGACGTGCTCGACGACTTCCATCAGCACCGCCGCGTCGTAGCCGGCCAGCTCGGTGTCGGCGTACGTCAAAGCCGACTGCCGCAACGTGATCCGCTCGCGCTGACGGTCGCCCATGCGGTCCAGGTGCAGCTTGCGCGCGGCCTCCTGCAACGCCTTCGCGGACACGTCGACACCGTGGATCTCGGTGAACTCGGGCTCGTTGACGAGCGCGCGCAGCAACGCCCCGCCGCCGCAACCGAGGTCGAGCACGCGCTTGGCCCGCGCGTCCTTCAGGGCCTTGATCACGGCCTCCTTGCGTTGCACGGCAAGGGAGATCTTCGGTTCGGCCAGCGCGTTGTCCAGCTCCTCCGGCTCGACCTCGTCGACGTCCGCGAGCCGTTCCAGGGCCGAGGTGATCAACGGTCGCTTGCGCGCCAGGTAGCGGGTGGTGATCAGCTCCTTGTCCGGGTGCGCGGCCAGCCAGCCGTCACCTGCCTTGAGCAGCTTGTCGACCTCGTCGGCCGCGACCCAGTAGTGCTTGCCGCCGTCGAGCACGGGCAGCAGCACGTAGAGGTGCTTCAGCGCGTCACTGAGCCTCACGGTGCCGGTCAGCGTCACGTCGCCGAAGCGCGAGTCGCCGTGCTCGGAGACCGTTACGTCCCAACCGAGTGGCGTGAACAGTCGCTCCGCGAGCCGGTGCGGCAGCGCGGGAACGCGGACGACCAGCGGAATCGGCGTCGCGGCGAGCTCGGGGTAGCTCTCGCTGCGGCCGTTCATGGCCGTGCGGAACACGCTGCCGAGCGCGACGGTGAGCAACGACCCGGCCGCGTACGGCCTGTCGTTGACGTATTGGGTGAGCGTGCTGCCGGGACCTCGGACGAGCGCGATGGGGTCGACCTCCAGCAGGAGGGCGACCGTGCATTCCTCGTTCGTCGCCTTCGGGTAGAAGACGTGCGCGATGCCCGAGCTCGTCGTGAAGGACTGAGCCCGGTCGGGATGCTTGTGCAGCAGGTGGCCGAGATCGGTCGCCGGCTGGTGCGTCGTGGTCATGGTGAGCAACACGAGGTCGAGTCTGATCGACAGTCGCTGTTTCCGCAGGCGATTTAGGGTGGAGGCATGACTAACCGGCTTGCGCACGCGACCAGCCCCTACCTGCTGCAGCACGCGGACAACCCGGTCGACTGGTGGCCCTGGTCCGCGGAGGCGTTCGAGGAGGCGCGACGGCGCAACGTGCCGGTGCTTCTGTCCATCGGTTACGCGGCCTGCCACTGGTGTCACGTGATGGCGCACGAGTCCTTCGAGGACGCGGAGGTCGCTGCCTTCCTGAACGCGAACTTCGTGTCGGTGAAGGTGGATCGCGAGGAACGCCCGGACGTCGACGCCGTGTACATGGAGGTCACGCAGGCCATGACCGGCCAGGGCGGATGGCCGATGACGGTGTTCCTCACGCCCGACGCGCGGCCGTTCCACGCGGGCACCTACTACCCGCCGTCGCCGCGGCCGGGCATGCCGTCGTTCACGCAGCTCATCGAGGCCGTGACGGCGACGTGGGCCGAGCGGCCGGGTGAGATCCTGGAGTCGGCTTCCGCTGTGGTGGAAGAGATTTCGCGCCACGCGGCGCCGCTGCCTCCGTCCGCTGTGGACTCGGACGCGCTGGCGGGCGCCGTGGTGTCGTTGCTGGGCGAGTTCGACCGGCGCCACGGCGGATTCGGTGGCGCGCCGAAGTTCCCGCCGTCGATGGCGCTGGAGTTCCTGCTGCGCCACCACGAACGCACCGGCTCGGTCGAGGCCGTCTCGATGGCGACCGCGACGGCCGACGCGATGGCCAACGGCGGCCTGTACGACCAGCTCGGCGGCGGGTTCGCGCGGTACAGCGTCGATGCGTCGTGGGTGGTGCCGCACTTCGAAAAGATGTTGTACGACAACGCTTTGCTGCTTCGCTTCTACACGCATCTGACGCGGGTGACGCGGTCTGACCGCTACGAGCGGGTCGCGCGGGACACGGCGTCGTTCCTGCTGAGGGATCTGCGCACGGCGGAGGGTGGGTTCGCGGCCTCGCTGGACGCGGACACCGAGGGCGTCGAGGGCCTGACCTACGTGTGGTCGTTCGAGGAACTGGGCGACGCGGCGGCCGCGTTCGGCGTGACCTCCGAACCGAACTTCGAGGACGGCAGGTCGACGCTCCGGTTCGTGTCGGAGCCGGGGGAGGAGGTGCGGGCCGCGCTGCTGGCGGTGCGCGCCGGAAGGCCGCAGCCCGGCCGGGACGACAAGGTGATCGCCTCCTGGAACGGCATGGCGATCGCCGCGCTGGCCGAGGCGGGCGCGTTCTTCGGTGAGCCGTCGTGGATCGCGGCGGCCTCGGAGGCCGCGGAGTTGCTGGCCTCGGTGCACGTGGTCGAAGGCAGGCTGCTGCGGACCTCGCGGGACGGCGTGGCGGGACCGTCGTTCGGCGTGCTGGAGGACTACGGCTGCCTCGCCGACGGCCTGCTGGCGTTGCACCAGGTCACCGGCTCGATCCGGTGGCTCGACCTGGCGTGCGGCCTGCTGGACACCGCTCTCGCGCGGTTCGCCGCCCCGGACTCGCCCGGCGCCTACTTCGACACCGCCGACGACGCCGAGACCCTGGTCCGCCGTCCCGCCGACTCGACCGACAACGCGTCGCCCTCCGGTGCGTCCTCGCTGGCCTCGGCCCTGGCGACGGCGTCCCTGCTATCGGGCGCCGATCGTTCTTCGCTGTACTTCACCGCCGCGTCGGAGGCCGTCACGCGGGCCGGTCTGCTGGCCGCGCGGGCACCCCGGTTCGCCGGCCACTGGCTGACCGTCGCCGAGGCGCTGGAAGCCGGTCCGTTGCAGGTGGCCGTGGTGGGTGCCGACGACTCGCGCCGTGCGTCGCTGTGGGCGGCGGCGGTGGCTCATGTCCCCGGAGGCGGCGTCGTCGTGGCCGGAGAGCCCTCGTCCGCGCCGTTGCTGGAAGACCGGCCGTTGGTCGACGAAGGCCCTGCGGCCTACGTGTGCCGTGGCTACGTGTGCGACAGGCCCGTCGTGACGGTAGATGCCCTGGTCACTTCGCTGACGGCGAACACCACCAGCTGATTGCAGGCGTAACGTCGATTACAACGTAATCATGTAATCAAGGGTGGTTGTAATGGGACGTGGATGGCGAGGACGAGGCGGGTGGCAGCAGGCCGACCTGCCCTCGGCCGACGACGCGGCGGCGTGGTTCGCGGGAAGGCTCCCGGACGCCTGGTTCGCCGGCGCGCCCGAGGTGATCATCGACCGCGAGGAGATCACGGTCGTCGGCACGCTGCCCGCGCTGGAGGGCGAGTTCGACGACGCCTCGCGTGCCGCGGCCGAGTCGGGCCGCATCTCGCGCTGGCGTGAGGACACCCGCGAGGAACGCATCGAGATCGCCCGCCAGGCCGAGCACCGCTACGGCCGCAAGGTCGCCTGGGGTGCCGTGCAGGGCAGCACGCGCGAACTCTTCACGCACCTGGCCGTGCCGGTCATGACGCGCCTGCGTCAGCCGGAACGCCAGGTGCTCGACACGCTGGTAGCAGCCGGTGTGGCCCGTTCACGGGCAGACGCTCTGGCATGGGCCGTGCGCCTGGTCGGCGAGCACGCGGACACGTGGCTCGACGAACTGCGTGACGCCATGTCGAAGGTCGACGATCTCCGCTCGCAGGGGCCCGATCTGGCCTAGCCTGCTGCTCGTGGATCTGACGTCGGTCGCGGAAGCGGTCGTCCGGGACGAGCCGGGCGCGTTCGAGAAGTTCATCGATGAGGCCCAGGGCCGCTCGCCCGACGAGATGTCGGCGGCGGCCCTGGTCCTGTCCTCGTCGCCGGACGTCCAGGTCAACGAGTTGCTCGGCAACCTGTTGTTCTACATCGGCGCGTGCGATGCGTTGGAGCCGTTGGTCCTGCGCGTGGTGGAAGCCTTCGAACGCGGCGACGGCGAGACCTGGGAGCGCGCTCTTCTGCTGCCTTTGCAGGACGAGGACGTCCGCGCCGGCTTGCCGCACCGCTCACGCCTTCTGGCCGCGGTGCCAACCGATTCCTGGCTCTACGGCCTGCTGATGGTCGTGGACCTAGAACCGCTGTTGGTGCTGCATCGCCCCAGTGGCACCGGTTTCGAGGTGACGATCGGCGGCCTCGGCGACAACTTCCAGCTCCACACGCTGCTCGCGTACCGCCTGGTCCCCGAGCACGTGCCCGGCGAACCGCCGCTGGACGCGTGGGTGGAGGCGGCGTCGGTGGGCGAGGACCTCCAGCCAGAGGGCGGAATCCGCGGCCAGTTCGAGCTGTCCGACGGCTTCGGCGACACGATCTGGAACGAGGGCCGCCCGTCCGACATCCCGCTGTTCGAGGGCCGCCGGGTCGTCGTGCTGGGCCCGCCGCCGTACCAGCGGTCGTGGAACACGGGCCGCCTCTACCCGATGATGACGCCTCTCGTCGACATCGCCCGCGTGCTGCCCGCCGACGAGGCTGCTTCCTGGCTCGCGAAGGTCAGCTCGTGAGTTTTTCCAGTGACAGAAGGAAAGTCCTCGACGAGTCGCTGCCGCTGGGTCGTCGCGTGACGGCGTTGTGCGGCTGCCTGAACCGCTACCGGCCGATCGGATTCCACGCGGCGTTGAGCTTCCTTCGGTTCGTGGCAGGTGACTTCACCCGTGACCCGGCCGCGTTGCCGCGCGCGATGGAACTGCTGACCGCGAGCTACACCGCCTGGCAGGCCGAACTGCACGCTTACGGCGTCCTCCGGCGACGGGCCAAGGAGTTGGGCTACCGCGTGCCGCACCCGTCCGCGCCCAACCCGAACCGTCCGTCGCACTGGTACGGCGCACCGCGCGAGGCCGCCCTTCACGCCGTGTGGTTCTGGTACTCGAAGGGCGACTCCGCGGACGTCGACGTGCACAGCCTCGCCGTTGCCTTGGTGGAGCGCGGGCGGTTCACGGCGGCGCAGCGGGAGATCTTCGACCGGGTTCTCGCTGAGCCCGGCGACTCGCGGGCGATCGTGCGGCAGATGGCGGTCGTGGTCGCGGGTGACGGCTGACCGTTCGACCGCGACTTTCGACTGCTCGGGCGGCTCTTCGAACTGACTCACGCACTCATGGATCCACGTGCTCTGACCGAGAACGAGGAGTGCTCGCTCACGACTGCGGGCGAGCCCGCCGCAGTGCTCGAGTCCGGCTTCTGGCGAGAGGTTCGCCTCGTGGACCCGGTGAGTCGAGCGATCTGGCGTGACCGATGCCGGCAGTGCGCACAGCGCCTACGTTCGTTCGACCTGTGGATCGTCTTGCCCCGCCGCGAGAACCGCGATGACCTGCTCGCGGAAGTCACCACCCCTGATCCAGTGCTGGTGCGCGGCTGCCTCGACGAGTTGCCGGCACCAAGGCGCGCGGTCTGCTCCTGGGTTGATACCGCTGTCCTTGGTGCTGGTTGCTGGGGCTCAACCTGTCCGGTCCCATCGGCGGAGCGTGGGTCGTCGCGTCGGTCGCCTGGTTCGCGTTGACCCTTCTCATCACCTTCGACAGCCAGGCCGCGAACCGGATCTCGCTGCTGAAGGACGCCGCCGAGGCAACCGCGTCGTTCCGCGGCGGCAAACCCTGAAATTCTTACGGCACAACGACTTGCCCGGCAGTGTCAGACCCGTTCGCTATTGTTGAATTTGGGGGTACCCGGCCCGCGTCGTGTGTGTGGTGGGCGTCCGTTGGTTCGTGTGCGCCAGTTGGCTCGTGCGTTCCTCTCCGGAGCCCGATGACGCACCCGAGTGCGACCGTGGTGACGCCGGCGACGGACACGAGCGTGAGTTCCTGTGCGCCGAGCAGCACGGAGGTTGCCAGGCCTGAGACCGGCATCAGGCCGATGAGCACGCCCGCGCGGTCGGAGCCCAGGCGGTTCACGGCGAAGTACCAGAGTCCGAAGGCCAGCGCGGTCACCACCACGGCCAGCAGCGCGAGAGAGAAGCCCTGCCTGGCGTTCGGCATCTGCCAGCCGCCGATGAACGTGCCGAGCACCGCGCCGATCACCGTCGCCAGGATGCACGTCCAGGTGGCCACGCCGAGCACGCCGAGGCGTCGTACGACTCCCACGGCGAACAAGGTGAAGCAGACCTCGCCGGCCATCGTGACCAATGCGAGCGCAAGGCCCGGGCCGTGCCACGAGCCGCCGCCGGACAACAGCACGATGCCTGCCGCCACCACCACGGCGCCCACTACGGCCGATGCGGTTCGTTGGCGGGAGAGCAGCGCCAGTGCGATGGGGGCGCCGCCCATGACGGCGGCGACGAAGCCCGGTTCCGCGTACTGCTGGGCGGCGATGAGCACGGCGTTGAAGCCGAGCATGCCCGTGATGACCACGCCGAGCAGCGGCGGGACGTCACGCCATGACGGCATCGGCAGACGGCGTGCCACCAGCAGCAACACGGCCGCGCCGAGGGCGTAGCGCATGGCCTGACCGGTCAGGACCGGGTAGCCCTCGAGCATTCCCGTGATCGGAACGGACGCTCCGACGATCGTTGCCGCTGTCGCTCCCGCGGCCACCCCGAGTTTCATGTCCACCAGCCTTGCGCTGGACTGGTCCAGGTTTAAGCTCCACTTCGATGGCTACGAACTGGACCACTTTTCGTGAGCTGCTGTTGCCGGGGCATCAGCGGCGGCGTGGGGTGGAGGTCGAACTGCGCCGGGCGATCCGGGACGGGCGGCTTCTGCCGGGTACGCGGCTGCCGTCGAGCCGGGATCTGGCCGCGCAGCTTGACGTGGCGCGCGGGACGGTGACGTCGGCGTACACGCAGCTCGTCGCGGAGGGGTATCTCACCAGCCGGCGCGGGTCGGGGACGACGGTCGCGAGCCTCGGACCGGCCGGCGTGTGCGGTGTGCCCGAGCCGCCGCCGCGGTGGCGGTACAACCTGCGGCCCGGGCTGCCGGCGTTGGGTGCGTTTCCCCGCGCCGAGTGGGTGGCGGCTCACCGCTCGGCGCTCGCCGAGCTCCCCGACGAGGACCTCGCTTATCCCGACCCGGCCGGGTTTGTGGGGCTGCGCAAGGAGATCGTCGACTACCTCTCGCGGGTGCGGGCGGTCGTCGCGAAGGACGCGGTGATCACCAACGGCGCGGCGGACGGGTTGCAGCTCACCGCCCGGATCCTGAACGGCAGCATCGCGATCGAGGAACCCAGCCACTTCGGCGGCGAGAACATGCTGCGGTCGCACGGGCTGAACACCGTGCCGATTCCGGTGGACGACAAGGGCATCAGGGTCGATCTTCTGTCCAAAACGGACTGCAAAGCGGTGCTGGTCACTGCGGCACACCAGTTTCCGCTCGGTGTGGTGCTGCATCCGGAACGGCGGCGGGCGCTCGTCGACTGGGCCCGCGAGCGGGACGCGTTGATCATCGAGGACGACTACGACGCCGAGCACCGGTACGACCGGCCGGCCTTGAGCGCGTTGCAAGCCCTTGCGCCCGAGCACGTGGTGTACCAGGGCACGACGAGCAAGGTGCTGGCGCCGGCGTTGCGCCTCGGGTGGCTCGTGGTGCCGGAACGGCTGCGCGAAGGCATCGTGCAACGCAAGCAGTACAACGACATGGGCACCGGCACGATCCCGCAGGCCGCGTTCGCGCACCTGTTGCGGACGGGTGGCTATGACCGGCATCTGCGCCGTACGCGCGCGCTCTACCGGAAGAGGCGGGACGCGCTGCTGGAGGCCGTTGCGGAGCATCTGCCCGCATGGCAGCCCATCGGCGTCGCGGCTGGTCTGCACGTCGTGCTGCGCATGCCTGACGGGACGGACGACCTCGCGTTGAAGAGCAGGCTCGCGGAGCGTGGCATGCACGTCTGGGCGTTGGCGCAGTACACGCGCACGCCCATGTGGCCCGGTTTGGTGCTCGGTTACGCGGCGCTCACCCCTGACCGTCTGCGCGAGGCGGTCAGGGAGATCGCCGACGTCGCGGTGGCCTAGAGGATGTGCTCGCGAGCGGTGGTCATGATGTGCTCGCGGTCGCTCATGATGTGTTCGCGGTCGGTGCCGTCGCCGGTGGCGCTGAGCGTCGTCACCGCGGCGGCGGCGAACAGCAGTGCGGCCGCGACGATCTTGAAAGCGTTCATGGTTCGGTAAACCCCCAGGTAGAACGGTTGGCGGGGCAGCCTAGCCCGCGCCTCCAGAAATTGTCAGTGCCGGGGTGCACCATTGAACACGTGCTTCTCTCCGAAGTGGTCGACACGTCAGCCGCCGTCGCGGCGACGCGGTCGCGCCTGGCCAAGGTCAAGGCGCTGTCCGCGTTGCTGCGCGCGGCGACGGCGGACGTAGTGGTCGCGGTGGTGTCGTTCCTCATCGGCACCCCGCGGCAGGGTCGTATCGGTGCGGGCTGGCGCACCGTCGTCGATCTGGCCGTGCCTGCGGCCGATCGTGCCGAACTGACGATCGCCGAGGTCGACGCCGCGCTCGCCGAGGTGGCCGCGACGTCCGGCAAGGGCTCGGCGCAGCGCCGGGTCGACCTGCTGACGGCGTTGTTCGGGCGGTCGACAGAGGCCGAGCAGGACTTCTTACGTCGGTTGCTCACCGGCGAGCTCCGGCAGGGCGCGCTGGAGGGCGTGATGCTCGACGCGATCGCCTCCGCCGCGGACGTGCCGGGCGAGACGGTGCGGCGCGCGTTCATGCTGTCCGGCCGCTTACCGGAGACCGCCGTGGCCGCCCTGGACGGCGGCGCGCCGGTCCTGGAGGCGTTCCGGCTGGAGGTCGGGCGCCCTCTGCGACCGATGCTGGCCTCGCCCGCGGAGTCACTGGACGAGGCGCTGACCGAGCTCGGCAGCGTCGTGGTGGAGCACAAGCTCGACGGCGCGCGCATCCAGGTGCACCGCTCCGGCGACGAGGTCCACGTCTACACGCGCACGTTGCGCGAGATCACCAAGACGGTGCCTGAGCTGGTCGAACTCGTGCGAGGCCTGCCGTGCACGTCGGTGGTGCTCGACGGCGAGACGCTGGCGCTGACCGACGAGGGGAGACCGCGCCCGTTCCAGGAGACGATGAGCCGGTTCGGCGCGCAGGACGAACGCGAGCTGCTGCTGCACCCGTACTTCTTCGACTGCCTGCACCTCGACGGCAAGGACCTGCTCGACGAGCCGTTGCGCGACCGCCTCGCCGCACTGCGGCAGGTGGCGGGCGAGCACGTCATCCCGGGCGTGCTGGACCCCTCACCGGAGGAGGCGGCGGCCGTCGTCACGGCGGCGCTGGCCGCGGGCCACGAGGGCGTGATGGTGAAGTCGCTGGCCTCGCCCTACGCGGCCGGCCGGCGCGGCAAGGCCTGGCAGAAGGTGAAGCCGGTGCACACGCTCGACCTGGTCGTGCTCGGCGTCGAGTGGGGCAGCGGCCGCCGCCGCGGCTGGCTCTCGAACCTGCACCTCGGCGCCCGCGACCCGGACGGCGGCCCGCCCGTGATGGTCGGCAAGACCTTCAAGGGCCTCACCGACGAGCTGCTGAAGTGGCAGACCAAGGCCCTGCAGGAGATCGCCGCCGAGCAGAACGACTGGGTGGTCATGGTCCGCCCGGAGCTGGTGATCGAGATCGAACTGGACGGCGTGCAGGTCTCGCCGCGCTACCCCGGTGGCGTCGCGCTGCGGTTCGCCCGCGTCGTGCGCTACCGCCCGGACAAGGACCCGTCGGAAGCGACGACCATCGAGGAGGTGAGGGCGCTTCTGCCTGCCGCACAACCGAATCCCGAGGGCTGACCGCCGCTAGTTTGGTGGCATGGGGGAAAGCCAGGAGCTCAGCCGCGTCTACGCCGAGCCGGACGACTTCGCGCAGTGGACGGAGCTGGACCGCGGCGCGACGCTGAGCTGGTACGACGGGCGGGCTCTCGCCGTGCAGGACTTCGGCTTCACCGTCCGCGTGGTCCTGCCGATCAGCCTCGACACCGGAGAAACGGTGCGGATCGAGGTCTGGGTCGGCCTCGACTTCGGCGACGGTGGCGAACTCGCCTCCCAGCTGGAGAACGGCTGGCGCGGTGTGCCCGCCCGAGGCCTCCTGCTCAACGTGGTCGAGCCCTGGCCGGAGGTCTACGGCGCCCCGGTGACGTTCGCCGGAGAACCAGGCGAGTGGCTGCCCCACGTCACCGGATCCGAGCACCCGGTCCTGCACCGCGTGATCACCGAGAAGTGGCCGGTCAGCGTGCTCGCGCTCGGTCGGTACTGGTTCGAAAATCGGGTGCGGGCACCAGTGCCCGGCGATAGCGTCGAACCAGTGACCGACGTTTCCGCGCTGCTCAGCGCCTTCGACACCCAGGCTCGACCCTCCGAGTGGGAGGCGTATGCCGACGCCGTGCGGGACTCGGAGGTGTTCCGGGTCGCCTGGGAACATCGCCGCGGTTTCGTCGCGGGGCCGCCCAACCTCAGCCTCGAGGGCGCCGAACTGGACGCGGTGATCGCACGCCAGCGCGACTTCTTCGCCGCGCGCGGGCAGTCCGTCGAGTGGAAGACCTGGGGCCACGACAAGCCCGCTGACCTGCCGCAACGGCTGGAGGCGGCCGGGTTCGTCTCCGATGGCCGCGAGACCGTGCTCATCGGGCGCGCCGAGGAGATGGCGGGTCCGGTCCACCTCGAGGACGGGATCGTCCTGCGCGAGACCAGGGACGAGGCCGACTTCCGGCGGCTGGCCGCCACGGCCACCGAGGTGTTCGAGCGGGACAGCAGCTGGCTCGTCGACTACCTGCTGGACAAGCAGGACGACCCCAACACGGTCGTCGTGGTCGCGGAAGCCGGCGGTCAGGTCGTGTCGTCCGCGCGGCTGGAGATCGTGCCGGGCACCGAGTTCGGCGGGCTTTGGGGCGGCGGCACGCTCGCGCCGTGGCGAGGTAAGGGCATCTACCGCGCTCTCGTGGCACACCGTGCGCGCATCGCGATCGAACGGGGCGTGAAGTACCTGCAGGTCGACGCGACGGAGGACAGCAGGCCGATCCTGGAACGCCTCGGGTTCGTCGTGGTGACCACGGCCACCGGCTACATCTGGCAGCCGTGACGCGTCCGCCCGCGTGAGACCGGCTGCCCAAGTGAGACACGGCGCGTATCGTGGAAGCACGTGCGGTTCATCGAAGGGCATCGACCCTCTTACGACCTGACCTACGACGACGTCTTCCTCGTTCCCGGCCGCAGTGCCGTGGAGTCCCGGTTCGGCGTCGACCTCTCCACATCGGACGGCACCGGGGCCACGATCCCCATCGTCGTCGCGAACATGACGGCCGTGGCCGGGCGGCGGATGGCGGAGACCATCGCGCGGCGGGGCGGGCTCGTCGTCATCCCGCAGGACGTGCCGACCGAGGCCGTCGCGGAGATCATCGCGTGGGTCAAGGAGCGGCATCCCGTCTGGGACACCCCGTTGACGCTCACGACGCGTGACGCCGTGGCGGACGCCTGGAACCTGTTGCACAAGCGGGCGCACGGGGCTGTTGTCATCGTGGACGACGGTGGGCGGCCTCTCGGCGTTGTCGACGAGGCCGCGCTCACGGGCGTGGACCGGTTCGCGCGCCTTGGCGATGTCATGAACACCGATGTGCTGAAGCTGTCGCTCGACTCACGGCCTCAGGACGTGTTCGACGAACTCCACCACAGCGCGCACAAGATCGCGTTGGGCGTGGACGACTCGCTGCGGCTGAGGGGCGTGCTGACCGAGCTGACGGCGCTGCGGGCCGAGGTCTACCAGCCGGCCAAGGACGACGACGGGAAGCTGCGCGTCGCGGCCGCCGTCGGGGTCAACGGGGACGTGCGGGCCAAGGCCGAAGCGTTGATCAAGGCCGGGGTGGACGTGCTGGTCGTGGACACCGCGCACGGGCACCAGGAGAAGATGATCGCGGCGCTCAAGGCCGTGAAGGAAGCGAACCCGAGCGTGCCGGTCGCGGCGGGCAACGTCGTCACCGCGGAGGGCGTGCGGGACCTGGTCGAGGCCGGCGCGGACATCATCAAGGTCGGTGTCGGGCCCGGCGCCATGTGCACCACGCGGATGATGACCGGTGTGGGCCGGCCGCAGTTCAGCGCCGTCGCGGAGTGCTCGGCGGAGGCGCGCAGGCTCGGCAAGCACGTGTGGGCCGATGGCGGCGTGCGGCACCCACGCGACGTGGCGCTGGCGTTGGCCGCAGGGGCCAGCAGCGTGATGGTCGGCAGCTGGTTCGCGGGCACCTACGAGTCGCCCGGGGATCTGCAGCGGGATGAGCGCGGGAACCTCTACAAAGAATCCTTCGGAATGGCGTCGAAGCGCGCTGTGACGGCGCGGACGCGCAGCGACAACGCGTTCGACCGGGCCAAGAAGGGGTTGTTCGAAGAGGGCATCTCCACGTCGAAAATGCGGTTGGACCCGGTGCGCCCGAGCGTGGAGGACCTGCTCGATGCGATAACGTCCGGCGTTCGCTCGGCCTGCACGTATGCCGGTGCGAACTCGCTGGAGGAATTCCACGACAAGGCTGTGCTCGGCATCCAGTCCGCCGCTGGATTCGCGGAGGGAAGGCCGTTGCCAGGGGGATGGTGAAAAAGTGGACGAAGCGGTCTCGGTAAGAGATCTCCGCAAAGTCTATAAAACGGGACAAAAACCCGCGGTGGACGGATTGAGTTTCGAGGTCCGCCGGGGTGAGGTCTTCGGATTGCTCGGGCCCAACGGCGCGGGCAAGACGACCACGGTCGGTGTCCTCACCACGCGCGTCCGCCCCACCTCGGGGCAGGCGTTCGTGGAGGGCGTCGACGTCGTGGCCGACTCCAAGCGCGCACGGCAGTTGCTCGCGGTCGTGCCGCAGCGCAACAACCTCGACCGGTCGCTCAACGCGCGGCAGAACCTGTTGTTCCACGCGGCTTATCACGGCATCGGCCCGAAGGAACGGCAGGCGCTCGCCGACGACATCCTCGAGCGGATGGGCCTCAAGGACCATCAGAACGCGCTCGTCGACACGTTGTCCGGCGGTCAGGCGCAACGGCTGATGATCGCCCGTGCGCTGATGCACCGTCCCAAGGTCCTGTTCCTCGACGAACCGAGCACCGGACTCGACCCGCAGGCCAGGCTCTTCGTCCACGAACGCGTCGCCGCACTGCACGCGGACGGCGTCACCGTCGTGCTCACCACGCACGACATGGACGAGGCCACGAAGCTGTGCGACCGCGTCGGCATCGTCGACCACGGCAAGCTGCTCACCCTGGACACACCGGAAGAGCTCACGAAGAGCCTGCCCGGCAGCAACACCGTGGGCGTCACGGTGAGCCCGAACGGCAGCGAGCCCGCCAAGATCACCCAGGGACTGTCCGAAGTGGAGGGTGTGCAGCGGGTCGAGGACCTGAACAACGTGTTCCGCGTCTACACCGACAGCGACACCTCGATCACGCTGCCCGCCGTGCTGAACGTCCTGCGGGACCTCGACGTCACGGTCAGCGACGTCGCGATCGGCAAGCCCAGCCTGGAAGACGTCTTCATCCACCTGACCGGCAGGGAGCTTCGGTGAGCCAACTCAGGACGTTCCAGGCGATCCTGTGGCGCGACGTCTTCGTCACGGGCCGCGAACTGCCGAGCTTCCTCGCGCAGGTGATCATCCAGCCGTTCTTCATCCTCTTCATCTTCGCGAAGGTGCTGGGGGACATCGGGTACGTGCAGAACGACTTCGCGCAGGTGCTGCTGCCCGGCATCATCGCGATGAACGGGTTCTTAGGCGCGTTGCAGAACACGACGCTCCCGCTGGTGCTCGACTTCTCGTGGACGCGCGAGATCGAGGACCGGCTGCTCGCGCCGATCTCGATTCCGCTCGTCGCGGTGGAGAAGATCGTGTTCGGCGCGATCCGCGGGTTCTTCGCGGCCGTGCTGATGGTGCCCGTCGGGTTCGTGATGCTCGACGTGTCGTGGGCGTGGTCGGGAATCCCCGGCGCGTTGCTGGTGATCATCCTCGGCTGTCTCGCCGGTGGCAGTGTCGGCCTCGTCATCGGCACGTCGGTGCCCGCGCGCCGGGTCAACGTGATGTTCGCGGTGATCCTCACCCCGATCCTGTTCACGGGCTCCGCCCAGTTCCCGTGGCGGTCGCTGAGCGACGACCTGCTGTGGTTCAAGGTGATCTGCGCGCTCAACCCGCTGACGTACGTGAGCGAGGGCATGCGCGCGGAACTGGTGCCGGACGTGCCGCACATCCCGTTGCCGATCGTCCTGGGCGTGCTCGTCCTCGCGATCGCCGGCTTCGGCGGGCTCGGCCTGCGCGGCTTCATGAAACGGGCCCTGGACTAGGCCCCGGACGCAGAAAACGGCCCCGCGCAACGAAAGCTGCGCGGGGCCGTTCTCGTTCACGGAACTACGAGGCGTAGTCCTCCAGCATCTCGGTGACGAGGGCCGCGATCGGCGAACGCTCCGAGCGCGTCAGCGTGACGTGAGCGAAGAGCGGGTGGCCCTTCAGCTTCTCGATCACCGCCGCCACGCCGTCGTGCCGGCCGACCCGCAGGTTGTCGCGCTGCGCCACGTCGTGCGTCAGCACCACCCGCGAGTTGCTGCCCAGACGCGACAGCACGGTCAGCAACACGTTGCGCTCCAACGACTGCGCCTCGTCCACGATCACGAAGGAGTCGTGCAGCGAGCGGCCGCGGATGTGGGTGAGGGGCAGGACCTCGAGCATTCCGCGGTCCATCACCTCTTCCACCACCGCCTGGCTCACCAGCGCGCCGAGGGTGTCGAACACCGCCTGCGCCCACGGCCCCATCTTCTCGTTCTCGCTACCCGGCAGGTAGCCGAGCTCCTGGCCACCGACCGCGTACAACGGCCGGAACACCACGACCTTGCGGTGCTGCCTTCGCTCCATCACGGCCTCGAGACCGGCGCACAGCGCCAGTGCCGACTTGCCGGTGCCCGCACGCCCGCCCAGCGAGACGATGCCGACTTCGGAGTCCAGCAGCAGATCCAGTGCGATCCGCTGTTCGGCGGACCTCCCGTGCAGTCCGAACGCCTCCCGATCTCCGCGCACCAGCTTGATCTGCTTGTCCGCGGTCACCCGGCCCAGCGCACTCGAGGTGCCCGCCAGCAACCGGATTCCGGTGTGGCAGGGCAGTTCCGCGATCTGCTCCAGGTCCTCGTACTGGGTGGGGTCGACGACGTTCTCCTTGAACAGGGTGTCCACGAGGGACTGCGGGACGTCCATGTCGGACATTCCCGTCCAGCCTGACAGGGTGACGTCGTGCGCCCGGTACTCCTCCGCCTGCAGGCCGACCGATCCGGCCTTGACCCGCAGCGGCATGTCCTTCGTCACCAGGGTGACGTTGCGCCCCTCAGCAGCGAGGTTGAGGGAGCACGCGAGGATTCGGGCGTCGTTGGAGTCCGTTCGGAAACCTGATGGCAACACCTCCGGGTCGGAGTGGTTGAGCTCGACGTGCAAGGTGCCTCCCAGATCCCCGATGGGGATCGGCGAATCGAGGCGACCATGCCGCAAGCGCAGGTCGTCGAGCAGTCGCAGGGCTTCCCTCGCGAACCAGCCCAGTTCGGGGTGGTGGCGCTTGCCCTCCAGCTCGCTGATCACCACGAGCGGGAGCACGACCTCGTGCTCCGCGAAACGGGTGGCGGCGAGAGGATCGGACAGCAGTACCGACGTGTCCAGCACATATGTCGTGATGGCTGGGGCGGCGGACTTGCGCCGGGAGGAAGAACTGCGCGATGAGCCTGAGGAACGGCTCGCGGGACGTCGTGCGTTCACGGCAACTCCCTCACGAACGCGGCACCCGCGTCCGCTCCTCGCTGGGCCAGGCACCACCCTGATTGATCGTCTTGCCCTCCGCCGGTGTGGCGTCAGGCAGGTCGACCACGAGGGCCGGGTGCCGGCCCCCTCGCGACGTTGTCTGCCACGATCAGAGCCTCCCTGCGCGGTCCGCAGTGGTCGCGTCCCGCCGCTTTCGAAGTTACCTGCGGAAGTGCCCCATCTGCACGAAGCCACACAGGTGAATCCCGATTTGTCATCTGCCCGAAAACAACCCGAAACGTGACCGCAGCCGTGTTTTTGCTGGTCAGATGCTGTTCTCGTGGGTGTTGTGCGCCAACCACGAGACACCGTCCCTGACCTGGGATTCGAGTGATTTCGGCACGAGCGGCTCGTCGAGAAGCCTCAGATAGCGGTCGTCGAGCGATTCACCGGGCGCGCGGACGTCGAGCCAGGCCCGAACGAGACGTACCCCTTCGACGTATGTCGTGGTGTACGCGCGCCACAGCGGATCGGCCAGAAAACGGACCATTTGCCGTGCGCGGCGATCGGGGACTAGCAGCCACCTGCGCAGATGCGCAACCACGTCATCCTGATCCGCACCCCGATCGTGTAGCAGCAGAGCGGCGTCCTGCCGCACCGTGAGCAGGCCCGATGCCGCCGACTCGACCTTTTCGGACAGTTCGCCGTCCATTCGCAACCCGAGGTCGCCGAGGATCCGCTCCGTCCACACGCCCCAGCCCGGCCCGACCGCGGCGTGCAGGCCGAGGTCCGCCATGCCCTCGGCCATCAGGCACTGCGGCGTGTTGATCAGGAAGATCGACTGCTCCGCGTGGCCGCGCTTGGCGACCAGGCCAGCCTCCTTGCGGCAGTGCTCGGTGTGGTGGCCCGGATAGGACTCGTGCGCGACCAGGTGCGGCAGGTTCGACATGCGGTGACCCATGTCGGCGTTGATCGCGACCCTGCTGCGGTAGCCGCCGAGGTAGTAGTTGAAGCCGCTCCACGGCTTGTTCGTGACGATCTGGTACTCCACGATCTCCTGCTCGGGCAGCGCGTACTTCTGGCGCACCCGGTCCCGCAGAGCGCTCGACAGGGCCTGTACGACGCCCTGGAGCCTGCGCGCGGGCACCTCGTCGGTGTCGCGGAAGTCGGCGAGGCGGTCGGCGAGCGAGCCCGGTCCCTCGAGCACGGCGCCGAGGTTGCGGTGGGCCTGCGCGTACGCGTCCTCGTCGCCGGGGCGGATGCGGACCTGGAAGTACCGCTGGACCTCGTCGACGAACGAGATGTGCTCGCCGTCGAGCTTGCGCGCGGTGCACTCCAGCGCCGTCAGATGCGCGTCGAGGAACTGTTTGCGCTGCTCAGTGAGGTCGCTGCCGGGAATCTCCCTGCGCAGCAGACGCGCGTGGTCTCCCAGCGCCCTGGGGTGCAGGCGCGGCTCGTTGTCGACGGCGCGGCTCAGTGCCGGGTCGCCGGTGTACGAGTCGACGAACCCGGACACCAGGCGCCCGAGCCGCAGCCCCAGCACCAGGTAGCCGCGCACCAGCTCGTTGGCGTCCATGAGCCGGAGAGCTTAGAGCGTCTACCACAGCGCCTTACTCGCGACCGAATCGTGAATCGACGACCACCTGATCGGGGAATGTTGTTGATCTTGGCGTCACACAATGGGGTCACGCGGGCCGCCATTCGAGATCAATGCCTATAGCGTTTCCGCCCGGAGACCCCACCGCTCCGGAGATCCCCGAAGACTCCGGAAATGACGGGGATAACCCGACATGAAGGAGAATCACATGAAGAAGGCCTGTGCCGTGGTTGCCGCTGCAGCCGCGCTGTCGCTCGCGTTCGCCCCGGCCGCCATGGCCGGCGAGGGCCACGGTGGACACCACTGGAAGAACGGCCCCCTGCTGGTTCTGCTGAACGGCAACAACCTCAACGGCACTGTCGGTGCCTGCGGCAACAACGTCGGTGTCCTGGGCGGCGCCGTGCCGATCAACTCGCCGTCGATCACCGAGACCTGCGCCGCCGGCGGCATCGTCGACGAGGGCTGATCTCCCTTTTAGCTGTACGTCTGGGGGCGTCATTTCTGGCGCCCCCAGACGCGTTTTTCCCCGTTTAAACCTTCATGAGGAGAAATATCGTGCTGAAGAAGGCTGGCGCCGCTCTCGGTGTGGCTGCCGCGTTCCTTGCTGTTGGTTCGCCGGCGATGGCCGTTCAGGGCCACCACTGGGAGAACGCGCCGCTGCTCATCGCGGGTAACGCCAACAACCTGAACGGTGTTCTGGGTGCGTGTGGCAACAACGTCGCGGTGCTCGGTGGAGCGGTTCCGGTGAACTCGCCCTCCATCACGGAGACCTGCGCGGCCGGCGGCATCGAGGACGGCGCCGAGTGGGGCTGGGACGACTGATCTCGTCCCCAACGCTCGAAGGGGCGCTCACCTCGCGGTGAGCGCCCCTTTGTCGTGTCAGCCGCCGTACCTGCGGTGGCGCTTGGCGTACTCGCGCATGGCCCGCAGGAAGTCGGTGCGCCGGAAACCGGGCCAGTAGGCCTCGCAGAACCAGAACTCCGAGTGCGCCGACTGCCAGAGCATGAAGCCGGAGAGCCGCTGCTCACCGGACGTGCGGATGATCAGGTCGGGGTCGGGCTGCCCGGACGTGTAGAGGTGCTCCGCGATGTGGTCGACGTCGAGGACCTCGGCCAGTTCCTCGATGGTGCCGCCGCGCTCGGCGTGCGCGGTGAGGAGCTTCCGCACGGCGTCCGCGATCTCCTGCCGCCCGCCGTACGCGACGGCGACGTTGACCTGGATGCCAGTGCGGTTCTTGGTCCTGTTCGAGGCGTTCGTGAGCCGCTCGGCGTGCTCCTTGGGCAGCATGTCGAGCGCGCCGACGTGCCGAACCCGCCACGGCTTGCCGTCCTCGGCCAGCTCGTCGGTGATGTCCGCGATGATGTCGAGCAACGGCCCGAGCTCGTCGCTGTCGCGGTTGAGGTTGTCGGTGCTCAGCATCCAGAGGGTGACGACCTCCACTTTGGCGTCACCACACCAGTCGAGCAGCTCGAGGATCTTGCGAGCGCCGGCCCTGTGCCCGTGCGCGACATCGGTGAACCCGGCTTCCCTGGCCCACCTGCGGTTGCCGTCGAGAACCACGCCGACGTGCTTGGGCACCTGCGTGTTCGCGCTGAGCTCGCGGCGGAGAATCCACTCGTAGAAGTGGATAGCGACGTCTTTCACACGGGTGCGGAGTGCCACGTCCGAACAGCGTACGCCGTGCAACGTTCATCACTGAGTCGCGGTAGGAAACCTACGGTCGCGTAACCTAGGACCCTGTGACCACTGCGACCGTTCCTCCTCAGCCCGGACTGCGGCCGCGCCTGCGTGGATGGCTGCACCTCTGGTCGTTCATCGCCTCGGTGGCGACAGGCGCGACGCTCATCGCTCTAGCGGCGTCCACAGTGTCCGCGCGCGCTGCCATGGCCACCTCCGTCTACGGCCTGACAGTCCTCGGCCTCTTCGGCGTCTCGGCGCTGTACCACCGCGTGACGTGGCAGTCCGAGCGCGTGCGCACGTGGATGAAGCGGCTCGACCACTCGATGATCTTCGTGTTCATCGCGGGCACCTACACACCGTTCGCGCTGCTGGCGATGGATCCGGGGACCGGTTCGACCGTGCTCTGGGTCGTGTGGATCGGCGCGCTGCTCGGCGTGACCTTGAAGCTGGCCTGGCCGCACGCGCCGCGGTGGCTCGGGGTGCCGATCTACATCGCCCTGGGCTGGGTGGCCGTGTTCGTGCTGCCTGAGTTGCTGCACCACGCCGGGGTCGCTGCTTTGGTGCTGCTGCTGGTGGGTGGGGCGCTTTACACGGTCGGTGCGGTGTTCTACGCGACCCGGTGGCCGAATCCCTGGCCGCAGGTGTTCGGGTATCACGAGTTCTTCCACGCGGCGACTGTCGTGGCGGCGATCTGCCACTACATCGCCATCTGGCTCGCGATGTACTCCTGACCTGGTGTTTTCTAGCTAGCTGATCTTGTCAGGCCGTCTCCAGGCCGTCAGCCCGCTTCTTCGGCTTGAAGGGCGCGTTGGCGGCCTTACTGCAAGATCGTCCTGAACCTATGGAAGAAGAACATCAACTCTTCACCGCCTGGGACGGTCTTTCGCTCCTCAACGAGGGTACGGAGATCATCATCATCCAGGGCCAGGATGTACCCACGCCCGCTGGTCGCTGCATCGCGACAGTGGTCCGCAACCTCGCTCTTGTTAGAGATTCCGCGATAGCAAAGGATACCAAGAACGCCGGTCTGGACGCTGAAACGCCCGGTCAGTTGGTCGTACTCGGGGTTCTTCAGTTTCTGGCTGTAGTTTTTGCACTCGACCGGAACAAATGAGCATGGTTGTCCGTGGACTGAATGAAACCAGTGGAAGAACCCTTTTCTCGCTACGTTTGCGTAGTCGATATCGATCCGCTTGCGCCCGCCGTAAACGGGGCGTTCTATTTTGGGCATATCTAGCGCGGGATAGAGAAGCGCTGTGAGGAGTTTCTCCACTGCGGTATGGTATGCAGTTGCTCCGTCGGAGCCGGGGGTGACGCGCAATGCCGCTTCAAGTAGTTCGTCGAATTTCGCTGGCGGGGAGCCTACTGCCTCGTTCAGCTCGTCGATATCGATGAGGTGAAACTTCTGGCGAGCATCTTCTCTGTAGTCTCCAAGTAGATTTGGAGAGCGCTCCGTTACCTCTACGTTTGTCTCTTTTACGTCGGGATGAAGGCCCATGATTGACTTCTTGGTCGGAGGCCTTCGTGCGCCGCTCTTCAGGAGTCGAACGAGTTCGCTGTTGGCGGCATAGTGCTCGTCCTGCAGGACAGGCACCACAAAGTGTCGGTAGTACGTCTGGGCTGAGAATGTTCCAGAACGTCGACGGACGAACATTCGGGGGATGAGGATCAGGGGGTCGCCTTCGGGGGCTGGTAGCGAGCATACCCGCTGCGTCCACGCACGGGCCTGTCGATCCCACTCAAGCATGTGAAATCCGTCGGTCACCGGGATCGAGTACTTCGTCGCCATCGAGTTGGTGAAGTCAATCAGTGGTCCGCGAATTATATTGCTAATCACGTCCGAAATTATGTCGCGGTCGACACCTTCTACGAATAGTGCAGTCTCCTCAAGATCGCTGAGGACTCCCGATTGAGCTGCCTTGCTTTCTGCGAGCGCTGACCACATCTTGGCTGCGAGCTTGTTGCCCATCCCGTGTCCACGTGACTTACCCCTTGAAAAGCCTAGATGTGTCTCGTTTATCTCACTCAAGCTAGAGAGCAGGGCGTGTGCCTCTCCGCGCCTGCCGGTGCTGATGCAATGAAGAACGTGCCCGAAAAACGACTGGACAAGGCTCGCGCAGTGATGCGCCAGTGGTGTTGTCAAGAATCTGATGGAGCCTGGATCGACGAAACACACCACGTCGTCCGAGATGCTGACGTCGACGAACTCCAACGACTCTTGTCCTCGGCCAAGCTTGTAGAACTGGGAGACTCGCACCTTCCCCCCCTTAGGTTAGGTGCAGAAGAGGGTACATAGGGAACTGACTGGTGGGGGTCAAGACAACACAAATGGGTTAATCTTGCATCATTCCGTAATCGGTCGAGCACTCACTGCACTCCTGCTTCGGATTCTTCGATTGTTCGGGTTCAAGCGATATCAATGCTCTCTTCCTTGCCCGTGGGAGTCTTGGGCTTGAAGAGCGCGTTGGCGGCCTTCCTGCTCTTGTCGCCGCTGGATGGCATCAGGTGCGTGTAGATGCGGAGCGTGAAGCCGGGATCGCTGTGCCCGAGGTTGACGCTCAGCGCCTTGATCGAGACGCCGTTCTCAAGCTGGACGGACGCGTAGAGGTGCCGCATCGCGTGCATGCCGTCGTCTTGCGGCACGTAGATCAGGCCAGCCCGTGCGAACGCCGGATGCCACACGCCCATGTTGAACCTCTGTCGTCGGCAGGCGTTCTTGTCCGGGGTCGTCATGAGCAGCCGGACCGTCACGAGACGCCCGCCAGGCTTCTCCCAAGGCAGCGTGACCGTGACCGGTCGGAACTCGTCCATGTAATCGTCCAGCTCATCCAGGACGCCGTCACCGGCCGGGACGCTGCGTTCCTTCTTGCTCTTGGGCGGAGCGAACACGAGCGTGTTCTTCCCGATCCGTACCTGCCGCACGACGTGCAGTGAGCGGAGGAACGGCGACCGGTTGGACCAGCGCGAACTCAGTCGCGCCTTCGCAGCCAGCTCTGGCCGCACTGAGGGCTGTCAGCCAGCCGTCAACGCTTGTCTCTGTCTCCTCCGTGGCGCTGATCGAGCTTGAGCGACACGAACACTTGTACCGGTGGAGCCACTCGTTCACAGCTAAGTTAGGACAGTAACGCCTGCACGGTGCACCTCGACTTCAAGGAGAAGGAGGAGCGAGACGGTATATGAGCAGCGAACTGCAGACAAGGCTACGTGAGCCGGCCCCCATAGGGTGGGGCTGGACCCGACTCGTGTTCTGGTCGACAGTAGCTGCGGCGATATCCGCCGTTCTTCTTTTCTTTGTCACGCAGGCAATGAAGGTGGCAGAAAAGCCCTCCGGAAACTTGGAGCAGTGGATCCCGTGGCTACTCATCCTAACTCTGGTAGGCGGACTGGCAACCGCTGCTGGCAAGTTTGGCGAGTTGCGAGAGAAGAAGGTAAAGGCACAACGTGAGTGGCAGGCCAAGGTTGGAGGTCTCCTGGCTGAGCCGCCCCGCAACGGCAGGCTTCCTATCGTCAAGGATGTTAGCGACACAGCGCTAGGGGTTACGCCTACTCGTCACACGCGTGAAGGCAGTGCGCCATACATTGGGCGATCAAATGCTGATGCAGCGCTGCATCAGAGTCTCAATGGTGCGGCTCCGATCTATCCGTTCGTAATTGTGTATGGGGATTCCAAGGCTGGAAAGTCTCATACCGCTGCGGAAGCTGTACGTCTGCACTTCGCGGAATCAGAAATATTGGTACCTGCGAGCGCTGAAGCGCTAGGTGGCCTTGTCACATTGGATCCGCCGGTGCCGCTTCGCTCCAAGCCCGCTGTCTTGTGGCTAGATGATCTGACGCCTTCGCATCTAGGTCAGCTGACAAACACCGCGTTGAGTCGACTCCGCGAAAGCGTGGTGGTAGTCGGAACTATGACGAGCCAGCGCTACAACGACATCATACGTACAGGTTCTGAAGTGAGTGCGGTTGGGCGTATCGCACTAAGAAACGCGACATGCATCAGACTTGATTTCAATCTGACGGATGATGAGCGATCCGAGTCAAGGAAGCATTACCCAGACGATAATATTGAAGCCAGTATTGGCGAGTCTCTTGTGGGCGGCGAAGAGCTTCTGGCGAAATTTGACGCTGGCCGTTCGGACAGTCCTGCTGGCCTGGCGATCGTGCAGGCGGCTGTGGACTTTAGGCGCGCGGGACTTACTCGCAAGGTCAAGACCGAAGAACTCTTTCGTCTCTTTCCGCATTATGCGCACCGGATTAACGCCGGTCTCACGCTGGATAGGAGTTCATTCGACAACGGATTAAAGTGGGCGACCGCGCCCGTCGCTTCTCAGGTTGCACTCCTCAGAAGGGCTAGTGCTACAGCGGATGCGGAGTGGGACATTCTTGACTACGTCGTAGCCGCGGAGAGCGGTCAGCGTGGTCATCAGGTCCGCCCAATAGCACGTTTCGCTTGGCCAGAACTGCTTGATCTGGCCAAGCCTGAAGAGATGCTTTCTGTCGGCTCGGTCGCGTATTACTCCAGTGAGCCGAAGTGTGCGGAAGAGGCATTTAGGAAGGCTAAGGATCACGCAGGTTCAATCGCTGCTGCTTCTTTCAACCTTGGTATTCTTCTCGCAGAGCAAGGTTACGTAGATGCGGCGATGCAGGAATATCGAGCGGCGATTGACTCGGGTGACGACGAGTATTCTCTGATGGCGCTTCAGAACCTCGGTGTCCTCTTTTCTGGGCAGGGAGATAATGAAAGTGCCGCCAATATCTACAGGGAAGTAATCGCGTCAGGTCATTTTAATCAGGCGACCAGGGCGACGGTCAACCTTGGTTCCGTGTTGGCTCAAGAAGGCGATCTTGAGGGTGCTCGAAAGCTGCTTGAGGAAGCCATAGAAAACGGACACCATGAACACTTGGCGATTGCCCTCTTCAATCTGAGTGTGGTTCTGTCTGATCTTGGAGATTCGGAAGGATCAGAGAAGTCCCTTCGAAGGGTCTTGTCTCTCCAGGATCCTCAGCAATCACCGATTGCGGCATACAATCTTGGGGTGATGCTGGCCCAGCAGGGGAGGATGGATGAAGCCTTCCTTGTTCTCGAAGAACTTGCAAGTGCCGGGCACCCGAAACAGTCTCCCCGCGCCAAGCTTGAGATCGGTCTACTGCATGCTCGTGTAGGCAGGTTTAACGATGCGCGCGCGATTTTCGAAGATATTGCAGCTACCGCCAGCGATCCTGTGCTTGCTGCGCAGGCCGCTAGTAATATCGCTGCTTTTCTTGCGGAGCGAGGTGAATTTGGGGAGGCTCGCGAGTTGCTTCATGCTTTGCGTGATAGTGGACATGAGAGTATTCAGTCCACGGTTTCTCTTCATTTCGCCTTAATATGTCGAGACACGGGCGATCTCGACGGCGCGCGTAGCGGGCTTGAGGCAGTTGTAGAGCTGGGCAATTCCCAGGTTTGGGCGAAGGCTGCTGTGGCCCTCGCCATGATTCTGTACAAGCTCAGTGAAGCTGATGAGGCTTTGTTGCTGCTGCAGGACGTTGTAGAATCCAAGGATCGCGAATATGCCCCATTTGCGCGGTGTAAGCAGGGTGATTATCTTGCTGAGCTTGACCAGCCACATCTAGCGGCTCTTGCTTATGAGGCGGCGATATCGACCAAGCATCGCGAGTATTCTCCGGAAGCTGCGCTCAGTCTCGCTATGCTGTATGTGAACCACGGATTGAAGGAAGAATCGCGGCTAGCTTTTCTGGTTGCCATCGAATTCGGTCACCCTGAGTATTCGGCTGGAGCGGCTTATAATCTGGGGTGCCTGCTGGGAAATCAGGGGCTCGTGCAAGAGGCTCGCGAGGCCTTCGAATTGGCGATCACGTTCAATCATCCCAAGGTGTCAGCGAATTCGGCGTTGGCGATAAAGCAGCTAGCCGGACTTGGTTGACAGTGCATATTGCCACATGGCATCGCGATTGTTGCCTATGTATCGTCACTGTGCCCGGCTAGCTGACGCTGGCGGCCAGCCGAACTTACCTTCGTTACCTGCTGCTGAATTCTGCTTTATGGGATCAAGGCGCCGCCGTCGGCGGCGCGCGCGAAGCCTGTCGCCTACCAGCGTGGCTCGCATCCATCCGGGCACGTCGGGCTCCCGCTTCGCTCCGCCCGCCGGCCACGGCGGCGCGGTCCCCGTGGTGGCGCGGCAGTACACCGCCGACGGTGGGACTACTTCTCCCCAGCATGATCAGAGCTAACCGCGCGGACTTGGCTGCGAACGCGCAGCTCAGGCGGTGACTGGTCCCACCGAGGCCCAGGGATCGTTTAACACCGAGCCGCTGACATCAAGGGCGCCTACGGCGTCGCTACGCGATGGGCCACGGCCCGCCCTTGACCTCAACGTCTCGGCGGTAACTGGCGGCAAGGGCCGGGGAACCGGGGGCGACCAGCCACCGAGGTCCACCGGAACCGATGTCGGCAGGCGGATGGGAGACGGCGATGAGGACCAGGCGCACGGCCAACCCGAACCAGCTCGCTCTGTGGGGCCGCTACGAGATGGAGGCTCTGATGACGATCAAGCGCAGCCGTCCGGTTGCCGTCGTGCAGGTCGCGCCATCACTTTCCAAGATCACGCTGACTGTCACGAAGCTGGCCGACCGCGCGCCCGTGTTCCGCTGCGCCGCCAACCTGGTCCCGATCTTCCAGACATCACGCAGCAACACCATTGATCAACTTCCAGGTCGTCTACAGGCCGTCGGGCGTCTGGAAAGGACGAAAACCAGCGAGAACCGTCGAGACTGTTCTCGCTGGTAGACGCGTGTTTCAGCCACCAACCCGCAGGTCGCGAGATGACGACGTTCACAACATCGCCATCTGGCTCGCGATGTACTCCTGAGTTTCGCTCAATCCAGCCGAGTCCGGTGCCGAGTTCCGGCACCGGACTCCGGTGTTTCAGCGGCCGCCGCGCGCCATGTGCAGCACGTCCAGCGCCGCGTCCAGCTGCTCCTCGGTGAGCTTGCCCGGCACGTGGCCGCGCTCCAGCACCACCTCGCGGATGGTCTTGCGCTCCTTCAACGACTGCTTGGCGATCGACGCTGCCTCCTCGTAGCCGATGTAGCGGTTCAGCGGCGTGACGATGGACGGGGACGACTCGGCGTACTCGCGCATCTGCTCGGCCTGGGCCTCGGTGCCGGTGAGGACCTTGTCGGCCAGCAGGCGGGCGACGGCGGCGAGCAGGCGGGACGACTCCAGGACGTTGCGGGCGATGACCGGCAGCATCACGTTCAGCTGGAAGTTGCCCTGCGAGCCGGCGAACGCGACGGTGGCGTCGTTGCCGATGACCTGGGCCACGACCATCATCGTGGCTTCGGAGATCACCGGGTTGACCTTGCCCGGCATGATCGAGCTGCCCGGCTGGAGGTCGGGGAGGGCGAGTTCGCCGAGGCCGGTGCGGGGGCCCGAGCCCAGCCAGCGGAGGTCGTTGGCGATCTTGAACAGGGCTACGGCGGTGGCGCGGAGCTGGCCCGAGATCTCCACGACGCCGTCCTGGGTGGCCTGGGCCTCGAAGTGGTCGCGGGCCTCCACCAGTGGCAGTTCGGTGGCCTTGGCCAGTTCGGTGGCGACCAGAGCGCCGAACTGCGCGGGGGCGTTCAGGCCGCTGCCCACCGCGGTGCCGCCGATCGGCAGTTCCGCCAGGCGCGGGATCGAGGCCCGCAGGCGTTCCACGGAGTAGCGGACCTGGGCCGCCCAGGCGCCCGCCTCCTGGCCCAGCGTGATCGGGACGGCGTCCATGAGGTGCGTGCGGCCGGACTTGACCAGGTCGGACCACTCGGACGCGCGTGACTCCAGGACGCCCAGCAGGTGTTCCAAGGACGGGATCACGTCGGTCACCACGGCCTCGGTGGCGGCCACGCGCAGGGTCGTCGGGAACGTGTCGTTGGACGACTGCGAGGCGTTGACGTGGTCGTTCGGGTGGACGTCGCGACCGAGCGCACGGGTGGCCAGGGTGGCGATGACCTCGTTGGCGTTCATGTTCGAGGACGTGCCGGAACCTGTCTGGAAGACGTCGACCGGGAAGTGGGCGTCCCACTGGCCGGCCGCCACCTCGTCGGCCGCCGTGGCGATGGCCGAGGCCAGGTCCGCGTCGAGCACACCGAGCTCGGCGTTCACTCGGGCCGCCGCCGCCTTGAGCAGGCCCAGCGCCCTGATCTGGGCTCGTTCCAGGCCTCGACCGGAAATCGGGAAGTTCTCGACCGCGCGTTGTGTTTGGGCGCGCCACAATGCGTCGACCGGCACGCGGACCTCACCCATCGTGTCGTGCTCGACGCGGTACTCCTGTTCAGACATACCTCCGAGTCTCTATCGTCGATCACAGCACTGCCACCCACCACTGGCAGAAGGGCACCACTCATGGAGCGTGACGTCGACCTCCTCATCGTGGGAGCTGGTCCCACGGGGTTGTTCGCCGCTTACTACGCGGGCTTCCGGGAAATGAACGTCGCAGTGGTCGACGCGCTGCCGGAGCCCGGCGGCCAGGTCACCGCGATGTATCCGGAGAAGATGATTTTCGACGTGGCCGGGTTCCCCGCTGTCCGGGGACGGGACCTCGTCAACGGACTGGTGGAGCAGGCGGGGCAGTTCAAGCCGAACTACCTGCTCGGCCGTCAGGCGCGCACCTGCGAGTCCACTGAGGACGGTCTGCGGGTCGGGCTCGCGGACGGTTCCTCCATCACCACGAAGGCCGTGCTGATCACGGCGGGCATGGGCGAGTTCAACCCGCGTCCGCTGCCCGCGGGCGACGGCTGGCTGGGGCGCGGCATGGTCCACTTCGTGCCGGTGCTGGCCGAACACGCCGGGCAGCACGTGGTGATCGTGGGCGGTGGCGACTCGGCGTTCGACTGGGCGCTGGCGCTGCACCCGATCGCCGCGAGCGTCAAGATCGTGCACCGCAGGGCCAACTTCCGCGCCCACGCCGCCACCGTGCGGCAGGTGCGGGAGCTCGGGGTCGAGATCATCACCGACGCCGAGGTGCTGGCTCTGCGCGGCGAACCACTGTCCGAAGTGGACATCAAGGTCAAGGGCGGCGACGCGCGGACGTTGCCCGCGCAGACCGTGGTCGCGGCGCTCGGCTTCACCGCCGACCTCGGGCCGATCGAGTCGTGGGGCCTCGAGCTCGACCACCGCGCCGTGCTCGTCGACTCCACGATGAAGACCAAGCTGGACAGGGTCTACGCGGCGGGCGACGTCGCGCAGTACCCCGGCAAGGTCAAGCTCATCGCGACGGGCTTCGGGGAGGCGGCGACCGCGGTCAACAACATCGCGGTGGTGCTCAACCCGTCGGCGCACCTGTTCCCCGGCCACTCGAGCGACGGCAGCTGACCGGCGCGGAGGCCTGACCGGCAGCGGTCAGGCCTCCGGCAGTGGTGCCGGGTCGTGCTTCGCGAGGTGCTGGAAGATGATCGACGTGCGGAAGCCGACGATCTCCTTGCGCTGACTCAGCCTGTCGACCAGGAACGCGTGCAGGTGCTCGTTGTCCTGTGCGCCCACGTGGATCACGAAGTCGTCGCTGCCCGCCATCACGAACACCGCCGTCACCTCGGGCAGCCCGACGGTGAACGCCTTGAAGGCGTCGATCACGGCCCGGCTCAACGGGCGGACCTGCACCGACACCAGCGCCTGCACGCCCCGGTTCAGCGCGGACGGGGCGATGTCGGCGTGGTAGCCGCGGATCACGCCCCGTTCGCGCAGCAGCCGGGTGCGTTCCAGACACGTCGACGGCGCCACGCCCACCTTGCGGGCGATGTCGCGGTTCGACTGCCGGGCATCGCGCTGCAGTTCCCGCACGATCGCCGAATCAAGTTCATCCATCTCGTTCTCCACGTCACCGTGCCGAATATCGTTCGGCGAAGCACATCGAGCACTGGTGTTCACCCTAACTTCGAGGCCAGAGGCTGACCGAAGTTCGGGGAGGAACGCAGATGTGGGAGCACGAACAGCTCGTCGTCCGCACGGGGAGGCGGTCGGGGATGACCACCATGGTCGCCCTGCACTCGACTGAAGCGGGGCCGGCGGTCGGCGGGTGCCGGATGAAGCCGTACGCGCGGATCACCGACGCCATCACCGACGTGCTGCGGTTGTCCAAGGCCATGACGCTGAAGTGCGCGGCGGCCGGGATTCCGCACGGTGGAGCCAAGAGCGTGATCGTGGTCGACCGGGAGCTCACCCCGGAACTGCGGCGCGCCGTGCTGCTCGACCACGCCGACCTGATCAACGAGTTCGGCGGCGCCTACCAGGCCGGTCCGGACGTCGGGACGGGACCGGACGACATGCTGGTCCTCCGGGAACTGACTCCGCACGCCTACTGCCTGCCGGAGGAGCACGGCGGCACGGGCTCGTCCAGCGGGCCCACGGCGCGAGGTGTGCTGGCGGCGCTGAAAGCGGCCTCACGGCACGTCTTCGGGACACCGGACCTCACCGGCAAGAAGGTGGTGATCAGCGGGTTCGGCTCAGTGGGCGAGTTGATCGCCCGAAACCTGAAGAACGCCGACGTCGTGGTGTCCGATGTGGACGAGAGCAGGCGGACGGGCGAGTTCGGCTGGGTGCACCCCGACGAGGCGTACAAGATCAAGGCCGACGTGCTGATCCCCGCAGCGGTGGGCGGGGTGTTGAGCCCGGAAACCGTGCGGCACCTCGACGTCAGGCTGATCGTGGGGCCTGCCAACAACCAGCTCACCGACGACGACGTGGCCGGACTGCTGGACGAGCGCGGCATCGTCTGGGTGCCTGATCACGTCGCCAGTGCCGGCGGCGTGATCTACACGCTGGCCAGGGAGGACGACGGGGCGGACCACGAGACCGCGCTGAAGCGGGTAGACCGCATCGAGGCAACGGTCGACAGGCTGCTCGAAGGCCTGGCCGATGCCGGCCAGGCCTTCAAACCGGTCGGTTAGGGCAGAACCTGCACCTGCTCGCCGACCATGAGGTTGTCGTAGAACACGGCCGACGCGTCCCAGGACATCCGGATGCAGCCGTGCGACTGGACAGCGGTGTCACCCTGGTGGAACGCGATGCCGGTCGTGGTGAAGTACACCGCGTTCGGCATCGGGCCGTTGTACGGGACGCTCCAGTCGTTCTTCACCTTGCGCAGCACGGAGAACGTGCCGACCGGGGTCTCGTACCCCGGCTTGCCGTGGCTGATCGGCACCGGGCCGTAGCTCGTGGTGCCGTTGAAGACGAGCCATGCCTGGTTGGAATGCTTCTCCAGGCACGCTCCGTTGTAGACGGTGCATCCCGCCTGAGCCTGTGCGGGAACAGCGAAGCCGAGGATCAGGAGCACCGTCGCGATCAGAACTCGCATCTCTCATCACCCCTCGGTAGTGGAGTAACCACGATGGGGTGATCTCAATCATCTTTCTATGGAAGTACCTGGACGCGTTCGCCGGGGAAGAGGTTGTTGTAGAACACCTCGGAGTCGCCCCAGGTGAGGCGGACGCAGCCGTGGGACTGGGAGTTCAGGTCGCCCTGGTGGAACGCGATGCCGTCGGTGGTGAAGTAGACGGCGTTGGGCATCGGGCCGTTGTAGGGGACGCTCCAGTCGTTCTTCACCTTGCGCAGCACGGGGAAGTTGCCGACGGGCGTGCCGAAGCCCGGCTTGCCGTGGCTGATCCGGACCGGGCCGTAGCTCGTCGCGCCGTTCGTGACGAGCCAGGCCAGGTTCGTGTGCTTCTGGACGCACGCTCCGTTGTAGACGGTGCAGCCGGAAGCCTGCGCGGGTACCGCGAAACTAAGCAGGAACAGGGCCGTGACGGCCAGAACTCTCATGGTTGGTGATCATGAGACCACCTGGACGGTGTCGCCAATCGAAAGGTTGGTGAAGTAGTACTGGGCCGACGGCGGGTCCAGGTGGATGCAGCCGTGCGACGGCACGGTCAGCGAGCCCTCGTGGAACGCGATGCCGCTCTCGGTGAAGTACGTCGACCACGGCATCGGCGCGTTGTACGGCCGGCTCCACTCGTTCTTCACCTTGCGCAGCACCGGGAAGTTGCCCAGCGGCGTCTCGAAGCCCTTGCGGCCGTGCGTGATCGGCGTCGGGCCGTAGACGATCTTGTCGCCCCGGACGACCCACGTCTGGTTCGTGGAGAGCTGGATGCACGCGCCGTCGCTGATGGTGCACGGCGTCGGCTTCACGACAGGCGGGGGAGGCGGCGGCGGGGGAGGAGCCTCCGTCGACGTCGACGCGGGCGTGGAAGGCGGCGCTTCCGAAGACGGCGCTCCTGAAGACGGCGCTGTAGACGACGAAGATGGTGGCGCCGCTGGAGTCTCGGCGTGCACGGCCCCCTGCGCGCACCCCGCCACCGACATCAACGCGACCGCCACGAGCAGCATCCTCATCGCGCACCCCCTGGTTGGTCCATCCCTTGCCGAAGTAGACGACGGGAGGAGTGCTCAGGTTGCAACGGCGAGGGCCCGCCTCCCATAACGAATTGGGAGACGGGCCCTCGGAATGCGTTTACCGGGTTACCGGACCAGCGGGTTACAGGCCGCCGACGTTCGTGTTGACCCAGGAGCGGTAGTACGCGACGTCCACGTAGATGGACGGAGCCTGGGCGCAGTTCGCGCCGCCACCGGAGCGGCTGGTCGCGCCGATGAGCTCCCAGCGGCCGCCGACCGACTTCACCTGCGGGCCACCCGAGTCGCCGTAGCAGGCGCCCTTGTTGCCGTCGGTGTTGTTGGTGCAGATCTCCGAAGCGGCGCTGATGCCGGAGCAACGGCTGTCCGCGACGATCGAGGTGTTGAGCTCCTGCAGGGTGACCGGAGCACCACAGGCACCGCGGACGGGGCACGTCTGGCCCCAGCCGATGATGCGGGTCGCGGTGCCGACGGCGCCCGACGAGGTCGGGATGGTGATCGGGGCCTGGCTCACCGAGGTGTTGAGCTGCACCAGCGCCAGGTCGGCGGACGGGTGCGTGATGATCCGCGAGGCGCCGGTCGTGGTGCCGCCGCTGGTGCGGTTCGTGGTGCCGATCCGGGTGCGGATCGACGACGCCGACGAGCCCTGGACGCAGTGCTTCGCCGTCACGACCCAGTTGGCCTTGACCAGCGACGCGCCACAGAAGTGGCTACCCGAGGTGCTCTGCAGGGAGACCATGAACGGGTAGACCTGTGAGGCGTTGCCGCCACCGACGATCATCGGCGAGACGTCGCCGTCAGCGGTGGGAGCGGGAGCCGCGGTAGCCGCAGCGGCCGAGGCGAGCAGAGCGCCCGCGGCCACGACGAATGCGGAGAACAACGAACGTGCCCTCATCGTTGAGTTCCTTTCCTGAACCCGGCGCAGGGTTGCCGGGGTCAGGTCGGAAACTAAGGACGAAAGTGACTTGGTCACTAGGGTCACTCGGAGGGTGACCCTCCGTTAACGGTTCACAGATTCACAGCGGAACTACGGCAGCGGCTGCTGCGCGGCCTCGGGAAGGTCGAAGTCCACCGAGGCGTATTCGCGCAGCTTGTGCAGGCTGTGGAAGCCGTCGATCATGCGCACGGTGCCGGACTTGGAACGCATGACGATCGACTGCGTCGTGCAGCCACCCGCCCGGTAGTGCACACCGCGCAGGAGGTCGCCGTCGGTCACGCCCGTGGCGCAGAAGAACACGTTGTCGCCCGAGACGAGATCGTTCGTGGTGAGCACGCGGGACAGGTCGTGGCCCGCGCCGATCGCCTTCTCGCGCTCCTCGTCGTCCTTGGGCCACAACCGGCCCTGAATGGCTCCACCGACGCACTTGAGGGCCGCCGCGGCGATGATGCCCTCGGGGGTGCCGCCGATGCCCACGAGCATGTCCACGCCCGACGTGGGGCGTGCGGCGGCGATCGCGCCGGCCACGTCACCGTCGGAGATGAAGTGGATGCGCGCGCCGGCCTGACGGACCTCCTGCACGATCTGCTCGTGCCGGGGCCGGTCGAGGATGCACACGTTCACGTCGGACACATCGCTGTGCTTCGCCTTCGCGACGCGGCGGATGTTCTCCGCGAGCGGCGCGGTGATGTCGATGACGTCGGCCGCCTCCGGGCCCACGGCGAGCTTTTCCATGTAGAACACGGCGGACGGGTCGAACATCGCCCCGCGCTCGGCCACCGCCAGCACGGCCAGCGCGTTCGGCATGCCCTTGGCCATCAGCGTGGTGCCGTCGATCGGGTCGACCGCGACGTCGCAGTCGGGACCCTCGCCGTTGCCCACTTCCTCGCCGTTGAACAGCATGGGCGCCTCGTCCTTCTCGCCCTCGCCGATCACCACGACGCCTCGCATCGAGACGGTGTGGATGAGCTTGCGCATCGCGTCGACGGCCGCGCCGTCACCGCCGTTCTTGTCGCCGCGCCCCACCCACCGGCCCGCGGCCATCGCCGCCGCCTCGGTGACGCGCACGAGCTCCAATGCCAGGTTCCGGTCGGGGGCTTCGCGACGTCGTTCCGCGGGGGTGTTCACCATTGCGCGCCTCCATGCGACTACTCAGCGTGCCGGATTTTGTGATCGGCAACTGAATCCTTGCACGGGATCACGCCTGCGAAACGTCCTCCTCGACCACAGCGAGAGCTGCATCGATTCGCTCGCGCGCACCGGCGAGATGCTGCTCACACGTCTTGGCGAGCGCCTCACCGCGTTCCCACAACGCGAGCGAGTCCTCAAGGGACAGCCCGCCGGCCTCCAGCTTGCGGACCACCTCGACAAGTTCGTCGCGGGCGGCCTCGTAACCCGGTGAAGTTTCCTTCTGGGTGGCTTCCGAACTCACGCGGATTGACTCCTCAGACGGCTCAGCACGGTCGCGACGGCCAGGTCGTAGCCGACCAGCGCCTCCGCGAACTCCTCGCCGTCACCCTCTCGCACCGCCTCGTCGATGAGCGCCTCGGCCTCCGCGACGCGCCGGTACTGCACCGTGCCCGCGGTGGCCTCGCTCAGGTCGTGCAACGTGAGGATCAGCGTGCGGCGGCTCGGGGTGTCGCAGTCGCCCACCATCGCCGTCCAGCACTCGGCCGCGGCGCGGTTCGCCGCCTCCGCCTTGGTCCTCAGTCCCGTCGCGCACTCGCCGGCCGCCTCCATGGTCAGGGGCAGGAACACGGCATCACGCATCATCGGTACCTCCCCCTTCCGAGTCGACTTCCGAGCTGGAGACAACCGCTCGCACTGCCCCGTCAACGACGCGTACCCGCAGCTGTGTTCCGCTTGGCGCGTCCGTCACAGAACGCAGCACGCCGTCGGGCCCGTCAGGTGTGACGAGTTGCACAACGGCATATCCGCGCGCCAGCGTGGCGGCTGGTCCGAGGGTCGTCAAGCGGGCTTTGGTCCCCGAGAGGTGGACGTCTTCCCGATCGAGTCGTTGCGTCACGGCCCTGCGTCCCTGGTCGCGAAAACGCTTCACTTCCTCGGAACGCCGCTCCAGTGGCCCGTAAGGGTCCGAAAGTACTGGTCGGGAGCGCAGGGCGTCGAGCAGTTTGCGTTCTCGATCAACCCAGCCGTGCAGCGCGCGCCGGCCGCGATCGCGCATCTGCCGGACGCGTTCACTCTCTTCAGCGACATCGGGAACCACCCGTTTGCCTGCGTCGGTCGGCGTCGAACAACGCACGTCAGCGACGTGGTCGAGCAGCGGGGTGTCCGGTTCGTGGCCGATCGCCGACATCACCGGCGTGCGGCACGAGGAGACCGCGCGGCACAACGCCTCGTCGGAGAACGGCAGCAGGTCCTCCACGCTGCCGCCGCCGCGGGCGATGATGATCACGTCGCACTCGGGGTCTCGCTCCAAAGTGGACAGTGCGGTCATCACCTGGGTGACGGCGGTCGGGCCCTGCACGGCGACGTTGATGACGCGGAAGTGCGCTCCAGGCCAACGGTTTCGCGCGTTCGTGAGCACGTCCCGCTCCGCCGCCGACGCGCGGCCGGTGATCAGGCCGATCTTGTTCGGGAGGAACGGCGGCTTGCGCTTGCGGCGCGGGTCGAACAGGCCCTCGGCGTGCAGCAGCTTGCGCAGTCTTTCCATGCGCGCCAGCAACTCGCCGATGCCGACCGCGCGGATGTCGTCCGCCCGCAACGACAGCGTGCCGCGGTTCGGGTAGAAACTGATCTTCCCGTGCGCGATCACCCTGCTGCCCTCGGTGAGCTGCAGCTCGCGGATCATCGAGGCGTTGCAGGTGATCGACATCGACATGTCGACGCTCGGGTCGCGCAGCGTCAGGAACGCCGTCGAGCTGCGCGCGTTGAGCTGGGTGACCTGGCCCTCGACCCAGACGTCGCCGAGCCGGTTGATCCAGTCGAGCAGCTTGCGGGCGACCGTCCGCACCGGCCAGGGGTTCTCCGGCGTGGATTTTGCTTCGGTCACGACTGCGCTTTCACCGTCGCGATCCGGCGGTTGAGCATCCCCACGAACTCAGGCCGCGACTCGTGCGCCTTCTCGTAGCGGAACAGTTCTTCGAGCTGTTCGACGTCGAGGTTGCGCAGGCGGGCGCGCAGCTGGGCGATCGACAGCTCGTCGTACGTCGGGAGGAACTCGGGAACCTCGGCGATCGCCCGTTCCTCTTCCTCCCACGGGTCGTCGGCGGGAGTTTCCTGAGAAGTCGTGACGGGCGTCTCGTCCTCGTCGAACGTCGCCCACTCCGGTTCTTCCTCGGCCGGGCGCAGTCCAGAGAGGACGTCGTCGCCCTTGATGGCGAGTTCGGTCACATGCTGCTGCACGCGCATGGACAACTGCATTGCCTCGCTGACCACCGTCAACGGGAGTCCGGCGAGCTGCTGCGGCAGCCTGCGCGCCTGTTCGAGGGCGGTCACCGCGAGCCCGGCAGCGAGTCGGACCGGCAACGGCAGTGGCTTCATGGGTCCTAGCCTGCCGCAACTGTGCGGCGAATGCCTAGGAACGGGCCTGGGTACCCTGGAGCCATGCCCAAGCGAGTCCTGTTGGCGAAGCCGCGTGGTTACTGCGCGGGCGTTGATCGTGCCGTCGAGACGGTCGAGCTCGCCCTCGAGAAGTACGGCGCTCCCGTCTACGTGCGCAAGGAGATCGTCCACAACAAGTACGTCGTGGAGACGCTGTCCGACCGCGGCGCCATCTTCGTCAACGAGACGGACGAGGTTCCTGAGGGCGCACTCGTGGTGTTCTCAGCGCACGGCGTGTCGCCCGCCGTCCACGAGGAGGCGGCGAACCGGTCGCTGCGCACCATCGACGCCACCTGCCCGCTCGTGACGAAGGTCCACAAAGAAGCGGTGCGGTTCGCCAAGGAGGACTACGACATCCTCCTGATCGGCCACGAGGGTCACGAGGAGGTCGAGGGCACCGCCGGTGAGGCGCCGGACCACGTCCAGCTCGTCGACACCGCGGAGGACGCGGCCAAGGTCGAGGTCCGCGACCCGAACAAGGTGATCTGGCTGTCGCAGACCACGCTCTCGGTCGACGAGACCATGGTGCGCGTCCGGCAGCTCAAGGACCGCTTCCCCGATCTGCAGGACCCGCCCTCGGACGACATCTGCTACGCCACCTCGAACCGCCAGACCGCGGTGAAGACGATGGCGCCGTCGTGCGACCTGGTGCTCGTCGTGGGCTCGAAGAACTCCTCCAACTCGGTCCGGCTGGTCGAGGTCGCGCTGCAGCACGGCGCCAAGGCCTCCTACCTGATCGACTACGCCAAGGAGGTCGACCTGGCGTGGCTCGAGGGCGTGGAGACCGTCGGCGTCACGTCCGGCGCGTCGGTGCCGGACCTGCTGGTGATGGAGCTGCTGAAGTTCCTCGAGTCGCACGGCTACGGCGAGGTCGAGGAGATCACCACGGCGAACGAGCGCATCACGTTCTCGTTGCCGCGTGAGCTCCGCAAGGACCTCGTGCGTTAGTTCTCGACCACGCGGAGGGCGTGGGCCATGTCCAGGCCCCACACCTGGATCGCGTCTGCGCCCGCGGACACCAGTTGCGAGCCGTCGGGGCGCCACGCCACGTGCGTGACGCCACGGCTGTGCCCGCGCAGGGTCGCCCACGCGGTTCGGTCGCGCACGTCCCACACGATCACCGAACGGTCGGTGCTCCCGCTCGCCAGCCGGCTGCCGTCCGGGCTGAACTCCAGCGCCTTGACGGCGTCGGCGTGCCCGCGCAGCTCGCCGATCTTCTGCCAGCTGGTGGTGTCCCACAACGCGATCAGGCCGTCGTCGCCTCCCGTCGCGAGGATCCTGCGGTCCGGCGACAGCGCGAGCGCCCGCACCGGCGCGGAGTGGGTGTGGGGCAGCGCCAGGTTCTGGTTCTGCATGCCGAAGTCGCGGACCAGCACCTCGCCGTCCTCACGGGCGAAGACGAGCTGCCCGTCGTTCCTGCCGAACGAGATGGCGGTGCGCGGGCCGCTGGAGTCACCACCGATGAAGTTCGGCTGACTGTCCTTCTCCAACGGCCACAACGCGTCCGGTTCCGCGGAGTTCACGACGGCTATCTGCTGCTCGCCGAACGCGATGCCCGTGATCGAGCTGCCGGCGCGCACCGCCGGAGCGCTGACCTTCTCCCCGGTCCTGGCGTCGAGCACCTGGAGGTCGCCGTTCAGGACGACCAGGTCGTGGTTCGGGCTGAAGCGGCCGGAACGGAACTGCGGCACACCGGTCTCGATGCGTTTGAGCGTGCGCAGCGTGCTGTCCCTGCGTTCGATCACGCCGGCCTCGTCGAGGGTGACGATCGAGCCGTCGTCGTCGACGGTGAGCCCGCGGACGGTGTAGCCCGCGGTCCGCGGGAGGGCGCCCGGCGGCCAGAACCGCAGGGCCCGCGGCGTGAGCACGGCCAGTCCGCCGTCCGGTGAGAACTGCACGCTCCTGGCCGGTTCGTTGATCACGATCGTCGTGATGGCGTTGCCGTGCGCGACGTCCCAGACGTGGGCGCGGCCGTCCTCACCGCCGGAGATCAGCGTGCTGCCGTCCGGGCTGAGCGTCAGGCTGTTGACGACGCCGGTGTGCGCGGGAGGCGTGGCGACCACGGCGCCGGTCGCGAGGTCCCGCACCTGCACCTGCCCCTCGGTGGTGGCGACCGCGGCCAGCTTGCCGCCGGGCAGCAACCGCACCCTGGTGATCTCGCCGGACTGCACCTGCAGGCCGCCGGTCCGTTGCTTCGTCTCCAGGTCCCACAGGGAGATGGAGCCGGCGGTCACCAGCGCCAGCACCCGGTCGTCCGCGATGTCGAACGGGCCGTTGATCGGCCCGACCGGCAGCGAGAACCGCACCTCGCGGGTGGCGAGGTCCCAGACGTCACCACCGACGACGAGCGAGCGGCCGTCCGCGCTGAAGGCGACACCACCGCGCGTGCCCTGGCGCCGGAGCACGACCTGGTCGTCCTCCGGGCCCGTCCACAGCACGATCCGGCCGTCGTGCAGGCACACCGCGATCGTGCGCCCGTCCGGCGCGACGGCCCAGGAGTAGACGACGCCGGTCGTGCTCGGGAGCCAGCGGGCCTTCAGCGACAGGGTGGCCGTGTCGTGCACGACCAGACCTTCGTGGTTCATCAGGCCGACGAAGTCCTTGCCGAACGCGAAGCTCCACCCGTCGAGGTAGTCGAGCTTGCGGCCGCGCGCCGCGGCCGACGCGCTCAGGACGCGACTGCGCGCCTCGGGCGTGGGATAGGCCCGGTAGGCCTCGCCGGCCTTGCGGGCGGACTGCTGCGGGTCGCTGACGGCGAGTGCCTCCGACGCGGCCGCGAGCCGCTGGGACTGCGAGATCAGGCCGAGCCGTTCGACCTCACGGCGTTGCTGGACGGCCACGACGGCGCTCGCGGCGGTGGCCACCAGCATCACCGCCAGTCCGGCCGCGGTCCAGCGCAGGCGGCGGGTGCGGCGGCGTTCCCGTGCCTTCGAGGCGCCGATGAACTCGCGTTCGGTGCCGGTCAGCTCCGGCCTGGCGCGCGTGACCCACTCGGTCGTCTCCGCGAGCCTGGTGCTGCGGTAGAGCGAGTCGTCGTCCTGACCCAGTTCCTGCCACGTCCTGGCGGCGTCGGTGAGCCTGCGGTGCGTCCTGAGGCCCTCGTGGTCCTCGTCCAGCCATGCCCGGAGCCTCGGCCAGGCCTGGAACAGCGTCTCGTGGGTCACCTCGACGGTGTGCTCGTCCACGGTGATGAGACGGGTGCCGGCGAGCACGTCGAGCACTTCCTCGCCCACGACCTCATGCCGTGGCACGGGCCGTTTGGTGCCGTCGGCGCTGAGCCGGAGCAGCAGTTGCTTGGCCAGGTGCTGCTCGGACTCGTCCAGCGTGCCGAACGCGGCTTCGGCGCTCTGCGCGAGCGCGCCCTGGATGCCGCCGGCGGACTGGTAGCCGCCGAGAGTGAGGGTGTTGCCGCGCTTGCGGTGCCACGTTTCGAGCAGCGCGTGCGACACGAGGGGGAGTACGCCGCTGCGTCCCGCCGCCTCGGCCACGAGGGTGGTCAGCAGCGCTGTCTCGACCGTGCAGCCGACGGTCGCGGCGGGCTGGGTGATCGCGCGGCGCAGCTCGTCCGGCGTCATGGTGCCGAGGAGCACCTGGGCGTCCGTGAGCGCCTCCGCGAGCCTCGGGTACTGGGCGCAGTGCGGGTAGAAGTCGGACCGGACGGCGATGACGCGGCGGCAGTCCGCGGCCAGCAGCGCGTCCAGGAACGCCTGGCGCTGCACCTCGTCCTCGCAGAGCGTGAAGAGCTCCTCGAACTGGTCGACGACCAGCAGGTCCGGGTGGAGCGCGAGCGCGTCGGCGATGGCCGCGTCCGGATCCGAGCCGGGCGTGCACACCACCGCGTGCGGGAACTTCGCCGCGATACCCGCCCTGAGCAGCGACGACTTCCCTTCGCCCGACGCGCCGAACACGGCCAGGAACGGCTGGCGTTCGAGCCGGTCGAGCAACCGGTGCGTGAGCGCCTCACGGCCGAAGAAGCGGTCGGCGTCTTCTCGCGTGAACGGGTTCAGGCCGACGTACGGCGACGGTCCGTCGTTCGTCCGGCTCTGCGCCATCGCGACGGCGAGGTCGTGCCAGCGCCGTTCCCACGCGGGCTCGTCGCCGTGGCACGCGCGGACGTACGCGAGGGCGACGTCGAGGCCCGGCAGCTTCCGGCCGCCCGCCGCGTCGGACAGCGTGCTGGCCGAGAAGTGCGCGCGTCGGGACAGCTCCCGATAGCTCGGTTTCCCCGCGTCCGCTCGCAACTGGCGCAGGTCCGCGGCGAACAGCAGCAGCGGGCTGTCGCCCTCGTCCAGTGGACGTTCTCCCCTAGGCATCGAACTCATGCTCGCAGAGTGCGTGCTGGTCAGGGGGTTGTTGTCCGTGATCCGTTGTACGACGTTCTAAGGGGCGATCGCGAACAACCTCTAGCGGTCTTCGCGGGGCGGACGGGGCCTGCGCTGGCCTGCCGGGCGTTCGCTGCGGGCGGCGCCTTCCGGGCGTGGGCGGCGGGCCGGGGTGCCCTCGGGACGCGGCCGGCGCGCCGGAGTGCCCTCCGCGCGTTCCGGACGGGGGCGGCGCGGACGCTCGTCCTCCTCCGGCTCCTCGCGGGGCCTGCGGACGGGCTTGGAGCGTTCCTTGATCTCCGCCTTGGCCTCGCGGATCTCGTCCTTCGACGGGCGGTTCGGGTCCTTCTGCAGGGTGATCCGCAGGATGCCCAGCGCGACCGTGACGGCGGTGGTGATGCCCATGACCGGGAAGCTGTCGATCAGCGGCTTGCCCAGGCCGAGCGCCATGGAGGACAGGCCGCCCTTCTGGACGCCGCCGGTGAACAGCACCAGCGTGGGCACCGTGACGGCGAGGATCAACGGCGGTTGCACCATCGGCCCGAACAGGCTGCGGCGCTGCACCAGCAGGATCGCGGCCAGCGCGCCGAGGAAGAACACCGCGTTGAACGTCCAGCCGACGGTCTTGCTGGAGCTGATGTCGATGAACGCGCCGATCAACGCCGGGACCAGGGCAGCGAGGATCGCTGCCCACCACGGGATGCCCTTGAACTCGCCGAAGATCGCTCGGTAGTTCCACGGGACCGCGTCGTAGTCTTCGACATCGTCATCATCGAAAGCTGCTGAACGCTCGCGCAACGCACTCACGACGCACACGGTAGCCGTTCGGCCATTCGGTGTTCGTCAGTCCGCGGCTTTCTCACCCAGAAGCAACCTGAGGGCACACTGCGTGCGTTTTAAGCGGACTGTTCGTCCGCCCTTCGGACCAGTGGGAGGGGCGTAGGAGTGGCGGAGGCGTCCGTCAGTGGCTCCACGCTCGCCCGGAAGCCCTCCAGGGCGTCGAGTTCCCTGCGCCTCGCGGAGAGGAAGCGCTGCAGGTGGGTGGTGGAGAGGTTGACGGCGTCGATGGCGCTGTCGGCCGCGCGGTTGGCCCGGCCCGCCTGAAGCCTGACCTGCTCGACGTCGTCGGCCAGCGCGCGTTCGGTGACCGCGAACATGGCGCTCGACGCGATCACGGCGAACCCGGTCGGGCCGCACAGGAAGACGCGGCGGTCGAGCAGCCAGCGCAGCAGTTCGGGATCGGTGTCCAGCGCCGCGACGACCGCGCCGTCGTTGGGGACGAACATGATCGTGCCGTAGATGGCGTCGGCCCAGCGCTGGTAGCCCTTGCCGGCCAGTTCGGCGGCGCGCGAACGGATGTTGCGGACGTGCACCCGCAGCGCGTCCTGGCGTTCCTGCGGATCGTCCGTCTCGACGGCCTCGGCCCACGTCGCCATGGACATCTTCGAGTCGACCGGGACCGCGCGGCCGCCGCCGACGTTCAGCACCATGTCGGGCCGGACCGCGCCGCCGCCCGCCACGTCCGTCTGAAGCGTGTAGTGGAGGTTTTCCCTCAGTCCGAGTGCGCGCGCTGTCTCGACGAGCACCTGTTCGCCCAGCTCGCCGCGTCCGCTGACGCTGGAGAACGCCACTTCGTAGCGTTGCAGGGCGACCTGTTGCGCGTCGTAGCGCGCGCGTTCGGTGCCGATGGCCTGGAGCGCTTCGTCGGTTCGCCGGACGCTGTCCTGGTAGAGGCGCCAGACGAACAGCAGCGCCCCGGCACAGACGAGTGCCAGGACGATCGAGGCGGTGATGATCACTGCGGTCACGGCACGATGATGCTCCCCCAAAGATGTTGAACTCGATCGGGTGACACGCCGGGAACCCTCCCGGAGATTTGTCAGACCCCGTCTCTACGGTTGGGGCCATGCGGATCCTGCACACCTCCGACTGGCACGTGGGGCGCACTTTCCACGGCCGCGACCTGCTCGTGGAGCAGGAGTCGGTGCTGAGCGGCCTCGCTGACCTGGTGTCTTCCGAGAAGGTCGACGTCGTGGTCATCTCGGGCGACCTGTACGACCGGGCGGTGCCGTCGGCCGACGCGGTGGCGTTGTGCGCGCGGGTGCTGATGCGGATCCGCGCGGCAGGGGCGCGGATCGTGATCACCCCCGGCAACCACGACTCGGCGGCGCGGATCGGGGTGTTCGGCGAGTTCGCGGCGGCGGGCGGGCTCTACCTGCGCACGCAGATCTCGTTGCTGGACAAGCCCGTCGAGCTGGAGGACGAGCACGGGCCCGTCGCGGTGTACGGGATCCCGTTCCTGGAGCCGGAGCCCGCGCGGCACGTGCTCGGGGTGGCGGACAAGGGGCACGCGCCCGTTCTCGGCGAGGCGATGCGGCGGATTCGCGCCGACCTGGCATCACGCGAGGCGCGGTCGGTGGTGCTGGCGCACGCTTTCGTGACGGGCGGGGCACCGTCGGAGTCCGAGCGCACCATCGCGGTGGGCGGTGTGCAGGACGTGTCGATGCAGGTGTTCGCGGGCGTCGACTACGTGGCTCTCGGGCACCTGCACGGGCCGCAGACGCTGGCGGAGAACCTGCGGTACTCGGGATCTCCGTTGGCGTACTCGTTCTCCGAGGCGCGGCACCGCAAGTCGGTCTGGCTGGTCGAACTGGACGCGGGCGGGCTCGTCGGGGTGGAACGGCGGGATTTGCCGGTGCCGCGGCAGCTGGCCGTCGTGAGCGGCACTTTGGCCGAGGTGCTGGAGGATCCGGCGCACAAGCCTTTGGAAGACCACTTCCTGTCGGTCGTGCTGACGGACCAGGTGCGGCCGATGGACGCGTTGCGGCAGCTGCAGAAGCGGTTCGAGCACGCGGTGCACGTGGAGTGGCGGCCGGAGCAGGGCCAGCAGCACAACATGACGTACGCGGACCGGGTGCGCGGCCGTTCCGACGAGGAAGTGGCCTGCTGCTTCGTGTCGGACGCACGCGGCTCCGAGCCCTCCACGGCGGAGATGGCGTTGTTGCGCGAGGCGTTCGCGTCGGTGGCGAGGGAGCAGGAGCAATGAGACTGCACCGCCTGGAGCTCACGGCGTTCGGGCCCTACCCGAAGCCCGAGGTCGTCGACTTCGACGGGCTGGGCGCGGACGGGCTGTTCCTGTTGCACGGCGACACGGGAGCCGGCAAGACGACGTTGCTCGACGCGGTGGCGTTCGCGCTGTTCGGCCGGGTGCCGGGCGCGCGCGGCGACGTGAAGAAGCTGCGCTGCGAGTACGCCGATCCCGAGGTGCCGACGGAGGTGACGCTGGAGCTCACCGTGCAGTCGCGGCGGTTCCGGATCGTGCGCTCACCGGAGTTCGACCGGCCGAAGAAGCGCGGCGGCGGCTTCACCACGCAGCCCGCGAAGTGCTCGCTGACCTGGCTCGAAGGCTGGGACGGCGAGGGCATCACCCGCATCGACGACGTGGCGCGCGCGGTCGAGGACATGCTGGGCATGTCGTACGAGCAGTTCTTCCAGGTCGTGCTGCTGCCGCAGGGGGAGTTCGCGCGGTTCCTGAGGTCGGACACGGCCGAACGCGAGGTGTTGCTGGAGAAGCTCTTCGGCACCGAGCGGTTCCTCGACGTCGAGAAGTGGTTCCGCGACAGGCGGGTCGCGGCCGGCCGGGTGCTGGAGGACCGCCGGCAGGGCGCCAACGAGCTGATGCACCGGGTGGCCGAAGCCGCCGGTGGGGAGCCGTCGTTCGAGCCGGGCTGGCTGGAATCCGTGCTGGAGCGCCTGTCCGCCGCGGTCTCCACGGCCGGCGCGCTGGCGGAGGAGACGGCGGGCCTGGCCGACGGGGCGGACGCGTTGCTGGCCCAGGCCCGCGTGCAGGCCGACCAGATCCGCCGCGTGCGCGAGGCCCGCGAGTTGCTGGCGCGCGTGGAGGCCGCGGACTCGGCGGCGTGGTTCGCCGAACGGGACGCGGCCCGCCGTGCCGTTCCGGTCGTGCCGGCGTTCGGTGAGATCGCGAAACTCCAGCAGTCCTACGAGTTCGCCGTCCGCGACGAGGCCCGCGCGCTCGAATCGTTGGAGCGCCTGGGGTACACGGGCTCGGAGTTGCGCGAGGACGCCGAGCGCTACCGCGAGGAGGCGGGCGGCCTGGGCGAACTGGCCGCCGAAGCCGAACGGCAGCAGGCCGACGTGCGCCGGTTGTCGGTGCTGAAGAACTCCTCGTACCAGGTCGAACGCCGGTTGCTGGCCCTGAACGCCGAACTGGAGGTGCTGCCCGAACGCGTGGCCCAGTGCCGCCTCCAGCTGGACGCGGCGGCGGAGGCGTCGGCCCGCCTGGAGTCGCTGAAGTCCCGCGCCGACGCCGCGCTGGCGTTGCCGGACGCCGGGAAAGCGTTGGAGCGCACCAAGAAAGAGCTGCACGAGGCGATCGACGTCCACCAGAAGGCCAAGGACGTCCTCCAGCAGGTCCGGCACCAACGCCTGGAGAACATGGCCATCGAACTCGCCGCGGCGCTCAAGCGCGGCAAGCCCTGCGCCGTCTGCGGTTCGCCGTCGCACCCCGCCCCCGCCCAGCCCATGCTCGGCGGCGTCGACGCGACCGACGAGGAGGACGCGGCCGCCGAAGAGCAGCTCGCGCTGGACCGCCGCAACGAGGCCGAGCGTGCCGCCCACGCCGCCGAACTGCGCATCCAGGCCTGCTGGGAGGCCCTGGGGTCGGACGAGCCCGCTGTCGCGATCGCCGAGTACCGCAAGGCCTTCGACCTGGCCCACACCCGTTCGCAACGGCAGAACGAGTTCGTCGGCCTGGAAGCCAAGACCCGCGAGCTCGGCGCGGAGAAGGCCCAGGTGGAGCAGGACCTGGTGGGCCTGCACACCGAACACAAGTCGCTGGTGGGCGTGGTCGAGGAACGCGGCGCCCGGCTGGACAAGGCGCGGGGCGAGCACGACGACGTCCTGACCCGCCGCGACCACCTGCTCCGGCTGTCGAAGGCGTTGGTGGAACTGGCCGACCGCCGCGCGGCCCGTGACGCCGCCCTCGCCCGCGTGGAGGAACAACAGGCCCGCGTGGCGGCCATGGCCTCCGACGCGGGCTTCCCCGACGTCGACGCGGTCCTGGCCGCGGCCCGTCCGGCGATCAAACTCCAGGCCCTGGACGACCGCATCGCGGCCTGGGAACGCGCCCGCGCCTCAGCCTCGGCGACGGTCGAGGAGCTGGCCGAGATCGACCCGGCGCACGAGGTGGACCTGGGCCAGGTGACGGCCGCGGCGTCGTCTGCCCGTGCCGCCGCGTCCTCCGCCGCCACCGGCCTGGCCCGTGCGCAGGCCGCGCTGGACCGGGTCGGCGAACTGGCCGCGCGGTTGCGGGCCGAGTGGAAGTCGCTGGAGCCGCTGGAAACCACCTACGCCGAGCTGGACGCGTTGACCGACGTGATCAACGGCCGCGGCCAGAACTCCAAGAAGATGACCTTGCGGTCGTACGTGCTGGCCGCGCGCCTCGAAGAGGTCGCGGTCGCCGCCTCCGCGCGGCTGCACCGGATGAGCCAGGGCCGGTACAGCTTCGTGCACTCCGACTCGGCCGGCGCCCGCGGCACCCGAGGCGGGCTGAACCTCGACGTGCTGGACGACTACTCGGGCCGTGCCCGGCCGGCCAAGACGTTGTCCGGCGGGGAGTCGTTCCTGGCCTCGCTGTCGCTCGCGCTCGGCCTGGCCGACGTGGTCGCCAACGAGACCGGCGGGGCGTTGCTCGACACCCTCTTCGTCGACGAGGGGTTCGGGACGTTGGACTCGGACACGCTGGACATCGTCATGAACACGCTGGACGAGCTGCGGGCCGGCGGTCGGGTCGTGGGGCTGGTGTCGCACGTGGAGGAGCTGCGGCAGCGGATTCCCACGCGGCTGCGGGTGCGCAAGGCCAGGACCGGGTCGACGCTGGAGATGTCGCTGGCGTGATCAGCGTCTAACCTCGGCCCGTGCTGTCCCACGTGGAAATCACCGCGCGCGTCTCGGTCACCAAGGCGGCCCACTTCGGGTGGGCGAACAAGGTGGAGTACTCGCACGACTGCTTCGTGTGCCGCCGGGAGGGACGGACCGTCACCCTGCAGCACGGCGCGACGCACGGCGTGTGCCACTCCTCCCGGAGCCCGCTCGAGTGGCAGGACGAGGCGGTCGAGTCGGGCAGTCACCCGGCGCCGATCCGCATCACCGGCTTCGACGCCGCCGGCGACGGGGCCACCCGCATGCTGCGGTGCAGGCTGTCGTTCTGGTGGTCGCCGTTCACCGATCTCCAGCGTCCACAGGCGCAGGGCGGCGAGCTGGGAGCCGGTCCGTGGGTCCGGCTGCACTACCGCGTCGGGTGCCACACCTGCCGTGACGCCGGCGAGGCCGACTGGTTCAACGGGGAGAACTCCCTGCAGACCAACGTGGTCCTGCCCGTCACCAGGCCGTGCACGCGGTGCGGCACGGACCTGGTGACCATGAGCGAGACGCCGGAGATCAACCTCGTCGGTTAGGTCTCGCGGGTCAGTTCTCGTGGGCCAGCAGCCAGCGCTTGACGTCCAGGCCCCAGCGGAAGCCGCCCAGGTCGCCGCCGATCCGGATCACCCGGTGGCAGGGGACGAACAGCGCCGCGGAGTTGCGGGCGCAGGCCGAGGCCGCCGCCCGGATCGCGGCCGGGCGCCCGGACAGTTCGGCGTACTCGGAGTAGGTGACCGGCTCGCCCGCCTTGACCGTGCGCAGGACGTCCCACGCGTGCTGCAGGAACGGGCCGGACTTCTGGCGGACCTCGATGGTGTCGATCGAGGTCAGGTCGCCCTCGTGGTAGGCGATGACGGCCTTGGTGACGTCGCCCAGATCGGGTCGCGAGGTGATCTCGGACGGCATCAGGGTGGCGTGGATCTGGGGCGTCAGCAGGGCGAGGTCGTCGGTCCAGCCGCTGGCCAGCACTGCCCCGTCCGGCGCGGCGATCGCGGTGAACGGCCCCGCCGGGGTGTCCACAGTGGACGTGTGCGCGACGCTCATGATGTTGCTGCCTTCCTCGTCAGGTGTGCTCCGGCGTAGGAGCGCCACGGCCGCCAGTTCGGGCCGTGGGAAGTCAGGTGTCGCAAGGCTTTCGGAAGCACCAGCACGTCCGGTGCGCCCAGCACTCGCATGGCCACCTCGTCGGCCACGGAGGCGCCGACCAGGGGAGTCAGTTCTTCGGTCAGGTCTTCGATCGAGCGGCCCACGTCGACGACGAGTCTGCCGTTCGCCAGTGCCTCGGTGACGGGGTGGTCTCCGGCCGCGTAGAGGTGGGTCAGGGCGCCGTCCGGGATCTGCAGCGGGACGCCGGTGAACGGGGCCACCAGGCGCAGCAGGGTCTCGGCGCCGTCGACGCTGCCCGCCACCCGGATGCCGGGCACCTCGCGGACCAGCGGGCCGATCATCGGGTCGGCGCCCAGGAACGAGTCGACGGCCGTCGGGTCGGCGTCGAGGTCCAGGAGCCGCCGCACGCGGGCCACGGCCGCGCCCAGGTCCCGCACGTCGGCGAGACGCAGCGAGCACAGGACGTGGTCGGCGGGGAACGTCAGGCGGACCGTCGCCTCGCCGTGCGGCAGTGACAACGTCCGTGCGTACGAGTCGGCGGTCACCTCCTCGACACCGGGCAACGCGTGCGCCCGGAAGTGGGTCAGCAGGCCCGTGGCGTCGAACGGCGGGCGGTACGGCAGCCGCAGGACGATGCGGCCCGGCGTGCCCACCGGTGCCTTGCCCCGGCCGCGCATGTCGGACGGGGTCGAGGCGAACACCATGCGGATCGTGTCGTTGAACTGGCGCACCGACGCGAAGCCCGCGGCGAACGCGATGTCGGCGAACGGGAGTTCGGTCGTCTCGATCAGCAACCGGGCCGCGTGGGCGCGGTGGGCACGGGCCAGGGCCAGCGGGCCGGCGCCGAGCTCGGCGGTCAGCACGCGGGTCAGGTGGCGTTCCGAGTAGCCGAGCCGGGAGGCCAGGCCGGTCACGCCGTCGCGTTCCACGATGCCGTCGCTGATCAGGCGCATCGCCCGGCCCGCCAGGTCCGCGCGGAGGTTCCACTCGGGGGAGCCCGGCACGGCGTCCGGCAGGCAGCGGCGGCAGGCGCGGAAGCCCGCGGACTGCGCGGCGGCGGCCGTCAGGAAGAACTGGCTGTTGCGGCGCTTCGGGGTCACCGCGGGGCACGACGGCCGGCAGTAGATGCCGGTCGTGCGGACCGCGTGGATGAAGCACCCGTCGAAGCGGGCGTCACGTGCGGAGCACACCCGGTACGCGTGTTCTTCGTCAATGACCATGCCATCGATCCTGCCAGCGGGAACGGCCGATGGCTCGCGGGAATCGGACACGACCGTCGGCTGCCGTAGACTCGCTCACCGTGAGTTTGACCCTCGGTATCGTCGGCCTGCCCAACGTTGGCAAGTCCACCCTGTTCAACGCGCTCACGCGCAACGACGTGCTCGCCGCGAACTACCCGTTCGCGACCATCGAGCCGAACGTGGGCGTGGTGCCGCTGCCGGACGCCCGTCTCACCAAGCTCGCCGAGATCTTCGGCTCCGAGCGCGAGGTGCCCGCCGTGGTGTCGTTCGTCGACATCGCGGGCATCGTGAAGGGCGCGTCGGAGGGCGAGGGCCTCGGCAACAAGTTCCTCGCGAACATCCGCGAAGCGAACGCGATCTGCCAGGTCATCCGCGTCTTCGACGACCCGGACGTCGTGCACGTCGACGGCCGCGTCGATCCGTCGAGCGACATCGAGACGATCAACACCGAGCTGATCCTCGCCGACCTGCAGACCCTCGAGAAGGCCATCCCGAGGATCGAGAAGGAGGCGCGGATGCAGAAGGACCGCCGCGCCGTCCTCGAGAACGCGAAGAAGGCCAAGGACATCCTCGACGCGGGCCGCACGCTGTTCGCAGCGCAGTCCGAAGTGGACGGTGAACTGCTGCGCGAGCTCTCCCTGCTCACCACCAAGCCGTTCCTCTACGTCTTCAACGCCGACGAGGGCGTGCTGACCGACGAGGCCCGCGTGAAGGAACTGCGCGAGCTCGTCGCCCCGGCCGACGCCGTGTTCCTCGACGCCAAGGTCGAGTCGGAGCTGATCGAGCTCGACGACGAGTCGGCCCTCGAACTGCTGGAGTCGATCGGCCAGACCGAGCCGGGCCTGCACGCCCTGGCCCGCGCCGGCTTCCACACCCTCGGCCTGCAGACGTACCTCACGGCCGGCCCGAAGGAATCGCGCGCCTGGACGATCCCGAAGGGCGCCACCGCCCCGCAGGCGGCGGGCGTGATCCACACGGACTTCGAGCGCGGCTTCATCAAGGCCGAGGTCGTGTCGTTCGACGACCTGGTGACCTCTGGTTCGAAGGCCGACGCGAAGGCGGCGGGCAAGGTCCGCATGGAGGGCAAGGACTACGTCATGTCCGACGGCGACGTGGTGGAGTTCCGCTTCAACGTCTGACCAGTGCACGGCAACGGCCTCTTCCCCACGCGGGAAGGGGCCGTCGCCATGTCAGGCGCGTGCTCCGGTGGCACACCTAGACTCCCGAGGTGTGAGAGCTGAGTACCGGTTGCTGGGACCGCTGGAGGTAGTGCTCGACGGCGAACCCGTGGCGGTTCCCGCCGGCCGCGGCCGGGTGCTGCTCGCCACGCTGTTGTTGCGCGCCAATCGGTTCACCTCCGTGGACGAGCTCGTTGAACGGTTGTGGGAGGGCGCGCCGCCGGATCTGGACCGGGCGCACAAGACGTTGCAGACGGTCGTCATGCGGCTGAGGCAGGCGCTCGGCGAGGCGAACTGCGTGCGGCACGAGCCCGGCGGGTACCTGGCCGAGATCGAACCGGAGCAGCTCGACCTGCTGAGGTTCCGCGCGCTGGTCTCGCGGCAGCAGTTCGGGCCCGCGCTCGCGTTGTGGCGGGGGCCGGTGCTGGGCAACGTCGTGTCGGAGTCGCTGCACCGCGACGAGGTGCCGTCGCTGGTGGAGGAACAGCTCGCCGCGCTGGAGCAGCGGATCGAGGCCGACCTCACGGCCGGGCGGTCCGCGGACCTGGTGCCGGAGCTGCACGACCTCACCCGCAGGCATCCGTTGCGCGACCGCTTCTGGGCTCACCTCATGCTCGCCCTGTACCGGTCGGGGCAGCAGGCCGGCGCGCTCGCGACGTATCGGCAGGTCAGCGAGATGTTCGCGGACGAGCTGGGGATCGACCCGGCGCCCGCGCTGAGCGAGTTGCACGAGCAGATCCTGCGCGGAGAGGTCACGCCGCCGAAGGAGAAGCGCGTCACGCCGAGGCAGCTGCCGCCGGATCTCGCCACGTTCGCCGGGCGCGAGGACGACGTGGCACGGCTGGCGGCCAGCGGGGCGAAGGTGCTGGCCATCGCGGGCACAGGGGGCGTCGGCAAGACCTCCCTGGCCGTGCACTGGGCCCATCGGATCAGCGAGCGGTTCACGGACGGGCAGATCTTCGTGCACCTGCGCGGTCAGGATCCGGTGCGGGCCATGCCGCCGCAGGAAGCGCTGACCCTCGTTCTCAAGGCGCTGGGCGTCGACTCCGTCCCTGCCGGACTGGACGAGCTGGTGGCGCTCTACCGGTCCCTCGTGGCGGACCGGAAGTTGTTGCTGGTGCTGGACAACGCCGCGAACGCCGAGCAGGTGCGGCCGCTGCTGCCCGCGTCCGCGGGTGCGCTGACGATCGTCACGAGCCGAGGTGACCTGCGCGGACTCGCCCTGCACGACGGCGACCTGCTGCGGCTTCCGGTGCTGAGTGACCACGACGGGACACGCGTGCTGGAGCGGGTGCTCGGGGCGGACCGGGTGCGCGCGGAGGCGGAGGCCGCGGCCACGTTGGTGCGGCTGTGCGGCGGGCTGCCGCTCGCGTTGCGCATCGCGGCCGCGGACCTGTCCTCCCAGGACACGATGACCATCGCGGACAAGGTCGCGCAGCTCGGTGACGACCGCCTCGGCGAGCTCTCGGTGCCCGGCGATCCCGCCGCCGCGGTCAGCGTCGTGCTGGACGAGAGCTACTCCTCGCTGCCGGAGGAGACGCGGATGGTGTTGCGCCGGCTGGGATTGCTGCCCGGCGCGGACTTCACCGCCAACGACGCCGCCGTGATCGCCGGCCTGCCCAACGCCCGCCGCCACCTCAACCACCTGGTCGGTGTGCACCTCGTCGAACAGCGCGGCACCCGCTTCGCCCTGCACGACCTGCTGCGCGTGTACGCGAGGGAGAGGTGCACGAGCGATGAAACCGACGAGGCCATCGCACGGCTGTACGACTTCTACCGTCGCATGACCGACGCCGCGGCCGAGCTGCTGTTCCCGGATCAGCGCAGATACCCGCTCAACACCACCACGACCCCACTGCCCGGCGTCGTGCTGAAGAGCACGGACGAGGCGTTCGCGTGGCTCAACACCGAGCACGTGAACCTGATCGCGACGATGCTCGTCGCGACCGAGCGGGGTGATCACCGGCTGGTCGCCGAGCTCGGGGCCGTGGCCAACGGCTTCTACTACGAAGTTCGTTATGACACGGACTGGGCGGTGTTGTGCGAGATCCGGGACCGCTCCAGCCGTGCGTCCGGCGATGACCTGCTGATCGCCGGCGCGAACCTCGGCGCCTCCATCTACCGCTACTGCCAAGGGGACTTCGCGGAGGTCAAGCAACTCGCACAGGAAGCGCTCGACATCGGCGTCAGGGAGGGTGACCTGTCGATCCAGGCGAGCGCGCACCTCAGCATCGGGGCGGTGGCCAGGATCGCCGGTGACACGGAGACCGCTGTCGAACACCTGCAGCGGACGCTCGCGATCCACGAGCGCCGGGGGTCGACCGAGGGGCAGGCGTTGGCCCTGCGGAACCTCGCCGCCCTCTGGTGCGAACTGTCCGACTACCCGGCCACCGAACAGGCGCTGCTCAGGGTTCTGGAGCTGGCCGACTCACCTGCCGTTCGCGTGGTCACCCACGAAGGCCTGGTCACGACCTGTGTGGAACTGGGCAGGTTCGCGGATGCCAGAGCGCACTACGAGCAGTACCTCGCGGTGCTGGCCGAGCTGGGAGCGCCCTTGCGCGTCTCCATCGGCGCCGCCTCCGTCGTCAGGATCGACCTGGCACTGGGGAGGGTCGACGAGGCTTTCGACCTCGTGCTCGACCTCCTCGAAGAGGCACGGCACAGGATCGGCATGGAGGAGGAGTGCCACGTCTGGCACGCGCTGGAGGACGTGATGGACCACTGCGGTGCGCATGAGGACGCGCTGGTCGCCGCCCTGGTGCGGCTGAGGCTCATCGGTGAGGACTCCACCGTTCCCTCCTATCGGCTCACCGCGCATTGCTCGGCTGCGCGGGCGTACCGGAAACTCGGCGCGCTCGAACCGGCGGTGAACCATCTGAACGAGGCCCGCGCAGTCCGAACCGCTGCCGGCTACGCGGTCGAGGGAGAAGGAGTGCTGCTCAGCGAGCGCGCGCTGCTCCACCTTGCGATGGGCGAGCTTTCGGAAGCGTTGTTGTGCGCGGAAGAGGCGGTCGCCACACATCAGCGGCACCGCCAGCGGTATCTGGAAGGGCAGTCGCACGCAACGCTCGCGGCCGTGCGCCGTGCCTTGGGGGACGAGGAAGGCGCGGAGGCCGCGGAAGCGTTGGCCATCAACGCCTATCGGGACTGCGGCGTACCGGTAGGTTCTCCCGGGTGACCGCCGAGTACCGCGTCCTGGGGCCGTTGGAAGTACTGCTCGACGGCGAGCAGGTAGGTGTTCCCGCAGGTCGCGGGCGCGTGCTGCTGGCGACGCTGTTGTTGCGTGCCAACGAGTTCGTGTCGGTGCACGAGCTGGTCGAACGGGTCTGGGACGGCGAGCCGCCCGCCCTCGACCGCGCGCGCAAGACCTTGCAGACCGTCGTGATGCGGCTGCGGCAGTCGCTGGGCGCCGCCAACTGCGTCGTCACGTCGTCGCACGGTTACCTGGCCGAAGTCGACCCCGAACAGCTCGATCTCGCCCGGTTCCGCCGGCTCACCGCCGCGGGCGAGCACCGCGCGGCGCTGGAGCTGTGGCGCGGCCCGGTGCTCGGCAACGTCACGTCGGACTCGCTGCACCGCGAGGACGTGCCGCGGCTGGTGGAGGAGCAGGTCGTCGCGCTGGAACGCCGCATCGACGAGGAACTCGCCCACACCACCGACGTGTTGGTGCCGGAACTCCGCTCGCTGGTGCGGCAGCACCCGTTGCGCGAGATCTTCTGGGCGCAGCTGATGCTCGCGCTGCACCGCGCGGGCCAGCAGGCCGAGGCGCTCGCGGCCTACCAGGAGATCCGCACGCGGCTCGCGGACGAACTCGGCGTGGATCCCGGCCGGCGGCTGCGGGAGGCGCACGAGCAGGTCCTGAGCGGTGAGGTGCCCGTCTCGCCGGTCGTGCCGAGGCAACTACCGCCCGCCTATCCACACTTCGCCGGCCGTGAGCACGAGCTGGAACGACTGACCGACCTGGTCGGGGCGCGCCCCGGCGAACCCTTGCTGATCTCCGCGATCAACGGCATCGGCGGCGTCGGCAAGACGGCGCTCGCGGTGCAGTGGGCGCATCAGGTCGCCGACCGCTTCCCGGACGGGCAGCTCCACGTCAACCTGCGTGGCTTCGACCTCCGCGCCGAGCCGCTCGACCCGGTCGCGGTGGCTCGCGACTTCCTCGTGGCGCTCGGCGTGTCCGGCAAGGAGCTGCCGACGTCGGACGAGGCGGTGATCGCCGAGTACAGGTCGCTGCTGGCGCGCCGCCGGATGCTCGTGGTGCTGGACAACGCCCGAGACGTGGAGCAGGTACGCCCGCTGCTGCCCGGTGGAGCCGGCAACCTCGTGCTGATCACCAGCCGCAACCGCCTGAGTGGCCTCGTCGCGCGCGAGGGTGCTCAGCCGGTCGCGCTGGACGTCATGGACGAGCGGGCCGCGACCGACCTGCTGACCGAACGGGTCGGCGCGGCACGGATCGCAGCCGAGCCGGACGCCGTCGCGCGGCTGGTCGAACGATGTGCGGGCCTGCCGCTGGCGCTGGGCATCGTGGCCGCCCGCGCTGCCTACGGCGACTCGCTGACCGCACTCGCGGACGAGCTGGAGCAGGAACGGCTCGACGCGCTCGACATCGACGACCCGACCACCGGCGTCCGGCCCGTCTTCTCCTGGTCACTGCGGTCGGTCAGTGAGGACGCGGCCGCGGTGTTCGTGGTGCTCGGCCGTCATCCCGGCCCGGAGTTCACGGTCGAGGCCGCCGCGAGCCTCGCCGCCGTCTCGGGAACGGAAGCACGACGGGCGCTCGGTGAACTGGTCGGGAGCAGCCTCGTCACCCGGACGAGCATCGGCCGGTACCTGCTGCACGACCTGTTGCGGGACTACGCCGCCGAACGCTTCGGCGAGCTGTCGGAGGAGTGGCAGGCCGAGGCGCAACAGCGACTGTTCGACCACTATCTGCACTCCTCGCTGAAGGCGAACAGGTGGACCGAGCCCAGGGCCGTCTGGACGCCACTGGCACCTCCCTCGCCGGCGGCCGTGATCGCGCCGTTGCCGGATGTGAAGGCGGCGAAGGACTGGTTCCGGATCGAGCAGTCGGTGCTGCTGGGCGTGTTGACCGAGATGGTGGAGGCAGGTGTGGACGACCTCGTGTGGCGGTTGGCCTACACACTCCACCTGCCTCTGTTGCGAGAGGGACTGCTGAACGAAGCCGAGGAAGCGGAGTTGCTCGCGCTGGGTGCCGCACAACGGCGGAAAGACGTGTTCGGGCGACAGCGGCTGCACCGCGCGCTCGGCGGGATCTACATCGCGAAACGAGACTTTCCGGAGGCTGAACACCACCTGAGTTCGGCACTGCGCTGCGAAGAGGAGATGGACAACGTCAACGGGCAGGCGGACGTCTCTCGCGGGCTGGCACACGTGTACGAGGAGCTGGGGCACCACCACCGCTCGCTGGAGATCTTGAGTCGCCTGTACCCGAGGATCGCCGAACTGAGCGTGTTCCAGCGAGGCTGCTACCTCGCGGCGTACGCACGGGCCTATCAGCAGAGCGGTGAGCGCGAGCGCGCGATCGAACTCTGCATGGAGGCGGAGGTGTCGTTCGAGTTGGACACCGGCCCGAAGACCATGCCCCATGCGAACAACGCCGAGACGCTGGGGGACATCTACGTGGAACTGGGCAGGTATGCCGAAGCCGTGGAGAGCTACCGCCTCTCCGTCGGCCGGATGCGGGCGATGCACCACACCTACTACCTGGGAGAAGGGCTCGTACGGCTGGCGAGGGCGCAGATCGCAGCAGGGGAGCCCGGCGCAGCGCGGGAACACCTGGCCGAGGCGGTGCAGATCTACGAGAAGCTGCGGCACCACGAGACGGATGAGGCGCGGGCACTGCTTACATCGGTGACGAATGTATGAAGCGAGGTTTGTACCGACCCCCGTGGGGTAATCCAGAAAAGGATTCCCCACCTGGAGGTGTCATGATCGTCCTCGGTCTCATTCTGCTTGTCGTCGGGTGGCTGATGGGTATCAGCATCCTGACGACCCTGGGAGTCGTGCTCCTGGTGATCGGCGCGATCCTCGCCGTGTTGGGCGCGGTCGGCAAGCCGATCGGCGGACGGGCGCACTACTTCTAAACGCGCACCAAGTCACCGTTCCTCCCCTCGGAAACGGTGAAGGGGGAGCCTCCTTTGTGGAGGCTCCCCCTTCTGCTTGTCTCACAAGCTCTTACACGTTGTTCTTAGCGCGTGCGGCAGCGGCGAACACTCCGAACGCGACCCCCAGCATGGCCAGAGCGGCGACAGCGGCAACTACAAGATCAACAGACATGACCAGAAAACTCCCTCTTGCGATCTCTCCCGTCCTAATGACGCCGGGGTACCCCGTTTCGTTGCCTCGGGTAACGTTTTCGGGGTGAAACTCCGTGCTGTGGAAGCGCGTGTGCTCTCCGTAGCACCGTGGCTGCTCGCGTTGTCGGTCGCCGGGCACCTGTTCATGGTCGCGTTCCAGGCGAAGATGACCATGATCGACCTGCTGGTGTACCGCAACGGGTCGCCGCACCTGTTCTCCGGCGACCTCTACGAGTGGCGGCTCGACCAGTACGCGGACGTGTTCCCGCTGCCGTTCACCTACCCGCCGTTCGCGGCCGCGATCTTCACGCCGATGAGCTGGGTGCCGTGGGAGGCGTCGCGCTGGATCTGGCAGCTGCTCTGCCTGGGCTGCCTCTACTACATCGTGCGCACCAGCCTGAAGCTGCTGAAGCTGCAGGACCCGCGCCGCGCCATGATGTGGACCGCGCTGACGCTGTGGATCGAGCCGGTCCGCACCACGCTCAACTACGGCCAGATCAACCTGGTGCTGGTCGCGATCCTGATCGGCACGCTCGCCAGCGCGCGCAACTGGGTCGGCGGCGCCGGTGTCGGTTTCGCCGCGGGCATCAAGCTCACGCCCGCCATTTCCGGGCTGTACTTCCTGATTCAGCGCCGGTGGATGGCCGCTGTGTGGTCGTTCGTCGCTTTTGTCGTGGTGTACGGCATCGGGTGGGCCATCTCACCGTCCCAGTCGGACAAGTTCTGGTTCCAGCTGCTCGGTGACGCGAGTCGCGTCGGGCCGGTCGGCAGCGCGATCAACCAGTCGATGCGCGGTGCCCTGAGCCGCACGGTCGGGTACGACGTGAAGACCGGTCCGATCTACATCGTCGCCGTGCTCGTCGCGGCCGCGCTGACGTGGTTCGCGGTCAGCAAGACCAAGGACGTGCTGGCGTTGATCGTCAGCGTTCAGATGCTGGGTCTGCTGGTCTCGCCGATCTCGTGGAGCCACCACTGGGTGTGGATGGTGCCCGCCCTGCTGTGGCTCATCTACGAGGGCGGACACCTCCTGTGCAAGATCACCGCCGGCCTGTGGGTGCTGCTGACCGGCGGCTACCTGATCTCGTTCCTGCTGCTCGCCCAGCCGAACATCTGGGACTTCCCGCGGCCCTGGATCTTCGTGCTGCTCGGCTGGGGCTATCCGGCCGCGGGCCTGCTCACGCTCGTCGCGATCGGGCTAGCAACCCGGCGTAAGAGGGACGATCTGCTGCCCGGCGATGAGGAAACTGCCCACAGCGAACCCACCGGTGTCACCGGCTGAGGCCGGCTTCCACGAGTTGCGGGCCGCGACCCAGCCCAGCGTTCCGTCTGCGTCCAGCGCGGTCAGGAGGGCCTGCCAGCCCTTCTGCACGTGCGGCAGGTAGGTCGCCCGGTCGAGCACGCCCGCGTTGATGCCGGCGGCGATCGCGTAGGTGATCATCGCGGTGGCGGCGGAGTCCTTGCCGGTGCTGCCCCAGAAGCCGTCGTGGCGCTGCAGGAACTTGAGCGTTTGCACGCTCTTGCGCAGCGTCTTGGCGTACTCGGCGCGGTACGGGTGGTCGGCCGGCAGCGCGAGCATCGCCTTGGCCAGGCCCTGCACCGCCCAGCCGTTCGTCTGCACGTTCAGGCTCCACAGACCCGTGAACTCGTTGAACGTCCGGGCCTTCAGGCTGCGGTACGACTGGAACGAGTAGTCGAGCATGGCCTTGTCGTTGTCGGCCACGGCGATGCGCGTGAACGACGGCAGCGCCATGTTCAGCGCGTCCGGCGAGCGCCAGTAGCCGGTCTTCCCGTCCTTCACCTGGGCGCGCAGGTTGTCGCGCAACGGCTGCAGCACCTCGGGCTCCGGGTGGAAGAACGCCACGTCGAGGTACGGCTCACCGGTCGACTGGGCGTCCGGGGCGAAGGGGTTCGCCGGGTCCACGGGCAGCAGGTACTTGTTCGCCTGCACCCACGGCCACGTCTTGTGGTTGCTGATCCCGGTGGTCCGCACCTGGGCGAGGTTGCCGACGTGGAAGTTCGCGTTGGACCAGGTGTTCGCCGCGAGGTCGGACCCCTTGGTGACCCAGGTGGCACTGGCCTTGATCATCGTGTCCGTCACGGCACACGGCACGGCCTGAGCCGCGGTCGGAATCGCGGTAAGTGTCCCGGTAAGAACCAGGACGAAAAGTGATGTGCGCAACCGCATGAGGGTGTTCCCTCTCATTTCCGCGGGCGGCGGCAGCGCACATCTTGACCGAATCAGCTCATCGCGTCCAGGACCCCGTCGATTTCCTCGGCGAGGGACACGTCGAGCGCGGTGATTCCTCCCTTGTAGTGGGTGCTCAGGCGGAATGTCAGCGTCTTGTAGCGGATGTCGATGTCCGGGTGGTGGTTGTCGTTCTCGGCGATCTCCGCGATCCGGTTCACGACCATGATCGCGTGGGAGAAGCTCGCCAGCTCCACGGTCCGGACCAGCGCCGCGTCCTGGGCACTCCAGTCGGGCAGCTTGGGCAGCACGTCGTTCAGCTGATCGTCGCTCAACAGCTCGGCCATGCCCTGATCGTCCCACCACGTCACGTAGGCTGCGCGTTGCCACGGGAGTCCGGTGAAGCGCCGGGCTGAGAGGAGGGCTCGCAAGCCCTCGACCGTCCACCTGATCCGGGTCATACCGGCGTAGGGAGAGATTTGACGTGAGAAGGATTTTTGCTGTTGTCGCCGCGCTGGCGTTGACCGGTTGTTCGGCCGGTACTTCGACCGCGCCGCAGACGCACGAGGTCACATTGGTGACGCACGACTCGTTCGTCGTGAAACCCGAGGTGCTGGAGGAGTTCCAGAAGTCCTCGGGAATCACCGTGAAGCAGATCGCCAGCGGTGACGCGGGCGAGCTGACGAACAAGCTGGTGCTCACCAAGGCGAACCCGATCGGCGACGTCGCGTTCGGCGTCGACTCGACGTTCGCCTCGCGGGCGTTGAGCGAGGGTGTGTTCGCCGAGTACGCCTCGCCGGAGGCCTCGAAGGGCGCGCAGCGGTACAAGGCCGACGACACGAACCGCCTGCAGGCCGTCGACGTCGGTGACGTGTGCCTGAACATCGACCCGGCCAAGCTCGGCGGCGTCGAGCCGAAGTCGTACGACGACCTGGCCGACCCGAAGTTCAAGGACAAGCTGGTCGTCGAGAACCCGGCCACGTCCTCGCCCGGTCTCGCGTTCCTGCTCGGCACGATCGCCAAGTACGGCGAGAACGGCTGGCAGGACTACTGGACCAAGCTCAAGGCCAACGGCGTCAAGGTCGTGAGCGGCTGGGAAGAGGCCTACAACCAGGAGTTCTCCGCCACCAAGGGCGATCGGCCGATCGTCGTGTCCTACGCGTCGTCGCCGTCGGCCGAGGGCGGCAAGACCAAGGCCGTGCTGGACACCTGCTACCGCCAGGTCGAGTACGCGGGTGTGCTGTCCGGGGCCAAGAACTCCGCCGACGCGCAGAAGGTCCTCGACTTCCTGCTGGGCGAGAAGTTCCAGGCCCAGGTGGCCGAGCAGATGTACGTCTACCCGTCGCGTGAGGGCGTCGCGCTGCCCGAGTCGTGGGCCAAGGACGCGCCGTTGCCGTCCTCACCGCAGTCGCTTCCGGCGGACAAGGTGAAGGACAACCGCGAAGCGTGGGTCGAGCAGTGGCGCAAGCTCGTGCAGGGCTGAGTTCCCGCACGGGGTGGTCGGCGGCGGCGCTGCTTCCGCTGGCCTTCCTGGGTTTGTTCTTCGCGTGGCCCGTGCTGGCGATCGTGTCGCTCGGGCTGCGCGAAGGTGGCGTGGCCTCCGCGTTCGCCGACAGCGACACCTGGGAACTCGTCGGGTTCACGCTGGGCCAGGCTCTGGCGTCGACGGTCGTGGCAGTCGTCGCCGGGATGCCGCTGGCGTTCGTGCTGGCACGGTGCCGGATCCGCGGGCTCGGCGTGATCCGGGCCGCGGTGATGGTGCCGTTCGTGCTGCCGACCGTGGTGGTGGGCCTGGCTTTCCGGACGTTCTGGCCGGACGGCGGGGTGTTGCCGATCGTGCTGGCGAACGCGTTCTTCAACGTGGCCGTGGTCGCGCGGACCGTGGGCGGGCTGTGGGCGCACACCGATCGACGGGCTGAGGACGCGGCGCGGGCTTTGGGTGCATCGCGTCCGCGCGCGTTCGTGTCGGTGGTGCTGCCGGCGTTGGCACCGGCGATCGGCTCGGCCGCGGCGGTCGTGTTCCTCTTCTGCGCCACGAGTTTCGGCGTGGTGCTGGTTTTGGGCGGGTCGCGGTACCGGACCCTGGAGACCGAGATCTACCTGCGGACGGTCGAGTTGTTCGACCTGTCCGGGGCCGCTGCTCTGTCGTTGTTGCAGTTCCTCGCCGTGCTCGCGGTTCTGGTGCTGGGAGCTCTGGCCCGGCGCCGGCGCGAGACCGCGCTGGCGTTGCGGGGCAGGGAAGAGCTGGCGCGGCGGCCGACCGGTGGCGAGTGGTACGTGGTGCTCGCGGCCTTCGCCGTCGTGTTGGCGTTGCTGACGCCGGTGGTCGGGCTGGTGACGCGGTCACTGTCCACTCGGGACGGATGGAGCTTCGCCGGGTACGTGGCGCTGAACTCCCGTGGCGACCGCGGCACGCTGGCGGTGACCGGGATCGACGCCGCGGTGAACTCGTTGCGGACGGCCTTCGACGCGACTTTGGTGGCGTTGGTGGTCGGGGTGTTCTCGGCGGTGGTGCTGGTCGGGTTGCGGCGGTCTGGGAGCCGCGTGTCCGAGGTGCTCGACACCGCGCTGATGCTGCCGCTCGGGGTGTCCGCGGTGACGGTCGGCTTCGGCTACCTGATCACGATGGACGCGCTGCCCGGCGACTTCCGCACCTCGCCGTTGCTGGTGCCGCTGGCGCAGGCGTTGGTGGTGACGCCGTTGATCGTGCGAATGGTGCTGCCGGTGCTGCGGGCCGTCGACGAACGGCTGCGGCAGGCGGCGGCAACGCTGGGCGCCTCACCGTTCCGTGTGTGGCGAGAGGTGGACCTGCCACTGGTCGGGCGGTCGTTGGTGGCGGCGGCCGGGTTCGGGTACGTGGTGGCGCTGGGGGAGTTCGGGGCGACGAGCTTCCTGGCCCGCCCGGACGCACCGACGCTGCCGGTGGTGATCGCGCGGCTGATGTCGCGGCCGGGGGAGTTGAACAGCCAGATGGCCTACGCGGCGTGCGCGCTGCTGATGGTCGTGACGGTCGGGTGCGTGCTGCTGATCGAACGGTTGCGCGTGCCGAGCAGCGGGGAGTTCTGATGGCGCTGGAACTGGACTCGATCACCGTCCGTTATGGACAGACGGCCGCGGTGTCGGACGTGTCGCTGTCGGTCGCGGATGGCGAGGTCGTGGCGTTGCTCGGCCCGTCGGGGTGCGGGAAGTCGACGTTGCTGCGCACTGTGGCGGGCCTGGAGAAGCCGTCTGCCGGTGCGGTTCGCTGGGACTTCGCCGACCTGGCCGGCGTTCCTGTGCACCGGCGCGAGTTCGGGCTGGTCTTCCAGGACGGGCAGCTGTTCCCGCACCGGACGGTGGCCGGGAACGTGGCCTTCGGCCTGCGGATGAAGAAGGTCGAGCGCGAGGCGCGGGACAAGCGCGTGCTGTCGCTGCTGGAACTCGTCGGCCTCGAAGGCTATGCCGACCGGCGGGTGACGCAGCTGTCCGGCGGCGAGCAGCAACGAGTCGCGTTGGCGCGAGCTTTGGCGCCGTCGCCTCGATTGCTGCTGCTGGACGAACCGCTGTCGGCGCTGGACAGGGCGTTGCGCGAACAGCTCGCGGTCGACCTGGCCCGGCTGCTGCGAGAGGCTGCGACCACGGCTCTCGTGGTGACGCACGACCACGACGAGGCGTTCACCCTGGCCGATCGCGTGGCGATCATGTCGCGCGGCCGGATCGTCCAGGTCGGGCCGCCCGCCGAGGTGTGGTCGTCGCCCGTGGACGTGGAGACGGCGAAGTTCCTGGGCTGCAACAAGTTCGTGCCCGGCTCGTTCGTCGGGCTGGACGTGGAACGGGTCGGGCTGCGGGCAACCGCGCTCCGGGTCGACTCCGACGGCCTGCTGGAGGGCACGGTGCTGGAGCGCGTGCACCGGCGAGATCACGTGCGGCTGCTCGTGGAGATCGGCGGCGAGGAGTACGAGGCCGTCGGTCCGGTGTCCGTGGGGGACCGCGTGCGGCTCGCAATTGACTTGGACGGCGTCGCGCGCGTCGGGTAGTCATGGAGCCCTATGGGACTTCATGGGGGACGGGTCGCGCTCGTCACGGGCGTGAGCAGGCGGCAGGGAATCGGCTACGCGATCGCGTCCCGGCTACGCGGCCTGGGCTTCGATCTGTTCGTGCAGCACCACGTCGCGCACGACGCCTCACAGCCGTGGGGCGCGGACTCGGTGGACGAGGTGCTGGCGGACCTCGGCGCTCAAGGCCTGGGCGTGGATCTGGCCCGGCCGGACGCACCGGACGAGCTGATGGCCGCGGCTGTCGAGGCCTGCGGACGTGTCGACGTCCTGGTGTGCAACCACGCGCGGTCTGGCGGCGACGGCCCGTTGGGCTCGTTGGACGCCGCGATGCTCGACGAGCACTACGCGGTGAACACCCGCTCGTCGATCCTGCTGGCGCAAGCGTTTGCCCGCCAGTGGACCAGCGCCGACGGCGGACGGGTCGTGTTCCTGACGTCCGGCCAGAACCTCGGCCCGATGCCCGGCGAGATCGCCTACGCGGCCTCGAAGGGGGCGCTGGCGGCGATCGTCGCGACGCTGTCGCACGAGCTGGCGGACCGGGGCATCACCGTCAACGCGGTGAACCCCGGCCCGACCGACACCGGCTGGGCCGGGCCCGAGCTGACCGACTTCGTGAACGAGCGGATGCCGGCGAAGCGCTGGGGCGAACCGGACGACGCGGCTCGGCTGATCTCCTGGCTGTGCACCGACGACGGCGCGTGGATCACCGGTCAGGTGCTCAACAGCGAGGGCGGGTTCCGGCGGTGATCAGTCACGCACCGGACGGGTACGAGTGCCCGTTCTGCTTCCTGCTCGCCGGCGGGGAGACCGAGATCGACAGCCAGAGCGACGTCGTGCTGCGCACCGAACGAGCCACGGCGTTCGTCGCGTCCGGTTGGTGGGCCGCCAACCGCGGCCACGTCATCGTGATCCCCAACGCGCACCACGAGAACATCTACGACCTGCCCGCCGAGTACGGCCACGCCGTGCACGACGCCGTTCGCGAGATCGCCGTCGCGATGCGGGACGCGTACGGCTGCGAGGGGATCTCCACCCGCCAGCACAACGAGCCCGCCGGTGGCCAGGACGCGTGGCACTTCCACGTCCACGTCATCCCCCGGTACAGCGGCGACGACCTGTACGGATCGAAGCCGCTACCGGGATTCGCCACCGGCGAGCAACGCCGGCCTTATGCGGACAAGCTGCTAGCTGTCCTTCGTGATCAGGCGGATCGCCGCCAGCCCGGTGCCGATCAGCAGGTAGCACCCGGCGAGCAACGTGCTGTCGCCGATCTGCCCCCACGGGATCGGGTCGCGCATCACGTCGATCAGCCCGGGGAACCCGGTCGTGATCAGGAACGGGTGCAGCCAGTCCAGTGAGCTGAACTGCCCCAGCACCTGGAACACGATGATCGTCACCATCGTCGCCGCCTGCACCACCAGCGGGTGCTCGGTGGCGGACGAGACGGCGAGGGCGACCGCGCCGATCGACACCATCTGGAACGTCACCAGCAGGATGAACAAACCGATGCGCACCAGGCCCTCTCCGGTCGAGAGGGTGGTGCCGGACAGCGTCGCCATGCCGTCGGAGCCGAGGAACGCGGTGCCGGCGATGATGCCGACGACGGCCATCAGCGTGACGGCCAGCAGCGACATCGCGGTGAGCCCGAACAGCTTCACGAACAGCAGCCGCACACGGGACACCGGCGCGACCAGCAGGCTGCGCAACGTGCCGTGCTGGGCCTCGCCCGCCAGGCCGTCCGCCGCCCAGATCGACGCCACCAGCGGCAGCAACAGGTTGAGCGACAGGAACAACGTGAAGATCGGCACGACCATGCCGTTGCCCTCGATGATCGCGGCGAGGCCAGGCCCGCCGCCACCGTCCTCGCCGGCGGTCCAGATGCCGAAGCTGATGATGATCGGCACGAGGATCAGGCCGAACAACCCGATGAGGGTCCGCGGCCTGCGCAGCATCCAGCGCACCTCGGAACCGAACTGACGCGTGATCATCGCCGTCCCCCGTCCAGAGTGTCCACAGCGGACATCCCGCGCTCGGCCTCCTCGGCCTCGGTGAGCCGCGCGAACAGCTCCTCCAGACCGGTCTTCCAGCGCGTCGCCTCGTAGACCTGGGCGCCTCCGTGCACGAGCGTCTCGATCACCTGCGGCGCGCTCGTCCCCGCGAGCTCGACCCGCAGGCCGTCACCGAGCGGCCGGGCGGAGATCTTGGCCTGCCGCAACGCGCTCAGCGCCTTCTCGACGTCCGGTGTGATCACCTGGAGCGCCGAACCGCCCGCCTGCAGCAGTTCGGTCAGCTCTCCTTGTGCCACAACGGTTCCGCGGTGCAGCACCGCGACGTGCGTGCAGGTGGCCTCGACCTCGCTGAGCAGGTGGCTCGACACCATCACCGTGCTGCCGGACGCGTGCAGGTCCGCGATGATCTTGCGGATCTCCCGCGTGCCGGCCGGGTCGAGGCCGTTGGTCGGCTCGTCGAGGACGACGAGCTTGCGCGGCACGAGCAGCGCCGCGGCCAGGCCGAGACGCTGCTTCATGCCGAGCGAGTACCCCCGGTACCTGCGGTGGGCCGCCTGCGCGAGCCCGACGCGTTCGATCGCGTCCTCCACCGCCTGCTTGATCTCCTTGCGGGGCAGCAGAGGCTCGAACGCGGCACACCTGACGAGGTTCTCCCGCCCGCTCAGGAACGGGTGGAACCCCGGACCCTCGACCAGCGCGCCGACGTGCGGCAGCACCTGCTCGGCTCCGTCGGGAAGACGTTGGCCGAGCAGTTCGATCTCCCCCTGCGTGGGGCGGACCAACCCGAGCAGCATCCGGATCGTGGTCGTCTTGCCGGACCCGTTGGGCCCGAGCATGCCGAGCACGGCACCTTCCGGCAGCTCCAGGTCGACGCGGTCCACGGCGACCGTGCTCCCGTACTCCTTGCGCAGACCCTTGGTCCGCGCGGCGACAGCGTGTTTCGACGGCGCTGTCACCGGCGCGCTGGTCGAGGTGGTCACTTCACCTGTCCGATCGTGTCGAACAGGACCTGCTCGGGCACGGCGCCCGCGACGACACGGCCGTCGTCCGCGATCAGGACCGTGGCGACCTTCGTGTTGAAGATCTTGCCGCTACCCCAGGCACCGCTCACCTTCTTGGTGAACCGGTCGACCATGCCCTGCGCCTCGGCGGGCACCTGGGTCATGGCCTCCGCCGGAATCCTCGCGCCGACGACGGTGTCCCAGCCGGTGCCGAAGATCTGCGGGTCCTTGCCCTGCAGCGCCTGCTCGATGCCCATCTCGGGCATGCGGTCGCGGCCCTTCTCCTCCTTGGCCTCCGGCGTGGTGACCTTGGCGTTGGCGGGCGGCGTGAACTCGAACAGCTTCGAGTCCTGCGGGCCGACGTTGATCTCGCTGAAGCCGACCAGGCCGACCGGCTCGCTCGTGCCGTTGGTCAGCACGGCGACACGCAGCGGCATCTTGAGCTCGGAGTCGACCGCGATCCGCACCTCGCGGATCAGGGTCTTCTCGCTGGCCTTGGGGGTCAGCACGAGCTCGTAGGCGGCACGGTTCGCGACTCGCGCGGTGCCGTCGACGCTGATGTCGCTGAACTCCTTGGTCAGCCCGACGACCTGCTTGGCCGCCGCGGCCGGATCCATCGTCTCGGCCTTGCCCGCGTCCGGCTTCGGCTGGTCGGCCTTGTGCTCGGACTTGGTGACCTCGTTGTCGGCGGAGTTCCACGACCACGTGGTCGTGCCGTCGTCGACGATGGTCTGCTCGGACTGGCCGTTCGGCAGGGCGGCGCGGAACTTGCCGTTGCCGTCCGTCCAGATCCGCGCGCTGTGCTTGCCGTCGGCGAGCTGCGGGATTTCCGCGATCGACGGGAGACCGAGCTTGTTGTCGACCTCCACGGTTCCGCCGAACGCACTCGGGTTGCTCGTCAGCACCTGCTCGACGAGCGTTTCCGCGGACACATCAGGCAGGGACGGCGGCTGGCCCGCACCCGCCGGCATGGCGAGCAGGCTCAGGCCTGTCGCTCCGGTGATCACTCCGGCCGCCGCAGCGGCCAGGGTCACCTTTCGCTTGTTCATCAGTGGTCCCCTCCTCCAAGGGCTTGTGCTCATAGCTTGGTGGTGGGTTGCTGAGATGGTGCTGAGACTACTCCCACCTGCGGTTTTGTGCTCCGTGCAGAGTGCTTTCTGAGAGTCGGCTGAGATCTTGCGCGCGGCTGAGAGTCGTGCGCGGCATGCTGTGACCCGTGAAGCCTCGGGTGCTGGTCGTGGACGACGAAGTCGGCGTGCGTCGGGCGTTGGAACGTGGCCTGACGGCGGAGGGCATGGAGGTCGTCACCGCCTCCGACGGGCCCACGGCGCTGCGGGTCGCGTTGACCGGGGCGTTCGACGTGGTGCTGCTCGACATCATGCTGCCTGGGCTGTCCGGGTACCGGATCCTGCAGCGCATGCGCGCCGACGGGGTGCGGACGCCCGTGCTGATGGTGTCGGCGAAGGACGGCGAGGTCGACCAGGCGGACGGGCTGGACCTCGGCGCCGACGGCTATCTGGTGAAGCCGTTCAGCTTCGTGGTGCTGGTCGCGCAGGTCAGGGCGTTGCTGCGGCGCGGTGGCGGGGCGCGCCGGAGGCTGACGCTGGGGCACCTGGTGATCGACCGCGGGCTGCGCGAGGTCAGCTGGGCCGGGCAGGACGTGTCGCTGTCGCCGCGCGAGTACGCGGTGCTCGACGTGCTGGCGTCACGGGCGGGGTCCGTGGTGACCAAGGACGAACTGCTGCGGACCGTCTGGGGCGACGAGCAGGCCGCCACCCGCAACGCGGTCGAGGTCTACGTGGGATATCTCCGGCGCAAGCTGGACGCCGTGGGGGCCGGCGAGGTCGTGCGGACCATTCGTGGACACGGCTACATCGCGTCGACCCCTGACCTCGACAACGCGCTGGGGAACAAGTGAACCCTCGCCGCTGGTGGTTGCGGCGCACGTTGCGCTTCCGCATCACCGTGGTGGCCACGGGGGTGGCGTTGCTGTGCCTGCTGGCGTTCACCGGGCTGGCGCCGGCGTTGATCGGGCTGATCCAGATCACCGCCGTGGACCAGGAACTGGAGAAGTCACCGCCGCGAGTGCTGGACGTGTCCGGGGCGCCGGTGGACGGGCAGCCGCCGCTTCCGTTGACAGCGCAGGACATCCGGGCCCTGAGGTCCGGCGAGCCCGTGCTGCGGATGGAGGGGGAGTCCGCGCTCAGGTTCCGCGGGCAGGTGGTGTTCGCCGGGGACGGGTCGCCTCGTCTGGAGGTCTACGCGAGCACGTTGCTCGGCTACGGGAAGGCCAACACGCTCGGCACGCGCTGGCTGGCGTTCGCGGCGGTGCTGGTGGCGGGGCTGGTGGGGATCGCGACCTGGCTGTCGGTGCGGTCGTCGTTGCGGCCGGTCGAACGGATGCGGGTCGCGGCGGGGGAGTTGCCGCACGGGGAACGGCTGCCGGTGCCGTTGGCGCGGGACGAGTTGCAGGCGCTGGCCGAGGCGTTGAACGGGTTGCTGGCTCGGCGGGACGAGGCCTCTGACCGGTTGCGGCGGTTCACGGGCGACGCGGCGCACGAGTTGCGTTCGCCGGTGGCGTCGGTGCGGGCGCAGGCCGAGGTCGCGGTGGCACATCCGGATCCGGACTTCTCGATCGAGGTGCTGGAGTCGGTGGTCGAGGAGTCGATCCGGCTCAGCGCGCTGGTGGAGTCGCTGCTGATCCTGGCGCGGGCGGACACCGGGGTGCCGGGGCGGGCGGAGGCGGTGGACCTCGTGCTGGAGGCCGAGGCGGCGATCTCCCGGCTGGACACGGAGTTGCTGGTCCGGCTGACCGCGCCGCCGTCGGCGTGCCTGGTGTCGGCCACCCGGTCCGAGGTCGAGCTGGTGCTGGACAACCTGCTGCGCAACGCCGCCCGGTACGCGTACTCGACGATCACGCTGACGCTGGTGCCGGTCGGGCGGGACGTGCGGCTGCTCGTGGACGACGACGGGCACGGGATCCCCGCCGAGCACCGGACGAAGGTGTTCGACCGGTTCTACCGGGTGGAGGAGGACCGCGGGCGCCGCTCCGGCGGGTTCGGTCTGGGGCTCGCGCTGGTGTCGCACCTCGTCGGGCGGCGCGGCGGGTCGGTCCGTGCCGCGGAGTCACCTGCCGGTGGTGCGCGTTTGGAGATCCGCTGGCCGTCCTGGTAGCAAGCTCTGGTGCCAGAGTTGCGAGCGTCGGCGCTGGTCGACGCGCCTGTTTCCGCTGTCGCGGGTGCCCTGTTGGACACGTCGCTGATCACGGGGTTCGGGGTTCGCGTCCCGGGACCCCTGCTGTGTCTAGGAGAGGTGCTCGTCGGGCCGTTCGGAGTCCGGCTGACGGTCACCCGTGCTGACCTGTCCGGTGTGTCTGCTTCCGGCGATTTCCTGGAGCTGCACACGGATCTCGTCGTGACCGGGGCCGGGACGATGGTGATCGACCGGGTGAGCTGGACCTCCGTGCGCGGCGTCGTCGGGCGGTTCGCGGACATGACGGTCGGGCGCGGCATGGCGTTGCGGGTGCTGGAGAAGCGTTCGGCGTTGCTCGCGCGGCGGTGTGAGGAGCTGCGCACGGCCCGGGTCGTCGTAGGGGCCGCGATCGTCCGGGATGGACGGTTGCTGGCGCAGCAGCGGTCCTACCCGGAAAGCCATGCGGGCCAGTGGGAACTGCCCGGCGGCCGGGTCGAGCCCGGCGAGAAGCCCGCCGACGCGTTGGTGCGCGAGTGCGTGGAAGAGCTCGGGGCGACGGTCGTCGTCGGCGAGCAGATCGGGCCGGACGTGCCGTTGAAGAAGGACCTGGTGCTGCGGATCTTCGCGGCTGAGCTCGCCGACGGCGAGCCGGAAGCGTTGGAGCACAACGCTGTCCGGTGGCTCACCGCCGACGAGCTGGCCGGTCTGGACTGGCTGCCAGCGGACCGGGTGCTGGTGCCGGCCCTTCACTCGCTCCTCAGCTGAGTCCGGACAGGCGCAGGGCCGCGTTCAGCCGGTGCTGGGCGCGGTCGCGGGCCCGTTCCGCACCGGCCTCCCGGATCCTGTCCAGTTCGGCGGGGTCGGCGAGGAGCTCCAGCGTGCGGTCGCGCACGGGTTTGAGCTCCTCGATCACCGCTTCGGCCACGACGTCCTTCAGCTCGGAGAACCGGCTCGTGTAGTCCTCCGGCTCCTTCCCGGTGCAGGAGCTGAGGATCTCGGCCAGGTTCGCGATGCCGTCGGTGGACGAGACGGCCCTGCGGACCTTGCGCCGCACCAGGTCCGGCTCGTCCAGCACGAAGACGACGCCCGCGGAGTTCTGCGCCGACTTGTCCATCTTGCGCGCCGGGTCCGAGAGGTCCTTGATGCGCGCCCCCACCTTCGGCACCACCGCGGTCGGCACGATGAACGCGTCGCCATACGCGTGGTTGAACCGCCGGGCGAGCGCACGGGCCAGTTCGACGTGCTGGAGCTGGTCCTCGCCGACCGGGACCTCCGCGGTGCCCTGCAACAGGATGTCCGCGGCCATCAGCACCGGATAGGTCAGCAGGCTCAGCCGCACCGACTCGCGCCCGAGCGACTTCTCCTTGAACTGGATCATGCGCGCCGCCTCGCCGTAGGTGCAGGTGCACTCCAGGACCCAGTTCAACGCCCCCAGCTCGCGGATCAGATCGCTCTGCACGCACACGCTCGCCGGGTCGATGCCGGACGCGATGAGAACGGCGAGCTGTTCACGCGTCAGGGATCGCAGGCGTTGTGGATTGTGCGACGACGTCATCGCGTGCAGGTCGCTGATGAAGTACACGTCCTCGTGCGTGCCCTCACGAGCCCACGTGCGCAGCGCACCCAGGTAGTTGCCCAAGGTGGGCTGGCCCGACGGGGTGATGGCGGAGAGCCGGATCATGGTGGTGGTCCTTTCGTTAGGACCGCCCCGGCACGAACGCATCAAAAAAGCCGCCCGTCGGGGCGGCCTGGGTACGCGTCAGTGGTTTCTGCGCGCAGCTACTCCGGCCGCCTGAAGGCGGCCCACCAGAAGGCGTTCAGAGTGCGCACGTAACCCAGTATAGGGCTACCGTCGAAGGATGTTCATCGTGCTGCTGAAGTACGCCGCGCCACTGGAACAGATCGACTACGCCCTCCCCGACCACCGAGCCTGGGTCGAGAAGCAGTACGAGCGAGGCCTGTTCCTCGCCTCGGGGCGCCAAGTACCGAGGACGGGCGGCGTGATCATCACGCGCCCCATGCCCCGGGGCAAGCTCGAGGCGCTGCTCGCCACGGACCCGTGGGCCGAGCAGAAACTGGTGAAGTACGAGATCTGCGAGTTCGAGGCGACTCGGACGGCGCCGGAGCTCGTGAAGCTCAACGAGGCCGTGCTCCAGCACTAGGGCCTTGCGGCGAGCCACGCGATCGCGGTGTCGAGCACGCGATCGTGGGTGTCGTCTGGGTTCTTCGCGTGGTTCTTCACGGGCTCGTGCGGGGCGATCGGCTCGTTGCCGTGCGTCCGGCCCCGGTTCGGTCCGCGCTGGCGGGATTCTTCGCCACCGGAACGCCGTCTTGCCGCCGTTGTAGACGTGGCCGCGGCGGACTCCCCAGCCCGACGCGTCACCGTCCGGCCCGATGAACCTGCCCCTCTCGCCCTCGCCGAGCAGCGGCGCGACCACCGTGAGCATCGGGTGCATGTCGCCGCCCCGGTTGCCGCGCAGGTCCACCACCCACCCGGTCGGGCCGCCCGCGATCAGGCCGCGCAGGAGCTGAGGCCGGCGGAGACGTACGCCCCACCGTTGCGGGAGTCGGTCTCGCGTAGAAGCAACCACCCGGTTGCCCCAGTCGACCGACCGGTTGGTCTGAGTAACCGACTGGTTGGTTCGAGTAACCGTCTGGTCAGCCTGGCCAACCGGTGGGTCAGCCCGGCCGACTGGTTAGTCGCTCCAGCCAACGGCTCAGTCGGCTCAGTCAACTCGTCGGTCGGCTCAACCAACTGGTCGGTCGGCTCAGGTAACTGACCGGTTGGTCCGACCAACTGGCCAGCCGGTCCGGCCAACCGCCCGGTCAGCCCGATCAACCGACCGGCCGGAACGGTCTTCCGCGCAGACGAGGCCGCGCGCCGGCCCGTGATCAGGTGGGTGGGTTGCCGAGGGTGGCGATCACGTGACGGATCGCTCCATAGGTGTCCTCAGGCCCGTTCGCCGAGGCGACAGCGACGTGAGCTTCGGCACGCAGGGCGGGCCAGTAGGGCCTGAGCGCTCTCGATCGAGTGAAGCTGGAGAAGTTCTAGGGCCCTGTCCAGATGTGCGCGGACCTCGGCCGTGCTCAAGCGGCCTTCTTCAACGCCTTCTTGGCTGCCTTCGCGGCCTTCTTCGCAGCCTTCTTGCGGGCCTTGTCACGCTCCTTGAGCAGGAACGGGACCGGGCAGCGCTTGCACTGGGGCTTCGACCGGCAGCACTTCTTCTTGAGCTTTTTACCCACTGGTTGCACTCCACTCCGACACGTTTCGCTAGAGTAGGTGAGGCTCAGTTCACTGGCAGTCTTGTGTGGTAATGGCGACGCAGCCGGTAGTATTGGTAACGGCCCTGCGCATCGACGTGTCCGGCGCGAGCCCCTCCAACGCCTTCGAAGCTCTAGGAGTTCCGCGTGCCCACGGCCACCGCGTCTGCCCTTCAGACGCGAACTGACCTGCGAAATGTCGCGATCGTCGCGCACGTCGACCACGGTAAGACCACCCTGGTCGATGCGATGCTGCGCCAGTCCGGCGCCTTCTCCGCGCGTGCCGAGCTCGTCGACCGGGTCATGGACTCCGGCGAGCTCGAGCGCGAGAAGGGCATCACGATCCTCGCCAAGAACACGGCTGTGCGCAGGCACACGCCGGACGGCGACGTGATCATCAACGTGGTCGACACCCCCGGCCACGCCGACTTCGGCGGTGAGGTCGAGCGCGCGCTGTCGATGGTCGACGGCGTCGTCCTGCTGGTCGACGCGTCCGAGGGCCCTCTGCCTCAGACGCGCTTCGTGCTGCGCAAGACGCTCGCGGCCGGCCTACCGGTGATCCTGCTGGTCAACAAGGTCGACCGTCCCGACGCCCGGATCTCCGAGGTCGTCGAGGAAGCCCACGACCTGCTGCTCGACCTCGCGACCGAGGTGGGCGCCGACGAGTCCGTGCTGGACCTGCCGGTCGTCTACGCCTCCGCGCGCGCCGGTCGTGCGTCGCTGAACCAGCCCGAGGACGGCGGCCAGCCGGACGAGGAGAACCTGGACGTCCTGTTCCAGGTGCTGCTCGACCACATTCCGGCTCCCCACGTCGACGTCGACGGCCCGCTTCAGGCGCTCGTCACGAACCTCGACGCCTCGACCTTCCTCGGTCGTATCGCGCTGTGCCGCATCCACCAGGGCACGATGCGCAAGGGCGAGACCGTGGCGTGGTGCCGTGAGGACGGCGAGCCGGTCAAGGTCCGCATCACCGAGCTGCTCATCACCGAGGCGCTGGACCGCGTCCCGGCCGAGTTCGCTCGTGCGGGTGACCTGGTCGCCATCGCCGGCATCTCCGACATCACCATCGGTGACACGCTGGCCGACGCCGAGAACCCGGTGCCGCTCGACCGGATCACGGTCGACCAGCCGGCCATCTCGATGACGGTCGGTGTGAACACCTCGCCGCTCGCCGGCCGCAACGGCGGCACGAAGCTCACCGCCCGCGTGCTCAAGGCGCGTCTCGACGCCGAACTCGTCGGCAACGTGTCCGTCAAGGTGCTCCCGACCGAGCGTCCCGACACCTGGGAGGTGCAGGGCCGCGGCGAGCTGGCGCTGGCCATCCTGGTCGAGCAGATGCGCCGCGAGGGCTTCGAGCTCACCGTGGGCAAGCCGCAGGTGGTCACGCACACGGTCGACGGCAAGATCCACGAGCCGTTCGAGCGCCTGTCCGTCGACTGCCCCGAGGAGCACCTCGGCGCCGTCACGCAGCTGCTGGCGAACCGCAAGGGCCGCATGGAGAACATGTCGGGCCACGGCACGGGCCGCATCAAGCTCGACTACGTGGTCCCGTCGCGCGGCCTCATCGGCTTCCGCACCGAGTTCCTCACCGAGACCCGCGGCACCGGCATCGCGAACGCCGTCTCCGAGGGCTACGCCCCGTGGGCCGGCGAGATCCGCACCCGCCACAACGGTTCCCTGGTCGCCGACCGCACCGGCTCCATCACCGCCTACGCGATGATCCAGCTGGCCGACCGCGGCACCTTCTTCGTGGAGCCGGGCGCCGACGCCTACGAGGGCATGGTCGTGGGCGAGAACCCGCGCGCCGAGGACCTCGACGTCAACATCACCCGTGAGAAGAAGCTCACGAACATGCGCTCCTCCACGGCCGACGTGATGGAGACCCTGGCCCGCCCCCGCAAGCTCTCGCTGGAGGAGGCGCTGGAGTTCTGCGCGTCCGACGAGTGCGTGGAGGTGGCCCCGGAGGTCATCCGCGTCCGCAAGGTCACGCTGGACGCGAACCTGCGCGGCCGCGAGCGCTCGCGTCTCAAGGCGCGCGGCTGAGCACGACGCTGACGTAACGCCCGACAGGGGCGGCTGGGCCGATGGCCTGGCCGCCCTTCGTCGTGTGTGGGGGCGTGTGGGTGCCCGCGTGGGCGCCGGTGGCGAGAACGGACGCGGGCGCGCTCACGCAAGGGTCCCCTTGGAGTCAGGGTCCCCCGCGACCCAACGTACCGAGCAGGTCTGACACTTCCGGACGCCTGAACAAGCCTCGCCCCAGCGGAGCGCGGCCGGCCCGAACCCAGGCCCTGCGCGTTGCCGTCCGCGAACGCCGCGTCACACCTGCGCCGGAAGGGTTTCGCCACCACAACCGCACGGTATCCAGGTCGAACCACCCGACCAGGTGAGCCGTAGTACCCACCGGGCGAGCAACCCCGCGACCGCGCGGCACGTCCTTCAGTGGCACGGGTGACAAATCCTGGGTTGCCCGAACGCCACCACCAACCTTCTGGCAATGTGAGGACCATGAGGCGACTCGGGGGAGTGCTTGCTGCTGCCGTTCTGTGCGGCACAGCCGCGGCGTGCACGAACGCGCCGCCTCCGCCCCTGGTCGCGAAGTCCGAGGCGCCTGTCATCACGACCACGGGGCCCAAGGTCACCGAGATCGTGGTGGGCGTGGACGACGTGGCGGGTGGTTACAACCCGCACGCCCTCGCGGCGCAGAGTCCGATCACGACGGCGCTCAGTTCGCTGGTGCTGCCCAGTCCGTTCCGGCCCGGCAACGACGGCGCTCCGCAGCTCGACCGGAACCTCATGGTGAGCGCGAAGGTCACCAAGGCAGAGCCGTTCACGGTCACCTACACGATTCGCAAGGACGCCAGCTGGTCGGACAGCGCTCCGATCGCCGCCGAGGACTTCTACTACCTCTGGCAGCGTATGCGGACCGAGCCCGGTGTGGTGGATCCGGCAGGTTACCGGCTCATCAACAACATCAGCGCGCGTGAGGGCGGCAAGGTCGTCGAGGTCGCGTTCGGCAAGCCGTTCCCGGGGTGGCGCAGCCTCTTCTCGAACCTGTTGCCCGCGCACCTGCTCAAGGACGCGCCCGGTACGTGGTCGAACGTGCTGTCCACCGGCTTTCCCGCCACCGCAGGGCCTTTCCAGGTGCGCAGCCTCGACGAGCCGCGCGGTGAGGTCGTGCTCGAGCGCAGCGATCGGTACTGGGAGGTGCCGACGACGCTCGACCGGGTCGTGATCCGCAGGGCCACGCACAGCGCGATGGCCGAGTCACTGTCCAAAGGCGACAACCAGGCCGCGCTGCTGCGGGCTGACGCCGCGGACGTGAACCTGTTCCAGGCGATTCAGAACGTCACGACGAAACCCGTGCCGCGCAACGAGGTCGTGCAGGTGCTGCTGCGGCCCGCGAGCGAGCAGCTCAAGGACGTCAAGACGCGCAAGGCGATCGTGGCCTCATTGGACCGCGAGGCGCTCATCGCGTCCGGGACGCAGAGCGGGCCGAGCACGCCGTTCCGGGCCGACTCGTACGTGGTTCCGCCCAGTCGCGCCGGGTACGTGAAGACGATCACCGCGAACACGCTCGACGCGGCGGCGAGCGACCAGCTGCTGACCGAGGCCGGGTACGTGAAGGCCGGCACCGAGTGGCAGAAGGCCGGCAAGGCGCTGAAGCTCAGGATCGCGGCGCCGGAGAAGGTCGAGCCGTACGTCGGCATCGCGAACCGGATCAAGGCCCAGCTGAAGGACCGGGGCATCGACTCCGAGGTCGTCACGCCCCCGGCCGAGGACCTCTTCAGCAAGCAGCTGACCGAGAAGGACATCGACATCGCCGTCGTGCCCCGAGTGGACGCCGGTGACTCGGCGGCGGCGCTCGCGAGCGAGTACGGGTGTGCCGGTGACGCTCCGGACGGGGCGACGCCCAGCCCGCAGAACATCGCGGGTTTCTGCGACCCGGCGATCCAGGCCGACATCGACGCCGCGCTGAACGGCAAGACGCTGGTGTCCGACGTGCTGGCCCGCGTCGAGCCGTTGATCGCGGCCCAGGCCGTTTCGGTACCCCTGTTCCAGATCGTCGATCTGCTCGGAGTTCTGCCGGCGACGGTTTCGGGCGTCGACACCGGGGCACCCCTGGCGGGCGTGCTCAGCGGTGCACCCGAATGGCGGCGTCTCGACAAGTAGCGGCGGGTGGGAAATCCGTTGCGCGAGTCCTTTTCGTGTTGCTACGTTCGGCCGTTCTCGTTGACAGAATTTCACTCGCCCGGTCAACGAACGCTGGCGCCCGGTAATCGGGCCATTGCGGCGTGCAACAACCTGTTTCCATTGGGTCACGATCCCCCTCTCAGGTAGTGACCGCCACCTCAACGGGTTCTTACCGTGCTGCCCACGATGTGCCGGTTCGGGGCGCGTATGGCACATCTCGGTTATGGGCGTGCATGCCGACCTGGCCACGGCCGCCCAGTGCTAGGAGGGCACGTGTCAATGAGGAGAACCAAAGCACTTCCGGCGATCGCGCTGGTTGCCAGCGCGTCTCTCGTGCTGGGTGCCTGTGGTGGCGGTGGCGGAACCAGCGACGCGGACGGTGGCGACGCCACTGTCGCGGAGATGGCGACTGCCCGCGGTGAGTCCGCGGACGGCTACACCGCGCCGGATACGAAGCAGAGCGACCAGGTCGTCGTGTCGACCGACAAGCCGTTCACCTCGTACAACAACGCGACGGAGGACGCCAACCAGTCCTACAACACGTTCGCGCTGACGCTCGTGCAGCCTGGTGCGCACCTGCTGAACGGCAACAACAAGGTCATCCTGAACAAGGACGTCATGGAGTCCGTCGAGGTCACCTCGAAGTCTCCGCAGGTCGTGACCTGGAAGCTGAAGAAGGGCGTCAGCTGGTCCGACGGCGAGGCCTGGGACTGCGACGACTTCTACATGGCGTGGTTCACGCAGAGCAACTCCTCGAAGAAGGCCGACGGCAGCAAGTACTTCAAGCCGGCCGGCACGACCGGGTACGACCTCATGACCGGTGAGTGCAAGGACGACCAGACGTTCGTCGGCACGTTCTCTGCTCCGTACCCGGACTACGAGGACATGTTCAACAACGACGTCCTCCCGGCGCACATCCTCGAGAAGAACGCCGGCGTCGCGGACATCACCAAGCTCAACAAGGACAGCGCCGCCGCGGACATCCAGAAGGCAGCCGACTTCTGGAACGAGAAGTGGAACGGCTTCACCAAGGACCTCATGCCCGGCGCGGGTTCCTACGTCCTGACCGGCTTCGAGCCGAACCAGTCGGTGACGCTGGAGCGCAACCCCAAGTGGGTGGGCAAGCCCGGTGGTCCCGCCAAGATCGTCCTCAAGGCGATCCCGGACCCCGTCGCGCAGGCGCAGGCACTGGAGAACGGTGAGCTCGCCGTCAACTCCTTCGCCCAGCCGGACGCGAACGCGGCCACGAAGCTCAAGGGCCTCAACGCCCAGGGCGTGACGTTCGGCGCGGGCCCCGGCCTGTCGTTCGAGCACCTCGACATCCAGATGAAGAACCCGGTGCTCGCCAAGGAGGAGATCCGCAAGGCCTTCTTCATGTGCGTCAAGCGCCAGGACATCATCGACAAGCTCATCAGCGAGGTCCAGGCCGACGCGAAGCCGATGGGCAGCCTCATCTTCTTCCCGAAGGACGAGGGCTACAAGGACGTCTACGCGGACAAGGCCAAGGGTGACGCGGCCGAGTCCAAGAAGATCCTGACCGCCGCCGGTTGGGCGCAGGGCGCCGACGGCGTGTTCGCGAAGGACGGCGTCCGCGCCTCCTTCCGGATCAGCCACACCGACATCCCGCGTCGCAAGCAGACCGTCGAGCTGATCCAGGGCCAGTGCAAGGAAGCCGGCATCGAGGTCAAGGACGACACCGACCCGAACTTCCTCGACGAGCGCGTCTCCGCGGGTGACTACGACGTCGCTCTCTTCGCGTGGTCCGGCTCGCCGTTCAAGGGCGGCAAGAAGTCGATCTACGAGACCGGTGGTGGCCAGAACTGGCAGAACCTGACCGTGCCGAAGGCCGACGAGGCCATGAAGCAGGCCGTCTCGCAGACCGCGATCGCCGAGTCCCTGAAGTACTGGTCCGAGGCGGACTCCGAGCTGGCCAACGCCTACGGTTCGCTCCCGCTGTTCCAGATGCCGAACATGTGGGCCTTCAAGGGTCTCGACCGCGTGTACTTCCAGAGCTACTACGGCGCGCTGTGGAACGCCAACGAGTGGCAGACCAAGTAAATCGCCTTAGCTCATCAGCTGAAGTGCGCAACGCCTGACCGGGCGGGGCCGGACCACGAGTCCGGCCCCGCCCGAGCCGGGTTGCCCCCTAGGAGCCCGCCCGTGATCCGCTACATCATCCGGCGCCTGCTGATCTCCATACCCATCCTGCTGATCGGCAGCTTCGCCTGTTACGTCCTCGTCGCGACCGCCGGAAACCCGTTGGCGGAAATGCGATTCCGGCCCGGTGTCACCGAAGCCGACATCAAGGCCGCGGAGATCTCCCTGGGCCTCGACAAGCCCGTGATCATCCGCTACTGGAACTGGCTCACCGACTTCCTGTCGGGAGACTGGGGCCAGAGCATCGCCCTCGGTCAGGCCAAGACCGCTGTCTTCCCGGCCGTCACCGACGCGCTGTGGACCACCGGCCGCCTCGTCATCGGCGCCGAACTCCTCGCTCTGACACTGGGTGTCTCGGTCGGCGTGCTCGCCGCCGTGCGCCAGTACTCGATCTTCGACTACCTCGCCACCAGCACCGCGTTCCTCATGTTCTCGATGCCGATCTTCTGCGTCGCGGTCATCGTGAAGAACTACGGCATCCAGTTCAACAACGTCCTGGAGTCGATGGGGCTGGACCGCTGGCTCACCACCGCGGGCCCCCGGCCGGGTGGCTTCAGCGGCAGCTTCGGTGAAGTGATCTTCAAGTACACCGGCACGTTCCTGCTCCCGACGGTCGCGCTGATGCTGATCAGCTTCGCCGCGTACAGCCGGTTCGAACGCGCCTCGATGCTCGAGATCCTGCACTCGGACTTCGTGCGCACCGCGCGGGCGAAGGGCATCTCGCAGAGCCGCGTGATCTTCCGGCACGCGTTCCGCAACGCGCTGATCCCCGTGGCCACGCTGTTCTCGCTGAACTTCGGTGGCGTGCTCTCCGGCGCGATCATCACCGAGACCGTGTTCGGCTGGGCCGGAATGGGCACGCTGCTGGTGAACTCCGTGCGGCAGTTCGACCCGCCGATGCTGATGGGCTGGCTCGCCATCACGGCCACTCTGATCGTGCTGTTCAACCTGATCGCCGACGTCGTGTACGGCATCCTCGACCCTAGGATTCGCCTTGGCTAACATCAACCTGGCGTCCGAGGGCGGAGTGGTGAACAGCGCTCCCCAGTCAGATTCCCACGAGTTCGACGCGTCCAAGACCCGCACCCAGGGCCAGCTCGTCCTGCGGCGCTTCCTGCGCCACCGGCTCGCGATGGTGAGCCTCGGCGTCTTCGTCTTCCTGGTCCTGTTCGCGTTCGTCGGCCCGTTCATCTGGACCTACGACTTCGAGGACGTGACCAGCAAGTCCTACCAGCCGATGAGCGGCACCCACCCGCTCGGCACCACCCAGGTCGGCAAGGACATGCTCGCGCTGCTCATGCGCGGCACCGGCTACTCGCTGCAGATCGCGTTGATCGTGGCCGCGCTGGCGACCGCGATCGGCGTGACGTTCGGCGCCCTGGCGGGATATCTGCGCGGTTTCGTCGACACGGCGCTGATGCGCCTGGTCGACCTGCTGCTGATCATCCCGCAGATCGCGGTCGCCGCGATCGTCGTGAAGGGCTTCTCCGGCAGCTGGTACGTCGTCGCGCTGGTGCTCGCCGCGTTCGCCTGGATGCAGATCGCCCGCATCACGCGCGGTGAGACGCTTTCCCTGGCGCAGCGGGAGTTCATCGAGGCGGCGCGGGCCTGTGGCGCCTCGACCTCGCGGATCATCTTCAAGCACCTCGTGCCGAACATGATCGGCAGCATCACCGTCAACGCCACGCTGGCGATCGCGTCCGCGGTGCTCACCGAGGCCGCGCTGTCGTTCCTGGGACTGGGCGTCCAGCCCCCGGACACCTCGCTCGGCGTGATCGTGCTGGAGAACTACGGGCAGTTCCTGAACCGGCCGTGGCTGTTCTGGGGTCCGTTCATCGTGCTCGTGTCGCTCTCCCTGGCCGTCAACTTCATCGGTGACGGCCTGCGCGACGCGTTCGACCCGAGGCAGACGAAGGTGCGTGCCTGATGACCTCTGTTTCCGAACTGTCGGAGGACTTCCTGCCCTCCAACACCACCGCACCGCTGCTGTCGGTCAAGGACCTGTCGGTCACCTTCCCGACCGACGACGGCGACGTCCGCGCCGTGCGCAACGTCTCGTTCGACCTCAACGCCGGCGACGTGCTCGGCATCGTCGGCGAGTCGGGCTCCGGCAAGTCCGTGTCCTCCATGGCGATCATGGGGCTGCTGCCCAAGAACGCGGTCATCGACGGCTCGATCCGCTACCGCGGTGAGGAGCTGAACGGCCGCAGCTACAAGCAGATGCAGCCGTTCCGCAGCAAGCACATCTCGATGATCTTCCAGGACCCGATGACGTCGCTGAACCCCGTTTACACCGTGGGTTGGCAGCTCGCCGAGACCTATCGCGCGCACCACAACGTCTCCAAGAAGGCGGCGTGGGCCAAGGCGATCGAGTCGCTGGAACTGGTCGGCATCCCGCAGCCGGACAAGCGGGCGAGCCAGTACCCGCACGAGTTCTCCGGCGGCATGCGGCAGCGCGTGGTGATCGCGATGGCGATCATCAACGACCCCAGCGTGATCATCGCCGACGAGCCGACCACCGCGCTCGACGTGACGGTGCAGGCGCAGATCCTCGACACCATGCTGCGCATCCAGACCGAGACCGACGCGGCGATCGTCATGATCACGCACGACCTCGGCGTGGTCGCGGGCATGGTCAACCGCGTGCAGGTGATGTACGGCGGCACCGTGGTCGAGTCCGGCCCGGTCGACGACGTCTTCGAACGGCCGCGGATGCCTTACACGGTGGGACTTCTGGGCTCGGTCCCGAACCCGGCCACCCTGGGCAAGCGGCTCACCCCGATCAAGGGCGCGCCGCCCTCGCTGGTGAACCTGCCGACCGGCTGCTCGTTCTCGCCGCGGTGCCCCCTCGTCTCCGAGGTGTGCCACGAGTGGGAGCCGCTGCTGGAGGAGGCCGGCGCCGCGAACCACAAGACGCGGTGCCACCGCTGGGAGCACCTGGCGACCATCGAGCAGCCGCAGAAGCTGTTCCTGCACGACGAGATCGGCACGGTGGAGAACCCGGCCGCGTTCGCCATCGCCAACCCCGACGAGTCGCTCGAAGTGACCGCCGTGCACGGCTCTCTGCTCACGGAACTGAAAGACGAGGAGGCGAAGTGACCGGGCCACTGCTGGAGGTCACCGACCTCGTCAAGGAGTTCCCCGTGCGGGGCAAGGGCATCATCCCGCGCAACACCGGTTCGGTGCAGGCCGTGTCCGGGGTGTCGTTCACGCTGCACCCCGGTGAGACGCTCGGCCTCGTCGGCGAGTCCGGTTGCGGCAAGTCCACGACCGGGCGCGCGATCCTGCAGCTGCACAAGCCGACCTCCGGCTCGGTGAAGTTCGAGGGCCGCGAGCTGACGTCCATGAGCGCCAAGCAGTTGCGGCCGCTGCGCAGGGACATCCAGATCGTGTTCCAGGACCCGTACGCGTCGCTGAACCCCAAGTGGCAGGTCAACGACATCATCGCGGAACCGCTGGTGATCCACGGTGTCGAAGGTGGCGTGCAGCGGCGGGTCAACGAACTGATGGAGCTCGTCGGGCTCAACCCCGAGCACCGCAGCCGGTACGCGCACGAGTTCTCCGGCGGTCAGCGGCAGCGCATCGGCATCGCCCGCGCGCTGGCGCTCAACCCGAAGTTCCTGGTGCTGGACGAGCCGGTGTCCGCTTTGGACGTCTCGGTGCAGGCCGGTGTCGTGAACCTGCTGGAGGAGCTGCAGGAACGGCTCGGGCTCGCGTACCTGTTCGTCGCGCACGACCTCTCGGTGGTGCGGCACATCTCCGACCGGGTCGCGGTCATGTACCTCGGCAAGATCATCGAGATGGGCGAGCGGGAGGCCATCTACGGCAAGCCGATGCACCCGTACACGCAGGCGTTGCTGTCCGCGGTGCCGATGCCGGACCCGAAGAAGGAACGTCAGCGGCAGCGGATCGTTCTGACGGGTGACGTGCCGTCGCCGGTCAACCCGCCGTCGGGGTGTCGCTTCCGCACCCGGTGCTGGAAGGCCCAGGACATCTGCGCCACCGAAGAACCGAAGCTGGAAAGGCGTGGTGGACCGGAGGGAACACTGTCCGCCTGCCATTTCGCCGAGGAACGTTCGGTCGTTTAGAAGCCTCGCCGACCAAGTGAGATGTTTAGCAAAGGCCGCCTTTATCAACTGATGAGGGCGGCCTTTACTCTGATTCGGTGACGCTGACTGCCCCACCACGGTTGCTCTTCGTGCACGCCCACCCGGACGACGAGAGTCTCTGGACCGGCGGCACCATCGCGCGCTACGCCTCGGCCGGCGCGCACGTCACGGTCATCACCTGCACGCTGGGGGAAGAGGGCGAGATCATCCCGCCCGCGCTGGCGCACCTCGCCGCCGACGCAGCCGACCAGCTGGGCGGATACCGCGTGGGCGAGCTGAGATCGGCCTGCGCCGCGCTCGGCGTGACGGACCACAGGTTCCTCGGTGGCATCGGCCGCTGGCGCGACTCCGGCATGGTCGACGTGCCGTCCAACGCGAAGCCGCGCGCGTTCGTCCAGGGATCGCTCGAAGACCAGACCGCCCAACTGGTCGAGATCCTGCGCGAGGTCAAGCCACAGGTCGTCGTGAGCTACGACGCGTTCGGCGGCTACGGCCACCCCGACCACATCCGCGCGCACGAGATCACGGTCGCCGCGTGCGCGCAGGTCTCCGAGGTCGAGCGGGTCTTCTACGCGGTGACGTCCCGCGACGCCACGAACGCCGGTGTGGCCGCGCTGGAGAACGTCCCCGAGGCGTTCCGGCTGCCCGAGCCAGGCGAACTCCCGGTGACGCCGGATGAAGAGATCACAACGGTTGTCGACGTGTCGGAGCACCTGACGGCCAAGCGCCGCGCTTTGCGTGCACACTCGACGCAGGTCAGTGTGTGGGACGGCGGGTACGCGTTGTCGAACGACATCGCGCAGCCGCTGGTCGGTGCCGAGTACTACGTGCTCGCCAAGGGCTCCGCGACCGGCGCGGAGGTAGATCTTTTCGGAGGACTGGGTGACCGGTAGCTGGCGAGTTTTCTTCCTGCTGCTCTTGTGCGTCGAGGCAGCAGCACTCGCCGTGCTGGAAACGATGTTCCTGCCCCTGCGCTTCGACGGCACGCTGCTGCCGAGGCTCGGGGACTGGCCGTTCCCGATCACCATCGTGGTGGCCGCCGTCACGACGCCGTTGCTGGTGTCGTGGGCGGCCTCGCTGTCCGAACGGGTCTTCTCCGCCGCGCTGCCGCTGCTCGTCTGGTTCCTGACGCTGATGGTGTTCGGCTACTTCGAGCCCGGCTACGCCTCGGGCAGCCCCGTCCTGCTGTTGCAGGACTGGCGCGGCCTGCTGTTGCTCGCCGGTGGCGCGCTGACCGGTGCGGTGGCCGTGGGGGCCGTGATGGCGCGCAACGCGGCCAACCGGCCGGGCCTCTACGAGACCGCCGGGATCCAGTAGCGGTAGCGGTGGTGCTCGGTGCAGCCGAGTTCCTCGTACAGCCGGATCGCCGGTTCGTTGTGCTCGGCTACCTGCAGCACGCACGTCGTGGCGCCCTGCTCCAGTCCCCAGCCCGCCAGCTCGCCCATGAGCCGCCGTGCGAGGCCCTGGCGGCGATGTGACGGCCGCACGGCGAGCCGGGCGACGTGCAGGACGTCCTCGACCACGGCGCCCCGCACAGCCGCGATCACGACCCCGTCCTCGGTGATCGACGCGAAGCAGACGTTGCCGCCGCTGCCGAGGACGTGCCGCTGGGCGGCGGAGACCTCGGATCCGGCCGTGAGCTCCCACCATCCGGGAAGATCACGACTCTCGGCTACGCCGTCGGCGAACTTCTCCAGCGGACCGGTCATCACCAGCGACTCGGCCCCGCCGGGGTGGTCCAGGTCGACGGTCCAGCCCGCGGCGGCCATCTCGGGTTCGGGCGATGAGCCCTTGATCACGTGAGCGGTGGGTTTGATGCCGTGCTCGCGGGCGAACTCTTGAGCGGCCCTCAACGCGTCCGGAATCGGGACGTCGGGGTCGCCGCAGGTCAGCGTGCTGTTGGCGCGGCCGGTGAAGCCGTCGGCGGCCCGCATCAACCAGTCTCCAAGCGGAACTTCTGCCAGGACGGGCCATGCTCGCGCGCAGAGTGATTCCAGGTGATCCACGGTGTGCACACGTCCATCCTGACTATGTTGGCGAGGGAGTTTCCGGTCAGGAGTTGTGACGTGGCACACCGCACAGCTAAGGCAAGCCTGACCGGGTGATACTCGAACGTGCCGCGTACTCTCCGGCTTGCGCGGTGTGACCGATGAAGTTGGAGAGCGCAGTGACTTATGTGATCGCCCAGCCGTGCGTGGACCTGCTCGACAAGGCCTGCATCGAAGAGTGCCCTGTCGACTGCATCTACGAAGGCGACCGGATGCTCTACATCCACCCCGACGAGTGTGTGGACTGTGGCGCTTGCGAACCCGTGTGCCCGGTGGAAGCCATCTACTACGAGGACGACGTCCCCGACGAGTGGAAGGACTACACCAAGGCGAACGTCGACTTCTTCAACGAGCTCGGCTCGCCCGGTGGCGCGTCGAAGGTCGGCAAGGTCAGCGCCGACCCGGAGTTCGTGAAGGTGCTCGCGCCGCAGGCTGAGGGGCATTGATCATTCAACGCAGAGGCCCGGCGCTGCCGGACTTCCCGTGGGACCTGTTGGCAGGCCACGCCGCCAAGGCGCGCAAGCACCCCGGTGGCGTGGTCGACCTGTCGGTCGGCACCCCTGTCGACCCGGTTCCCGCGGTGATCCAGTCCGCGTTGTCGTCGGTCGCCGACATCCCCGGCTACCCGACCACCCACGGCATTCCCGAGCTGCGTGCGGCCTTCGTCGCCGCGGTGGAGCGCCGGTACGGGATCGTCGGGGTCGAGGAGGCGGCGGTGCTGCCCACGATCGGCTCCAAGGAGCTCGTGGCGTGGCTGCCCACCCTGCTCGGTGTCGGGCCGGGTGACGTCGTCGCGGTGCCCGCCGTCGCGTACCCCACCTACGAGGTGGGCGCGCTGATGGCGGGGGCCGAGGTCGTGCGCCTGGCCGACGGGGAACTGCCGCCCGCCGGCACGAAGCTGGTGTGGCTGAACTCCCCGTCGAACCCGACCGGCCGAGTGCTGTCGGCCGAGCAGCTGCGGGACGCCGTCGCCGCCGCACGCGCGGTCGGCGCGGTCGTGGCGTCCGACGAGTGCTACCTCGCGCTGCCGTGGGACTCCTCACCGGTGTCGGTGCTGCATCCGTCCGTTGTGGACTCCTTCGACGGTGTGCTCGCCGTGCACTCGCTGTCGAAGTCCTCGTCGCTCGCGGGCTACCGGGCCGGGTTCGTCACCGGCGACCCGGAGCTGATCGCGGGCCTGCTCGAACTGCGCAAGCACGCCGGCATGATCGTGCCGCGGCCGGTGCAGGAGGCCATGCGCGCCGCTCTCGAGGACGACGAGCACGTGGCCGAGCAGCGCTCCCGGTACCTGGCCCGGCGTGAGGTGCTCAAGCCCGCGCTGGAGGCGGCCGGGTTCACCGTGTCGCACTCCGAGGCGGGGCTCTACCTCTGGTCGTCGCGCGGTGAGGACGCCTGGGAGACCATCTCCTGGCTGGCCGACCGCGGCATCCTCGCGGCCCCCGGCACGTTCTACGGACCGGCCGGCGAGAAGCACGTGCGGATCGCGCTCACGGCCACCGACGAGCGAGTCGCGGCCGCTGTCGAGCGCCTCAAGGCTTGAGGGCCGACCAGACCCTGCGGGTGAACTGGTTGGGCGGCACCGCGTCCGTCGTCAGGCGCACGCTGGTGCTGATCTCCTCGCCGCTCAGGCCGAGGCCGAGCACGAGGTGCCAGTGCAGGTCCCAGAGGTCGGAGAACGCGTCCAGTTCCACGTCCGCGTCCGCGCTGACGTGGAGCACGGCCGGTTCCGCGACGCGCACGACGCGTTCGACCGCCCGCACGTCCCGCGTGTTGGTGCGGAAGCTGAACGCCAGGTCGACCGTCTCGCTGTCGAGCCCGTACGTCGCGTACGAGTGGCATCTGTGGTGCGGCAACGACAACGGCTGGTTCGTCTCCAGGTAGAGGTCGCCCTCGAACCGCAGCGTCGGCGAGTGCTGGCTCAGCGTCGCGCGGGCGCTGACGAACTCCCAGCCGGGCATGTCGAGCTTGGGCACCAGCAGTTCCAGCACCTCGCTGCGGCGCGCGGAGCGGGTCCGCTCACCGGAGCGCCACGGGATTTCCCTGCTGTAGGGCTCTTTCTTCGTGACGAACACGTACGGCGCGTTGTCGGTCTGCAGGCTCAGCACCACGACCGTGCGGCCGCGCGCCCAGTCGAACGCCACGGTGGTCAGACCCGGTGCCACGCCGTCGAAGTGGCTCTCGACCCGGGGCCACCAGCTCGACAGCTCCTCGGCCAGCGCGCCTTTGACGTAGCGGCCCTTCTCGTCGACGCCGACGATCCACATGGCCTCCGACCCGCGCGCGGCGTTGCACAGCGCGGCGATCTGGCGGGCGGCCTTGCCGTGGTCGATCGGCCACTGCGTCTTGAACTCCACGAAGGAGTCCTCGGACTGCGCCCCCTCCAGGGCACGCTCGATCGCGGCGCGAGCGTTCAACTCAAGTCGCTGTTTCAGCACGTGCACCTCCCTAGGTAGGCCCTAGAAGCGACTGGGACCCAGTCTGCCTTCGCAGACGGGCCCCAGACACCGAGTTTCGCGTCCTCAGTCGTTGGCGTGCAGAGCCGCGTTGAGCTCGACGCCGGTGCCCTTGCGGGGTTTCACCAGGACCGTGCCGGTAACCGAGTCCCGGATGAACAGCAGGTTCGATTGTCCGCTCAAAGTGACCGCCTTGACGACCTCGCCGTCCGGCGCGGTCACCTTCGTGCCGGCGGTGATGTAGAGGCCCGCCTCGATCACGCAGTCGTCGCCGAGCGAGATGCCCAGGCCGGCGTTGGCGCCGAGCAGGCAGCGCTCGCCGATGCTGATGACCTGCTTGCCGCCGCCGGACAGGGTGCCCATGATCGACGCGCCGCCGCCGACGTCCGAACCGTCGCCGACCACGACGCCGCCGGAGATGCGGCCCTCGACCATCGAGCTGCCGAGCGTGCCGGCGTTGAAGTTCACGAAGCCCTCGTGCATGACCGTGGTGCCGGCCGCGAGGTGGGCGCCGAGCCGGACCCGGTCCGCGTCGCCGATGCGGACACCCGACGGGAGGACGTAGTCGACCATGCGCGGGAACTTGTCGACGCTGAAGACCGTCACCGGGCCGCGCAGGCGCAGACGGGTGCGGGTCTGCTCGAAGCCGTCGACGGCGCACGGGCCGTGGTTCGTCCACACGACGTTCGTCAGCAGGCCGAACATGCCGTCGAGGTTCGCGCCGTGCGGCTTGATCAGGCGGTGGCTGAGCAGGTGCAGGCGCAGCCAGATGTCGTAGGTGTTCTCCGGGGCGGCTTCCAGGTCGATGACGACCTTGACGCCGACGACCTCGACACCGCGCTCCAGGTCCTCGCCGAGCAGCTTCGCGGCGGCTTCTCCGAGCGCTTCCGCGATCTCGGCGGACGACACGCGGACGGTGCCCAGGTCCGTCGCGTCGCCGAGGGCGGGGGAGGGGTACCAGGTGTCGAGGACGGTGCCGTCCGGGGTCACAGTGGCCAAGCCGATGCCGTATGCGGTGCTCACGGCTACCGAGCTTAGTCCGATGGTTCAGTCGGGCACTTCTGCCGAGAAGTACAGCGAGCCCAGGTCGCCGCGAGTCGCGATGAGGGCCTCGTTGCACTTCGACTGCCGCGCGTCGGTGCTGGACACGTTGTCGACGCGCACCTCACCGCACTGGTGCGCCTCGAAGTCGCCCACGGCGGTCATCAGGCGGGGCAGCACCTCGCTGACGTCCTGCTGGACGTGCTTGCCCCGCAGGGACGTGTCGAGCCGCCGGGTCATGGTGCCGACCTCGTCGACCCACCCGGCGCAGTCGGCGGGTGTGAAGTTGTGCTGCGAGCCGCACGGGGCGGTGAACAACGCCCGGATCTCGGCGCACTGCCGGTCACAGGCGGCAGGGGCCTCGCCGCAGCCGGTCGCCAGGAGCAGCAGGGAGATGACCAGGAGTGTGCGCTTGATCACGCAGCGCACGGTATCGGCTGAACGGCCTAGCGCCCAAGCTGACTGAGTAGGGTGAACGCGTGTCCGACACCCTTGATCTGTTCGCCGACCCGATCGACCTGACGACCTCGCTGGTGGATGTGCGCAGCGTGTCCGGGGAGGAGGCGGAGATCGCGGACCTCGTGGAGCGGTCGCTGCGACTCCACGCGCCCCACCTGGAGATCACCCGATCAGGGAACGCCGTCCTGGCCCGCACCAACACGGGCAAGGAACGTCGCGTGGTGCTCGCCGGTCACCTGGACACCGTGCCGATCAACCAGAACTTCCCGAGCCGCCGCGAGGGCGGGATCCTGCACGGCTGCGGCACCGTCGACATGAAGGGCGGCGACGCGGTCATGCTCGCGATCGCGGCCCTGAGCGAGAACGCGCGCCACGACCTCACGTTCGTCTTCTACGACTGCGAGGAGATCGAGGCCGAGCGCAACGGGCTCACCCGGATCGAGCGCGAGCTGCAGGACTGGCTGCTGGGCGATCTCGCGATCGTGTGCGAGCCGTCCAACGGCACGGTCGAGGCCGGCTGCCAGGGCACCATGCGCATCGAGATCAGGACGAGCGGCAAGCGCGCCCACACCGCCAGGGCGTGGATGGGCCGCAACGCCATCCACGGCCTGGGCGAGGCGCTGCGCAGGCTGGAGGCCTACGTGCCGCGGCAGCCCGAGATCGACGGCTGCCACTTCCACGAGGGCCTGCAGGCCGTGAAGATCAGCGGCGGCGTCGCGGGCAACGTCGTGCCGGACGAGGCCGTGCTCACGGTCAACCACCGGTTCGCGCCGGACCGCACGGTGGAGCAGGCCGAACAGCACCTGCGCGAGGTCTTCGAGGGCTTCGACGTCACCGTCACGGACTTCGCGGCTGGCGCGCTGCCAGGTCTCAACGCCCCCGCGGCACTGGAGCTCATCGAGGCCGCCGGAGGCACGCCGGTCGCCAAGCTGGGGTGGACGGACGTCGCGCGGTTCGCGGCGCTGGGCATGCCCGCGGTCAACTTCGGGCCGGGCGATCCGACGCTCGCGCACACCCAGGAGGAGAACGTGCCGGTCCAGCAGGTCACCGGGTGTTTCGACGTGCTTAAGCGATTTCTGTTGAACTGATCCCTAAGATCTCAGTGATGACGGAAGAAAAGAAGAACGGCGCCGTCGACGAGCGCCCGTCGGAGAAGCGTCGCGGTCCGGTCGTGGAGCGGCGTGATCGCAAGGACGACCGCACCACCACCACGGACCAGCGGTTGCTCGACTCCCGCGGCCCGTCGGACTGGGTGCACACCGACCCGTGGCGGGTGCTGCGGATCCAGGCCGAGTTCGTCGAGGGCTTCGGCGCGCTGGCCGAGGTGCCGAGCGCGGTCACGGTCTTCGGATCGGCTCGCACCGGCCGTGACCACCCGGAGTACCAGCTCGGACGCGACCTCGGAGCCGCACTGGCAGAAGCCGGGTTCGCGGCGATCACCGGCGGTGGCCCCGGTGCCATGGAGGCGGTCAACCGCGGTTGTTCGGAGGCCGGTGGCTTCTCGATCGGGCTCGGCATCGAGCTTCCGTTCGAGCAGGGCCTCAACCCGTGGGTCGACCTCGGCGTGAACTTCCGCTACTTCTTCGTGCGCAAGACGATGTTCATCAAGTACTCGCAGGCGTTCATCTGCCTGCCGGGTGGTTTCGGCACGCTCGACGAACTGTTCGAGGCGCTGACCCTGGTGCAGACGAAGAAGGTCACGAAGTTCCCGGTCGTCCTGTTCGGAACCGAGTACTGGCAGGGCCTTTACGACTGGATCCAGAACTCGGTGCTCCCCGGCGGCAAGGTCGGCGAGAAGGACCTGGCGCTGCTGCACCTCACCGACGACATCGACGACGCGGTCAGCGTGGTCAAGGACGCACACAAGGCATGGGCGGACGCACACTGATGTATGTCGCTGTCTACTGCGGAAGTCTCGCCACTGTCCCGCAGAGCTACATCGACCTCGCCGCCGAGGTGGGGCGCCAGATCGCGGCACGCGGCTGGCACCTCGTCTGGGGCGGCGGGCAGACGTCGATGATGGGCGCGGTCGCGCGGGAAGCCCGTGCGGGCGGCTCGCACACCTACGGGGTGATCCCGAAGGGCCTGGCCACCAGGGAGATCGCCGACCGCGAGTCGACCGAGCTGCACGTCGTCGACACCATGCGCGAGCGCAAGAAGATGATGGACGACAAGGCGGACGCGTTCCTGACGCTGCCGGGTGGCATCGGCACCGCCGAGGAGTTCTTCGAGGTGTGGACGGCCGGCGTGCTGGGCATGCACGGCAAGCCCGTCGTGCTGCTCGACGTCGACAACCACTACAAGGGACTCGTGGAGTGGCTGACGGAGTTGCGGGACAAGGGTTTCGTCTCGCACGCCGCGATGCAGTCGCTGATCGTCACGGACGACGTGTCAGTCGCTCTTGACGCTTGCGTCGTCTAGTCCCTTGGCCTGAGCCAGGATCTGGGTCTCCGGCAGGAGATCCGGCAGCGGTCGGTACGACGTCGCCGTCACCTCGAACCGCTTGCCGGACACCACCCTGCCCTGCCAGGAGCCCGCGATCTCGCCGTCCACCAGCACGGCGCCGCGCCGGCCCAGGATGCGGAAGATGTCCTTCTGCGCGGCCTTGTCCGGCAGCAGCAGGTCGCGGTCACGGGCCTGCAGATACGGGTCGGTCGGCGGCAGGAGCCTGACCTCGGGCGGTTCGGCGTCGGCGATCTCCAGGTCCTCCGGCAGCCACGCCTTCTGGCCCTCGACGGTCACCTCGGCCAGGCCGTCCTTAGGCCACCGCTTCTTGACCTCGCGCGTCGACGTGCCGAAGTAACTGGCCACTTCGGACGGTCCGGCGGGACCGTGCAGCGTCAGGTACCGGTGCACCAGCTCGTCGAAGCCCGCGGTCTTGCGCGGGACGCCCGGCCAGCCGTGGATGCGTTCGAACGTCACGGTCTTCTCCTCCGGGATGATCCGGAGACCCGCCGGCAGTGCGCCGAGGCGGAAGATCGGGTCGCTGACGTGCTCGGTCTGGCAGCCGCGGCACGGTTCGATCGTCTGCTGGGGAGCCAACGGCGTCAGGGCCTTGCTCACCTCGCCCTTGGTCATCGGCTTCGTCACGATCGACCTCATCGCGGTGGCGATGTGCCGCAGCGCCGCAACCATGTCGTCCACCTTCGGACGCGAGGCACGGGCACGGGCGTCGGCGTCGCTCCACGGCCACAGCGCGCGGGAGAAGGCTTTCAGCTCACCGTCCCGGTGCAGATGAGGAGCGCCGCGGACGGACCAGATCAGGGTGAAGTCGTCGGCGGAGGGTTTGTGCAGGCGCGCGGCGAGACTCAGCAGGGCCGAGCCGGAGGTGTTGTCCTGGATGCCCAGTGACAGCACCGCCAGCTCGGTCGCGTCAGAGATCCGCCGGTCCAGTTCGTGCTGATGGATCCGGTGGAGGAGCACCTGCTGCCGGGTGAGGTCCACCCGGACATTCTTACGCCTTCGGAACCGTGAGGCTCGACGGTCCGAAGGTGACGGTTGAGCCGCGAGTTGATTCCGTCAGATAACGCGGGTCCACCGTGTCGATCACGAGCGCCAGCCGGTTGCCGGCGTCGACGTTCCACACCGTCGGCTCCAGCTCCACGTCGAGCGTCTGCGTGCGGCCCGCGCCGGTCACCTTGACCGGCTTGTGCGTGATCAGCGCGCCCAGGCCCAGCGGTCCCACCTCGTACAGGTACGCGAACAACGTCGTCGTCTCCGCACTCGGGGTGACCTGGAGCTTGAGCTTCGGCGTGCCGGCCACCGTCGCTCCTCGGGGATAGGAGGGCCCGCTCCACACGCCCGCGACGTTGCGGTCGACGAACGGCAGTGACACCCCGGTCGGGATGTTCAGGAACCCTTGCAGCGCACCGGAGAGCAGGATCGTGCCGCTGTCGGCCACCGTGCCCCAGCCCGCGGCGATCCGCTTGCCGTCGAGCTGCACGGTGTCCACGTTGCCGTTCGGCCAGGCGCCGAACGTCTTCCACGAGCCGCCGTTGTTGGGCTTGAGCCGCACCGGCTGTTCGGCGTCGATGCCGTTGGCCGTGCCCTTGACGTAGCGGTCGAACCAGCGGCCGACCGACTCCCAGATCTCGTTGGGCAGCCCCGCCGCGCCGAACAGTTCGGCGGTGGCGTGGTCACCCGGCGAGAGCATGAGCCGCTTCGGGCCGGTCAGCTTGCCGTAGAAGTCCGTGATCTGGCCCGGCGCGAAGATGCCGTCGTTCCAGGCGTTGCCGAGCATGACCGCGGTGCCGTTGGCGTTGATCTGGGCGATCTTGTTGGCGGCCGAGCGCTCCGCGGAGATCGGCACGACCTCCCAGAACCTGCCGTCGCGGTAGGCGTCCTCGGCTTCCTGCAGGACCGGTCCGGGACGTCCGGTGGCCTTGCCTGCCGCCAGCAGGACCTCGACGGCCTGCTTGTTCACGGTGTTGTTGGGGTAGAGCGAGCGGGCCAGGTCGGTCCACGTGCTCAGCGCCGCCGCGGCCTTGATGCGCTTGTCGTTCGCCGCGGCCAGCAGGGACTGCCCTGCGCCGTAGGAGATCCCGGCCGCGCCGACCTTGGTGCCGTCGGCGTGCGCGTTGGCGATGGCCCAGTCGATGACCTTGCTGACGTCACCGACGGTCTCGGGCCCGGCGACGTCGATCGTGCCGGCCGAGTCCCAGAAGCCGCGGCTGGTGTAGCTCACCACGACGTACCCGGACTCCTTGGCGAGCTTGGCCGCCGCGCCGACGTACTCGATGTTGGGAACCGCCCAGCTGGACGGCATGACGAGCAACGGGAACGGTCCGCTGCCCAGTCCGGTCGGTTCGACGACGAGGGCCTTCAGGACGGTGCCGCCGACGCCGGGGATCGACCGGTACGAGATCTGGTGTCCGGGGGCCGCCGTGGCGGCGACCGGAGCACCGAGCAGGGTTGAGAGGAGTACCAGGACTAAAACAAGTGATCGTCGCACTCTGGTCCTCCTTGACCATGACGTAGATCACACAGGGTTTGTTACTGCGGAGTAAACCAGGTGGCTACTCGTGAGTAGCAAGGAGCTGTGAGCCAGCTCACTGTCTACGCTGGGTGGTGTGAACCGATTCCGCGTCACTGAGCTGCCGAAAGACCGCGTGCTGGTCGTTGCGCATCTGACCAGCGCGGACGAGTTGAGACAGGCCGTGGCCGCCGGCGCCGACGTCGTCGAGTTCGACGGCGATCTGGAACTGCCGTCACTGCCCGAAACGTTGGATGTGGTGACGATCCCAGCGGGGGACGAGGACTTCACGCTCGCGGCTGCCACAGTGGCTGCGATGTCCGGAGCACGCGCGGTTCGTGCTTCCGACGTACGTCAGGCGAGGAAGGTCGTGGAGATGGTCGCGAGCGTGACGGGCACCCGTCCGCCGGTCCGGGCGATGCGGGCGCTCGCCTGATGCTGCCCTCCGTCGAAGCCTGGTTCGCCTCGCGCACCTGGCAGCAGCCCACCTGGACGCCGGACGAGCTGGTCGCGTTGAAGCGCGGCCGGACGGTGTCGGTGGTGCTGCCCGCGCTGAACGAGGAGGAGACCGTCGGGGACGTGGTCTCCGTGGTCCGGCCGTTGCTCGGCACCCTCGTCGACGAGCTGGTGGTGATGGATTCCGGCTCCACCGACCGGACGGTGGAGGTCGCGTCCGCCGCCGGGGCACGGGTCGTGCTGCGCGAGGACGTCGTGCCGTGGCTGCCGCCGTTGCCCGGCAAGGGCGAGGTGCTGTGGCGGTCGCTGGCCGCGACCACCGGCGACCTGATCGTCTTCCTGGACTCCGACCTGGTGGAGCCGGAGACCGCGTTCGTCACGGCGTTGCTCGGGCCGTTGCTGCTGGACGCCGACGTGCACCTGGTGAAGGGGTTCTACCGGCGGCCGTTGCGACTGGAGAGCAGCGGCGGCGGGCGGGTCACCGAACTGGTGGCGCGGCCGTTGCTGAACACGCTGCGGCCGGAGCTCTCCGGTGTGGTGCAACCGCTCGGCGGCGAGTACGCCGCCACCCGGTCCTTTTTGGAGTCGGTGCCCTTCGCGGCCGGGTACGGGGTGGAGATCGGGCTGCTGCTCGACGTGCACCGGGTGCACGGGCTTTCCGCGCTGGCGCAGGTGAATCTAGGTGTGCGCAAGCACCGGAACCGGTCGTTGCTGCAGCTCGGTGCGATGTCGTCGCAGATCATGGGGACGGCGCTGGCCCGGTGCGGCGTGGTCGCGGAGTCCGGGCCGTTGACGCAGTTCGTGCAGGTCGGCGGCGAGTGGCTACCTGACTCGACCGACGTGCTCGTGGCTGATCGGCCCCCGATGATGCACGTGATCGAAAAGGGCTAGCTGCTCGGTCCGGTGGGTGACGACCAGGGCGGTGCCATGGGAGTTGTCCAGGACCTTGCCGAGCACGCGGTCGGCTTGTTCGGGGTCGAGGCCTTCCGTGGGTTCGTCCAGAAGCAGTACTTCGGGGTCGGCCAGCACCGATCTGGTGAGGATCAGGCGTTGCCGTTGGCCGCCGGAGATCTCCTCGCCGCGTTCGCCGACGACCTGGTCCCAGTCGAGGTCGAGTTCGGTGATCTTCGCGGCCCGGTCCAGTTCTTCCTGGGTGGCATCGGGTTTGGCCAGCAGGACGTTCGTGCGGACGGTGGTGTGGAAGACGTGCGCGTCGGCCAGTGCGCCTTTGCTCGGTTCGAGGCGGTGGGCGAGGGCGTTGAGCAACGTGGTCTTGCCCGCGCCGCTCGGGCCGACGATCGCGGTTCTTCCTCGCAGGTCAGGGGTTTCTTGCTGGTAGGCCGGTTCGGGCTCGTCGGTGGGTTCCGGGCTGGGCCTGGTCAGGGCCGCGAGCGGGACGGTGATCTCGAACGCGGCGATGGCGGCCATGATCAGCCAGGCCGGTTCGTGCTGGGCGAGCATGAGCAGGGCCGCGCCGAACTGGACGGCGATCGCCAACGGGGTCAGGTCGCGGGTGCGTTCCTTGCGGGACAGTTCTTTCGCGGTTCTGGTGGCACTGCGGAGTTTCTCGTCGAACAGGCCGTAGGCGATCAGTTCTTCTTTGCTGTGGACCAGTTCGGTGGTTTGTTCGGTCAGCCTGGCGCGCAACGGGGTCAGGTCACTCGGGTTGCGGATCGCGAGCCAGGGGAGCAGGGCGAGGTTGATCAGCAGGCCGGCGATCAGCGGCAGCGAGAAGCCCGAAGCTGTTGCGACGACGGCGCTGACCAGGGCCGCGGTGATCCACGGCAGGGTCGCGCGGAGCCTGGTGTCGAGTCGCTGGTCGACGTTCGTGACGATGCGGGTCAGGGCGGTGCCGGACGGGATGTGCCTGCGGTGCGCGAGGTCGTCGTAGACCTGGCCGCGCAGCTCGACGGCCTCGCTGAGCACGGCCTTGTGGCTGGTCAGGCGTTCGAGGTAGCGCAGGGCGCCCTTGGCCAGCGCGAGGGTGCGGACCGCGACGATCGCCACGGTCAGCGCCTGCATCGGCGGGTGCTCGGCGGCGCGCATGATCAGCCAGGTCGCCGTGGCGGTGAGTCCGACGCCGGCCAGTTCGGCGAGCGTTCCGACGAGGATCGCGAGCTTCACACCGTCACCACCCTGTCGACCTCGGTGAGCAGTGTCGGGCGGTGCGCCACGATCACCGCCGTCCTGCCTCGCGTGAAGTCGCGAGTTGCCTTGAGCACCAGCGCTTCCGTCTCCGCGTCGAGGTGCGCGGTCGGTTCGTCCAGCAGGAAGAGTCCTGCGTGCCGCCGGTCCAGCGCGTTGGCCAGCGCGACTCGCTGCTGCTCGCCGGACGAGAGGTTCGCCGGGACTAGCGTGGGTCGTTGCGGCACCCACGACAGCGCTTCCAGCCACTGCCTGTGGTCGATCTCCCGGAGGTCGACGCCGCCGACGAGCACCCGGCCGCCGTCGGGTCGCACGAAACCCAGCAGCAGCCCCAGAACCGTGCTCTTGCCCGCGCCGCTCGGGCCGACCAACGCGATCCGTTCGCCGGGCCGGATGCGCAGCGAGAAGTTCTCGAGACTGCGCACCGAGACGTTGTCGAACACGATCTCGGCCTGAGCGAGGTCGGGTGGCGCCTGGCCCGTTGTTTCTTGTGGTGCGGGCACTTTGGCGAGCACCTCCCGGCCCTGAGCGCTGGCGTGGTACTGAGCGCCTGCGGATCTGAGCGGCAGAAATGCCTCCGGGGCAAGGAAAAGTACGAGGAGCGCGGTGTGCAGCGGCACTCCGCCGTCCAGCAGCCTGAGCCCGACCGGCACGGCGACCATCGCCACCGACATCGTGGCGACGAGTTCCAGCACGAACGCCGAGAGGAACGCGACCCGGAGCGCGGACATCGTCTCGGTCATGTGCTGCGCGGCCAGCCTGCGGACCGTCGTGGACTGCGCCTCGGCCCGCCCAAACGCCCGCAGCGTGCCGATTCCCTTGACCACGTCGAGGAAGTGCCCGCCGAGAGTGGCCAGCGCGTCCCATTGGCGAGCCGTCCGCTCACGGGTGTGCGCGCCCACCAGAGCACCGAAGATCGGGATCAACGGCAGCGTCACGAGGATCGTCAGAGCCGCGGTGAGATCGGCGAACGCCAGCCTGATCACCACCGCGAGAGGCACGGCCACGGCCAGAACCTGTTGCGGCAGATACCCGACGACGTACGGCGTCACGTCGTGCACGCCGCGCGTGACCAGCGTGGCGACCTCGCCGGCCTTGGTGCCGGGCGAGCGCAGGAACGCCTCCCGCAGCCGTGCGCGAGTCCGTTCGGCGGCCCGATGTGCCCACTCGCGGTGCACCCACCACACCAGCACCCTCGCACTGATGACCAGGGACAGCAGGAGAAGCCCCGTTCCGCCGCTCAGCACCGACGCCAGCAGTTCGGCCTGGGCCAGCACCAGGAACGGGATCGGGATCAGCGCGAGGAGATGGCGACGATCGACCATTGCACCAACACCACCAGCGGGATGATCGGGATCGCGACCCACGCGAGCAGACCGAGAGTGTCGTTGTGCGCCATGAGCCCGGTGACGTCGATCGAGCTGAACGCGAGCGGGATCGGCAGCGCGCACAGCAACGCGGTGACCGGGAACAGCTTCCAGAGCCGCGCCTGGAACACCCAGCCGTGCACCGCGAACAGCACCGGCATCACGAACGCGACCGGCCACGGCGCGTGCAGCAGGTGCGCCAGGAACAGCCCCCAGCCCACGGACACCATCAGGGCGCCGGTGAACACCAGCCACCACCACAGCCTGAGCTGCACCGCCGCCATGAACAGCACCAAACCGGCCAGTACCAGCGTGAACGTGCTGTGCGCGCCGGAGAGCAGCTCACCTTCGAGCCTTGGGAACGCCGCGAACAGTACCCCGATCGCGGCGACCAGCCACACCTCGTTGCCGAGGAAGAACGGGTTCATCTGCTGCAAGGCGACCTCGCGCCGGCGGAACGGCAGCAGAAGTCCTGTGCCGTAGTCGAATCCGGCCAGCGCGAAGTAGCCGACGGTCAGCGTGCCGAGCACGACGAGCCAGAGCGTTTCCATCAGAGGGTCACCACCAACGGCGAGACGGGAGCGGGCGCCACGTCCGGACCACGGCGGACCGCACGTGCGATCAACGCCCAGTCGACACAGGCCAGCACGACGAACAGGGACGTGAAGACGATGAGCGACAACAGGATCTGCGAAGCGTCCACGTGCGACACCGCGTCCTCGGTGCGCAGCAGCCCGTAGACCAGCCACGGCTGCCGCCCGATCTCGCGGAACAACCACCCGAAGATGGCCGCCATGAACGGCAGCGGAATGCCGATCACCATGAGGTACAACGGAAAGCGCATCCGGATTACGGCGTCCCTGATCAGCAACGGCAGAGTGAGCCAGCTGACCGTCGTCAGCGTCATCCCGATGATGATCATGAATCCGAGTGGCGCCCCGATCCACGGCGCCGCCTCGGTCTTGTGCGGCTGGTACTGCGCGATCACCGGGAACTGCGCGAACCCCGCCCCGATCAGCGACGGTGTGGCCAGCGCGGTCGTGACCACGCCCAGCCGCAGCGAGCGCCGGAAGAAGTCGACCTCGGGCGTCCGCCGGATGAAGTGGTAGGCCGAGACGCCGGTCATGAACACGCCGCCGACCGTGATGGACGCGAAGATCACGTGCATCAGCGCCGAGGTGAACGTGGGGTTCGACAGCAGTGCGCTGAAGTCGTCCAGCCGCAACACGTTCCCGTCGACCCGGTAGCCGACGGGGTGCTGCAGGAACCCGTTCGCCGCCATGATCCAGAACGCCGAGGCGAACGCGGTCAGCGCCGTCAGGTACAGCAACGACAGGTGCACCCAGCGGTTCAGCCTGCCCCAGCCGAAGATCCAGAGTCCGAGGAACGTCGACTCCAGGAAGAACGCGATCAGCGTCTCCATCGCGAGCGGCGCGCCGAACACGTCGCCGGCGTAGGTCGCGAGGCCCGACCAGTTCAGCCCGAACTGGAACTCCATCACGATGCCGGTGACGATCCCCAGCGCGTAGTTGATCACGTAGATGCGGCCCCAGAACCGCGTCATCCGCTCGTGCACGGGCGCGCCGGTGATCGTGAACCTCGTCTGCATGATCACCAGCAGGGTGACCAGACCCAGCGTGAGCAGCACGAACAGGAAGTGGAACGAGGTCGTCAACGCGAACTGGAGCCGGGCGAGGTCTACTGCGCTCATGGGTAGGGACGCTATGTGTAGGTCCGCTACTTATGAAGGCGCGAACGAGCATTTCAGGGGGATCTCAGGGCTGACCCTGAGCGGAGATTTCAGGGACCGCCCGCAGGGCTGGATCAGTAGACTCGCTACCCATGAAGCCCGACGCGCTCCGCGGCCACCTCGACGCGTTGCTGCTGGCGACGCTCGACGACAGGCAGCTGCACGGCTACGCGATCATCGAGGCGTTGCAGCAGGGCAGCGGAGGGGCGCTGGACCTCCCGACGGGCACGGTCTACCCGGCGCTGCGCAGGCTGGAGCGGGCAGGCCACGTCGTCAGCGACTGGAGCACGGTCGGCGGACGCAAGCGCAGGACCTACAAGCTCACCCAGGCGGGGAAGCGCGCCCTGAACGCCGAACGCACCGCGTGGCGCGAGTTCACGACGGTCATCGACGGGGTGCTGGGAGGTGACGGCAAATGGGCACAGACGTGATCGAGCGCTACGTGACCGATCTCGGGTCGCGGTTGCAAGGCTCGCGGAAACAGGTCCGCGAACTGCTCACCGAGACCCGCGACAGCCTCGCCGACGCGACCGAGGCACATCTGGACCGCGGGCTGACCGAGAACGAGGCGCAGAAGCGCGCCGTCGAGGAGTTCGGCCCCGTCCGCGAGATCGCGAACGAGTACCAGGCCGAGCTGGCCGTCGCGTACGGCACGCGCACGCTCATCTGGCTCGCGATCGTGCTGCCGTTGATGCACATGGCGTGGGAGTACGGGCGATTGCTGCTCATCGGGCCGTGGCAGGACTTCGGCGCGATGCCGCCGGCCTGGTACCTGTGGGTCGCCAAGGCCAACGACCTGACCAGCGGCATCGCGTCCGGCGTAGCGCTCGTGGCGTTGATCCTCGGCCGTGTCCTCGCCCGCAGGTACGACACGAAGCTGCTGGCCAAACTGGGCGCGACCATCGCGCTCGCCGCCGTCGGCGCCGTGCTGCTGGGCAACGTCTCGATCATCCTGGCGACCGCGCACTTCGACGCGTCCCGGCTGCTGCAGTCGTTGCCGATGAGCATCGCGAGCCTGATCACCTGGATCGTGATCATTCGTCTCGGTCTGCTCGCTCGCCGCTGCCTGAGCTGTGCCACGATCGTCGCGTGACCAACGCCCTGATCTACCTGATCGTGATGATCGCCGTCGCGGCAGTGGTGTTCCTGCTCGCGGCGTTGGTGTTCGGGCGCGGCGAGGAGCTCGCGCCGCTGCCGCCCGGTGCGTCGCCCACGCGGCTGCCCTCCGGCGACATCACCGCGGAGGACGTCCGCGAGCTGAAGTTCCAGCAGGTCTTCCGCGGCTACAAGATGTCCGAGGTCGACTGGGCGTTGCAGCGGCTCTCGACGGAGGTCGAGACGCTGCGGGCGCGCGTCGCGGAGCTCGAGGACGCCGAGAACCTGGAGAGCAGTGAGCACTGATCTTGAGCTGACCGTCGAGGTGGCGGCGCCGCCGGACACGATCTTCCGGGCCATGTCCGACTGGGAGCGCCAGTCGGAGTGGATCTTCGGCACCACCGTCAAGGTCGTCGCCGGTGACGGGAAGTCCGTCGGCAGCGAGATCGACGCCGTGACGTTCGGCGTCAGCGACCGCATGCGGATCACGCGCTGGGACCCGCCGCACGCCGTCGAGGTCCTCCATCTCGGCCGCGTCGTGCGCGGAACCGGCGTGTTCGCCGTGCGCGGCAGCCGTTTCGTGTGGTCGGAAAGCCTCGACGTGCCGTTCTTCTACCCGTTGGTGAAGCCGCTCTTCGTGCTGATGCTGCGTCGTTCGTTGCGGCGGTTCGCCCGTTTCGCGGAGGAGTACCGGTGATCACGCGTTGTCCCTGGGGCGACTCGACCCCGGACTACGTCGAGTACCACGACACCGAGTGGGGCGTGGAGCTGCACGGCACCAACGAGCTCTACGAGCGGATGTCGTTGGAGGCGTTCCAATCCGGACTGTCGTGGATCACGATCCTGCGCAAGCGGCCGGCGTTCCGCGCGGCGTTCGGTGACTTCGACCCGCAGCTGGTGGCGAAGTTCGGGCCCGCCGACGTGGAACGGCTGATGGCCGACGCGGGCATCGTCCGGAACCGGCTGAAGATCGAGGCTGCGATCCACAACGCCCGCGTGATCGTCTCGGAGGACGTCGACCTGGACGCGCTGCTGTGGTCGTTCGCGCCCGCTCGCCACAGGCGGCCGAAGACGATCTCGGACGTCCCGGCGATCACGGACGAGTCCAAGGCGATGGCCAAGGAACTGAAGAAGCGCGGCTTCAAGTTCCTCGGCCCCACCACGTGCTACGCGCTGATGCAGGCGACCGGCATGGTCGACGACCACATCTCGACGTGCTTCCGGGCCAAGAAGGCGAACCGGCGCACTACTTCCCGATGAACTTCGGCGCCCGCTTGGTCACGAAGGCGTCGACCGCCTCGCGGTGATCCTCGGTCGCGCCGCAGTCGGCCTGGGTGCGGCGCTCGGCCTCGAGCGCGTCCTCCAGGGTCCCGTCCGCCGCCGCGGCCAGCGCTTCCTTGATCTTCGCGTAAGCCGTCGTCGGGCCCTTGGCGAGCTTCGCGGCCAGCAGGTGCGCGGTGGACAGCAGTTCCTCGTCCGGCACGACCTGGTTGACCATGCCGACCCGCAACGCCTCCTCGGCGCCGACGGGCTGCGCGAGCAGCATCATCTCCATCGCGCGGCCGTGGCCGATCAGCCGCGGCAGCGTGTAGGACGCGCCGGAGTCCGCGGTCAGGCCGACGTTCGCGAACGCCATCAGGAACTTCGCGGACTTGCCCGCGATGCGCAGATCGGCGGCGTAGGCGAAGGACGCGCCCGCGCCCGCCGCGCTGCCGTTGACCGCGGCGATCACCGGCTTCGGCATGCCGATCAGCTCGCGCACGATCGGGTTGTAGTGCTTCTCCACGGTGTTGAGCGGCGCCGGATCACCGGCCTGCAGCAGGCCGATGTGCTCCTTGAGGTCCTGACCCGCGCAGAACGCCCTGCCCGCACCCGTGATCACCACCGCGCGCACCGACTCGTCCGCCGACGCTTCCTTCAGCGCGGCGAGGAACGCCTCCTTCAGCGTGACGGTGAAGGCGTTGAACGACTCGGGGCGGTTGAACGTGAACGTGCGCACACCATCGGCGTCGTCGACGAGGAGCTCGGACACTGGACCTCCATCAAGCTGTGGAAACGTTGCGGACCGGTCGCAGGCACTCGTCGACGAACCGACTCGTGCCCGGTGCCAGCCGCAGTGTCTGTTCGTCGAAGAACGACGCTGCCGCGTGGCCCGGCCAGTCCGGTGGCAACAGTTCAGCAGGAAGACCGGGATCGCGGAACAGGAACTTCCGCCACGCGTGCAGCAGCTGCTGTGACGCCGCGAACGCCGCCGCGTCGTCCGTTTCGTCCACAACGGACACCTTCTCGTGCCAGTGCGCGACGAACCCGGCGTAGTCGCGGCCCAGCTCGGCCAGGTCCCAGGCCTTCGCGGCGAGCTCGGCGTCCCCACCGTCGTGTGAACCGTGAAAAGTTCGTGCGGGAACTTCTCCGGCGGCCAGCACGTCGGCCAGCTCCGGGGACGGCCGGGGAGCGATCCACGTCACAGGACCGAGCGCGCCGTAGCCGAGCAGTTGCAGTTCCGAGGCCAGGTGATCGCGCGAGTCGCGGCCGGGGATCTCCTCCAGCACCACCACGTGCCAGCGACCGTCCCACGTGGACGGCCCGGTGCGGTAGATGCGGGCGGCGGCCTCGTCAAGGCGCCGTTCCCCGCGAGGTGTCATCGCATATCCGGGCCCGTCCGGCAGCCTGGACGGCTGCAACCAGCCCTGCCGGACCGTGCGGGACACGGCCGTGCGGACGGCCGGCGCGGCGAAACCCAGGGGCTCGAGCAGCCGGACGAGCGCGGCGATGGTGGCGGCGCCACCGCGTTCGCGAAGGTGGCCGCCGTAGACGTCGAAGAGCGCGGAACGGGCTCGCACCCGGCCCATCCTGTCACGACACGACCTGGTGTGCCGAAAGTGTTGTCTTGTCGTGAAAACAGGTGTTGATCAGGCACAAGTCAAGATCGACAAATATCACCCGGACTCGCCAAAAGATCGGTTCGGTTTCGCCCCTGAGTCGCCATAGGGGAGAATGGAGCAGATCCGGCCCTGGCCGGACGGGGAAGATGTTGACGGAGGGAGCACGCGATGGCGGCCATGAAGCCCCGGACCGGCGACGGTCCCCTCGAGGTCACCAAGGAGGGACGCGGCATCGTCATGCGCGTGCCGCTCGAGGGTGGTGGGCGCCTCGTCGTCGAGATGTCGGCGGACGAGGCCAGCGCCTTGGGCGACGCGCTGAAGGCCGCCGCCGGCTGAGGCCTCCCGGTGAGAAGCACGTGAAGCCCCGGTTTCCACAGTGGAGACCGGGGCATCGCTTCGTTCTCGCCCTGGGGGAGAATGAGCGGTCGTCAATGCAACAGGGGAGGTCCAGTCGTGGCGTCGACGGTGCCGTCAGTGCCAACCAAGCTCGTGGACGTCGAGGTGGCCACCTCGACGCGCCGCAACGTTCCGGCGGTCGTGCTCGCGGCCACCGGTCCGGCGCTGGGACCGGGCGGCGACGGCATCGACGTCTCCGACCTGACCGGCAAGGCCGGCGAGGCGGTGCGGCACGACGAGGCCTGGACCCTCGGTGTCGGCACCGGGACGCTCGCCGACTACCGCACGGCCGGGGCCAGCCTCGTGCGTGCGCTGAGCGGTGAGGACGCGCCCAAGACGGCCGACGTCCTGCTGACCCCGGACTTCGACGCCGAGAAGGTGCGCGCGTTCGTGCTGGGCGCCGCGCTCGGCGGCTACCGCTTCAAGGTCACCGGCGAGGACGGTCCGAAGCGCGTCGGCTCGTTGCGGCTGATCACGCCCGACGACGGGTTCGAGGAGGTGCTCACGTCGGCCGCGTTGAAGGCCCACGCGCTCGCCACCGCGACCTCGCTGGCACGTGATCTCGCCAACACCCCGTCCAACGTCAAGGACCCGCGCTGGCTCGCCACGACCGCCGCCAAGCTGGCGGACAAGGTCGACGGGCTGAGCGCCACCGTCCGAGACGAGAAGTGGCTGGCACAGCAGGGCTTCGGCGGTGTGCTCGCGGTCGGTGGCGGATCTGCCCGCCCGCCGCGGTTCCTGGAGCTGACGTACGGCACCACCGGCCCGCACCTGGTGTTCATCGGCAAGGGCATCACGTTCGACACGGGCGGCATCTCGGTGAAGCCCGCGGACGGCATGCACCTCATGCGCACCGACATGGCGGGTGGCGGCGCCGTGATCTCCGCGCTGCTGACCGTGGCTCGCCGGCGGCTGCCGATCAGGGTCACCGGCCTCGTGCCGTGCGCGGAGAACCACGTGAGCGGCTCCGCCTACCGGCCCGGCGACGTCGTGCGCCACTACGGCGGCGCGACCACCGAGGTGCAGAACACCGACGCCGAGGGCCGCATGGTCCTGGCCGACGCGATGGCGTACGCGGTGAAGAACCTGAAGCCCGACCTCGTCGTGGACGTGGCGACGCTGACCGGCGCGATGAAGGTCTCGCTCGGCCTGCGCACGGGCGCGGTGTTCAGCGCGTCCGACGAGCTCGCGGCCGAGGTGATCGCCGTGGGCGCGAACGTCGGCGAGAAGTGGTGGCGGATGCCGTTGCTGGAGGAGCACGTCGGTGCCGTCGCCAGCGAGATCGCGGACTACAAGCAGTGCCCGCCCGGACCGGGTGGCATCACGGCGGCGTTGTTCCTGCAGAAGTTCGCGGGCGACGTGCCGTGGGCGCACCTCGACATCGCGGGTCCCGCACGGTCGGAGAAGGTCTACGACGAGGTCGTCGCGGGAGCCACGGGCTTCGGTGCGCGGACGCTGGTCGAGCTGGCTGAAAAATATTCGCGTTAACCTACGATCGGCCATACGAGACGGCGACGTTCCACGGCATGATGTGAGCTCCTTCACAACGTCGTAGAGGAGCGCTCGTGTTACTCCGCCTGGCACTCGCCGTCTCGCTGGTTCTAGCAGCCACATCCCCCGCAACGGCCGCGACGCCGTGGTGGGAACCGGTGGCGCGTCCCGCGGTGGACTCGCAGATCAACGTGACCGGCGAGCCCTTCAAGGGCACGGACGGCCAGGGCAGGGTGCGCGGGCTCGTCGACGCGCACAACCACCTCATGACCAACGAGGGCTTCGGCGGCCGGCTGATCTGCGGCAAGTCGTTCTCGGAGCAGGGCATCGCGGACGCGCTGAAGGACTGCCCCGAGCACCACCCGGCGGGCCTCGGTGCGATCTTCGAGGCGATCGTGACGGGCGACTTCGACGGCCACGACCCGGTGGGCTGGCCGACGTTCAAGGACTGGCCTTCCTCCACGACGGTCTCGCACCAGCAGAACTACTACGCCTGGCTGGAACGGGCGTGGCGCGGCGGCCAGCGCGTGCTGGTCCAGGACCTGACGAGCAACGCCACGCTGTGCGTCATCCACCCGTTCAAGGACAAGCCGTGCGACGAGATGCAGTCGGTCCGGCTGCAGGCCCAGCGCACCTACGAGCTGCAGGCGTTCGTCGACAAGCAGTTCGGCGGCGCGGGCAAGGGCTGGTTCCGCATCGTCACGTCGGCCGAGCAGGCCCGTGACGTGGTCGCGCAGGGCAAGCTCGCCGTGGTGCTCGGCATCGAGACCTCTGAGCTCTTCGGCTGCCGGACGTTCCTCGACATCCCGTTGTGCAACAAGGGCGACATCGACCGCGGCCTCGACGAGATGTACGCGCTCGGCGTGCGCAGCGCGTTCCTGTGCCACAAGTTCGACAACGCGCTGTGCGGCGTCCGGTTCGACTCGGGCACGCAGGGCGGGGTGATCAACGCGGGCCAGTTCCTGCGCACCGGCCAGTGGTGGCAGACCGAGGTGTGCAAGGGCCCGCAGCAGGACAACCCGATCGGCACCGTCGGCCCGAACGCGCTGATCCCGGCTTCGGTCGTCGCGCCCGCGTACGACCCGGCGAAGCGGTGCAACGTGCGCGGCCTGACGTCGTTGGGCGAGTACGCGGTGCAGGCCATGATGAAGCGGCACATGATGATCGAGGTCGACCACATGAGCGTGAAGGCCGCCGGCCGCACGCTGGAGCTCGCGGCGCAGGCGAAGTTCCCCGGCATCGTCTCCAGCCACAGCTGGATGGACGCGCAGTGGACCGAGAAGGTCTACCAGCTCGGCGGGTTCGTGGCGGGCTACGAGAACAGCCCCGAGGGGTACGTCTCCCAGGCGGCCGCCGCGGAACCGTTGCGGCGCAAGTACGACGTGGGCATCGGGTTCGGCTCCGACTACAACGGCGTGGGCTCGCACCCGGCACCGCAGACCGGCGTGACCTACCCGTTCCGCAGCTACCCGGACGGCCCGCTGGTCGACCGGCAGCGCACCGGTGAGCGGGTCTGGGACATCAACGTCGACGGCGGCGCGCACATCGGTCTGCTGCCGGACTGGGTCGAGAAGGTTCGTCAGCTCGGCGGCGACCAGCTGGTCCAGGACATGCTCGGGGGCGCGGAGTCGTACCTGCGGACGTGGTCGGGCACTCAGCGCTGGACGCCGTGAGTCCTGAGCGCGTGTTCGCGGAAGGCGCGGACGGCGGGCGGCAACGGGTGGTCCTTCAGCCAGGCCAGCCCGAACACGCGCGCCGACCGCGGCGTCAGCGGTAGCTCGCGAAGGCCTGGCGGCGGTGTGGACTCGGCGTGCGTGAGGATCGCGACGCCGAGCCCGGCCGCCACCAGGCCGCGCACGGTCTCGATCTCCTGGCTCTCGAACGCGACGCGAGGGGTGAGGCCGGCTTTCGCGAACATGTCGTCGGTGATCTGCCTCAGGCCGTAGCCGTGCTCCAGCAGGATGAGGTCCTCGTCCACGAGGTCGGAGAGCCGGACGACCTCGCGTGCGGCCAGCCGGTGCGAGACCGGGGCGACGACGATCAGCTCCTGCTCGAAGATCACCGCCGACTCCACCTCCGGCTCGTCCGGCGGTGGGGCGACCAGCGCGAGGTCGATCTCGCCCTGGAGCAGCTTGTCGACCACGGTGTAGCGGGCGTTCTGGATCAGGCCGAAGCGCACGTGCGGGTGCTCGTCGCGGAACCCGCGGACCAGTTCCGGCACCACGGACCGGCCGAGCATGTGCAGGAAGCCCAGCACGACGCGGCCCTTCTCCGGATCGAGCTCCTCCTCCACCTCGCGCAGGCCCGGTTCCAGCGCGGCCAGCGATCGGGTCGCGGCCTCGGCCAGCAGCCGGCCCGCCCGCGTGAGGCGGACCCGCCGGCCGGTCTTCGTGATGATCGGCGCGCCGAGCTGCTCACCCAGCTCGGCGAGCCAGCGGCTGACGGTGGGCTGGGGGAGCCCGACGCGTTCTGCGACACGAGTCACGTGCTCGTCGGCGGCAAGCGCTTTCAGCACCGCCAGCTTCGGTGCCAGCTCCAATTCATCCACGGATCGATTCTGGCGCATTTCCGTATTGGACGTATGGCTTAGCGTCAATCGTGTGAACAGGTTGACCGCGGCCATCGCCGCATCGGGGTTCGCGTGCTTCGCGCTGCTGTACACCCCGCAGCCGGTCATGCCGCAGATCGCCGCCGAGTACGGGCTGGGGCCGGGCAGCGCGTCGCTCGCGCTGTCGGCGGCCACGATCGCGCTGGCCGTGGTGGTCGTGCCGATCGCGATGCTGTCCGAACGCCTCGGGCGGCGTCCGGTGATCGTGGTCAGCGTGCTCGCGGCGGCGTTGCTCGGCCTCGTGCTGCCGTTCGCACCGAACTACGAGTTGTTCCTGGGGCTGCGGGTGCTGCAGGGCATCGCGGCGGCCGGGGTGCCCGCGGCGTCCATGGCCTACCTGGCGGACGCGCTGGACAAGAAGAAGCTCGGCGCCGCGATGGGCGCGATGATCGCCGGGAACAGCCTGGGCGGCATGTCGGGACGGCTCGTCACCGGCATGACCGTCGACTGGTTGGGGTGGCGCGGCTCCGTGCTGCTCGCCGGGGTGTTCGGGCTGGTCGCGGCCCTGATCGTGGTGTTCTTCCTGCCCAAGGCCCAGGCGATGCCGAAGCGCGCGCCGAAGGGCATGAAGGCGGCGCTGAAGGACCCCGTGCTGCTGTCGATGTACGTCGTCGCCGTGCTGCTCGTGGGGACGTTCATCTCGTTCTACAACGTCGCCGGCTTCCAGCTGCAGGGCCCTGCGTGGCTGGAGACGCTGGTCTTCCTCTTCTACGGGCTCGGCAGCACCTCGGCGGCGTTCGCGGGCAGGCTGGCCGACCGGTACGGCCGCGGCAAGGTGCTGCTGCTGTGCATCGGCGTGGTGGCTCTCGGTGCCCTGGCGAGCCTGCTGTGGGTGCCGCTCGGCCTGGCGATCGTCACCGCCGGGTTCTTCGCGTCGCACACCACGGCGAGCGGCTGGGTGGCCGCGCGGGCTCCCGAACACGCCCGCGGCCACGCGTCCGGGCTGTACCTGGCCGGGTTCTACGTGGGCAGCAGCGTCGGCGGCACGTCCGGCGCCACCGCGTACGAGGAGTGGGGCTGGGGAGGGCTGGTCCTGGTGATCCTCGGCTGGCTCGCGCTGGCCGCGATGCTGGCTCAGAACTCCAGGGCGAGGGTGACGCGCGAGTCGACCGGCGCGATGGTGGTCTTGCCGAGGCGCGACAGGTCCACCGTTCCGTCGACCATGCCGACCGAGACCGAACGGGTGTCCGCCGGGACCTCGACCACGATCGCGAACGGCAGCGGGCCGCCGTCGTAGCGGGCGCCGACCTGCCGGGCGGTCGACCCGTCCGGCAGCGTCACGGTGATCAGGTCCTTGGTCAGGAGGCCGCCCGCGGTGTCGGGCAGGTTGCCGGTCGCCTCGACCCGCACCTCCAGCAACGCCTTGTCGGCCGCGGAGATCGTGGCCACGTCGTACTGGCTCTCGCCGAGCTTGACCGGGCGCTGCCGGCCGAGCCGGACGCCGGTGACCTTCATGCCGAGCTCGCGGTCGCCGAAGCGGATCTTCTGCGTCTGGTCCTTGAACTGAGCGGGGGCGGCGGCGCGCTCCAGCACGTGCGGCGGGTTGTCGGTGCGCTTGCCGGACGGGACCTCGGCGCGCTGCTCCAGCGACTTGGCGCCGAGCGTGCCGAGCACGAGCGACTCGGCGCCCGCCTGCGGGTCGGGCACGGTGTAGACGACGAAGACCGAGCCGTTGGCCGGCAGCCGGTCGGCGGGGAGGACCTGGCGCTTGCCCGGCACCTCCAGCGCGAGCTCGGACGGCTGCGGGGCGAACCCCTGCCAGTTGGTGCGGTGGAAGCCGCTGTCGGTCTCGTTGAGCTTCTCGACCTTCATCCTGACCACCCGCAGCCGTGACCCGGCCTCCGCGCGCACCGTGCCCTCGGCGGTGAACCAGATGTCCGGGTTCGCCCAGCCGGTGACGGAGGTGCTGAGCAGGTCGTCGCGCAGCTTGATGTCGGCGTTGCCGAGGCCGAGGTCGACGTTGTTGCGCTTGCCGTCGTCGGGCAGCACGGCCAGGAAGTCGCGCCCGGCGGTCATGTCCTGCTGCTTGGACGGGTCGATCTCCTTGCCGTCGGTGCGCACGAGCTTCCCGGAAGGCGTGCTCCGGTTGCCCTTCTCCGGCACCTGAGGCGACTGCACCTCGTAACGGACCTCGTCATCCGTCTTGGTGACTTCCTTGAGCGGCACGGGCACCCAGTCGGTGCCGGCACCGGTGCCGGGGACCTGGACCGGCCCGCACCACAGCCGCTTGTCGACCTCGGACTCTAGGCCCGTCTTCGCGAACCAGCAGCTGACCGCGGCAGCGCCCGCCCGTGCCACGTAGCCGTACTCCAGCGTGTAGGCGAGCTGCGCCTCGGCGTTCGCCTGCAGGTCAGAGGCCTCGGCGAGCTTCTTGCCGTCCACCGTGAGCTGCACCGCGGCCGGCTGGGCGGCGGGAGCTGTGGCACATCCGGTCACTGCCAGGAGGACCGTCAGACCCAGCACCGCACAACGCACAGTTCTCGCGCCCCTCACCAGTTGAAACCACAACGTCACTACTGGTTAAAGGCGGCGCTCACTCTTCGGGGTTGCCCCGGTAGAGTGTGACTCAAATCACACTGCGGTAGACCTCGACCGTCTGCTCTGCCATCGAGGACCAGGAGAACTCCTGCTCAGCCCGCGTGCGCCCGGCGGCTCCGAAACGCTTCGCGCGGGCGGGGTCTGTGACGAGTTCGTTGATCGATTCGGCGAGCTGCTGTCGATATGTCGACAAATCATTCTCGTCGTAGTGGACGAGAAGGCCCGTTTCGCCGTGCACGACGACCTCGGGAATGCCGCCGACGTCGCTCGCGACGACCGCCGTGCCGCACGCCATCGCCTCCAGGTTCACGATGCCCAGCGGTTCGTAGACCGACGGGCACGCGAACACCGTCGCGTGGCTCAGGATCTGCCGCACCTCGGCGGGCTGCAGCATCTTCTGGATCCAGAACACCCCCGGCCGCGCCTGGGAGAGCTCGCTGACCGCCTGCCGGGTCTCCTCGGCGATCTCCGGCGTGTCCGGCGCCCCGGCGCACAGCACGATCTGCGCCTCCGGGTCGATGTGGTGCGCGGCCGCGACGAGGTGGCCGACGCCCTTCTGCCGAGTGATCCTTCCCACGAACGCCACGATCGGCTTCGTGGGATCGATTCCACGGGACGTCAGGGCGTCCGTCTCCTCGACCGGGTGATACGCGACGCTGTCGATCCCGTTGCGGACGACGTGCACCTTCGCCGGGTCGAGCGAGGGGTAGGCGTCGAGCACGTCGATCCGCATGCCCTCGCTCACAGCGATGACCGCGTCGGCGTGTTCGTACGCCGTGCGCTCGGCCCAGGAGGAGATCCGGTACCCGCCGCCGAGCTGCTCGGCCTTCCACGGCCGGCGCGGTTCCAGCGAGTGCGCCGTCACCACGTGCGGGATCCCGTGCAGGAGTTTGCCCAGGTGACCGCCCATGTTGGCGTACCAGGTGTGCGAGTGCAGGAGGTTCGCCGCGGACACCGCGGCGGCCATCTCGAGATCGACCGCGAGGGTCGTCAGAGCCGCGTTCGCCTGCTCCAGGCTGTGCGGTGGGTTGTGGGCCGTGGCGTCCGATCGGGGTGCACCGAAGCAGTGCACGTCGACGTCCACGAGTTCGCGAAGATGGGGCACGAGGAAACCCACGTGCACACCAGCCCCACCGTAAACCTCCGGCGGATACTCCCGTGTCAACAGCGCAACTCGCACGCACTCACCGTAGATCACGGACGTCCCTGTTGGGACAAACCGGTTTGCGTCTGGTTCGAGAACGATCGCACGGATAGGGTCACATACCGTGAAGGGGCAGCCGCACGTTCTCGGAATTGTGCTTGCCGGTGGTGAAGGCAAGCGCCTGTGGCCACTGACGGCCGACCGCGCGAAACCGGCTGTGCCCTTCGGGGGCAACTACCGGCTGGTCGACTTCGTGCTGTCGAACCTGGTCAACGCGGGGCTCGCGAAGCTCTGCGTGCTGACGCAGTACAAGTCGCACTCACTGGACCGCCACATCTCGACGACGTGGCGCCTGTCCAATGTGCTCGGTCAGTACGTGACACCGGTACCGGCGCAGCAACGCCTGGGCCCGCGCTGGTACACGGGCTCGGCGGACGCGATCTTCCAGTCGCTGAACCTCGTCCACGACGAGAAGCCGGACCACGTCGTCATCTTCGGCGCGGACCACGTGTACCGGATGGACCCGGGCCAGATGATCTCGCAGCACGTCGAGTCGGGCGCGGCCGTGACCGTTGCCGGTATTCGGGTGCCGCGCAACGAGGCCAAGGCCTTCGGGTGCATCGACTCAGACGCGTCCGGGAAGATCACGCGCTTTCTGGAGAAGCCGTCCGAGCCGCCGCACGTGCCGGACGACCCGGATGTAACTTTCGCTTCAATGGGCAACTACGTGTTCACCACCGAGGCGCTGCTGGACGCGCTTCGCGGGGACGCGTTGAACCCCGACTCGGATCACGACATGGGTGGCGACATCATCCCCATGCTGGTGGACCGGGGGAAGGCGCACGTCTACGACTTCCAGGACAACGACGTGCCCGGTGCCACCGACCGGGATCGCGGGTACTGGCGGGACGTCGGGACGATCGACGCCTACTACGACGCGCACATGGATCTTGTTTCGGTCCATCCGATCTTCAACCTGTACAACCAGTTGTGGCCTATTCGGACGGCCACGCCGCCGTTGCCTCCGGCCAAGTTCATCGCTGGAGGGTCCGCTGAGGACTCGATGGTGGGGCCCGGGTCGATCATCTCCGGGAAGATCCACGGGTCGGTGATCTCTTCCGACGTGACCGTTGAGGTTGGGTCTGTTGTGCAGGGGTCGGTGCTGTTGCCCGGGGTTCGGATCGGCAAGGGTGCTGTGGTTCGGCGGGCTATTTTGGACAAGAACGTTGTTGTGCCCGACGGTGCTTTGATCGGTGTGGACGCGCCGATGGACCGTGAGCGCTACACGGTGTCGGCCAGCGGGGTCACGGTTCTTGGGAAGGGCGTCCGGGCTTACTGACCCCGACCGGTCAGGCGAACAGGTCGACGAAGCCGAGTACGCCGAAGGTGGTCAGCGTCAGGCCGAGCAGCGACAGAAGCGCGCCCCACAGGATGTTGTTCTCCTTGAAGGCACCCATGACGCTGAAGCAGAGCTCGAGTCCCCAGCGTGCCGACAGCGCGCCCGCCGTCAGCACGCTGGTGGAGGCCACCACCACATCGGTCCGTTCGGTGAACACCGTCTGCGCGCCCATCCCGCGCGTGACGGCGTAGCCGATCCCGGCCATGAGCGTGCCGGTCAGCGCCGCGATGCCCGCGATGGTGAGGATCCTCGTGATCAAAGATGGCCGCCTTGGTCGTCGATGGGGAACTGGGAGACGCGCTGCCGGACGTGGGCGATCCTGGTCGCCGGCCACTTCTCCCGGTGAGCGATGTGGATGAAGGTCTCCCGAACCGTGACGACCGAGCCCATCATCTCGCGGTACCGCGCGACGAGCGTCCGGTTGATCGTCCTGACCAGCAGGAGTTCCGACAGCAGGGCCAGCACGAGTGCCACGAGCAGCCCCAGCGGGTGAACAAAACCGGCGGCGAATGCGAGGACCTCGGCGCACCGGATCACCACGACGCCTGTCCTGGTCCTGCGGATGGCCACGAGTTCGGCCTCCGCCGCGGTCAGAGCGCGATCGACCTCGTCCATTCCCTGTACCTCCTAGAGGTTGAGGAAGCCCTGGAGGGTGCGGGTGAAGTGCTGGCCGAGCGGGCCCCGCTGCACGTCGTCGAGCTGCGGGTACTGCTTGGGAATGCCGGGGAGGAACTGGTGGGAGATGATCCGGGAGCTCATCGGCAGCACGGCTACCTGGATGTCGCGGACCGAGGTGAGGTCGCGCAGCAGCGTGCAGAACTCCGACTCCTTGTCCGGATCGTGCGGGATGTAGTGGTCGCGGGCCTCGGAGATGCGCTCCCAGTACAGGTCGGCCTTGCTCACCGCGACGATCAGCCACTTCAGCCGACTGGCGTTGCCGGTGTCGAAGAGCCTCGTGCAGAGGTCGCTGAACGCGTCGGTCTCCTTCTCGATGTGCCAGGCCCGCACGTCCTCCCTGCCGAAGGACGGGTCCTCGGCACGCAGGGTCCGATCGACCGCGCGTTCGCCGATGCTCTCCCAGATCCTGTTGTGTCCCCAGCACGTCACGTGGACGATGCCGTGTGGGGAGTTCGTGCCCTCGATCATCTCTTCGAGCTTGATCGTCCGTCCCTTGGAGTCCTGCCCCTGCAGAACGGCGAACTTCGCGGTCTTCCAGTCACCTCCCGACGCGAAGGTCGTGTGGTGCTCCTCGATGTCGGGGCTGCGCTTGCTGTCCGCGCTGCCGCTGCGCACCTCGCCCGTCAGCGCGCCGTAGAGGACGGACTTGCCGGTTCCCGGTGTGCCGGTGACGGCGACCGGCCGGACGGCGAGGCCGATTCCGCCCTGTTTGAGCCGGGCGTCATCGGTCGTGGGCAGAGCTGCTTCGACGGCGTTGCGGGCGCTTTCCCAGCCGGCCCTGACCGCGTTCCAGTCGTAGGTCATCAAGCTCTCAGGGTCTGCGAGCGGCGACCAGGAGGCCATCGCCCAGGGGCAGGATCACCGGCACGAGGCGGTCGTCCTCCCTCACCAGGCGGGCTATGTCCCGCATCGCCTGCGTCGACTCGTCGCGTTTGTTTGGATCCACAACACTACCGTGCCAAAGCACGTTGTCGAACGCGATTACCCCGCCCGGCCTAAGCATGCGTACGCCGTGTTGCAGGTACTGCGGGTACTCGGGCTTGAAGGCGTCCACGAACACGAGGTCGTACGCCGCGTCGGTCAGACGTGGGAGGACGTCCAGGGCCTTGCCCATGATCAGGCGGGTGCGCGACGGGGAGATGCCTGCCGCCGCGTAGGCCTCGCGGGCTGCTCGTTGGTGTTCGGAGGCCACGTCGATCGAGGTCAGGATGCCGGACTGGGGCATGCCCGCCAGGAGGTAGAGGCCGCTGGTGCCCGCGCCGGTGCCGATCTCGACGACCGCGCGGGCCTGGAGTGCGGTCGCCAGGAACCGCAGGGCGGCGCCTCCGCCCGCGCCGATGGGCACGCAGCCCAGTTCCTGGCCGCGTGCTCGTGCTGCCAGGTGTACGTCGTCCTCGGGGAGGTACTGCTCGACGTACTCCCGCAGGGCCGATTCCGGGGTCACGGGGTAGCAGGTTAGTGCTTCGAGTGCCCAAAACGGGTGAACGTGGCCCGAACCGAGATTCTCAGGGTGCTCTCAGCCCACTCTCACGATCGTTTAAAGGGAGCAGGAGAAGGTACAGAGGCAAGAAGCCAGGCTCTAGTCGGGAACAAGCCGGACCCGTCGCCCGTTGAGCCGCATAAGGGTCGCCGGGCGGCCCACATGGAGGTGCCGAAACACCTGATGCGCACGCAGTCGAGTTCTCCGGAGGCCGTCGCGCCCATCGAGACGGCCGACTGGACGCCGCCCTCGTGGGACGCGATCGTCCGTGAGCACGCGGACAGGGTCTACCGGCTCGCGTACCGCTTGACCGGCAACCAGCACGACGCCGAGGACCTGACGCAGGAGACGTTCATCCGCGTCTTCCGGTCGCTGGCGTCGTACAAGCCGGGCACCTTCGAGGGGTGGCTGCACCGCATCACCACCAACCTCTTCCTCGACATGGCACGCCGGCGCAGCCGCGTGCGCATGGAGGCGCTGCCCGAGGACAACGACCGCCTCGAGGGTGACGACCTGTCCCCTGAGGAAATCTATGACGAGAACCACCTGGACCCCGACCTGCAGGCCGCGCTGGACGAGCTCCCGCCGGAGTTCCGCGCCGCGGTCGTGCTCTGCGACGTGGAGGGCCTTTCCTACGAGGAGATCGGCGCCACGCTCGGGGTGAAGATGGGTACGGTGAGGAGCAGGATCCACCGGGGCCGCCAGGCTCTGCGGGTCGCGCTCGAACGCCGTCGTCAAGAATCGTTGCTGGAGGACTCTGCATGACCGACCTCCGTGGTTGGGGCCTGCCTGAGCAGCATCTCTTGCCGGATGCCGTGGTCGCGTTCGTGGACGGAGAACTGTCCTCGACCGCCCACGAGCGAGCCTCCGCGCACATCCAGCGCTGCGGCTTCTGCGCGTTCGAGACCTTCACGCAGCAGCAGGCGCGCTCCGCCGTGCGCACCGCTTCGGCGCCCACGGCGTCCGCCTCGCTGCTCGACAGGCTCGGCGCGATCCCGCAAGAGGTCGATCTGCCGTCCGCTCCGGACGGGCTCGCGATCACCGAGGACGGTCAGTTCGTCGCCGTGCAGAGGACGGACAAGCCCGCGTTCGGCTCAGGGCCGGTGCTGGGTTCGTCGAGACCTCTGGGCAGCAACGGCTGGTTCAGCGGCCGTCGTGCCCGTCAGGGTGCCGGGGTCGTCGTGAGCGGCATGTTGCTGAGCGCGCTCGCGTTCACCACGCCGGAGAGCGAAGCGCCCGCCACGACGCCAGTGCCGCAGAACGCCGGCGCGATCTTCGCGACCACCCCCTGACAGTCATTTCACTGTTCGTGAGGCACGCTGTAGTTCAGCACTCCTAGCGGAAAACTCGGGGAGAGATGAGCCAGCAGTCGCCCAACGGCCAGACGTCCACACCCGTTTCCGGAGTGGACGACGGAGCCCATCGCCGGCTCCGGCCACGGCCACTGGTGCAGCCGCCGGTCGACCCCGCGTCCGCCACCGCCTTCGGCCGCCCGGACGGTGTCGCCGGGGCGTTCGCCGCGCGCGACGTGCCCGTGTCCCAGCTCCAGTCCGCGCCGCCGCCTCCCGAGTCCCTCGTCACGGCGTTCGGCCGGCAGGGCTCCCAGGAACTGTTGCAGCGGCCGCCGCAGCCCGTGTCCGACCCGGATCCGGACATCGATCCGGTGTTCTGGGGCGACAAGCCCGCCGGCGACCCGTGGCGCGACCCGGCCTCCGGTGCCGTGATCGGCCCGCCCGCCGTCGGTGAGGACCCGCCGGGTGAACCCGAGCGCAGGCAGGAGCCCGGCCCGCAGCTGAGCGTTCCCGAACTGCTGTTCGGCCGTCGCGTGAAGCCGACGGCTCTCGCGTTGCTGCTCACGGTCGCGCTCGTGCTCGGCGCCGTCGGAGGTCTCGTCGGCTGGCTGATCGGCCGGGCAGGGAACCCCCTGACCGACTCGACCGTCACGCTGGCCGAGATCACCGAGGGCAAGGAACGCCCCGCCGGCTCGATCTCGGAGATCGCCAAGCGCGTGACGCCCAGCGTCGTCTCGATCGAGTTCAAGGGCGCGAACGTCGCGGGTGTCGGCTCCGGCGTCATCATCGAGGCCGGCGGCTACATCCTGACCAACGACCACGTCGTCGCCCCGGCCGCCCAGGACTCCTCGGCCAAGCTCAGCGCCGTCTTCACCGACGGCACCCGCGCCGCGGCCCGCGTCGTCGGCCGCGACCCGAAGACCGACCTCGCGGTCATCAAGGTCGAGGTCACCAACCCGACAGTCCTGCAGTTCGGCAACTCCGACGACCTCCAGGTCGGCGACAGCGTGATCGCCATCGGTTCGCCGCTGCAGCTGTCCAACACCGTCACCGAGGGCATCGTCTCCGCGCTGCACCGCCCGGTGACCGCCGCGGGCGAGAACGGCGGCCCGCAGGTCACCTACGACGCGATCCAGACCGACGCCGCCATCAACCCTGGCAACTCGGGTGGCGCGCTGGTCGACTCGCGCGGCGCCCTGATCGGCATCAACTCGTCGATCCGCACCGAGACCGGCGGTTCGGTCGGCCTCGGCTTCGCGATCTCCGGCAAGCAGGCCCGCAAGATCAGTCAGGAACTGATCCGCAACGGCCAGGTCAAGCACGCGGACATGAACCTCAACGTGAAGTCCGTGTCCGCGGAGACCTCTGAAGGCGCGCAGGTGCAGAACGTCCCCGCGGGTGGTGCCGCGGCCGCCGCGGGCATCCAGGAGGGCGACGTCATCACCAAGCTCGGCGACCGCATGGTCCGCAACGCCGCCGAACTGGTCGTCGCGGTCAGGGAGCACGAAATCGGCGAAACCGTGCAGGTAGTCCTGGCACGCCAGGGCCGAGAGCTCAAACTAGACGTCACATTGAAGAGCGACTGAGAAGTAGGCTGAGACCTGTGTTCGACAGCATCGGATGGGTAGAGATCCTCATCATCGTCGTCGCGGGTCTCTTCATCCTGGGGCCCGAACGCCTGCCATCGGCCGCGGCCTGGCTGGGCAAGACGGTGAGGCAGGTCCGCGAGTACGCGACCGGCGCGCGGGAGCAGCTCAAGCAGGAGATGGGGCCGGAGTTCGAGTCGCTCCGCAAGCCCCTCGAGGACCTGCGGGAGCTGCGCAACTTCGACCCGAAGCGCGCGGTGACCAAGCACCTCTTCGACGACCCCGAACCGACCAAGTCCAACGGCTACCCGACGCCGTCGACCCCGCCCGCGGCCGAACAGCGTCCGCTCGCACCGGGCGAGCGTCCGCCGTACGACCCGGACGCGACCTGACGTTCTGCTAGCGGCCGGCGGGGGAGACGTTCAGCAGGCGCCCCGCCAGTCCGCGCGAACGAACCGACAGCTTCGTGGCGATCCCCGTCAGCACCTGGGCGGCGGCCGAGTCCGGCACCGCCTGCACGATCGGCGTGCCGGAGTCGCCGTTCTCCCGCAGGCGCGGGTCGAGCGGCACCTGGCCGAGCAGCGGCACGTCGGACCCGATGGCCTTGGTCAGCGACTCCGCGACAGCCGCGCCGCCACCGGTGCCGAAGATCTCCATGCGCGAACCGTCGGGCATCTCCAGCCACGACATGTTCTCGATGACACCCGCGAGCCGCTGACGGGTCTGCAGCGCGATCGACCCGGCGCGCTCGGCCACCTCGGCGGCGGCCTGCTGCGGGGTGGTGACGACCAGGATCTCGGCGTTCGGCACGAGCTGGGCGACGGAGATCGCGATGTCGCCGGTGCCGGGCGGCAGGTCGATCAGCAGCACGTCCAGGTCGCCCCAGAACACGTCCGCGAGGAACTGCTGCAGGGCCCTGTGCAACATCGGCCCGCGCCACACGACCGGCGTGTTGCCCGGCGTGAACATGCCGATCGAGATGACCTTCACGCCGTGCGCCTGCGGCGGCATGATCATCTTCTCGACCTGCGTGGGCTTGCCGTCCGCGCCGAGCATGCGGGGGATCGAGTGGCCGTAGATGTCCGCGTCGACGATGCCGACCGACAGGCCGCGAGCGGCCATCGACACGGCGAGGTTCACGGTCACGGACGACTTGCCGACGCCGCCCTTGCCTGACGCGACGCAGTACACGCGCGTCAGCGAGCCCGGCTGGGCGAACGGGATGACCGGATCCTCGGTGCCGCCGCGCAGCGTCTTGCGGAGCTCGGTGCGCTGGGCGTCGCTCATCACGTCCAGGTCGACGCGCACGGACGAGACGCCGTCCAGGGCCGTGACGGCCGCGGTGACGTCTTTGGTGATCTTGTCCCGCATCGGGCAGCCCGCGACGGTGAGGAAGATGCCGACCACCACGACGCCGTCCGCGCCGACCTCGACGTCCTTGACCATGCCGATCTCGGTGATCGGGCGGCGGATCTCGGGGTCCTGCACACCGGAGAGCGCCTTGCGGACGTCCTCGACGGTGGGGAGTGGCTGTGTGGTGGTCACCTGCCCCATGCTACGTCCGGTTCGTACCCCTCCTACCGGCCGGTCACATCTGGGCACAGGCCCAGGTCGTAGCCAGGAGCGCGCTGTCCGTAACATCGACGCCCGTGCCGGAATCGGGTAGTTCCCGATTGCCCACCCGTGTCGAGCTAGGGGTGTGGCGATCGTTCCTCCGCGCGCATGCACGGATCACGAGGGTCCTCGAGGCCGAACTGATTGCTGAGCAGCGCCTATCGCTCGCGGCGTACGACGTGCTGGTTCAACTGGCCGAGACGCCTTCCATGCGCATGCGCATGACCGAACTGGCCGATGCCGTCCTGCTGTCCCGATCTGGCGTGACCCGCCTGGTGGACCGTTTGGAACGTGCCGGTCTTGTCGGGCGGGAACGCGCCGACGGTGACGGACGCGGCATCGTGGCCGTGCTCACACCGCTGGGCGCTGAACGCCTGCGCAGTGCTTCCACAACCCACCTCGCCGGCGTCGCCGAGCACTTCGGGGAGAGCTTCGGCCCCGGTGAGCTCGAGGCCTTCGGCCGCACGTGCGATCGCCTGGCCGCGGACGACGTCTTTCCGTGATCACGGTGGTGGGACTGGTGCACGTCGAGGCTGGCCGCCTCCTCGTTGTTCGCTCACGCAACAAGAAGGCCTTCTACCTTCCCGGCGGCAAGATCGAGCCAGGTGAGAGCCCTGTCGACGCGGTGCGCAGGGAGGTCCGCGAAGAGCTCGGCATCGAACTCGACCGGCCCGAGGTCCTCAAGCGGTACGTCGCCCCTGCCTACGGCGAGGGCGAAGGCGCGATCGTCGACATGACCTGCTTCACGGCTTCGTTGCTGGGCACCCCGCGGCCGACGAGCGAGATCGCCGAACTGACGTACGTGACGCGCGACGAGTACCGCGAGCACGCCGAGACAGCGCCCGCGATCCACGAGGTCCTGGCGGACCTGGTCGCGAGTGGACAGATCAGCGGGTGACCTGGCTCAAGGCCGGACCTTCTTGAGGTTGTTCTGCTCCTTCATCAGCTTCTCCAGCTCACCGCGGATGAAGTCGCGCGTCGCCACCTCGCCCAGCGCCAGCCGCACCGCGGCCAGTTCCCGTGCCAGGTACTCGGTGTCCGCCTTGGTCTGCGCCGCCCGCGACCGGTCCTCCTCCAGCGACACCCGATCCCGGTCGTCCTGCCGGTTCTGCGCGAGCAGGATCAACGGCGCGGCGTAGGCGGCCTGCGTCGAGAACGCCAGGTTCAGCAGGATGAACGGGTACGGGTCCCACCTCAGCGACACCGCGACGAGGTTCACCACGATCCAGGCGAGCACGATCAGCGTCTGCCAGAACAGGAACTTCCCGGTGCCGAGGAACCGCGCGAGCCGTTCGGAGAGCTGACCGAAGGTGTCGGGGTCGATCGAGAAGCGGAAACCTCGCGGCTCCCGTGGGAGATCGAGTCTGCGCCGAGGCAGCAGTTCAGGCATGGCTCAGTCCCGTCTCGCGCCAGTTCGCCGGCAGCAGGTGGTCCAGCACGTCGTCCACGGTGACGGCGCCGAGCAGGTGCTCGGCCTCGTCGAGCACCGGGGCGCACACCAGGTTGTAGGTCGCGAAGTAGCGCGTCACGTCGCTCAGCGAGGCGTTCGGTGGCAGGCGGGCCAGGTCCGTGTCGAGCACGCCGGCGACGAGGTCGAACGGCGGTTCGCGCAGCAGCCGTTGGATGTGCACGCAGCCGAGGTAGCGGCCGGTCGGCGTCGCGGAGGGGGAGCGGCAGACGAAGACCATCGACGCCAGCGCGGGCGTGAGGTCGGGATTTCGCACTCGTGCCAACGCTTCCGCGATCGTCGCGTCCGGCGTGAGGATGATCGGCTCCGGGGTCATGAGGCCACCGGCGGTGTCGAACGAGTACTCCAGCAGACGCCGGACCGGAGCGGACTCCTCCGGTTCCATCAGTTCCAGCAGCCGGTCCTTCATGCCTTCGGCGAGCTCGCTGAGCAGGTCCGCCGCGTCGTCCGGGTTCATCGCCTCCAGGACGTCCGCCGCGCGTTCCTCGTCCAGGTGGGACAGAACGTCCTTCTGGTCCTCTTCGGACAGTTCCTCGATGACGTCCGCGAGCCGTTCGTCGTCCAGCGCGTCGGCCACCTCGTAGCGGCGTTTGGGCGGCAGCTCGTGCAGGGAGTTCGCGACGTCGGCCGCGCGCATGCCCTCGAAGACCGCCACCAGCTGGTGCGCGCTCTGCGGCTGGCCCGCGATCTCGTTGACGCTCAGGCCGGAGACGTCCTCCCAGTGCCACACCTGCACCGGGCCCTTGAGGCTGAACCGGCCGGTCCGCTCCCGGCCGGCGACGCGGACCATGCGCCAGTCGCGGGTGCGGGTCACCTCCATCGCGGCGTCCACGACGACCGCCGTGCCGCCGTCCCCGACCTGGATCTTGGCGTCGAGCAGCTCGCCGATCACCAGCACCTCGTTGACCCGCTGGTGGAACGGCCGCAGGTTCACCGACCCGGTCGCGAGCGTCACGGCGTTCGGCTCGATCGAGGTGACCCGCAGCATCGGCACGAAGATCCGCCGGCGCGTCACGAGTTCGACGACCATGCCGAGCACGCGCGGTGGCATCCGGTCGATGCGGAGGCTGATCACGACGTCACGGGCCTTGCCGATGGGTTCGCCGTCGGGGCCGAACACGGGAAGTCCGGCCAGCTGGGCGATGTAGATCCGGTTCACAGCCACCACAACGCCAAGGCTAGATCAGGAACCTGCCGCCCACCCGGCGATCTCGGCGCAGATCACGGCCTGTTCCTCGTCGTCTTCGTCCAGGCACCACATCCAGTTCGTGACGGCCCGGTACAGCGTCCAGTCCCGCGCCTTCTCCACGTCGAGCTCACCCGCGTCGCACAGCGCGAGAAAGCGGTCGGTGAGTCCCCTTCTCCCGTCCATCTCGGCGAACCTGTTCCACAGCAACGGCAGGACGCCGCGCTCCAGATCACCGGCCAGCGGCTTCGGGTCGATCATCAGCCACGGTTCGCGGTGGCCGCGCAGCACGTTCTCGTAGTGCAGGTCCGCGTTGACCAGAGTGGTGCCCATCGGCCGGGTGGCCACCTCACGTGCGGCGTCCAGCAGTTTTCGCGGCACCGCGGGGTGATCGGGGACCTCGCTCGAGAACCGGTGGATCTCGGCCGGCGCCTCGAACCGCCGATGGCGGCGCAGCATCGAGCCGATCACGTCGACCGCGGTCTCGATCGGTTCGTCGAGCAGCGAGTGCGTGTGGTCCAGGCGTTCCAGGAGCAGTGCGCCGAGTTCCGCGTCGTGGTCCAGCAGCAGCACGGCGCCGTCGCCGTCGTAGGTCCTGAGCGCGAGCGGTTCGTGCTCGGTCTCGGTGTCGACCCAGGTCAGTTTGAGCACGGCCGGATGCCCGTCGGCCTGGCGCACCGGCAGCACGACCGCGCAGAACCCGTTCATCAGCGCGCCGTCCGGGGTCAGCCGCCACCGCGCGCAGGCTTTCGTGGCCAGCCTCGGCAGCGTCGCCACCCATTCCGGCGCGCCCTCGCCGAGACCTTCGCCGAAGCCCTCCGGGACGGTGATCATGCGCTGAACTCCAGCCGGTACACCGATTCCCACTCCGGTCTGGTGTTGAGCCGCGCGGTCTTCAACGCCAGCGCCGTCTCGTCGTCCGGCTCGGTCAGATGCGCGACGGCGGACGCGTCGATGAGGTGCGAGTGCGTGCTGGGGGAGCGGACGGTGACGGTGACCTCTGCTCCATCGGCCAGCCCGGGCACCTTGGGTTCTGTGCCGCCGGAGAGGACCCACAGCGCGTCGGCACGCCAGTGCGCGTGCACGAGACGGGGTTCGTGACCGGGTGAGGTGATCCAGACGGCCGCCGCCTTGCGCAGCGCCGCGTCGAGCACTCGAGTGATCTCCACCGGTTCAGCCTGCCAGGCTTTGTGAAACGGGACTCAGGGAATATGCGCCCGGAGATGATGCGTGCCACTGTGGCGCTCATAGTTACCGGCCGGTACAAGGAGGTACTCCAGTGGTCGACCAGCAGCGTCCCCGTCGCTCGTGTCTGGCGGTCCCCGGCTCGAGCCAGAAGATGATCGACAAGGCGCGCACGCTGCCGGCGGACCAGGTGTTCCTGGACCTGGAGGACGCCTGCGCCCCGCTGGCCAAGCCCGACGCCCGCAAGACCATCGTCGCGTCGCTGAACGAGGGCGGATGGGGCGACAAGGCCCGCGTCGTGCGCGTCAACGACTGGACGACGGAGTGGACCTACCGCGACGTCACCGAGGTCGTCGAGGGCGCGGGAGCGAACCTCGACTGCATCATGCTGCCGAAGGTCCAGACGCCCGAGCAGGTCGTCGCGCTCGACTTCCTGATCACCCAGATCGAGAAGACGATGGGCTACGAGGTCGGCAAGATCGGCATCGAGGCGCAGATCGAGAACGCGCTGGGCCTGAACAACGTCAACGCGATCGCCACCGCGTCCCCGCGCGTCGAGACGATCATCTTCGGCCCGGCGGACTTCATGGCGTCGATCAACATGAAGTCGCTGGTCGTCGGCGAGCAGCCGCCCGGCTACGACGTTGGTGACGCCTACCACTACATCCTGATGCGGATCCTGATGGCCGCGCGGGCCCACGACAAGCAGGCCATCGACGGCCCCTACCTGCAGATTCGCGACGTCGACGGCTACAAGCGCGTCGCCGGCCGGTCCGCGGCGCTGGGCTTCGACGGCAAGTGGGTGCTGCACCCCGGCCAGATCGACGCGGCCAACGAGGTCTTCAGCCCGAAGCAGGACGACTACGACCACGCCGAGAACATCCTCGACGCGTACGAGTTCTACACGTCCGAGGCGGGCGGCCGGCGCGGCGCGGTCATGCTCGGCGACGAGATGATCGACGAGGCGTCGCGCAAGATGGCGCTGGTGATCTCCGGCAAGGGCCGTGCCGCGGGCATGGCGCGCGCGAACGTGTGGACGCCGCCGGAGGACTGATTCCGTTACGGATTGTGCTCCACTTCACCCTGAATGTCACTGGACGTGTTCGACCGTCACAGGTTGCATTCGAAACGGGTGAAGTGGAGCACAATCAGTCACCGAAGTTTGCGGTCCGCCCCCGGCATGGGGGCATGCTCTGGGGCATGTCACGTTCGAGTAACGGCAAGACGAGCAGACGGTTGCGGCTCTTCAAGCGTCGCGAGGACGACCTGCTCGAGCGCAGCTTCCGCGGCTGCCCCGGATGCGCTTCCGACGTCCACGTGTTCGCCGACGTCTGCCGCCACTGCGGTGGCGCCCTGGAGATCGCCCTCGCGGGCTGAGTTCTCCGCTAGTAGGTGTTGCCGTTCGCGGCCGCGATGATCGCGATGATGATGAACGCGAAGTAGAGCAACCATCCACCGATGACGAAGTAGCCGACGATCAGGCCGGCCATGGCCATGCCGTGCCCTTCCTCCTCGCCCCGCTTGATCTTCCCCATCGCGATGTGGCCGAAGATGACGCCGACGATCGCCGTGATTCCGCACGTCACGAAACCCACGCACGACAGAACCAGCGACAGGATCGCGTTCTGCTGCGGCTTCGGCATGGGCGGCGGGTAGCCGTAGCCGTAGGGCTGCTGCTGGCCGTACGGGCCGGGCTGGCCGTAAGGCGGCTGCTGCTGTCCGTACGGATCTCCTGGCTGCTTCGGGTTGTACGGGTCGTAGGTCATCGAGGGTCCCCCTAGAAGTGTTGACGCGGGATCTTAAGGTCCTGCCTTTCAGTTCGTCGCGTGTGGGTGTGCGATTACACCTGTCAGGGATGCTGTTTCGGTACAGCTGGTGCCGCCGTTGTTGCGGAGAGCACACCCCGGTCGCAAACGAGCGTTAACCGGTCCATACTCGCCGGTAACCAAAGCCTTGGAAGGGAAGTGCGATGGCGCGCCTCGCCCAGACCGCGGGTCTCACGGACATCCAGGAAGAAATCCTCGCGACCGTTCGCACGTTCGTGGACAAGGAGATCATCCCGCACGCCCAGACGCTGGAACACGGCGACACGTACCCCGCCGACATCGTCGAGGGCATGAAGGAGATGGGTCTCTTCGGCCTGACGATCCCGGAGGAGTACGGCGGCCTGGGCGAGTCCCTGCTGACGTACGCGCTGGTGGTCGAGCAGATCGCGCGGGGCTGGATGAGCGTCTCCGGCGTCATCAACACCCACTTCATCGTGGCGCACATGCTCAAGCAGCACGGGACGCCCGAGCAGAAGCAGAAGTACCTGCCGCGCATGGCCACCGGCGAGGTGCGCGGCTCGTTCTCCATGTCCGAGCCCGAACTCGGCTCCGACGTCGCGGCGATCCGCACACGGGCCGTGCGCGGCGATTCCGGCTACACCATCAACGGCCAGAAGATGTGGCTGACCAACGGTGGCACGTCCAACCTCACCGCCGTGCTGGTGAAGACCGACGAGGGCGCCGAGAAGCCGCACCAGAACCTCACGACGTTCCTGGTCGAGAAGCCCGAGGGCTACGGCGAGGTCCTGCCGGGCCTCACGATCCCCGGCAAGATCGACAAGATGGGCTACAAGGGCGTCGACACCACCGAGATGGTGTTCGACGGCTTCGAGATCGCCGCGGACCAGGTGCTCGGCGGCGTCACGGGCCAGGGCTTCCGGCACATGATGGACGGCGTCGAGGTCGGCCGCGTGAACGTGGCCGCCCGCGCGTGCGGCATCTCGATCCGCGCCTTCGAACTCGCGATCGAGTACTCGCAGCAACGCAAGACGTTCGGCAAGGCCATCGTCGAGCACCAGGCCATCGCCTTCAAGCTCGCCGAGATGGCGACAAAGGTCGAGGCCGCGCACCTGATGATGGTCAACGCCGCGCGTCTGAAGGACTCGGGCCAGCGCAACGACGTCGAGGCCGGCATGGCGAAGCTCATCGCCTCCGAATACTGCGCCGAGGTGACGCAGGAGTCGTTCCGCATCCACGGCGGCTACGGCTATTCCAAGGAATACGAGATCGAGCGCCTGATGCGCGAGGCCCCGTTCCTGCTGATCGGCGAGGGCACGTCGGAAATCCAGAAGACGATCATCTCGCGCGGCCTGCTGCGCGACTACCAGTCCCGCGGTTAGACGAACTTGCCCGTTCCCCCGTTAGGGGCCAATCTTTCACGGGATTGGTCCCTAACGGTTTTTGCCCGCGGGCCATAAGGTTCGCTCACTTTGAGCACAGATCTGACACTTCCGAGACCTGTGTCGCCGCCACACGTGGTCCGTCTGGAGCTGGACACGTTCTCCGGCGTCGACCGTCCCGCGCTGGCCAAGTGGTTCGGCGACCTGTTCACCGGCCTGCTCGCACCGCTCTGCCCGGCCTCGGTCGAGGAGCTCGTGGCCGTGGCGCGCGACTACCACCCTTCCGACACAACGCCCTGGGGGCCGCCGGGGTATGCCCGCCTCCTGCTCTCTTCGGGTGACTTCACCCTCCGGTCGTGGGCAGCCGCACTCGACGACCTGCCGTCGTTCCTGCGCGTGCAACTCGTCCAGCTCGACTCCCAGGGCCTGCCCCTGGTCGACGGCGGCTGGTCCGCGGAGATCCTGCTGAAGGACGACCCCGCGTTCCCGCACCAGATCACCGTCACGGCCGCGCGTTCGCTGTTCGGTGGCTGGATTTCCCATGTGGTGCAACAGGAATGGCTGTCGGCGTTCCGCTCGGGCGCCACGCTCGCGCAGGCCTGCGGCGGCTGGATCACGCTGGACCGCGTCGGCGTGCGGACCGCGCACGAGGTCGCCGTCGGCGTGGGCCTCGACGAATCCCTTTTCATGGCAGCGGAGTTGTCGCGCGGCCCGCACTGGGCGACGTTGCTGGGACCACGTCAGGTCGCCGCTTTGGGTGGTGTGCAAGAAGTCTGCACCACCGCGCCGGTCGTCTCCGCCGACCACCTGGGCGGCGGCCGCATCCTCCTGCAGCTGACGGACCACCTCGACGAGGTGCCGCCCGACGTGGTGCGCAAGCTGACCGAGTTCCTCAGCCCGGTGCTGCACTGACCCGGCGAGATGCGCTGTCGTTTGGGACCCTCTCCTCCGTGAGGCCATCACCGAAAACCGACGTGCTCATCGCCGTGGACACCGCATTGCGCCCCACGGGCTTCGTCCGCCGCGGCCACGTCTGGCTCCAGGACCGCGGCGACGGCGTCGCCGGCTGGCTGGGCTTCGGCGTCACGGGCTCGCTCGACCTGACCCCGCTCGCCGGCGTCTGCTTCCAGCGCTACGACGAGGTCTGCCGCGCCCTCGGCGTCGGAATCCCGGCCACACCCTTCATCTCCGCGCCGCTGGGCCACCTGATGCCCGACAAGCCCGTCTGGAAGTGGACCTTCGACCCACGCGGCGACCACGCACCCGTCGCCGCGTCGCTGGTGGCCGCGTTCCTCAAGCACGGCAAGCCGTACATCGACAAGCACGCGAAGTGGGACGCGCTGGCGAAGGAACTCGTCGCGAAGCCCGAGTCGTTGCTCGACTTCGAACGGGCGCGCAAGCTCGCGATCATCCACGCGCTCAACGGGAACGCCGGTGCGGCCGGTGAGGTGCTGAAGAAGGAGCGGGAACGGGTGGCGGACAGCCGGGACGCCTATGCGCGTTCGTACCGCGCCTTCGCCCACCGGTTCGAAATCGCATTCCCTGGTTGATCGAACGTGTGTTCGACTACTGGGCGGCCGTATTGAGGCAAACGTTGAAGTGAATGTCCCAAATGTCGGAACTCTCACTTCGGTCACACGTGGTGGTCATCACTCGTTCGGACTATAGGTAACCGGGCTTTCGTCAGTCAGGCTTCACGCCGACATAACTAGTTCGCGTGTCGTCGGGGGACATGCGCGAGCCTGGGGGCCCACTTTGTTGCACCGCCGCCGCGCGGCGAGTCAGTCATGCCTGCGCACGTCCAGAAACGTCTCCGCAGCCCTGCTGTCACTCGCCCTGGCCGCCACCGTCGTGGCCGTAGTCGCCGACACGCCGCAGACAGCGGCGCCGCAGCCCGTCACCGAGGCACCTGACACCGCGACGGCTCTCAACGCCGCCCGCGCGCAGGGCATCGAGGTCGAAGCGGTCAACATGCGCACCGAGACGCGCGAGGTGTTCGCGCAGCCCAGCGGGCACCTCAAGGCCGCGGTCTCCGCGCTGCCCCAACGCGTTCAGCGCGACGGCAAGTGGGTGTCGATCGACCCGGAACTGACCCCGACCGACAAGGGACTCGAGACCAAGGCGACCAGCGTCGGCATGACGTTCTCCCGTGGCGGCACCGAACCGCTGGTCCGGCTGGGCAAGGGCGGCAAGGAGTTCACCCTGACCTGGCCCGGCGTGCTGCCGGCCCCGGCGGTGGACGGCCCGGTCGCGACCTACCGCGAGGTCTTCGAGGGCGTCGACCTGAAGATGACCGCGAAGAACGGCGGCTACGAGCAGTTGCTCGTCGTCAAGGACAAGACGGCGGCCGAGCACGTCACCGCCGTGAAGCTCGGGATGCAGACCACAGGGCTGACCGTCCGCCCTGGCGCAGAGGGTGCGTTCGACCTGGTCGACGCGGCTGGCGAGGTCGTGTTCGCGGTGCCGCAGTCGCTGATGTGGGACTCGAAGCAGCGTGCGGAGACCGAGGCGCCGCGCACCGATCAGGTACCGATCGGCGTCGAGTTCGCGGCGGACTCGCTCACGCTGCTGCCGGACCAGAAGCTGCTGACCGACCCCGCGACCGTGTACCCGGTGTACGTCGACCCGGCGCCCGCCGAGAAGTCCAACGTCGGCTGGACGACCGTGTACGACGACGGCTCCAACCCGATGAGGGAGAAGCCGCACTGGAACGGCGCTGACTCCCAGGCGGAGACGTACTCGTGGGTGCGGGTCGACCCGACCGCGAGGTCCGGCCGCGCCTACCTGACGTCACCGAAGCTGGTCACGCGGTCGTACTTCCAGTTCGACACGAGCTTCCTCAACGGCAAGAGCGTCTCCTCCGCCCGCATGGACGCGACCGTCGTGCACTCTCCGACCTGCAACGCCTGGCACCAGCACGATCTGCACGTGGCCAACGGGGACATCGGGCCCGGCACGAACTGGAACAACCAGCCGGGCGACATCGGCGTCCTCACCAGCGCGAGCGTGCCCTCCGTGAACGGCAACTGCTCGGAACACAAGGCCTTCTCCTTCAGCAAGGACACCTTCCACCACTGGCTCGACACGACCGGCAACTCCACGTACTGGATCGGGTCGTCGGACGACGAGAACGCCTGGCGCAAGTTCGATCCCAGCAAGTCGAAGCTGGTCGTCTACTACAACGGCCGTGCGGACACCCCGCGGGACCCCGCGACCGTGGAGAACCTCCAGGCGTGCGGCCACTGCGGCGGCATGCCGTGGTACGGCGGATCGACGATCACGTTGAAGGCCAACGTGTCCGATTCGGACGGTGACCAGGTCAAGGCCACCTGGGACGTCTACGACGAGAACCCGGACGTCGCCAACACCCAGAACAAGAGGGTCTTCTGGAGCAACGCCTGGTTGCCCTCCTGGTCCAACACCTCGCAGGACGTGTCGCTGACCGGGGTCGCCGACGGCCGTCTGGTCACGTGGTTCGTGGCGGCCGATGACGGCGCGTGGAGATCGGACTACGTGCTGGGGCCCAAGCAGTTCCGGATCGACCGCACGAATCCGGTCAACAAGCCGGACGTCAGCAGCGTCGGCTACCCGGAGGACAACCGCTGGCACGGCGGCACCACGGTGCCGGGCAAGTTCACCTTCACCGCCAAGGACGCCGACACCGACAGGTTCGCCTACGGCTGGGACGACGACACGACCCCGCTGTCGGCGCAGGCCGACGCGCTCGGTGGCAGTACGACGGTCACGCTGACCATGCCCGGTGACGGCCCGCGCGACCTCTTCGTGCGCTCGGTCGACCGCGCGGGCAACGCCGGCCCGGCACGCGTCTACCACATCTACGTCCGTGCGGGCACCGGCGCGATCGCCCAGTACGCCATGGACGGCAACGTCAACGACACCGCGTATCTGGGTGACCGGCACGGCACGACGCACGGCGAGACGGGCTTCACCACCGGCGCGGTGGGTTCCGCGCTCGCCCTCGACGGCATGGGTGGCCACGCCACCGCCCCGAACGCCGTGCGCACCGACTCGAGCTTCAGCGTCTCGGCATGGGTGCGCCTCGACGGCGGACTCGACCAGTACTGGCGTGCGGTCGTGAGCCAGGACGGCAACTCGGTGTGCGCCTTCTGCCTGCAGTACCAGGCGGACAACAGGCGCTGGGTGTTCGTGATGCCACAGCAGGACTCCGCGAACCCGACCACCTGGGGCGTCGTGAAGTCGCTGGAGGAACCCACGCCGGGTGCGTGGACCCACCTCACCGGTGTGTTCGACGCGGACACCAAGGACGTCAAGCTGTACGTCAACGGGGTGCTGCAGGGCACCGGCAAGGCCACCACTCCGTGGCACGCGGCCGGTGAGCTGCGCATCGGCCAGGCCAAGGCGCAGGGCACCTTCCACCACAGCATGTTCGGTGCCATCGACGAGGTGCGCGTGTACGACCGCGCGCTGACCGACGCCGAGGTGACCGGCGAAGTGCGGCGCGACAACGTCCAGGTCGGACACTGGCGGTTCGAGGACGCTCCGGGCACCACCGCGCGCAACGCCGTCACCAACGGGGCGAACGCCGCGCTTTCCGGCGGGGTGTCGTTCTTCGAACAGCGTCCACAGCCGAAGAACAACGCGGTGCGCTTCGACGGCACCGGGCAGGCTCGCACCACGGGCGCCGTCGTGCGCACGGACAAGAGCTTCACGGTGTCGGCATCCGTCACGCTTTCGGACACCACCGGCCCGATGACCGTGCTGTCGCAGGACGGTCCGAGCTCCAGCGGGTTCGTGCTGCAGCAGAAGGACGGTCGCTGGCTCTTCGGGATGACCGAGGGCAACGGCAGCACGGCGTGGAACGTGCTCGCGCAGAGCGCGCCGGGCAGCGCGGTGAAGAACGTGCCGACGCATCTGGCCGCTGTCTTCGACACCGGCACGAAGAAGGCGACCCTGTACCTGGACGGTGGCGAGGCCGCGGTGAGCGCCGTTGCCACCAAGCCGTTCTGGGACGCGGGCGGTCCGTTCGTGATGGGCACCGACCAGCAGGGCGCCTTCCTGAAGGGCGATCTGGACGACGTCCGCGTGCACAGCAGGGCGCTGGCGGCCGACGAGATCCGCGACATCGTCAAGCTGGACGCCGACCCGGTCCGGCAGTGGCGCCTCGACGGCGACGCCGTCGACGCGTCCGGCAACAACGGCACCCTGACGCTCGGCGACCCGGTCGACTGGGTGAGCGGCCAGAACGAGAACTCCGACCCGAAGGACCTCGGCGTCCGCCTGACAGGTGTCCCGGGGTCGTCACTGCGTGCCGGGCACGCGGTGGACACGTCGCGCAACTTCTCCGTCAGCGCGTGGGCGCGACTGGACAGTGTCGTCAGCGACCGCTACCCGGCCGTGCTGTCCCAGGACGGCAACACGGTCAGCGCCTTCCAGTTGCAGGCCACGCCGGACGGGCACTGGTCGTTCGCGATGTTCGGCAAGGACGAGACGAACGGCGGCGGCCGCCAGACGCGGGCGATCGGCGCGGTGGCCCAGCAGGGTGTGTGGACCCACCTGGTGGGCACCTACGACGCGGCTCGCGACCGGATGACGTTGTACGTCAACGGCATCGAGGCAGCCTCCGCCACTCATCCGGACGCCTGGGACCGGCCGGACGGCCAGTTCCGCATCGGCCGTGCGCAGTGGAACGGTGCCGACGTGGACCTCTTCCCCGGTGCGATCGACGACGTGGAGGTCCACAACCGCGCGCTGTTCGCGGACGAGATCCGCGCGAAGTCGGGCCGTGACCTCAACCTCCTGCACAAGTGGCAGTTCGACGAGGGCGTCGGCGCCACCGCCGGCGACGCGGTCGGGGGCAAGGCGGGCACGCTCACCAACGCCACCTACGCACCCGGCCGTCTCGGCAACGCGGTGAGCTTCAACGGCGCCGGCGAGGTGTCGACGGGCGCGGTACCCCGCACGGACCAGAGCTTCACGGTGTCGGCGTGGGTGTACCTGCCGGAGGAATGTTCCGCCGCCAAGTGCAAGAAGGTGGCGGTCAGCCAGGACGCGAACCAGAACAGCAAGTTCCGCCTCGGGTACCTCCAGGACAGGAACAACCCCGCCAACTGGATCTTCGAGATGCCCGAGGACGACCTCGGCAACACGGTGATCACGAAGGCCGCCGTGTCGGTCGAGCGTTCCGACTTCAAGAAGTGGGTGCACCTGGTCGGCGTCTACGACCGAGCGGCCAAGCAGTTGTTGCTCTACGTCAACGGCAACCGGATGGGTGAGGGCGCGCTCAACAACGCCTGGACCGCGTCGGGTGGGGTGCAGATCGGCCGGTCGAAGCTGGCGGGCGTTCCGGCCGAGGCCGAACGCTGGACCGGATCCGTCGACGACGTCCGGATGTACACCGGTGCGACCAACCTCGACGGCGTGTTCAAGCTGTACAAGTCGTATCCAGCGCAGGACCAGCCGGCCGCCACGCTGCCGGTCGCGGACGCCGGGCACTGGAAACTGGACGAGAAGACCGGCACGACCGCGGCGGACAGCAGCGGCCGTGGCAACGCGCTCACCCTGAGCTCCGGATCCACCTGGGGCGGGGGTCGCAACGCCGGCAGCGCCTGGTTCAACGGGTCGAGCGGCGCGGGGGAGACCGCGGGGCCGGTCATCGACACCTCGCGCAGCTACACCGTCAGCGCGTGGGCCTACCCGGAGACCGGCATCACCGGCAACCGGTCGATCGTGGCGCAGGACGGCGCGCAGGACAGCGCCTTCGTCCTGTCCTACAACGGCGACTCGGGCCGATGGGCTGTGGTCCAGCCGCACGCGGACGTGAACGGCGGCACCGCCACGGTGCTCGTCTCGTCCGAGACCGCGAAGATCGGCCGGTGGACCCATCTTGCGGTGGCCTACGACGCCGAGGCGAAGCAGCTTCGCCTGTACGTCAACGGTGTGCAGTCCGCGGTCAAGGTCGGCGCGGTCGGCTGGAACGCCACGGGTCCGTTCACCGTCGGGCGCAGCAAGTGGGACGGCGTCAAGGGCAGCTGGTGGAACAAGGGCGTCGACGACGTCCGCGTCTACACCAAGGCGTTGACGCAGGGCGAGATCAACCTGGTGCACAACGACGTCATGCTGAACGACGCCGGTCTCTGGAAGTTCGACGCGAGCAACGGCGATGACACCACCTGGCGCGCCAACACGTTGACGACGACGGGCGGGGTCACCTTCGGCCGCGGGGTGTTCGGGACCTCGATGAAGTTCGACGGCACCGGTTCCGCGACGGCGAAGGCCTACGGCGTCAACCCGCGTGACAGCTTCACCGTCCAGGCGTGGGCGCGGCTGGAGCGGGACGACAGGACCTCCACCGTGCTCGGCCAGGACGGCACCGAGGTCAGCGGCTTCGTCCTGCAGTACCGGCAGGAGTCCAAGCGGTGGGCGTTCTCCGCACCCGTGCAGGACTCGACCGAGGCGCCGCTGGCGAAGGCGCTGTCCGCGGAGCCTGCCGTGCTGGGGCGTTGGACGCACCTCGCCGGCGTGTACGACCACGGCGCCGGACTGCTGAAGCTCTACGTCGACGGAAAGCTCGTCGGCACCACGTCCGGCCGCATGTGGCTCGCCGACGGCCCGATGTCCGTCGGCAGGAGCAAGTCGGACGGCAAGGACGCCGAGCAGTTCGTCGGACTGGTCGACGAGGTCCGCGTCGAGCTGGGCATGGCGCCCGACGCGACGCTGCTCGAACGGGCGTCCCGTCCGTTGTCGCCCGCGGGCCAGCTCGGCCGGTTCATCAGCACCGCCGGTGTGGGCGAGCACTACACGGGCCTCACCGGCGTGGCACCGCTGCCGAACTACCGCTATGAGGGCGTGATGGGTCAGCCGCCGTCGTTGACCGAGGCGAACACGCAACCGCTGTACTCGTGCAAGTCGGGCAACGACCACTTCAGCTCGACCGCCGCGGACTGCGAAGGCGCGACGCTGATCGGTGAGACCGGCGCGGTCTACTCCGTGAAGCCCGTCAACATCCCGGCCGTCGAACTCAACCTGTGCGTCGTCAACGCCGACAGGTTCACGGCCACGGCAGAGGACTGCGAAGGCCAGACCAAGGTGAAGCGCCTGGGCTGGCTGCGTGGCTACGCACCGCTGTCCCGGTACATCAGCACGTCCTTCCCGTGGGATCACTGGAGCACCACGCACGGCGTGGCTCCCGGTTACCGCCATGAAGGCGTCCTCGGTGTCCTCGGGCTGGCAAGCGCACCCGGCACCGCTGTTCTCTGGCTGTGCCGCGAAGGCGCCGACACGTTCAGCTCGCGGGACTCGGCGTGCGGAGGCAAGGAACGCCTCGGAGGCATCGGCTACGTCTGGACCTCACCGCCGGAGGGCGTGGAGTCCAAGCCGCTGATGCGCTGCCGTGCCGGTGCGACCGGCAACCGGTTCGACTCGGTCAGCAGCACCTGTGAGGGGCAGCTGGTCGAGGAGCAACTCGGTCACGTGCTCGTGACCACGCCCACCACCGTCGCCACGTTCTGACCTCTGGGGGAGACGAACACCATGAAGCTCAAACGCGCCCTCATAAGAGCGATGGCGGTATGCCTCGCGATCACCACCGTGTCGGTGGCGGTCGACGAGGCCGCCATCGCCGCGGGAAGCCCGTCGGTGAACGCGCCGGACGTGCCGTCCGTTCCCGTGTCGAACGGGTCGCTCGGCACCCGCGGGCAGGACGAGGCGACAACGCGGGCGTTGAAGGGAAACCAGTCCGCGGGCGGCACTCAGCAGGGCGGCGGATCGTTCGCCGCCACCCCGTTCTCGGCCTCGTCGTCGTGGGAGGTGTCGCGGCAGAGCGGCGACTTCTCCTGGTCGTACCCACTGCGCGTGCCGCCGGCACCCGGCGGGTTCAGCCCGTCGCTCGCGCTGTCCTACCGATCGTCCGCTGTGGACGGTCTGACGTCGGTGACGAACAACCAGCCGTCGTGGGTCGGTGAGGGCTGGGACCTCTCCGCCGGGTACGTCGAACGCGCCTACGGAAACTGCATGGACGACACCGAAGGCGGCACCACGCCGCCCAAGGTCGGCGATCTGTGCTGGCGCAGCGACAACGCGACCGCCTCGTTCGGTGGCCGCGGCGGCATGCTGATCAGGGACGGCGACACCGGCCCGTGGCGGCTCAAGGCCGATGACCGCTCGCTCGTCGAGCGCACCACGACGCAGGGCAACGGCGACAAGTTCAACGAGTCGTGGAAGATCACGACGGTCGACGGCACGCAGTACTTCTTCGGCACGCGGAACGGCGCGAAGTCCACTTGGACCGTGCCCGTGTTCGGCGACGACGTCAACGAGCCGTGCCACGAGAACACTTTCGCGGCTTCGTCGTGCGACCGCGCGTGGCGGTGGATGCTCGACAAGGTCGTGGACCCGCGCGGCAACGTGGTCCTCTACAACTACGAGACCGAGACCAACAAGTACGGCAAGAACCGCGAGAACGCCGCTGTCTCCTACATCCGCGCCGGCACGCTGGCGTCGGTCGAGTACGGCCTGCGCGACGACGTGAACGCCCCCGCCAGCGGGCGAGTGGAGTTCGGCCTGGAGAACCGGTGCGTCAAGGAGAGCAACTGCTCCCTCGACACCAAGGAGAACTGGCCGGACGCCTCCGTCGCGGACCGCTGCGACGGTGCCACCTGCCCCGACAAGCACCAGCCGACCTTCTGGTCGACGAAGCGCCTGTCGACGATCACGACCCAGGTCCGCAAGGGCAATGGCTACCAGAACGTCGACCGCTGGTCGTTGCAGCACGAGTTCCCCAAGACCAACGACGACTACAACGCGGCGTTGTGGCTCAAGGGAATCACGCACACCGGCCTGGTCGGTGGTGAGCTCCCGCTGCCACAGGTGACGTTCGAAGGCACCGCGATGCCGAACCGCGTCGACACCCCGACCGGCATCGGCCCGCTGAACCGCTACCGCGTCACGGCCGTGGTCTCCGAGGCAGGCGGCGTCACCGCCGTGAAGTACGCCGCACCCGACTGTGTTCCCGGCACCGCCATGCCCGCCAACCCGGAGACCAACAACAAGCGCTGCTACCCGGCCAAATGGGCGCCGCTGAACGGCGAGCAGCGAGACGACTACTTCCACAAGTACGTCGTGGAATCGGTCACCACCACCGACCGCTACGCGTCGAGCGCCGAACAGCTGGTGCGCTACCAGTACCTCGACGGCGCGGGCTGGCGGCGCGACCAGTCGGAGTTCACCAAGGACGACAAGCGGACCTACAACGAGTTCCGCGGCTTCGGCCGGGTCCGCGTGCTCACCGGCAAGGACAACGACATCGCCGGCCCGGTCACGATGACCGAGGAACGCTTCTACCGCGGCATGCACGGCGACAAGCTGCCCGGCAACGCGACCCGCACGGCCGACGTGACCGACTCGGAGAACGGCAAACGCGAGGACTCCGACTGGCTCAGCGGTTTCCGCTTCGAGTCGCAGGTGCACGACGGCACCGGCGACACCGTCCTGTCCAAGACCATCTCGACCCCGACCTGGAGGGGCCCCACCGCCACCCGCGGCGACCACAAGGCCTACTGGACCGCGCAGGAATCCTCGACCTCCTACACCGCGCTGCGGTCGGGTGGCTGGCGCAAGACCAAGACCGAGAGCAAGTACGACGACCACGGCCAGGTCACCGAGAGCAAGGACCACGGCGACCTCGACAGGACCGACGACGACCGCTGCACCACCACGTCCTACGTGCAGGACGAACCCCGCTGGCGCTGGTCCTACCCGCTCGAATCGGAGTCGGTGGCCGCGGCCTGCGGCGCCGCGGCGTCGTTCCCGGCCCAGTCGCTAGGCGGCGTCCGCAACACCTACGACAACGCCGGCAACATCACCAAGGTCGAGACGATCGACCAGAGGCCGGCGTCCGGTCCGGTCTGGGCCACCAAGCTCACCAGCACCTACGACATCTACGGCCGCAGCTTGACGGCCACGAACGCACTCGGCAACACGACGAAGACGGCCTTCGTTCCGGCAACCGGCGGCCCCGCCACGGGCGTGGTCGTCACCGACGCGCTCGGTCATGCCGTCACCACGACGTACGAACCGGCGTGGGGCGTGGAGACGAAGCGGGTCGACGCCAACGAGAACGTGCATGAAGCGGTGTTCGACGCGCTCGGCCGGGCGACCACGGTGTGGTTGCCGAACCGCCCGCGGGAGGACTGGCCGACCAAGCCGTCGCAGTCGATCGAGTACGGCGTCCAGCGCGACGCTCCCAGTTCGATCAAGGTGACGCAGATCAGTGCCAAGAGCAACTACCTCACCAGCACCACGGTCTTCGACGGTCAGTACCGGCCGCGGCAGACCCAGACACCGACGGACGGCGGACGTCTGGTCGCGGACACCAAGTACGACACCCAGGGCCGTCCTACCCGTGTGACGCAGCCGTTCTTCAACGACAAGCCGGTGGACACGAACCTGCTCGTCTTCTCGGAGAACCAGGTTCCCGGTCTGACCAGGACGGAGCACGACGGATCCGGCCGGGTCCTGAACTCGATCTTCCAGGCGGGAGCGCAGGAGAAGTGGCGCACCACCACCGCGTACGGCGGTGACCGGGTCGACGTCACGCCACCTCGTGGCGCCACTCCTACCACCACGATCTACGACGCACGTGGCCAGAAGACCGAACTGTGGCAGTACAAGGGGGCGACGGCGAGCGGTGACCACGACGTGGTCCGCCACACGTACACGCTCGCCGGCCAGCTCGCGTCCACTGTGGATGCGGCGGGTAACACGTGGAAGTGGGAGTACGACGTCCGCGGCCGTCAGATCCGTGCTGAAGACGTCGACAAGGGCGTGTCCACCACCACCTACGACGCGCTTGACCGAGCCGAGACCGTCACGGACGCGCTGAACAAGACCCTCACCTACGCCTACGACAAGTTGAACCGCAAGGTCTCGACGAAGTCGGGCACGACCACGCTTCAGCAGTTCACCTATGACACCGCGGACTACGGCCTTGGCCTGCCGGCGACATCGACGAGGTACGTCGACGGCAACGCCTACACCTCGAAGGTGCTGTCCTACAGCCAGCTCGATCAGCCGCTGCAGACCGAGACCGTGATCCCGGACGCCGAAGGACCGCTCAGGGGCACGTACCTTTCGACGTTCCAGTACAACGACGACGGCAGCGTCCAGGGTGAGACGTACGGCGCCATCGCCGGTGCCGACATGCCGTCCGAAACCGTGCTGCACCACTACGACGACCTGGGACGGCCGATCCAGACCGTGGCCGGCCTGAACGGCACGACCTCCGACATGCTCGTCAACAGCACGACGTACACGCGGTACGGCGAGCTCTACCGGACCGAGCTCGGCGGTACGACGGGCAAGCGCGTCTGGATGTCGAACTACTACGACGACAACACCCGCCGGATGAACCGGTACATCGTCGACGCCGAGGTCCCGTCGCCCAAGCAGGCGGACGTCAGCTACAGCTACGACGACTCCGGCAACGTCCTGTCCGTTCAGGACAGCACGGTTCTCGGCGTGGACAGGCAGTGCTTCCGCTACGACCACCTGCAGCGGCTGACCCAGGCGTGGACACCGTCGGCCCCGTGCTCGGACGATCCCTCGAACACGCTCACCGGACCCGCGCCCTACTGGCAGTCGTTCGAGTACGACGCCATCGGCAACCGCAAGAAGGAGATCCAGCACGCCACTGGCGGCGACACCACCCGCACCTACGGCTACACGCGGGCGCACGAACTCGCGTCCGTGACGACCTCCGGACCCGGTGGCAGTCGTCTCGACCGCTTCACCTACGACGCTGCGGGCAACACCAAGACGCGCGATCTCGCTGGGACGTCCCAGACTCTCGACTGGGACGTCGAAGGACGCGTGTCCAAGGTCGCCGAAGGCGCCAAGGAGACGAAGTTCGTCTACGGCACCGATGGCTCGCGTCTGCTGCGTCGTGACCCCGACGGCACGACGTTGTACTTGGCAGGCCAAGAACTCCGCCTCGCCAAGGGTGCGACGAAGCCCACCGTCACGCGCTACTACACGCACGGCGGCAAGGTCATCGCGATGCGCGAAGGCCAGACCAAGATCACGTGGCTGGCCAACGACCACCAGGGCACGGCACAGATCGCGATCAACCGGGACACCATGGCGCTGGAACGCCGCCGCCAGCTCCCGTTCGGGGCACCTCGCGGCGGCGCGGCGTCGTTCCCGGGAGAACGCGGTTTCGTCGGCGGCACGATCGACGCCTCCACGGGGCTGCTCCAGCTCGGGGCGCGGCAGTACGACCCGCTGATCGGCCGGTTCATCTCCGTCGACCCGATCATGGACGGCCAGGATCCGCAGCAGTGGAACGGCTACGCGTACAGCAACAACTCGCCGATCACCTTCAGCGACCCGTCCGGCCTGCTGGCGATGGGCTGCATGATCGAAGGGCCGTGCAGCAGCCGTCCTGGTGGCACCAAGGCCGAACAGACGCCGCCTCCGCCCACCGAGCCGATGCTCGGTGGTGACGCGCCCGGTGACGATTTTCAGACTCGGTGGACGAAGAAGAACTCGCCGGCGACCAACGAAGTGCACAAACTGATCGACATCTTCTCAACGCGCACGGTCGGCTACAGCTACGGCCTCGACTACTGGGGCCAGGACATGGGCGACGGCCACGCCGCCTGCTACGGCCGTCAGGCCTGCCAGGAAGCGTGGAACTACCTGCTCGCTCACCCGGACGACGTCGCCGGTGCCAAGGACATCGCGGCGAACTACTGCGCTGACAACTTCGCCAAGTGCTCCAACGGTGCGGCGTGGGAGGACGTCGCGTCCCAGTTCGCCAACATGGCTATGGGCGGGGCAATGGCGCTGAAGATCCGCAACGGGGCCGCGTCGCGTGCGGCGCCGAGGTCCTGCCGGCTCAGCGGGCCCAACAGCTTCACCGGCGACACCCTGGTTTTGATGGCCGACGGCTCGGTCAAGCGGATCGACGAGATCGAGATCGGAGACGAGGTCGCCTCAAGCCGGCCGGAAAGCCCGTCGGTCGAACAGCACGAGGTGCTCGCCGTCATCGTGACGGACGAGGACAAGGAGTACGTGGACCTCACGGTGTCGACCTCGGCCGGCCTGAACGTCGTTCGGACGACCGCCCATCACCCGTTCTTCAACGCCAGTTCGGGAGAGTGGGAGGACGCGGACCAACTCGACGCTGGTGATCTTCTGAGCACACCGGGCGACGGTCGCGCCGAACTGGTCGCGGTCCACCGGTACTCAGGCGTCATGCGCACCTTCAACCTGACGGTCGACAGCCTTCACACATATTTCGTGATGGCAGGCGTAACCCCGGTGCTGGTGCACAACGCGGGTGGCGATGAGCCCGTGATCCCGAACATCGTTCGGCAACGACTCGAGGAAGTTGTCGCCGGAACGGCGACCCCGAGGCCGAAGGGCAATGGGCCTGAGCCCGACACGTACGAGAAAAGGGGGAAAACCCCGCCGAAGGTGCTGCGGAAGTGGGAAGGAGCGACGATTTACGACATGGGCGCGAAGGACACGAACAGGTATCGAATCGTCGTCAACGACCGAGGCAACATCGGCTGGCTGGACAACCACAACTACAACAAGGTTTATGACTACAAGCCGGGGTGCTAGTGTGCTGAATCTGGTTTCGTTGTAGAGCTTGCGGTGTGGCGAGGTGCTCGGCCGGGTTTGTTTCGCTCGGGCACCTCGCCTGGTGCTGAGGTTCGAAGGTGGCGTGCAACATGGTTCTCTTGTCGGAAGGGTGAAATGGAGCGAATCACTGAGGAACAGCTTTCGCTGCTGGTTCAGTTCGTTCTTGCGCGCATTTCCGATCTTGACGCACTTCGGGAAGGAGAGTCTCGTCGTGCGGTCGCCACGCTTCGCATGGTCGCTTACAGGCAGATCGCGGCCATTCGTCACTACCGTGCCGTGACGCCTGAAAAAGCGGCGAGATCCGAACATCACGCCACCGCTTCGTGGAATCTTCTGGTCTCGATCGCGGAGATGTGGCGAGATCACCCGGAATTTCCCGCCGGTGCCGCGATCGAGACGTTCGAGTTCGACTCGGAGAATCCGCTGGCGCCGTCGGGGTGAATCGGACGGACGCAGCCCGCCTTGGGGGCGCGGTTCGTTGTCCACATGAGCGGCCCGCAACGATTCCGGCAAAACACCCGTAGGCGTCTCGGCACCCCGCAGCGGGCACTGGCAGGATGGGACGATCAGCGCGTCCGACAGAGGTGGTCCCCGTGACGAGTCCGTTCGCCAACCCGAACCGGCCCGGCGTCCCTCCCCGCCTGCCCACCCCGCCGACGGGGTGGCCGGTCGGTTCGTACGCCACGTATGAGGAAGCGCAACGTGCGGTCGACCATCTCGCCGTAGAGGACTTCCCGGTCCAGGACGTCATGATCGTCGGCGTGGACCTGATGCTGGTGGAACGCATCACCGGCAAGCTGACGTGGAGCCGGGTGCTCATGACCGGGGCGGCTAGTGGGGCCTGGTTCGGTCTGTTCGTCGGGTTGCTGCTCACCCTCTTCAGCCCTGAGTCCGGTGTGACCGTGGGGCCGGTGCTCACGGGTCTGATCACCGGTGTGTTCTTCGGGCTGGTGTTCGCGGCGGTCGGGTACGGGTCGGCGCGCGGCAAGCGGGACTTCCAGTCGGCCAGTCAGCTGGTCGCGAACCGGTACGACGTGCTGTGCAACCCGAAGTCCGCCGAGAAGGGGCGTGACCTGCTCGCGAGGCTTGCGATGCGGCCCGTGAACCCCGGCAATTGAGACGGTGCAGACGCCCATTGGTTCTGAATCGTTGCCTCTCTTGGTTGCGGCTCGTGATCACCCGGCCTAGGTTCATCTGACCGGTCCGCCCGGTGCGGCCGGTGGCACGACGAGGTGCCGGGCGCTGCGGTCTGGCTCCTCCGTGTAGTCGGGAAGGAGGCAGGGCCGATGGGTGCGACACGGCGCTATCGACTTGCCGCCGGAGTGGGAGCCGCGGTACTCGCGGCAGGAACGCTCACGGCGTGCGGGTCGGGCGACGGCGGCATCACCGTCAACGTCTACAAGTATCCCCAGGAGAACTTCCAGGCCATCGTTGACAGCTGCAACGCGAAGGCCGGCGGGCGATACAACATCGTTTACAACAAGCTGCCGCGTGAGGCGGACGGTCAGCGCGAACAGATGGTGCGCAGACTTGCCGCGGAAGACGACAGCATGGACGTCCTCGGGCTCGACGTCACGTGGACCGCGGAGCTGGCGAAGGCGGGCTGGATCAAGGAGTTCACCGGCTCCGTCAAGTCCCAGGTGGAGAGCGGCACGCTCAAGACGCCGCTCGACACGGCGACCTACGAGGGCAAGCTGTACGGAGCTCCGGACAACACGAACGTCCAGCTCCTGTGGTACCGCTCGGACCTCGTGCCCACGCCGCCGAAGACGTGGGACGAGATGATCTCCATGGCCGAGGCGCTGGTGGCGGAAGGGAAGCCCGGCCAGATCGTGGCGCAGGGGAAGCAGTACGAGGGGCTCGTCGTGCTGTACAACACCCTCGTCAACTCCAACGGCGGCACGATCCTCGACGAGAACGGCACCAAGGCCGTCGTCGACGAGAAGGCCGTGCAGGCGTTGGCGGCGTTGAAGAAGCTCGCCACGTCCAAGGCGATCGACCCGTCGTTCTCCAACGCGGCCGAGGACAACGCGCGCCTCGCGATGGAGAACGGCAGTGCGGCGTTCCAGCTGAACTGGCCGTACGTCTACGCGGCGGCGCAGAAGAAGCCGGACTTCGCGAAGAACTTCAAGTGGGCGCCGTACCCCACCGTGAGCGGTGACGCCGCCAAGGTCACCGTCGGCGGGATCAACTACGCCGTCAGCAACTACACCACGCACGCGGACGAGTCGTTCGACGCGGTGTTGTGCTTGCGCGGTGCGGAAAGCCAGAAGATCGCCGCACTCAAGGACGGTGTGCCGCCGACCATCGAGGCCGTCTACGACGAGCCCGAGATGGCCGAGGCGTACCCGATGCGCGACGACATCAAGGAGACGCTGAAGAACGCGAGTGTGCGGCCGCGCACGCCCGCCTACCAGAACGTCTCGACGGTCATCTCCACGATCCTCTCGCCGCCCGCGAGCATCGACCCGCAGGCGACGGCGGACAGGCTGCGCAAGGAACTTCAGGACGCACTCGACTCCAAGGGGGTGCTGCCGTGAGCCAGACGACGACAGAGGACACGGCGACGACCGGAGCCTCACCGGCTCCCGTCGCGCCCAGGAAGAAGGCGCTGAGCGAAGGCAAGAAGGCCGAACGCCGCCTCGGCTGGCTGCTCTGCGCGCCCGCCGCGATCACCATGATCGCGGTGACCGGCTGGCCGATCCTCTACTCGCTGCTGCTGTCGATGCAGAGGTTCGACCTGAAGTTCCCGGACCGCACCGAGTGGATCTGGTTCGACAACTACGTCACGGTGCTCAGCAGCCCGTACTGGTGGAACGCGGTCTGGGTGACGGTGCTGCTCACCGTCGTCACGGTCGCGGTCGAACTGGTGCTGGGCATGTCGCTCGCGCTGATCATGCACCGGGCGCTGGTCGGCCGGGGCATCGTCCGCACTACGACGCTGATCCCGTACGGCATCGTCACGGTCGTGGCCGCGTTCTCCTGGCGCTTCGCCTGGACGCCCGGCACCGGCTACCTCGCCGAGGCGCTCGGTGGCGATCCCGTGCTCACGGAGAAGATTCCGGCGCTGATGGTCGTGGGTCTCGCGGAGATCTGGAAGACCACGCCGTTCATGGCCCTGCTGCTGATGGCGGGCCTGGCGCTGGTGCCGGACGACCTGCTCAAGGCCGCCGCGATGGACGGCGCGAACGGGTGGCAGCGGTTCATCAGGATCACCGTGCCGATCATGAAGCCGGCGATCCTGGTCGCACTGCTGTTCCGCACGCTCGACGCGTTCCGCATCTTCGACAACCTCTTCGTGCTCACCGCGGGTTCGCAGGGCACGTCGTCGGTGTCGATGCTGACCTACAACAACCTGATCAAGGGCTTGAACCTCGGTATCGGATCCACGATGTCCGTGCTGATCTTCATCATGGTCGCGATCATCGCGTTCGTGTTCATCAAGCTCTTCGGCACCGCTGCCCCCGGCAGTGACGACGGAGGGAAGCGCTGATGGCGGGCATCGGAGGAGCGGAGACCCCGGCCAAGAAGTGGGGCTGGGGCGTTCTCAACACGGTCGTCGTGATCTACGCGCTGATCCCGGTGCTGTGGATCGTGTCGCTGTCGTTCAAGTCGTCGAAGACGTTGTCCGACGGCAACTTCATCCCTCGCGAGTGGAGTCTGGAGAACTACCAGAACATCTTCTCGACGTCGGAGTTCACGCGGGCGCTGATCAACTCCATCGGCATCGCGATCATCGCGACCGCGATCGCCGTGGTGTTCGGCACGATGGCCGCCTACGCCATCGCGCGGCTGGAGTTCCCCGGCAAGAACCTGCTGGTGGGCGTCTCGCTGCTGATCGCGATGTTCCCGCAGGTCTCGCTGGTGTCGCCGTTGTTCGAGATCGAGCGCTCGCTGGGTCTCTTCGACACGTGGCCCGGCCTGATCCTGCCGTACATCACGTTCGCGCTGCCGCTCGCGATCTACACCCTGTCGGCGTTCTTCCGCGAGATCCCCTGGGAGCTCGAGAAGGCGGCGAAGATGGACGGTGCGACGCCGGGGCAGGCGTTCCGTCGCGTCATCGCGCCACTGGCCGCGCCGGGCGTGTTCACGACGGCGATCCTGGTGTTCATCTTCTGCTGGAACGACTTCCTGTTCGCGATCTCGCTCACCTCCACCGAGCAGTCGCGGACCGTGCCGGTGGCGCTGTCGTTCTTCACCGGCAGCTCGCAGTTCGAGGACCCGGCCGGGTCGATCGCGGCAGCCGCCGTGGTCATCACCATCCCGATCATCCTCTTCGTGTTGTTCTTCCAGCGCCGGATCGTCGCCGGCCTGACCTCCGGCGCCGTCAAGGGGTGAGTTGACCAATGGCAGAGATCGTTCTGGACAAGGTGACCAAGAAGTACCCCGACGGCGCGCTGGCCGTGCAGGAGGTCAACCTCGAGATCGCCGACGGCGAGTTCATCATCCTGGTCGGACCGTCCGGCTGCGGGAAGTCCACCACGCTCAACATGATCGCGGGCCTGGAGGACATCACCGACGGCGAGCTGCGCATCGGCGGGCAGCGCGTCAACGAGAAGGCGCCCAAGGACCGCGACATCGCGATGGTGTTCCAGTCCTACGCGCTGTACCCGCACATGACGGTGAAGGAGAACATGGCCTTCCCGTTGCGGCTGGCGAAGGTCGACAACGCGACGGTGGAGAAGAAGGTCAAGGAGGCCGCGGAGATCCTCGATCTCACGCAGCACCTCGACCGCAAACCGTCCAACCTGTCCGGTGGTCAGCGGCAGCGCGTGGCGATGGGCCGCGCGATCGTGCGCAACCCCAAGGCGTTCCTGATGGACGAACCGCTGTCCAACCTGGACGCCAAGCTGCGCGTGCAGATGCGCACCTCGGTGTCGCGCCTGCAGAAGCAGCTCGGCACGACCACGGTGTACGTGACGCACGACCAGACCGAGGCGATGACCCTCGGCGACCGGGTCGTGGTCATGCGCGGCGGTGTCGTGCAGCAGATCGGCGCGCCGCAGTTCCTCTACGACCAGCCGGCGAACCTGTTCGTCGCGGGCTTCATCGGCTCCCCGTCGATGAACTTCGTGCCGGCGACGCTGGAGAACGGCTCGTTGCGCTCGATCCTCGGCGACGTCACGCTGACGGACCGGGTGCGGCAGCTGGTGGAGGGTGCCGACGCGCCCCGCGAGGTGATCATGGGCATCCGCCCGGAGCACTTCGAGGACGCGGCACTGGTCGAGGCGGCGGCGTTGTCGTCGGGCGGCAAGTTCACGCACCAGGTGGACGTGCTGGAGTCGATGGGCTCGGACAAGTACGCCTACTTCAACCTCACGGGCGAGCAGGCGGCCTCGGCCGAGCTCCAGGAACTCGCGGCGGACGCGGGATCGGACGACGTGCCGGGTGACGGCATCTCGCTCGTGACGCGGCTGTCCTCGGCGTCCGAGGCAGTGGAAGGCGCTTCGTCGGAGATCTGGTTCGACGCGGACAAGGTGCAGCTCTTCGACCCGTCCAGCGGCAGGAACCTGACTTACACGGAACGGTGAATTCTCGTTTCTCGGGCCGCCTTCCCCACTCGGGAAGGCGGCCCGTTTTTGTCACCCGATCGAGTTAGGGTCAAAGGACCGTGTTCGAGAGGGCCGATTAGTGCGGGTCATCTGCCCGGCCGAACTCGGTTCGCCATTGGGCGCTCGGCAGCGTCATCTCATCGAAACATGTTCTGCTCAGCACGCGATCGTCCGCACGCTTGTCGAAGGCGGGTACCGGACCACAGGGGGGTTCCGGGAACCGTCGCCGAGTGAAAGAGAGCGTGCAATGGGGATCCTGGACGGTAAAGCGGTCGTCATCACGGGGGCGGGCCGAGGGCTGGGCGAGGCCTACGCCATGCACGCTGCCCTCGCGGGCGCGTCCGTGGTGGTCAACGACAACGATGGTGACCTGGCAGAACGGGTCGCGGAGCACATCCGCGAGTTCGGTGGCCGCGCCGTGGCCTCGAGCCACACGGTCGCCGATCCGAGCGAGGCGGCCAAGATCGTGGACCTGTGCGTCGACGAATTCGGGCGCGTCGACGGTTTGGTGAACAACGCCGGCCTGAACTACGAGACCGCGCCGTGGGAAGACGACCCCGAGACGATCAAGCAAGTGGTCGAGGTGAACGTCCTCGGCGTCATCTATGTCGGAATCGCGGCGATGAGGGCGATGCGCACCACCGGTGGCGGCTCCATCATCAACATTTCCTCCGGCGCCTCATTCGGCCAGCGCAAACTCGCCACCTATTCGGCGACCAAGGGCGCGGTGGCCTCACTGAGCTACTCGTGGGCTCTCGACCTGGAGTCCGAAGGCATCCGCGTGAACGCCGTGTGCCCTGTCGCGCACACGCGGATGGTGTGGAAGTCGGAACGTTCTCTGCGCGCCATTCCGGCCGACCGGACGCCGGGCAAGGTGGCGCCGCTCGTGCTGTTCCTGCTCTCGGACCGCGCCGAGGGCATCACCGGGCAGGTCATCCGGTGCAACGGCAGGCAGCTGCACATCGTCGGGCAGCCGTACTTCAAGCAGCCGATCCTGGAGAGCGACAACTGGGACACCGCTTCGGTGGAGCGGGCGTTCACGGGCGTGTTGCAGGCGCACCTCGAACCGTACGGGTTGGAGAAGAGGATGCCTCCCCGGCTCCGTGCGCTGGTGGAGCCTTCGCAGACCGCCTGAGCCCGCTGGGGAGGTGCCGCTTGGTGCCCTGGGCGGCGCCTCCCCGCTGTGGTCGACTGCCGACCGCCGCACTTGACTCATGAGCACGGCTTTGGCGCTGGTCTCCGGCGACCTCGGCCCCGCACTTTCGTCTCATCGCCGCCACCCGTGACGAGCCGCACCGCCGCGAGCTCGACTGCTGCTGTTGCTGGGCAGTGCCCAGTCAGTCGCGGGATGGCAGTCGCGTGGTGCGGCGGGTGCGGACCGGACGACGGAGGGGCAGTGGGACGGACTGCGAAAGTTCTCCCACAGGGCCCACGAGACGCTGCGCCGTGCAGCTGCTCTCGATCTCGACGATGTCGCGCCATGGGCGCTGATGATGTCGATGGCCGTCGCGCTGCCCACACACCGTCGTGAGGCCGCGGAGGTTTACGAGGAGGTCGTGAAGCGGGTCCCCGACCTGTTCAACGCGTCGTTCCGGCGGCTGCACGCGGCTTGCAAGAAGTGGTACGGCAGCCATGAGGAGATGTTCGGGTTCGCGAGGGGCACCGCCGACGGCCTGCCCGACGGGCACCCGCTGCTGGCGCTGATCCCGGCCGCGCACATCGAGATGCACGTGTACCTGACCTGGAAGACCAGCTTCCTGGTGCGGATGTGGCAGACCATCGCCCGTTCGTACCTCAAGAAGCAGCGCGCCGAGGTCGACGCCGCGTCCGACCGCCTGCTCGCCGGTACCGACGACCACCCGCGTTCCCTGTGGGCGCACCAGATCTTCGCGATGTACTACTACGAGCTCTTCGCAACCGACAGGCTCGCCCTGCACCTGGCTCGCGGCGGCGAGCGAGCGTCGCGGTGGCCCTGGGGGTACAGCGGGGACGCGGACGCGCAGTTCGCACGGGCGCACTCGCACGTTGCCCGGTTTCACCGCCAGGACGGGTAGCTCGGTGCGACCTCGGCGTAGCGCTCGGACCAGTTCGGCGGGGTCTCGTCGCGCAGGAACGCTGCCGCGCGGTCGAAGAACGCGTGCGTGCCGGGTGCGAAGCCCTTGGCGTTGCGTTCGGACAGTCCGCGGTGGGTGAACTGGAGCAGGGTCTCGTCGCCGTCCGCGGTGAGCTCGTAGCGCACGACGCTGTCCTCCACGATGCGCTGGTGCCACTCGTGTTCGAAGACCGCGCGGCCGTTCTCCGGCGGCTGCCACGTCAGGATGCGGCCCGTGACGCGCTTGGCCTCCATCGGCGCGGGCGGGTCCTCCGGCTCGATGACGACCGTTTCGCCTTGCGGGTCAACGGTTCCCTCGCCGAACCACGCCTTGCGCTCGGCGTCGTCGGTGATGGCCGCCCAGACGCGGTCGATCGGGAAGCGGAACCTGCGGTGGAACGTGAGGGTGGCGTGCGCGCCTTCGACGGTGATGGTGCCGAGGTCGGTCATTCGTTCTCCAGGTGCTGTCGAAGTGCGTCGAGGTGGTCGCGCCAGAAGCGGCGGTACGGGGTGATCCAGTCGTCGATGCGTTGCAGGCCATCTGGTTTGAGCGCGTAGATGCGGCGCTGGCCGTCCGGGCGCACCTCGACCAGGCCCGTCTCGCGCAGGATGCGGAGGTGGCGGGACACGGCGGGCTGGGTCAGCGCCGGCAGGCTGTCCACGAGTTCACCCGCTGTGCGTTCGCGTTCGGCCAGCAGGCTGATCAGGTGCCGCCTGTTCGGTTCGGCCACGGCCTCGAAGACATCCACAGGCAGTTTTATAATCCAAAATGTATATAAGCACAAGTGCATATAGGCGTTCTGGTGACGTTTGCGCACGTCACACGGATGGCTGCGGAAATTGTCGGTGTCGCCTGTCACCATCGGGACATGGCCGAACGTAAACCCAGAGTCACCGACTGGCGGCTCGTCGTGCAGTCCCGGCTGGACCGGGTCCGCGCGGATCTGGCCGCGCTCGGCCCGTCCGATCCGGTCGATCCCGAGGGCGACGTGTGGCGTCGCACCGCCGAGGCGCAGGCCGCCGTGGTCGAGGCGATGCTCGGCAGCCGCGAGCCGTGGTGGCGCATGCTGCCGTCGTGGTGGTCGGGCTGGCACATCGAACGCGCCTGGCGCGCCCTGCACGAGGCCGAGGTGGCGACGATCTCCGCCGAGCGCGGGTTCCTGGGGCGGTTGCCGGGTCTGCAGGCGCGGGTGGCGCAGTACCTGGACGACGACGATCCGCGCCGCCGAGCCCTGGAAGCGTTGCGGCCGGGGGAGTTCACGCCCGCGGTCGAGCGCGCGATCGTGGTGGACGCGCTGCGTGCCGCCTACGACAACTCGGACTTCGCGCACGCGGGTTCCCGTGCGCTGCGCAACAAGCTGATCGCCGCGTCCCTGGTGCTGTTCGTCATCAACACGGTCCTCGGCGTCGTCGGCATCGTGAAGCCGGGCATCATCCCGCTGTGCGTCGACCCGAAGGAGAACGCACTGCCCACCGTCTGTCCTGGCGGCACGGCGAAGGCGTCCGGAGTGGACGTGTGGCTCGTGCAGGTGCTCGGCTCGTTCGGCGCGGTGCTGGCCTCGGTGGTGCTGCTCTTACGCCGCCGGCCATCGCTCTCGCCGTACGTGATGATCGGCTACCAGGCGCTGATCAAGATCATGCTCGGGGCGGCGCTGGCGGTGGTCGGCATCCTGGCACTGGGCGCGGGCGTGACGAGCGGGCTGATCGGCATCCCGTCGGCGGCGGCTTTGCTGCTGTGGGCGGTCATCTTCGGGTACGCGCAGCAGATCGGCACCCGTCTGCTCGACAAGTACACCGACGAGGTGCTGGACCAGGCGCGGCCGCTGCCGGACGCGGAGGGGCCGCGGGTGGCACCTCGGTGAGCGTCTCGGAGCGGGCGCCTCGGGCGCGCTAACTACGGCCGGTGCGGCCGTGCGTGCGGGTTTCCTCGCGCACGGCGTTGATGACCTCGGCGTCCCATCGGTGCGTGCGGATGAGTCGGTACCGCTCCGCCGCGACCCACATGTACGCCTCGGTCTCGGTCCGGTCGCCGATCATGTCGGCCTGCCGCAGCATCGCCACGACCGGCTTGTACTCGTCGGCGTACCAGCGGCGCGCGACCTCGCCGCGGTCCAGGAACTGGCACGTGTCCTGCATCAGCCGGAACCCCCACGCCTCGACGTGCTCGCCGAGCTGGGCGTAGTGCCACGGGTCGGACAGCACCACGGCGGCGCGGGCCTCGCCGCCCAGCGGCACGCGGTCCAGGAACAGGCGCCGGTAGTCCTTCACGATCAGGTCGCCGCGATACCGGATGCCGGACGAGTTGATCCGCGTGATCACCTGCGTCACGTACGCGTCGATCGTGGTCAGGCCGAGGGCGTGCGCGACCGAGACGCGGTGGTGGCCGTCGATGATGAAGTGCAGCTCGCCGATCCGGTACACCTCGATCGGCGGCACGCTCTCGCCGCGGCGCGCGGCCAGGGCCAGCCGTTGCCACCGCTCGCGGACGCGGCCGGAGGTCGGCCGGAAGCGGCGGTCGAAGTCGCGGGTGCGGTCGACGCTGCCGACGATCGAGTCGAGCCGGATCGACTGCAGGCCCAGGCGCTTCTCCGACGCCATGCCCAGCGCCTCCACGACCTCGTGGAACGGCAGCATGATGTTCACGTCGTCTGGTTCGCGGCGCAGCCAGGTCGCGAGGCGCGACATCACCTGGCGCCGGCGGGCGCGCAGGAAGTCGCTCTCCGCGTCGGCCACGGGGAAACCGGTGTCACGTCTCATCGCGACCTCCCGAGATGTCCAGCACCTTCTGCGGAACCACGTTGATCACGCGGGTAGAGCCCAACGAGCGGTCCGGGCGTGGATGGCCGTGCGGATGAATGTGGCCGTGCAGCATGAACGACGGCTGCAGCCGCGAGACAAGTCCGCGTAAACACTCGAAACCGCGGTGCGGCGCGTCAGGTTCGTCGCCGCAGTCCAACGGCGGTGAGTGGGTCAGCAGCACGTCCACGCCACGTCCGTCCCGCAGCCTGCGCCACCCGGCCAGCCGGGACACCCGGCGGGCGCGGCGGGCCTGCTGCCGTTCCGTCCACTGGTTCGGGCCCTTGTTGTAGCGGATCGAACCACCGAGACCGGCGATCCGCAGGCCGGCGACGTCGACCACGCGTTCGTCCGCGTTCACCGCACCGGCTGGACCTGGCCAGCGCACCGGAACGCCCGCCTTGGTCCACAGGCCGCGCACGTTCGAGTAGCCCGACAGGTCGACGTCGTGGTTGCCCGGGACGAACACCAGCGGCTTGTCCAGCGCGTTGGCCAGGTGTTCCAGGTAGTCGAACGGCAGGTCACCCGCCGCGACGATCAGGTCCACGTCGGCGTACTGGAACACCTTGTCGGTCCACAGCTGTTCGACCACCTCGTCCGCGACAGCCAGAATCCGTGCCATTCCAGCAGCGTAATGAGGTCTTTCACCACATGACGGCCGGCAGCGCTCCCATTACCGTGGACGTCGTGCTTGCCGAGCTGTTCGCCGCGGCCGCTCACGGATGCCGCGACCGCAGTCCGCTGACCCAGCGACTCCTGAACGACGCCGCCGACGACCTCAGGGCCGGCGGCGTCACGACGAAGATCATGGCGGGTTCCGAACGCGACCGGGAGGGCACCGTGCCCGGTCTGCGGTTCGCGGGCGCCGTCCACCGGCTCGTGCTCGAAGGGCGTGCGCCCGCCCTCGCGAAGCACTACCCGTCCGTCGGCGGCCAGCCGAACCTGCCGACGCTGTGGGAGGACGCGCTGCCCGCCCTCACCGAGCACGCGGACGCCCTGCGGCACCGCGTCCTGGCCACGGTCGTGCAGACCAACGAACCCGGCCGCAGCGCGCCCCTGTACGGCGGCCTGGTGGTCGCCGCGCAGGAGGCCGCGAAAGCGGCGGGCAGACAGGTGCCGTTCTGCGTGCGGCTGCTGGAGGTCGGCGCGAGCGGCGGGCTCAACCTGCGCCCGCACCACGTCGGCTACCAACTGGAGGACACGGTCCTCGGCGACCCGGACAGCCCGCTGGTCCTCGACCCGGAGTGGACCGGCAGGCCACCGGCGGATCTGAGCCACCGGCTGCGCGTCGTCGGCAGGGCGGGCTGCGACCTCACCCCGGTCGACGTGTCCACAGAGGACGGACGGCTGCACCTGAGCTCGTTCGTCTGGGCCGATCAGCTCGGCAGGTGGAACCGCCTGCGGGACGCGCTCGAACTGGCCGCCACGGATCCCGTGAAGGTCGACCGGTCGGCAGGCCCGGAATGGCTCGCGCACCAGCTCGCCCGTGCCGAACGCGACGTGCTCACCGTCGTGTGGCATTCGGTGGTGTGGCAGTACGTCTCGCCCGCGGACAGGGCGATGGGCAGGGCCGTGCTGGCCGACGCGGCCGCGAAGGCGACACCCACGTCACCGTTGGCACTGCTGGTCTTCGAGCCGCGCCGAACGGACGACGACTACCGGTTCGAGCTGCTGCTCAAGCTCTGGCCGGCCGGGATCTCGCTGAACCTCGGCCACGGCGCGGGCCACGGCACGCCGTTCACCTGGGACGTCACCCCTTGGGAGTGACTACCGGGTTCACCACGTACCGGCCGTCCTGCATCTCCACGGGCAGCCGGAACTCCGCGCGGGTGCCGTCATGCGTGTACTCGACGACGACGGCACCGTCGCGGTAGACACCGCGCTCCACCAGCGCGGTCTGGAACTGGTCCGCCGTCGACTTCGCGACGTCCTCGCCGCCGACCGCCAGCAACGGCTCCAGCTTGTGGAAGTCGTGTGCGCGCAACGCGTTCGTCACCTCGGAGGCGAGTTCGTCCGGTGACGCGGTGCCCGGAGACGGCCAGGCCGCGATGCAGACGAACACCATCGCGAGCCAGCCGATCGGGAACACCAGCAGCCAGAACCTGAGGTTCGTCAGCCGCTCGTACACGTCAGGGCGTTCCGCTGATGAGCACGAACACGGTGGTGATCCAGCAGAGCAGGAACGCGAGGATCCAGAAGCGGATGTTGGTGAGCATTCTGGTCATGACAAAGCCCTTCTACCACGAACAAAGCGAGCGAAACCGGGACTAGAGCCAGCGATTTCGGCGCAGTATTCGGTAGAGCGTCAGGCAGGCGATCAGGACCAGACTCATGATCAGCGGATAGCCGAACTTCCACTTCAGCTCGGGCATGTAGTCGAAGTTCATGCCGTACACACCGACGACCATGGTGGGCACGGAGATGATCGCGACCCACGAGGTGATCTTGCGCATGTCGGTGTTCTGCTGCAACGTGATCTTCGCGAGCGTCGCGTCGACCAGCGTCGTCAGCAGTTCGTCGAACGCGGTGACGCGCTCGGAGACCTCGGTGAGGTGGTCGTCGACGTCGCGGAAGAACGCCCGCACCTGCTCGGGGATGAGCGGCGTGTAGCCCTCCGCCAAGCGGCGCAACGGGTTCGCGAGCGGCATCACCGCGCGGCGCAGCTCCACGACCTCGCGCTTGAACATGTAGATCTGCTCCGCGCTCACCTCGGTGCGCGGCGCGAAGACCCGTTCCTCCATGCGGTCGATGTCGTCCTCGATGTGGTCGGTGACCTCGAGGTAGTTGTCGACCACCTGGTCGGCGATCGCGTGCATCACCGCGGACGGGCCGATCTCCAGCCGCTCCGGGTCGGCCTCCAGCACGTGCCGCAGCTTGGAGAGACCGGAGTGGTTGCCGTGCCGCACGGTGATGACGAAGTCCTTGCCCAGGAACACCATGATCTCGCCGGACTCGACGATCTCGTTGGCGGCGTCCGGGTGCTCGTTGGTCACGTAGCGGACGGTCTTGAAGACCATGAAGAGCGTGTTGTCGTAGCGCTCCAGCTTCGGGCGCTGGTGCGCGTGCACCGCGTCCTCGACGGCGAGCTCGTGCAGTCCGAACGTCTCCGCGATGCCCTCGATCTGCTCGGCATCTGGTTCGTGCAGGCCGATCCAGACGAACCCGTCCTTGCGCTTGCGCACCTCTTTGACGGCGTCGGTGTGCGTCCAGCGGCCGGGCAAGCGCTTGCCGTCCACGTACACCGCGCAGTCGACCACGTAGTGCGACAACGGCACGGCGATGTGCGGCGCGGGGCGCTGCTGGGCGCCGCGTCCGCGGATCGAGGGCAGGCTGGGCATGGTGGGTTCCTCCAGGTACACACGCCGGCGTGAACGTGCTGATGCACGACGGGCGTCCTGACCGGTGGAACGGAACTTCTAGATGGATCTAGAAAGCCACCTCGGTGAGGACGCGCTTGGTACTGGCAGGGTGGGGGTCCTTGCTCATTTCGGGGTCCTCACCTCCTAAGGGCGAAAGGCACGGGTGGTGGAAATCCTCACACACCGGTTGCCGAGGGTACTCCCTCCGCGTAAAGACTGTCTCCCCACCTGAGTCAGATCTCGATCACACGTAGTTGGAGGCGCGGTGCAGTTCGGTCGGTACTACGAGGAGTTCGAGGTCGGAGCGGTCTACAAGCACTGGCCTGGCAAGACGGTGACGGAGTACGACGACCACCTGTTCTGCCTGCTCACCATGAATCACCACCCGCTCCACATGGACGTGAACTACGCGGAGAACACGACGGACTTCGGCAAGAACGTCGTCGTCGGCAACTACATCTACTCGTTGCTGCTGGGCATGTCCGTGCCCGACGTCTCCGGCAAGGCGATCGCCAACCTGGAGATCGAGTCGCTGCGGCACGTGAAGCCCACGTTCCACGGTGACACGATCTACGGTGAGACCGAGGTGCTCGACAAGACGCCGTCCAAGTCGAAGGACGACAGGGGCGTGGTCTACGTGGAGACTCGTGGCTACAAACAGGACGGCACGGTCGTGTGCGTCTTCAGGCGCAAGGTCATGGTGCCGAAGCAGTCCTACGGTGACGCTCGCGGTGGAGAGCAGCCGGGACGCCCTGAACCCAAGGAGTGAAGTGACTTCTCTGGATCTGGCACAGCAACGTCTGCGCGCGTTCGCCGAGGAGGCAGCGGCGACCTCGCCGCTCTACGAGCACCTCGCGTCGCGTGCGGCCGCCGATCCGGAGGTCGCCGACCTGCTGACCGCCGCCAGCGAGGACAACGCCACGGGCGAGCTCCTGCTGGCGGCGGCGCACCGGCTGGTGCAGGCCGAGCCGTTCCACGAGCTCTCGAACTACTACCCGTCGCTCGGCGGGACCTACGGCGCGGACGAGAGCACCTGGCCGCTGTTCCGGGACTTCGTGCTGGAGCGCGGCGACCGCGTGCGGGCACTGGTGAGCACCCAGGTGATCCAGACCAACGAGGTGAAGCGCGCCGCCCTGCTCTACCCGGCCGTCGTGGCCGCGGCGAAGCAGGCGGGCGGGCCGATCGGGCTCGTGGAGGTCGCGACGACCGCCGGCCTGCTGCTCGGCCTCGACCAGTACTCGTACCGCTACCAGACCGCCGAGGCCGGTCAGCTCGTCGCCGGGCCGGCCAAGGCCGCCCTGGGCCTGCACTGCGCGCTGGAGCTCGCGCCGGGCGCGGCGCTGCCGAAGCTGCCCAAGACGGTCAAGGTGGCCGCGAAGGCCGGCATCGGGGTGGCGCCCGCCGACCTGGCCGACGAGGACGCCTACGCGTGGCTGGAGGCCTGTGTGTGGGCAGACCAGCCGGAACGGCTGCGTCTGTTCGGGGTGGCCTGCGGGGTGCTGCGCAAGAACCCGCCGCGCCTGGTGACCGGCGACCCGCTCACGGACCTCGCCAAGGCGGTCGAGCCGATCGACGCGCCGCTCGTCGTGATCTCCAGCGGGTCCGGACTGGACCTCGTGCCCGCGTTGTCCGCTTTGGGCCGGCCTGTCTGGTGGGCCGCGCACGAGGCCGGTGAGCTGCGGCTCATCCATGTGCGTGACTCAGGCGTGGAGACGACCACTCTGGCGACCACCGAGGCCCACGGGCAACGTCTCGTTTGGCGCTGAGCGCGGGCCACTAACGCGTGAACCCTGATCAGGCCCTGGGCAGGCAGTTCCACTGGGAGAGCGCTTCCACAAGCCCATATGTGGTCGGAAGTGTGTCCAAGGTCGCACTGTCGACCCAAGCGACATCCGATGCGTCGTCGCCCGCTCGGAGCAAACCCGATGTGACCTGGCATTCGTAGTCGAAGATCGAATAAACCCCATTCGGGGCCGGTCGCTCCACGTGGCCGACGAGGCGGCCGACGGTGACGGAGAGTCCCGTCTCCTCGACTAGTTCCCTAGTCACGGCAGTCTCATCCGTCTCATCTGGCTCCACGCGCCCACCCGGTATCGACCACATGCCCTCACCAGGAGGATTGGCGCGTCGCACGAGCAGTAGTCGCCCATTCGAGTCATGAACGATAGCTCCGACGCAACGGATGGTGCGCTTGCTGCTGGCCGTCACGATCACGAAGCGTAGTCACACCGGAACGGCGGTGCTCTTCGCTACCCCGGCTGCGGTACAAATCTCCCAAGGTGCTGAATCGTGCTGTACAACGGTCACGAACGGCGCCAAACGGGTGCGACGCGGACGGGGTGGACACCGTGAACTTGAAGAAGATTCTCACTTTCGCTGGAATCGCCTTGCTGCTCTTCTTCCTCATCGCGGAGCCCCAGCAGGCGGCCCAACTGGTGCAGAACATCCTCAACTCGCTGCGGACCGCGGCTGAGGCTCTGATCACCTTCGTGCGCTCCGTCTTCTAGGCTTCCTGGTAACCGGCTACCCATCCGGGCGGCCGGGGGAGCAGGATGGACAGGGCAGTGCCTGGTACCAGGAAGGGCTGGTAGCGCATGTTCGCACCACGTGATCCGGACGACTACCTGCTCCAGAGCGAGCGTCGGGTCATCCGTGTGCGCAGGCACTGGTCCTATCTGATCTGGGACGTCCTGGAGGCGGCGGCGCTGCTCGCCGGCTTCATGATGATCTCGTACCTGCTCCCGGCGGACGCGGGCGTGATCCAGAACGTGCTGTGGTACGGGGCTTTGCTCGTGTTGCTGCGCGTCGCGTACTTCATCATCGAGTGGTGGGTGGAGCGCATCGTCGTCACCGACAAGCGCTTCATGCTGACCTCGGGCGTCTTCGAGACCAAGGTCGCGATGATGCCCATCACCAAGGTCACCGACCTCACCTACGAACGCACCGTGGGCGGACGCATGTTCGGCTACGGCACGCTCATCGTGGAGTCGGCGGGTCAGATCCAGGCGCTGAACCGCCTGGAGTTCCTGCCGAACCCCGAAGAGGTCTACGACGCCATCTCGGAGCTGACCTTCGGCGACAAGAAGGCCCAGGCCGAGCGGTTCTCGATGATCAAGGCTCAGCGCGCGGCGCGCGGCAAGAAGATGGTCCCGTAACACCGGTCGTTCATCACGTCGTCCACACTGGACGACGTGGTCATCGATCTGCACACCCATTCGTCCGAGTCCGACGGCACCGACAGCCCCGCCGACCTGGTGAGGGCCGCGTCCCTCGCGGGACTCGACGCGGTGGCGATCACGGACCACGACACGGCGGCCGGGTGGGCAGAGGCCGTCGCGGCGTTGCCTCCCGGGCTCAGGCTCGTGCGCGGAGCAGAGCTGTCGTGCTCCTCGCCGGACGGCTACGGCCGCACCATCACCGTTCATCTGCTGGCGTACCTGTACGACCCGACGCACGCCATGCTGATGAAGGAGCAGTCCCGCCTGCGCGAGGAGCGTCGGCAGCGGCTGCAGAAGATGGCCGAGATGATGCAGGCCGACGGCTTCCCGATCGACCCGGTCGACCTGATGTCCCGCCTGCCGTTCGACGCGCCGGCCGGACGCCCGCACCTCGCCCAGGCGCTGATCCGCGCCGGGGTGGTGTCGTCGGTCGACGAGGCGTTCGCGACGTTCCTGACCGGCGGCCAGTACTACGTGGGCCGCACCGACACGCCCGTCGAGCGCGCGATCGAGATGATCACCGAGGCCGGCGGCGTCACCGTGCTCGCGCACCCCTTCGCCCGTTCCCGCGGCCCCGTCGTGGCACCTGACGTGGTGCGATCGCTGACTTCGTGCGGGTTGGCCGGCGTCGAGGTGGACCACCCGGACCACGATCCCGAGACGCGCCGGTCGTTGCGGTCGCTGGCAGACTCGCTGGGACTCATCGTCACCGGGTCGAGTGACTACCACGGCACGAACAAGACGGTCCGGCTCGGCGCGGAGACGACGGCGCCGGAGATGCTGGATGCTCTGGCCGAGAGGGCGACAGGCGGCAAGATCCTCGTCGGATAGGGCGGTGTTGCGGTGTTCAACCTGCGGCTCTTCATCGAGGCCTCGATCACCCTGCTGGTGATCATGGACCCGCCCGGGACCGTGCCGGTGTTCCTGGGCCTGGTGGGACGCAAGTCCCGCGAGGCCCGCAAGCAGGCGGCGCGGCAGGGCGTGCTGGTGTCGTTCCTGGTGATCACGCTGTTCGCCGTGGCCGGCAACTCGATCCTGGCCTACATGCACATCGGCATCCCCGCGCTGCAGGGCGCGGGCGGGCTGCTGCTGTTGCTGATCGCGCTGGACCTGCTCACGGGCAAGGGCGCGACCAACCACCCCGAGGTCGAGGACGTGAACATCGCCCTCGTGCCGCTGGGAACGCCGCTGCTGGCCGGCCCCGGCGCCATCGCCGCGACGATCGTGTTCGTGCGCCAGGCCGACGGTTGGGGCTCTTACTTCGCGCTGGCGGCGGCGATCGTGGCCGTGCACCTCGTGCTGCTGGGGACGCTGCGGTCCGCCGGTCTGCTGATCAAGGTGTTCAAGGAGAGCGGGATCCTGCTGATGGCCAAGATCGCCGGTCTGCTGCTGGCCGCGATCGCCGTGCAGCTCGTCGCGTCGTCGGTGGCGGGCTTCATCGCCTCGGGTGTCTAGCGCTCGATGTGGGCTTTCGTGCCGTCGATGATGATCGGGCGTTCGATCAGGCTCGGGTTGGCGACCATGTGCGCGATCCACTTCGCGCGGTCGTGTTCCAGGGTTTTGGGGTAGGCCGCTTCCTTGGTGCGGGCGATCTCCCAGGGTTGTTTGTCGAGGAGTTGCAGGACGTGGTCCAGCTCTTCGGCGGTCGGGACGTCGTCGAGGTAGCGGCGTTCGGTGTAGTCGACGCCGCTGTCGTCGAGGCGTTGCTTGGCCGCGCGGCTCTTCGAGCAGCGCGGGTTGTGCCAGATCTCCATGCGGCGAAATGTAGCGAGTTCGTGTCGGTCGTCCGGTCAACCGCCGGTGCCGAATTCGGCACCGCCGAATTCGGCACCGGCGATTCGGCCGGACGACCGACTTCCCGACGAACTCGCCGCCATCTGCGGAGCAGGGGCAATCCAACACTGTCAGGGGTGCTGAGTAACTTGGTTGGGGTGGAACAACTCGGCTTCGACTTCGGCACCGCGGCACCACGCCGGCTCGTGCGCGTCACGCCCGCGAAGCTCTCGACGTGGACGAGCTGCCCGCGCCGCTTCCGCATGACGTACCTCGACCGTCCCTCACCACCTCGGGGCGGTGCCTGGGCGCACAACACCCTCGGTGCCGTCGTGCACAACGCGCTGAAGGCACTCTTCGACCTGACGCCCGACCGCCGCACCCCCGACCAGGCCGTGGCACTGCTGAACAGGCAGTGGAAGTCCGAGGGCTTCCGCGACGTCGACCAGGCCGCCGAGTACCGCACCCGCGCCCAGGGCTGGGTCCACGACTACGTGAGCGCCCTCGACGTCGACTTCGAACCGCTCGGCGTCGAGCGCTGGGTGTCGTCGCCGACCGACCGCATCGTGGCCGAGGGCCGAGTCGACCGCATCGACTACCGCGACGGCGAACTCGTCATCGTCGACTACAAGACCGGCCGCCACGTCCTGACCTCCGACGACGCACGCGGCTCACAGGCACTGGCGCTCTACGCATTGGCGGCCCGCCGAACGCTGCGCAAGCCGTGCCGCCGCGTCGAGCTGCACCACCTGCCGTCGGGGTCGGTGGCGGAGTGGGAGCACACGGAGGAGTCGCTGGCCCGGCACGTCCGGCGCGCCGAGGAGGCCGCGGACGAGATCGACCTGGCCACGGAGACGCTGAAGGCCGGCGGGGACAAGGAGGTCCTGTTCCCACCGGTGACGGGGCGCCAGTGCCAGTGGTGCGACTTCCGGCGGAGCTGTGCGGAGGGGCAGGAGGCGGCGCCTCCGCTGGACCCGTGGGCGCTCCTGGCGCCGTAGCTCTCTGGGCATGATCGCGAGTTGTCCACAGGGTGTGGCTTTGTGACCTGGGGTTATGCGTGGTCGGCTAGCCTGTGGATAGCCGGGAACCGAAGACGCGTTTCACTCGTTGCGTGACAAGGAAGCGCGCGGGGGCAGCGAGTTCGGAGTCGGACGACTTGTGGCTCATGCGACTTGTGGCTCATGTGGGTCGCCGGGCTCGTTTGCGACTTGTGGCTCGTGTGGATCGCCGGGCTCGTTCGGACTGCGGCTTGCGTGTTCGGACTGCGGGCTTGCGTGGGACGGCGATGCTGACCCGTAAGGGTGCGTGACGGCGGTGCTGCCCCGTAAGGATGCGTGGAGTGCGGCTTTTGCCGTAGGCCGTCGCCACGGCGGCTGGGCCATGCCTGCCCACGCGCGCCTTGACCCGTAGGGTGGCTGGAGTGGAAGTGGAAGCAGCCAAGCGGCCCTCGCGGACCTACGGAATCCTGCGCGCTGTGAGCGGTGTGCTCGCGGTGGGCATGGTGCTGCTCGCACTGGGGAACATCGGCGTCCAGTTCTACGCGAACTCCCGCGACCTGCCAGGGCCTGGCACGTTGTCCGTCGTCGCGCACGTGGTGGCGGCCTTGCTCGTGGTCGCCGGGCAGATCGTGGCCGACCGGTACGCGGACTGGAAGGCGCCGGTCGCCTCGCTCGCGGTGCTCGTCGTCAGCGGTGCGACGTTGTGGACCTTCTGGTGGGCCTAGCCCGCTAGGACCGTGCCAGTGCGTTAGGGCCGTGCCAGCTCGCTAGGGCCGTGCCAGTCCGCCAGGGCCGTGCCAGTCCGCCAGGGCCGTGCCAGCCCGCCAGACCGTGCGAGGCCGCCAGGGCCGCACCAGTCCGCCAGGACCGTGCCAGCCGGCTAGGACCGTGCCAGCCGGCTAGGACCGTGCCAGTCCGCTAGGGGCCATGCCAGTCCGCCAGGACCGTGCCAGCCGGCTAGGGCCGTGCCAGCCCGCTAGGACCGTGTCAGCCCGCTAGGACCGCGCCAGCCCGCCAGGACCGCGCCGGTTTTGTTGTATTGACCGGAAATTCGCACTTCCGCCCGAGTCGTCCGGGCCCCTACAGTGTGCCTTCGATCCGCTTGGGGAGGCGGTTCGGAATCCTTGGGGGAAGTCGATGGCCGTGGGGGACGTCGTTCGCGCGCGCCGTGAATCGGTCGCGTTGCCGGTTCCGGTGTTGCTGGTGGTGGCGGGGTTCGCCGCTGCCGTTGTCGCGCAGGGTGGGTACTACCTGCCTGGTCGCGTGTTGTCGGGGCTTCTGGTCGGGGTGGCCGTCGTTCTCGCCCGGCCTCGGCCTGATCTCCTTGCGGCGCTTGGGGGAGCGTTCGCGGCTTGGGCGCTGGTGCGTGGGCTGCTCGAAGGCGATGTGGTGTCGGGGTTGCCGTCGGCGGGCGCGGGCGTTGTGTTCGTTGGCGCCACACTTGTTGCGGCGCAGGCTGATCGTGAGCAGCGTGAGTTGCTTGCCGCGGTCGTTGTCGGGGTCGGTGCGCTGGTCGGGTTCACCGGGTGGGTGGCCGTGGTGTTCCGGGTGCCGTCGTGGACGACGGTCGCGGAAGGGTTGCTGCGGGCCGCGTCGACGCTGACCTACCCGAACGCCGCCGCTGCGGTGATGGCTGCGGCGGCCGTGTTGTCGCTGGTTCTGCGGCCGACGGTGTACATGGCGGTGATGAGTTTTCTGTTGTGCGCGGGGATCGGCGCGACGATGAGCCGGGCCGGTGTGATCGCGTTGCTCGCCGGGCTGGTGGTGCTGTGTGCGTTCTGGGGCCTCAAGAAGACGGTGACGGCTGCCGTGCCGCCGCTGCTCGGGGCTGTTCTGGCCGTTGCCGCCCTGCTGCCGTCGATGCGGGTGGCCGACGAGCCGCGGCCGTTGCTCGCGATCGCGGGACTGGCAGGCGGTGCACTGGTGGCGCTGGGTCTGCCCAGGCTGGGGCGGTTCGTGGTGCCGATCGCGCTGCTGTTGGCGGCCGGTGGCGGGGTGGCCGCGTTCGCGTTCGCCGACCGGCTGGCCACGCGGGTCTCGTTCAGCTCACCTGACCGCGCCGGGGCGACCGAGGCCGCGCTGGAACTCGTCTCGCGGGCACCGCTGCTCGGTGCCGGGCCGGGGAATGGATCTTTTTTCTTCAACGGGGGCAACCAAAGCACCCGCGTCATGCGTTATGTGCACAACGAGTACCTCCAGGTGCTCGTTGAGCTGGGGGCTGTCGGGCTGGTGCTCGCGCTGGGGGTTGTGGCCGCCGTGCTGTTCGCGATGTGGCGAGGGCGCGGGACGCCGTTGCAGGCGGGGGCGGTGGCGGCGGTTGCCGTCGTGCTGGTGCACAGCGGCTTCGACTTCCTGTGGCACCTGCCCGTCGTCCTCGTCGTCGCCGGCCTCTGCGCCGGTCTGGGGTTTCCGTCCACAAAGGACGGAATGAGTGAGGGGGCAACTGCATGAAGAAGTTTTCCGGGGGCAAGGCGCTGGCGGTCGTCGCCGTCGTGGGTGGCGCGGTTCTCGCGTCCATCGCGCCGGTCATGGCCGAGGTGAGCGCGCAGTCGCCTTCCCTGGGGGCCGTCAGAGTCGAGCCGACCGCGAAGGTGAAGGCGTTGGGCGCCGCGGTCGAGGTCGACGTGACCTACTCCTGCCCGGTCGGTCAGTCGCAGTCGTACGTGTACGTGAACGTCACCCAGTCGTTCTTCATCGGGGTGGCTTCCGGCAGCGGTTCCAAGGTCGTCACCTGCACCGGCGGGTTCGAGACGGTCAAGGTCACCGCGACCGCGAATCCGGGCTGGCCGTTCGGCGTGGGCATCGCCTACGCCAAGGCCGACCTGAACTCGTACCCGCACTCCGCGAGCGACGAGAAGCAGATCTGGATCAACCCGTGATGATGTGACCGTGCCGAGCCTGGCTGTGACGTTCCCGGAACTTCACGAAGTCAGCCAGGCTCGCCACGTCGGCAGCAGCGTGGAGATGAGGTCCAGCGGAGCCTCGGTGTTCGGCGAGTGCATCACGCCCGGCAGCACGGCGAAGTCCGCGTCCAGCCGTTCCGCCATGTCGCGCTGGGCCGCGGGCGTCCACGCGTCGTCCGCGTCGCCGCACACCACCAGGCAGGGCGTGCCGGACGAACGCAGCGCACGGGCCAGCTTCGCGACCTGGTCCGGTTCGTAGCGCAGGCCGTTGCCCATGCCGAGCAACGCCGCGGCCTGCGACTTGAGGAACCTGGTGCGGTAGAAGTCCTTCAGCTCCTGCGGAAGCGCGATCCAGGCCGGGTTCTGCGCCGACCGCAGCTCGTTCAGCCTGTGGGTGCCCTCGACGCCCTGCTCGGCCAGCACGTGCTCGCCGACGTCCAGCACGGTGCGGCGATCGCCTGCGGGCAGTTCGGACGGGCCCGTCGACATCAGCGTCAGGCCGGTGATCGGGGCGCCCGCGAACACCGCGGCCCGTGCCACCATGCCGCCGTAGGAATGGCCCAGCAGCAGCACTTTCCGGCCGTCCGCCGCGATCTTGCCGATCAGCTCGGCGAGCACCGAACCCAGCGGGCCCGGCCGGTAGAGCGCCTCGTCGTCCGGGCCCGTGGAGTCCTGCTGGCCCGGCAGGTCGATCGCGACGACCTCGAAACCCGCGTCCGCGATCGGGTCGATCATCGGCGCGAAGTCCTCTTTGGAACCCGTGTAGCCCGGCACGAGCAGCACGGTCGTGCGCATCGCGTCGTCGCCCATCGCGGGCGCGCGCAGAGCCGCGATCGTGCCGTAGCGGCCCGGAAAGTCGACGCGTTGCGCCCGGTTCGGGCTGATCTGCGAGTACACGAGCTGAACTATCGCAGCGCGACCAGGGTTTCGCCACGCTGCTCGAGCACGACTGGACCGGCTGTGGCGAGTTGCACAGGGCCCGTGTGGCCCTCGCGGTTCAGCTTGATCGTGCCCACGACGGCACCGGTGGCCTGCTCGTACACCCGCAGGCCCTCCTTCACCGGGATGAGCGCGCGGCCCGCGAGCGTCGTGCCGGCACCCAGCGTGCCCTCGGCGGTCCACAGTGGAGTGAGCGTCTCCAGCGACAGCGCGACCGTCCGGGAACCGCTGAACCAGAAGGCGTTCGTCTTCGTCGTGAAGACGCGCGCCACGTGGTTCGGCGGGTCGGTGAAGTCGGCGTCGGGGATGTCGAGCGGCGCCTCGCCGACCTGGTTGCCGGTCTCCGTGTCGAAGATCTGCAGCCGGCTCGGACCCGGCACCGCCACGGCGACGAGCTTCTCCGTGATGGCGACGATCTGCACGTTCCTGCCGCCGGTCATCGCGGTGGAGAACACCTTGGGCTCGTCGGACTTGTCCGGGTTCGGCTTGAGCACCGTGACCCGCTCCGACGCGTCGTCCGGGCAGCGTTCGATGATCGCGAACTTGCCGGACGTGACGGCCGTCGAGCCGTAGGTGCAGCCGACGCGCGGCTGCTTGCCGGGGTTCACGATCGCGCGCAGGGAGCCGTACTCGAGCGAGCGCACCAGGTCGTCACGCCGGTAGACCTCGACGTACTTCGAGCCCGTCGTGATCAGGTGCGAACCCTCGTTGAGCAGTGCCGTGCCCGGTTCCGCGTCGCCGTTGCGCTGCGCCCGGCGCTCGCCGGTGACGCCGTCGAGCGAGGTGAGCTCCGAGCAGTTCGTGCCCTTGGAGTACAGGGCCATCGCCCTGCCCCACGCCGGGCTCACCACGCACAGCGGCAGGTCGCGCTCGTAGGTCCACCGGACGTCCCCGGTCAGCGGGTCGCGCCCGTTGACCTCGCCGCCGTCGCCGGTCACGACCGTCGACGGCTTCTCCTCGCCCGTGTCCTTCGACGCGGTCTGCACGACCACGGGCGACTGCGTGGCGCCGCTCTTCGCGCGCCACACCTCGCCGAGTGACGGAGGCAGCGCGGTGACCTCGGGCAGCTGCTCCCACGACGAGGGCCCGGTGACCGACGTCGTGGCACGAGCATCGCTGAACGCCCAGGTCAGCACGGACGCGGTCACCGACACCACGGCGATCAGCGCGACCGCGATGAAGTCGGCACGGGTGCGCCAGGAGCGGGCGGGCGGACGTTCCTCGACGGGCTTGGACTCGGGCACGCTCTCGTGCGCGGGTTCGTCGAGGACGTCCTCGACGTCGGTGACGTCGGAACCGGGGGACGACATGGTGATCAGTCTGCCGAAGGTGCGGCCTGTTCGGCAGAGCTTCGGCGACGCCGACGCCTGCGCGGCTTGTCCGAGGCGGACTTCGCGGAGCTCTCGCCACCCTCGGCCGACGGCGCCTGCTCGCCCTCCTGCGTCACGCCCGCGCGGCTGCGCGTGCGGGAGCGGGAACGCTTCGGCCTGGTCTCCTCGGTGTTCGCCTCCGGAGCCTGCTCGGCGCCCGCGGGAGTGGAGCCGGGACGACGACTGCTGCGGCGCTTGCGCTTGCCGGTGTCGAGCTTCTCCTCCTCCTCGGCGTCGAGGCCCGCGCGGGTGCGGTGGCTCAGCGGCAACCGGCCCGTGGAACCGGACGGGATGCCCAGGTCGGCGAACAGGTGGTCGGACGTGGAGTACGTCTCCACCGGCAGCGGCTGGCCGAGGCCGAGCAGGTCGTTGACCGAGGCCCAGCGGTGCGTCTCGTCCCAGTCGACGAACGTGACCGCGACACCCGTGCGCCCGGCACGGCCCGTGCGGCCGATGCGGTGGACGTAGGTCTTCTCGTCCTCGGGGCACTGGTAGTTGATGACGTGCGTCACGTCGTCGATGTCGATGCCGCGCGCGGCGACGTCGGTGGCGACCAGCACGTCGACCTTGCCGGCGCGGAACGCCCGCAGCGCCTTCTCACGTGCGCCCTGGCCCAGGTCACCGTGCACGGCGGCCGCGGCGAACCCGCGCTCGGTCAGGTCGTCGGCGACCTTCTGCGCGGTCCGCTTGGTGCGCGCGAAGACCATCGTCAGGCCTCGGTCGCGGGCCTGCAGTGCGCGGGCCAGCATCTCCGGCTTGTCCATCGAGTGCGCGCGGTAGACGAACTGCGAGGTGTTCTCGTGCGTCTGACCGGCGTCGTTCTCCTCGGCACGGATGTGCGTCGGCTGGTTCAGGAACGTGCGGGCCAGCGTGATGATCGGGCCCGGCATGGTCGCCGAGAACAGCATGGTCTGCCGCTCGTCGGGAACCATGTTCAGGATGCGCTCGATGTCGGGCAGGAAGCCCAGGTCGAGCATCTCGTCGGCCTCGTCCAGCACCAGCATGCGGACCTTGCCGAGCACCAGGTGGCGCTGTTCGGCCAGGTCGAGCAGACGGCCGGGCGTGCCGATGATGACATCGGCGCCCTTGCGGAGCTGCGCGATCTGACGCTCGTAGGGGATGCCGCCGTAGATGGCGGCGACCCTCACACCGAGGTGGCGCGACGCGTCGGTGAGGTCGTGCGAGACCTGGAGACACAGCTCACGGGTGGGAACGACCACAAGGGCCTGCGGGGTGCCGTCGCCGGGCAGGTCGACGCGGTGCAGCAGCGGCACGCCGAACCCGAGGGTCTTGCCCATGCCGGTGCGGGCCTGGCCGATGAGGTCGTCACCGGCGAGAGCGATCGGGAGCGTCAGCTCCTGGATGGCGAAGGTGCGCTCGATGCCGGCTTCGCCGAGCGCCTTGACGATCTCGTGACGCACGCCGAGCTCGGCGAACGTGGGTGATTCGGACTGCACCGGGGCGTCTGCCAGCAACGGGTGCGACGTGTCTTCTTCAGGAACTCCGGCCTCGCTGTGTTCGAGTGCCACCGGGTCCAGATGTGCTTCTACTTCAGCGGTCAGGGTGATCAGCCTCTCTCGTACCAAGCGCGTACGAGCCCTGGCCGGGCCTCTCGACCGCGCTCGATGAGCAGCTGCGGGAAAGGTGTACGCGCACCATTTCTGCGCCGCGCAGCGTGGTCGTCACACTCGTCACGCCGGGCGTCCAAGGCCATTCTACCTGCCCAGACCTATTTGACCACTAGGCTTGACCACCATGGGTGTTGCGGAGGGTGTTGTCGATCTTCTGGGAGCGCTTGCATATGGCGAGCTCTCGGCTTTCGACCGGATGACGGAGGACTCGCGCACGGCGCCGACATTGGCGGGCCGTGCGGCGCTCGCGCAGATGGCCGCAGCCGAGATCGGGCATTTCACGCTGCTTCAGAAGCACCTGGCCACCGAGGGCATCACCGTCGAGGACGCGATGACGCCGTTCGTGAAGGGTTTCGACGCGTTCCACGAGTCGACGAGCCCCAAGTCGTGGCTGGAGTCGCTGGTGAAGGCGTACGTCGGGGACGGGCTGGCGGCGGACTTCTACCGCGAGATCGCGGAGTGGCTGGACGCGCCGACCAAGGAGCTCGTGCTCCACGTGCTCGCCGACACGGGTCATTCGGCGTTCGCTGAACGCGAAGTCCTGGCCGCCGTCGAGGCCGATCCGCGGGTGCGCGACCGGCTCGCGCTGTGGGGCCGGCGACTGCTCGGCGAGGCGTTGACGCAGGCCCAGTACGTGGTGGCGGAGCGGGACGGCCTCTCCGAGCTGATCATCCGGGGCTCTGGGGACCTCGCCGGGATCGGTCAGCTGTTCCGCCGCCTTCAGCAGTCGCACGCGCGGCGCATGACGCAGCTGGGTCTCGGCTAGGTAGGCTCGGCCGTAGATTTTTCTCTTGAGCACGGAGGTCAGCGTGGAGGTCAGGATCGGCGTCGCGGACAGCGGGCGCGAACTCGTCGTGACCAGTGAACTCAACCCGTCCGAGGTCGAGGCTCTGGTGGCGGACGCGGTGTCCGGCAAGTCCAGCGTGCTGTCGCTGGTGGACGTCAAGGGTGCGCGGTTCGTCGTGCCCGCTGGCCGCGTCGCGTACGTGGAGATCGGCCCGCAGGACTCGCGCAAGGTCGGGTTCGGCGCCTGAGACGGCAGAACGTGAGAAAGGCCCCGGTCGCTGCGACCGGGGCCTTTCTCGTTCCGCAGCGGCGCAGTATCGATCACCGCCGCCGAACTCGCAGTCCGGCGCCTCAGCGAGGTCGCCTGAAGCGGTGACTTCGCTGGTAGAGGCATGTGCGCGCACCTAGCGTGACGGAGTCGTCACGCTGCTGAGGAGTGCTATGCGCGCCGCCCTGCTGGCTCTGTTGCTCGTGGTCTCGGCAACGACCTTCTCCCTGCCCGCGCAGGCGTACCAAACGCACGCGGCCGGGTCCTGGTCCACGAGTTCCGCGTTGCCGGCGGTGAACGCGTCGGCGCGTTCGACGCTGACGTCCGGTGCGGTCGTCACGGCATCGGTGTCCGGGGCGAACCTGAGGCTGACCACGCTGAACTCGCCTCCCGGCGACCGAGGGGCGGTGCCCGGCAACTTCCGGCCGCAGATCCCCGCCAACACGGCGTTGATCGGCCTCACCGCGGCCGCCACGGGGTGTGCCGCGTTCGTGGACTGCTTCAACCGGGGCACGCTGACGTTCTCGTTCAACCGGCCGGTCCGCGATCCGGTGCTGCACCTCGCCGGCAGCGGCGCGACCATCGGCGACACCGGCAGCACGCACGTCGCACACACCGTGACCACGCCCGGAGTGACGCTGACCGGGCCGCTGGCCGGCGCGACGAACATGACGATCGGGCAGAACGGCACCCGCATCGAGGCGCCGAACCGCAACCTCAACGTGCTGTGCAACTCCAACGGCGCGAGGCTGGCTCCCGCCTCGTGCGGCAGCGTCCGCATGAACGGCACCGTCAGCTCCGTGAGCTTCCAGGTCGACATGCTCACCAACAGCAGCAACGCGACCGACGACTTCTACGTCGCGGGCGTCTCGGTGGACGAGGACTTCGGCGACGCGCCCGCGAGCTACGACACCGGTGCCGCGGCGAGCCACGTCGTCGGTGATCTGGCGTTGGGCTCGGGCGTGTCGGTCGACAACCCCACGACGATCAACCTCGGGTCGACCACGCCGAGCCCCAAGGCCGTGGCGGCGGGCGCGGACAACAACCTGCCCAACGGCGACGACCTCGACGACGGCGTGGCGGCGTTCCCGCGACTGGCAAGGTCGAACGCCGGTGAGGACTACTCGGTGCCCGTGACGTTGTCCGGCGCCTCGCAGGCCGGCCGGGTGTGCGCGTGGATCGACTTCAACGGCAACGGGTCGTTCGAGAGCGGCAACGAACGCGCCTGCGCGGACTTCGGCGCCGGCGCCACCTCGGTCACGATCACGTGGAAGATCCCGGGCAGCATCAAGTGCGGCAACACCTACGCGCGCTTCCGGGCGAGTTACAACGTCGACCAGGTGCGCAACGACAAGGGCCTCGCGGACAGCGGTGAGGTCGAGGACTACCAGCTGCCGGTCGAGTGCCTGGACATCAAGAAGTCCACGCCCAAGACCACCGCCAACCCCGGCGACCAGGTGCCGTACACGGTCACCATCACCAACTCCGGCGCCACGGACGTCACCGGTTTGACCGTGTCGGACGACCTGACGCAGGTGCTGGACGACGCGACGTTCAACAACGACCAGGCCGCGACCTCGGGCTCGATCTCCTACGCCGCACCGAAACTGACGTGGACGGGTGACGTCGCCAAGGGCAAGACGGTCACGCTGACCTACTCCGTCACGGTCAAGAACCCGATCACCGGCGACCACCAGCTGCGCAACGCCGTGGTGAGCAGCGCGGGCAACTGTCCGCCTGGATCAACCGATCCGGACTGCTCGACCACGGTGAACACGCCGGGCCTGAAGATCGAGAAGTCGGTCGACCGGCAGTCCGCCAACCCCGGCGACACGGTGAAGTACACGGTCAAGGTCACCAACACCGGTAAAACGCCGTTGAACGCGATGTTCGTCGACGACCTGACGAAGGTGCTCGACGACGCGACCTGGGGCAGCGCGACGGCGTCCTCCGGCACGGCCACGTTCGCCTCGCCCAAGCTGACCTGGACCGGTGCGCTGGCCGTCGGCGCGTCGGCGACCGTCACCTACACGGTCGTCGTCACCGGCAACGGCGACAAGCAGCTGACGAACGTGGTCACCTCGACCACGCCCGGCAACAACTGCGTGCCGAGCTGCACGACCGACACCCCGGTGTCCGGCGTCCGGTTCGAGAAGCAGGCCGACAAGCAGTCGGTGAACCCCGGCGAGACCGTGACGTACACCGTCACCGTCACGAACACGGGCAAGACCCCGTTGCAGGGCGCCACTTTCACCGACGACCTGGCGAAGGTGCTCGACGACGCGGCCTGGGTCTCCGCGACGGCGTCCTCGGGCGTGGCGGAGTTCGTCTCGCCCAAGCTGACCTGGACCGGCAACCTGCCCATCGGTGGGTCCGCGACCGTCACGTACTCGCTGAAGGTCGCCAACCCGGTCAAGGGCGACTTCCAGCTGGACAACGCGATCACGTCCAGCACGCCGGGTGGCAACTGCCCGCCGGGGTCGACCGATCCGAAGTGCGGCACGACCACGCCGGTCGCCGGGCTGAAGATCGAGAAGGCCGTCGGTCAGCAGTCCGCGAACCCCGGTGACACCGTCACCTACACGGTCAAGGTCACCAACACCGGCAAGACCTCGCTGAACGCCACGTTCTCCGACGACCTGTCGAAGGTGCTGGACGACGCGGACTGGGGCTCTGCCACCGCTTCCGCCGGCACGGCCACGTTCGCGGCTCCGAAGCTGAACTGGAGCGGCACTCTCGCGGTCGGTGGTTCGGCGACGATCACGTACACGGTGAAGGTGACCGGCAAGGGCGATCACCTGCTGGACAACGTGATCACCTCGACCACGCCAGGCAACAACTGCCCGCCGGACTCCACCGACCCGGACTGCCGCACGTCGACGCCGGTCTCCGGGGTGGAGATCAAGAAGGAGGTCGACCGGCAGTCGGCGAACCCCGGTGACACCGTGAAGTACACGGTCACCGTGCGGAACACCGGCAAGACCTCGCTGAACGCCTCGTTCGCCGACGACCTGACCCAGGTCCTCGACGACGCCGCGTGGGGCTCGGTCAGCGCTTCCTCGGGCACGGCGTCCTTCGCGGCTCCGAAGCTGACCTGGAACGGTCCGCTGGCGCCCGGCGAGTCGGCGACGGTCACCTACACCGTGGTCGCGAACGGCAAGGGCGACAAGCAGCTCACGAACGTCGTCACCTCGGAGACGCCGGGCAACAACTGCGTGCCGAACTGCACGACCACCACGCCGGTGTCCGGTGTCGAGCTCGAGAAGTCGGTGGACCGGCAGTCGGCCAAGCCCGGTGACACGGTCAAGTACACGGTGACCGTGCGGAACACGGGCAAGACTCCGTTGCAGGGCGCCACTTTCGTCGACGACCTGACCAAGGTGCTGGACGACGCCGAGTGGGTTTCCGCTGAGGCTTCCACGGGTTCGGCGTCCTTCGCGGCGCCGAAGCTGACCTGGACGGGAGACCTCGCGGTCGGCGGCACGGCCACCGTCACGTACACGGTCAAGGTCGGTGATCCGGCGGACTTCAAGCTGGACAACGTGATCACGTCGACCACACCGGGCGCCAACTGCCCCGGCGGCGAGAAGTGTTCGACCAGCACGCCGATCGCCGGGCTGCGGATCGAGAAGTCCGACGACCGCGACCAGGTCGTGCCCGGTGACACCGTGACCTACACGATCAAGGTCACCAACACCGGTCAGACCGTCCAAACAGGAGCATCGTTCACCGACGACCTGACCAAGGTGCTGGACGACGCGGTCTACAACGACGACGCGAAGGCCACGGTCGGCGCCGTCACGCTGGTGTGGCCGAAGCTGGAGTGGAAGGGCGACCTGCCGATCGGTGGCACCGCCACGATCACCTACACGGTGACGGTGAAGAACCCGAACCCCGGCGACAAGAAGCTGAACAACAAGGTCACCTCGGACACGCCCGGCAACAACTGTCCGCCCGGCTCCACGGATCCGTCGTGCAGCACCGAGACGCCCGGCCGTGAGCTGACGATCGAGAAGAAGGCCGACAAGCAGTCCGCGAACCCCGGCGACCCGGTGACCTACACCGTGACGATCACCAACACCGGCCAGGTGCCCCTGGTCGGCGAGAAGGTGACGGACGACCTGTCCGGCGTGCTCGACGACGCCTCGTGGGTGTCCGTGCAGGCCTCCACGGGCAAGGCCGAGTTCGCCGCGCCGACGCTGACGTGGACCGGCGATCTCGCGATCGGCGCTACGGCGACGCTGACGTACGTCGTTCGCGTCAACGATCCGATCAAGGGCGACCACGAGCTGGCGAACGTGGTCAGCAGCGAGGTTCCCGGCAACTGCCCGCCGGGCTCGACGGACCCGAAGTGTTCGACCACGACCCCGTTGCCCGGCATGGAGATCGTGAAGGAGGTCGACCGGAAGTCCGCGAACCCCGGCGACACCGTCACCTACACCGTGACCGTGCGGAACACCGGCCAGACCGAGCTGAACGCGTCGTTCCGCGACGACCTCACCAAGGTCCTCGACGACGCGACGTGGGGCGGCACGAGCGCCGGGACGTTCACGTCACCCGTGCTGACGTGGACGGGTGTGCTGCCTGTGGGCGGATCCGCGACCATCAATTACACGGTCGTCGTGACCGGCAAGGGTGATCACCAGCTGACGAACGTCGTCACGTCCGACACCCCCGGCAACAACTGCGTGCCGAACTGCACGACCGACACCCCGGTGTCCGGCGTGGAGATCAAGAAGACCGCCGAGCCCGCGTCGACCAAGCCGGGCGACACCGTGAAGTACACGGTGACCGTGCGGAACACCGGCAAGACCGTGCTCGACGCGTTGTTCCGCGACGACCTGACCGGTGTGCTGGACGACGCCATGTGGGTCAGCACGAGCGCCGGTGTGTTCGCCTCGCCCGTGCTGACCTGGTCCGGGCAGTTGGCCGTGGGGGAGACGGCGACCGTCACGTACACGGTCAAGGTGACCGGGGCGGGCGACAAGCGGCTCAAGAACGTCGTCACGTCCGACACTCCTGGCAACAACTGCGTCGACGGCTGCACGACGGACACGCCGGTCGCCGCGCTGAAACTGGTGAAGAAGTCGGAGCCGGCCACGACGAAGCCCGGCGACGCCGTCAAGTACACGGTGACGATCACGAACACCGGCCAGACCGTCCACAGTGGAATCTCGGTCGCCGACGACCTGTCCGGGGTGCTGGACGACGCGAGCTGGAACGGTGATCAGGCTGCTTCGGCTGGTGCGGTCGCCTTCGCGGCGCCGAAGCTGACGTGGACCGGGGATCTGGCGGTCGGTGCCTCGGTGACGGTCACGTACTCGGTGAAGGTCACGGGTGCGGGGGACAAGCGGCTCAAGAACGTGGTGTCGTCGGAGACTCCGGGCACCGACTGCTCGGGGGGCTGCACGACCGACACCCCGGTCGCGGGCCTGGAGATCGTGAAGAAGGCCGCGCCGGAGAAGCCGGTGCCGGGCGATGTCGTGACGTACACGGTGACGGTGAAGAACACCGGCCAGACCGCGCAGAACGCGTCGTTCCGCGACGACCTGACGGGCGTGCTGGACGACGCGACCTGGAGTGGTGACGAGCAGGCTTCCGTGGGCGAGGTGACTTACGCGGCTCCGAAGCTGAGTTGGAGCGGTGCTCTGCCGATCGGGTCGCAGGCCGTCATCACGTACTCGGTGAAGGTGACCGCCGCCGGCGACCACCGGCTGAACAACGTCGTCACCTCGGACGACCCCGGCGGCAACTGCCCGCCGGGATCGACGGACCCGAAGTGTTCGACGTCGACCCCGTTGCCGGGCATGGAGGTCAGCAAGTCGGTCGACGTGCAGTCGGCCAAGCCCGGCGACACCGTCACGTACTCGGTGAAGGTGCGCAACACCGGCCAGACCGACCTGGTGGGTGCGTCGTTCGTCGACGACCTGAGCAAGGTGCTGGACGACGCGACCTGGGTCGGCACGAGCGCGGGCACGTTCACGTCGCCGAAGCTGACCTGGACCGGTGACCTGCCGGTCGGTGCGACCGTGACCGTGACCTACTCGGTCAAGGTGACCAACCCGGTGCAGGGCGACTTCAGCCTCGACAACGTGGTGACGACCGAAACGCCGGGTGGGGAGTGCGTCGAGTGCACCACGACCACGCCGATCGCCGGGTTGAAGCTGGTGAAGACAGCGGAGCCGAAGTCGACCAAGCCGGGTGACGAGGTCACGTACACGGTGACGATCACCAACACCGGCAAGACGGTCCACAGTGGAATCACGGTCACCGACGACCTGAGCGGTGTGCTGGACGACGCGACCTGGATCGGCACGAGCGCGGGCACGTTCACGTCGCCGAAGCTGACGTGGACCGGTGATCTGGCGGTCGGTGAGTCGGTGACCATCACGTACACGGTGAAGGTGACCGGCGACGGCGACAAGCGGCTGAAGAACGTGGTGTCGTCGGACGTCCCGGACACGGACTGCACGGAGGGCTGCACCACGGACACCCCGATCGCCGGCTTCCAGATCGTGAAGAAGGCGGACCGGGCCGAGGCCAAGCCGGGCGAGAAGGTCACCTACACGGTCGTCGTCACGAACACCGGTGCCACGATGCTGCGCGACGCCGCGTTCGTCGACGACATGACCGAGGTGCTCGACGACGCCACGTACAACGGCGACGCCGCGTCGACCTCGGGCCTCGCGACCTACGCGGCGCCGAAGCTGACGTGGAAGGGCGATCTGGCGGTCGGTGCGTCCGAGACCGTGCGGTACTCGGTGACCGTCACGAGCAAGGGCGACCTGCGGCTCAAGAACGTCGTCACGTCCGACACCCCCGGCTCGAACTGCCGCGACGGCTGCGCGGTCGAGGTCTTGGTGCCGCGGCTGGAGATCCTCAAGAAGGTCGACCGGACCTCGGCGAAGCCGGGTGATCTCGTCGCCTACACCGTGACGGTCACGAACACCGGCCAGACCTCGTTGCCACAGGCCGGTTTCGTCGACGACCTGAGCGGCGTGCTGGACGACGCGTCCTTCGTGGACACGAACGCTGGCGTGTTCGCCAAGCCGAAGCTGACGTGGACCGGTGAGCTGGCGATCGGGGCCACGAAGACGGTGACGTACCGGGTGCGCGTGAACGACCCGCCGACCGGCGACTTCAAGCTGCGCAACGTGGTCACGTCGGACACGCCGTCGAACTGCCCCGGCTCGAACTGCGGTACCGAGACCCCGGTGTCGGGCCTCGAGATCGTGAAGAAGGCGGACCGGACGGACGCCAAGCCGGGCGACCGCATCACCTACACCGTGACCGTCCGGAACACCGGCCGGACGCCGGTCACCGGCTCCTTCACCGACTCGCTGGCCGACGTGCTGAAGGCCGCGACGTGGGGCGGCACCGACGCGGGCACGTTCACCTCACCGGTGCTGACCTGGTCCGGCGAGCTGGCGGTCGGGGCCTCGGCCACCGTGACGTACTGGGTGACCGCGAGCGGCCCCGGTGAGCTGCGGAACGTGGTGACCTCGGACGTGCCGGGCTCGAACTGCCGGCCCGGCGGCTCCGACCCGAGGTGCTCCGCGACCGTGAAGGTGCGGCAGGACCCGCCGATCGCGTGGACCGGTTTCCCGGCCCTGCCACTGGCGGCGTTCGGCCTGGTCCTGCTGCTCGCGGGTGTGTTGATCAGGCGAAGGGCCTAGGCCGGCTCTTCGATCTTGTAAGGCGGAGTGGAGACGCCACCGACCCGGTAACGGCCCCACGGGTCTGGGTCGGTGAGCGTCCCCTCCGCCTCACCGGTGGGGGTGCGCAGCAGTGCGGTCCGCGCGCCCCCTTCGACGCGGCTGGTGACGTCGTCGTGCTTCTTGATCCGCCCGTACCAGTGGTAGCGGCCGTCGATCGGCTGGAAGTAGCCCCGCAGATCGACCTCGACCGCGACTTCTTCTTCTCCGAAGACGAGGGTGGCGGTGCCGGTGTAGCCCTCTTCGTCGTGCTCGTGCTCGCTCATCAGTCCACCAATCGCAGCGGGGTGAGGGGCTTTGCCGGGTCTGCCTGGACGCCCGCCGACCGCAGCAGCCCGTCGATGGCGTGCCAGATCAGCGTCGTGAGGTACTCGCTGAGGTTCGTGCGGGACATGGTCTGGCGGTCGAGCCACCAGTCGCCCGCGTTCTGCACCATGCCGACGAGCGCGTGCGCCCACGGCTCGGCGCCGCCGGAGTCCATCTCGAAGGAACGCAGGTAGTCGCCGAGGATCCTGGCCAGGGTCGACGCGATGAGGTTCTTGTCCTCGGCGACGACGTCCTTCTCGACCGGGCGGTCCACGAAGGACCCCTTGACGACGAACCGGTAGAGGTTCGGGTTCTCCTCGATGACCGACAGGTAGGCGTCGACGATCCCGAGGATGCGGCCGCGGATCGGGCCGTCGGCGATGAGCGCGGGGCCCATCCGGTCCATCAGCAGTTCGGTGGCCTTTTGGCCCACTGCCAGGTACAGGTCGGACTTGTCGGTGAAGTGCCGGTACAGCACGGGCTTGCTGACGCCCGCCTCCGCGGCCACGTCCTCCATGCCGACGTCGGGGCCCTTCTTGGCCACGGCGGCGATCGTGGCCTCCACGAACTCCGCCCTGCGCTGCTCGCGATGACCCTTCCACCGCTCACGTCGCGCGTCCGGCCCCTTGACAGTGCGTGCCATGTGACGCACGCTACCAGAAGTAACCGTTACCTCAAGTAACACCTACCGGGGAGGGCAACCGATGAGGGTCGCCGATCGGGAGAAGACCGCGGAACGGCTGCTCAAGTCGTCCGCCGAGAAGTTCTACGACCCCGAGGTGGACATCGACTGGTCCGCACCTCTGGTCGACGGGCTCTTCTACATCCCTGAGCAGCGCATTTCGCTCTACGGAACCCCGCTGTACGACACGCTGAGCCAGGAGCAGCGCATCGAGCTGTCGAAGCACGAGCTGGCGTCGATCGCGTCCGTCGGCCTGTGGTTCGAGCTGCTGCTCATGCAGATGCTGGTCAAGATGGTCTACAACACCGACCCGACCACGCGGCACGCCCAGTACGCGCTGACCGAGGTCGCCGACGAATGCCGTCACTCGACGATGTTCGCGCGCCTGGTCGAGCGGATCGGCTGCCCGGCCTACGGGCCCACCAAGCACACGCACCGCATGGGCAAGCTGCTGCCGATCATCGGCTACGGCCCCGCGATGTACGGCTCGATCCTGGTCGCGGAGGAGATCCTCGACCGGTTGCAGCGCGAGGCGATGACCGACGACACCATCCAGCCGCTCGTGCGGATGGTGAACCGGATCCACGTGCTGGAAGAGGCGCGGCACGTGCGGTTCGCCCGCGAAGAGCTGCAGCGCGGTATGTCGGAGCTGAAGGGCTACGAGCTGCCGTACCAGAAGTGGCTGGTCGGGTACGTGTCGATGATGATCACGCGCGCGATCATCAACCCCGCCGCGTACGCCGCCGTCGGGCTGGACGTCCGCGAGGCCCACCGGGTCGCGCTGGGCAACGAGCGCTTCCAGGAGACCATCCGCTGGTCCGGCGAGCGGATCATGACGTTCCTCGACGAGGCCGGACTCGTGGGAAGGCCGGGGATGCGCTCATGGCGTCGCTCGTTCTTGATCGGCTGAACGTCGTCACGTCGGGGACTTCGCCCTCCGACGTGACCGCCGTGCTGCTGCACGGCTGGACCATGGACCTGACCACCTGGGACCGCGTCGCCGCCGCACTGCCTGGCCGGGTGGTGCGCTACGACGTGCGCGGTCACGGGAGGTCCGCCGGAACGGGCACCGGGACCATCTCGGAGCTCGCCGACGACCTGGCCGCCGTGCTGGAGAAGCACGTGCCGACCGGGCGGATCGTGCTCGCCGGCCACTCGCTGGGCGGCATGACGATCATGGCGCTGGCCGAGCAACGGCCAGAGCTGTTCGCGCGCGTGTCGGGGGTGGCGTTGATCGCCACGTCGTGCGGGGATCTTCCCGGGCAGAGCGGCATCGAACGGCTTGCCGGGAAGTGGCTGGTCAAGCGGCCCAAGGTCGGGTTCGGGTGGGTGATCACGCCGGGGCTGCGGGTGACGTTCGGGCGGCGTCCGCGCTGGGCCGACGTCCGGGCAGCGGCGGCGATGGCGGGCAACACCACCGGCGAGGCGTTCGTCGGGATCCGGGGCGAGCTCACCCGGCACCAGCGGCGGGAAGCGCTTGCCGTGCTGGCGGACATCCCCGCGGTCGTGATGGCCGGGTCCTGGGACGTGCTGACGCCGATGCGGCACTCGCGGGTGCTGGCCGAGGCGTTGCCGAGCGCGCAGTTCGTGATCTATCCGAAGACCGGGCACATGTTGCCGCTGGAACGGTCCGAGGACGTGGCGAGACGGATAGCCGCGCTGATGTAGAAAAGGGCCCGCACTCGCGGGCCCTTTTTCGTGTCGTCAGTGCTGGAGCGGGAACCCGCCACCGATGCCGCGCCACGCCAGGTTCGAGATCAGCGCGACCGCGTCCTCCTTCGGCACCCGGCGGTTGTCCGCGAGCCACGAGCGAGCGGTCACCTGGGACAGGCCCACCAGCCCGACGGCCAGCAGGCGGGCGCGTTCGGCGTCCAGGCCCGCGTCCGCGGTGATGGTGTCGGTGATGGCGTCCACCGAGTCGGTGGTGGCGCGCTCGACGGCCGACTGCACGGACGGCTCGGAGCGCAGGTCCGACTCGAACACCATGCGGAACGCCTGGCCCTCGCCGTCCACGAAGTCGTAGAAGGCGGCCACGGCGGCGCGCACGCGGAGCTTGTTGTCCGTGGTGGAGCCGATGGCGGTGCGGACACGGCCGACCAGCTCGTCCACATGGGACTCGAGGAGCGCCATGTAGAGCTCCAGCTTGCCGGGGAAGTGTTGGTACAGCACCGGCTTGGACACGCCCGCGCGCTCGGCGATCTCGTCCATCGCCGCGGCGTGGTAGCCGTTGGCGACGAACACGTCCTGCGCCGCTGCCAGCAGTTGCGCGCGGCGGGCGGTGCGCGGCAGTCGAACGCCCCTGCCTGCGGGTGCGCTCTGCGCCGTCTCCGTCATGGTGCCTCCAGCACGAGTGATCCGGCCGTCGGAGAGGGGTTGCCAGACCGAGGCTGAGCGCAACCTTACTCGCTGGTAGCCCACATCCGGGAACCATCTGAGCGTTCTTTCCCGCATCCTGGTCCGGTGAGCGCCATCATTCCCGCCCCGTTGTCCACGGTCGCGCTGCCGCCGCTGGACAAGACCCAGACGCCGTGGCCAGGCGAGTTTCACCAGGTAGACGACCACGAAGTGCACGTGCGAGTCACTCCTGGCGACGGGCCGCCGGCCGTGTACGTGCACGGACTTGGCGGGTCCGCGACGAACTGGACAGATCTCGCGGCGCAGCTGAAGGACCACGTGAGCGGCTACTCGATCGACCTGCCCGGGTTCGGGCGGTCGGAGCCGATTCCCGGGTACGACTTCAGTCTCGCGACGCACGCCCGCACGGTGATCAAGTACCTGGAAACGCTCTCACAGCCCGTGCACCTGCTCGGGAACTCCATGGGTGGCGCGATCTCGGTCATCACCGCCGCCAGCAGGCCGGATCTCGTGAAGACGCTCACGCTGGTCTCGCCGGCCGTGCCCGACCTCAGGCCGCGCCTCGACCGCATGTCCGATCCGCGGATGGCGCTCGCCGTCCTGCCGATCGTCGGGTCGAAGGTGCGCCGCGAGCTCGCGAAGCTGACCGCGCACCAGCGCACGAAGCAGATGCTCGAACTGTGCTTCGCCGACCCGAGCGTGGTGCCCGACCACCGCATCGAGGAGTCGATCGCGGAGAACGAGGAGCGCGCCCGGCAGAAGTGGGCGGGGCAGGCGCTCAACCGCAGCACGTTCGGATTGATGCAGAGCTGGCTCACGCCCGGTCCGAGGTCGCTGTGGAGGCTGCTGCCGTTGGTCAAGGCGCCGACGCTGGTGCTCTGGGGCGAGAACGACCGGCTCGTCAGCGTGCGGAAGGGGCCGCGAACGGCGCGATCGCTGCCCAAGGGGCGACTGCTGGTGCTTCCCAAGACCGGCCATGTCGCCCAGATGGAGCGGCCCGCCACCGTGGCGAGGGCTGTGCTGGGCATGTGGGAGGCGGTCGACCGACACTCATGGTGATGAACGACGGCCATACGGGGGATGTGGGACCCTGGAACACGTGAATCGCGCCCCCGAGCGAGGACGTACTGCTCCGCCCGCTGACCGCTACCGCCGCGGCGAGCGCCGGACCAGCGCGGAACCGCTCGCGGCCGCCTGGGAACCGGAGGGCACGCAGGCCCTGCGAAGGCCGCCCAGACGCCGCGGCGTGAAGAAGCTCGTCGCCAACTACGGGTGGCGGATCTACGCGATCCCGGTGCTTCTCGTGCTGACCGCGCTGGTGGTGCTCGACACGGTCCAGCCGAAGGCGCCGGGGGCCGCTGACGGCGGCAGCACGAACGCCGCCGAGACCCCGGCCAGCACGCCCGAGGTGCCCGCCACCGAGTTGCCGGCCAAGAAGCCCGACCTGAAGATCCCGACCGCCGAGTTGCCGGCCGGTCCGGACTTCTCGCAGGACGGCGTCGGCACGTTCAAAGTGATCGCCGGCAGCGGTCCGCGCGTCGGCGAGGCCAACGCGCCGAAGTTCCGCAAGTACGCGATCGCCGTCGAGGACGGTGTGAAGCCCGCCGACTTCAACGACGACCCGGCCGCGTTCGCCCGCACGATCGACGGAATCCTGTCCGACCCGCGCAGCTGGGTCGGCACCAAGCAGGTCGCGTTGCAGCGGGTCGAGGCGAACCAGAACCCGGACTTCTTCGTGGCGCTGACCACGACGAAGACGACGCACACGCTCTGCGGCAAGGAGATCCCGTTCGAGACCTCCTGCTGGAACCCGGGAACCAAGCGCGTGATCATCAACGTCGCCCGTTGGGTGCGCGGCGCCATGGTCTACGGCCCTGACCTGGCCGGATACCGCACCTACGTGATCAACCACGAGGTCGGTCACGCCCTGGGCAACGGCCACGCGGCCTGCGGGGAGAACGGCGCGCCCGCCCCCGTGATGATGCAGCAGACCTTCGGAGTCTCGAACGACTTCGTGTCACAGCTCAACGCGGGTCAGGACGTCGTTCCCGCTGATGGCAAGGTCTGCACTCCGAACGCGTTTCCCGCAGGCTGAGACAGCTTTCCAACGGGGAAGAGTCGAGGCAGGGTAGACGTTGTCTCGGACACGGAGACATTCGTCGAGGAGGACCAGCATGGCGCTTCCGCCGCTCGTTGAGCCAGCCGCGGAGCTGACCAAGGAAGAAGTCGCGCGCTACAGCCGGCACCTGATCATCCCGGACGTCGGGGTGGACGGGCAGAAGCGGCTGAAGAACGCGAAGGTGCTCGTCGTCGGCGCGGGCGGCCTGGGCAGCCCGGCACTGCTGTACCTGGCCGCGGCCGGGGTCGGCACGCTCGGCGTCGTCGACTTCGACGTCGTGGACGAGTCGAACCTGCAACGCCAGGTGATTCACGGCCAGTCCGACGTCGGCCGCCCCAAGGCGGAGTCGGCACGCGACTCGGTCGCCGAGATCAACCCGTTCGTCAAGGTGATCCTGCACCAGACGCACCTCAACTCCGAGAACGCGCTGGAGATCTTCCGCGACTACGACCTGATCCTCGACGGCACCGACAACTTCGCCACCAGGTACCTGGTGAACGACGCCGCGGTGCTGCTGGGCAAGCCGTACGTGTGGGGTTCGATCTTCCGGTTCGAGGGCCAGGTCAGCGTCTTCTGGGAGGACGCCCCGGACGGCCAGGGCCTCAACTACCGCGACCTCTACCCGGAGCCGCCGCCTCCCGGCATGGTCCCGTCGTGCGCCGAGGGCGGCGTGCTGGGCGTGCTGTGCGCGTCGATCGGCTCGATCATGGTGACCGAGGCGATCAAGCTGCTCACGGGCATCGGCGACCCGCTGCTGGGCCGCCTGATGGTCTACGACGCGCTGGAGATGAGCTACCGGACCATCAAGATCCGCAAGGACCCGGAGTCGCCGAAGATCACCGAGCTGATCGACTACGAGGCGTTCTGCGGTGTCGTGTCCACGGACGCGCAGCAGGCGGCCGCGGGCAACACGATCACGCCTCTGGAGCTCAAGCACAAGCAGGAGTCCGGTGAGGACTTCCTGCTGGTGGACGTGCGTGAGCCGCACGAGTTCGAGATCGTGCGGATCCCGGGTTCGGTGCTGATCCCGAAGGACAAGATCCTGTCCGGGGAGGCGTTCTCCGAGCTGCCGCAGGACAAGCCGCTGGTGCTGCACTGCAAGTCCGGTGCTCGGTCGGCGGAGGCTTTGGCGGCGCTGCACAAGGCGGGCTTCAAGGACGCCGTGCACGTCGGTGGCGGTGTGCTGGCGTGGGCCCGCGAGGTCGACCCCAGCCTGCCAACGTACTAACGGCTATGGGCTGTTCGGGTGGTGGCGCGACATCACGGCGTGTCGGGGTCCACCACCCGGACGGTCTATGCAGGTAGCGTGCCCGACCGTGACCCGGTCCCCCGAACCGCCCCCAGCGCACGTGCGTGCGGCGTTCGGGGCACGTGACGCCGAGCCAGAGCTCATCGACGGCGGCCCCGCCTGGCGCTGCGGCGACGCCACGATCAGGCCCGCGCCCAGGCCCGCTGAAGCCACCTGGATCGCCAAGACCCTCGACGGTCTGGACGTCCACCACCTGCGCATCGGCAGACCCCTGCGTTCCACGGACGGCAGGTACGTCGTCGGTGGCTGGTCCGCCACCAAGTTCCTGGCCGGCCGGGCAGAGGCGCGTCACGACGAGGTCATCGCCGTCGCCCAGCGCCTGCACCAGGCCACGGCCGAACTGCCCAAGCCCCGTTTCCTCGACGCGCGCACCGACGTGTTCGCCGTCGCCGACCGCAAGGCGTGGGGCGAGGAGGACGTGCCGCTCGACGCCGACCTCGGTGGCCGGCTGTTCGACCTGCTCAAGGACGCGCAGAAGCCCCTCAACCTCAAGTCGCAGGTCGTGCACGGCGACCTGTTCGGCAACGTGCTGTTCGCGGGCAACGCGCCGCCGGCCGTCATCGACTTCACCGCCTACTGGCGTCCCGCCGAGTGGGCCGCCGCCGTGATCGCGGTGGACGCCGTCGCGTGGGGTGGCGCGGACTCCGGCCTGTTCCACCGGTGGAGTCACCAGGCCGAGTGGGAACAGGCGCTCGTGCGTGCGATGCTGTTCCGGCTGGCCGTGCACGCGCTGCACCCGTTGTCAACGCCACAGTCGTTTGCGGGCTTGGAACGAGCTGCTCACCAGGTGACGGCACTGCTCTGAGCGGGCCATTTTCCACCGACGAAACATTGGGGAGCATCGGGTTAACGCGGGCTTCTTAGCGTCAGCGGCGTGACCCATTGCCCCTACTGCGCGCTGCAGTGCTCCATGAGCGTCATCGACGGCCAGGTGGCACCTGGTCCCGGTGGGCTGTGCCAGAAGGGCTGGACGGCGGGGGAACTGCTGCGCCATCCCGGCCGGCTCACCACGCCTCTTCTGCACGGTCAGCCGGTGTCCTGGGACGAGGCGCTGGACTTCGTCGCGGCGCGGATCTCCGGCTACGAACCCGACGAGGTCGCCGTGTTCGGTGGCGGCGGGCTGACGAACGAGAAGGCGTACGCGCTCGGGAAGTTCGCGCGCGTCGCGTTGAAGACCTCGCAGATCGACTACAACGGCCGGTTCTGCATGTCGTCGGCCGCCGCCGCGGGCAACAGGGCGTTCGGGCTGGACCGCGGCCTGCCGTTCCCCATGACCGATCTGCGCGGCGCGGACACGGTGTTGCTGGCGGGCTCGAACCCGGCCGAGACCATGCCGCCGTTCCTGCGGCACCTGGAGGGCGCGCGGCTGATCGTCATCGACCCGCGCCGCACGCCGACCGCGGAGCGAGCGACGTTGCACCTGCAGCCCGCGCCGGGCACGGATTTGGCGCTGGCACTGGGTTTGCTGCACACAGCGGTCATCGAGGGCGTGATCGACAAGGAGTACATCACCTCCAGGACCTCGGGTTTCGACGAGGCCTGGCGGGTGGCGGCGGGGTGGTGGCCCGAGCGCGTCGAACGCGTGACGGGTGTTTCGGCCGCTGACCAACGCGCCGCCGTGCACATGCTGGCCGGGCGGTCGTACGTGCTGACCGGGCGCGGCACCGAGCAGCACGCGTCCGGCACCGACACCGTCTCGGCGTGGATCAACCTGGCGCTGGCGCTGGGACTTCCCGGCCGGGCCGGCTCCGGGTACGGCTGCCTGACCGGGCAGGGCAACGGCCAGGGCGGGCGCGAGCACGGGCAGAAGGCCGACCAGCTGCCCGGTTACCGCAAGATCGACGATCCCGTCGCACGGCAGCACATCATGGATGTCTGGGACGTGTCGTGGCTGCCCGGTCCTGGACGCAGCGCGTACGAACTGCTGGTCGCGGACGACATCAGGGCGATGCTGGTGTTCGGCAGCAACCCGGTGGTGTCGGCGCCGCGCGCGTCCGGTGTTGTCGATCGCTTCAAGGCGCTGGACCTGTTGGTGGTGGCGGACTTCGTGATGTCGGAGACCGCCGCGATGGCCGACGTCGTGTTCCCGGTGACGCAGTGGGCCGAGGAGGACGGCACGATGACCAACCTCGAAGGCCGGATCATCAGGCGCCGCAAGGCACTCGACCCGCCTCCCGGCGTCCGCAGCGACCTGGAGTTGTTGCACGGACTGGCTTCACGGCTCGGCGTCGGTTCGAAGTTCCCCGTCGCGCCCGTCGAGGTCTTCGAAGAACTGCGACGGGCGTCCGCCGGCGGTCTGTCCGACTACTCCGGCATCACCTACGAGCGGCTGGAGTCCGAGCAGCTGCACTGGCCGGTGCCGTCGGTGGATCATCCTGGTACGCCAAGGCTTTTCCTCGACGAGTTCGCGCATCCTGACGGCATGGCGCGGTTCATCCCCGTCGACCACCGCGGCCCCGCCGAGCCGCCGGACGCGGAGTTCCCGTTGCAGGCCACCACCGGACGGGTGTTGCAGCACTACCAGTCAGGCGCGCAGACGCGGCTGATCGGAGAACTGGTGAAGGCCGTTCCCGAGATGTACGTGGAAGTGCACCCCGACACGGCATCGCGGGCGGGGCTTGCCGCTGGCGAGTCCGCGCACGTCGTGTCCCGGCGGGGAACGGTGACGGCGGTCGTCCGGTGCGTGCCGAGCATGCGTGCCGACGCGGTGTTCCTGCCGTTCCACTTTCCCGGTGACGGCCGGGCGAACCTGCTCACCAACCCCGCGCTCGATCCCACGAGCCGGATGCCCGAGTTCAAGGTCTGCGCTGTGCGATTGGAGCCGGCATGAGGCGAGTGGTGATCGTCGGGTACGGCATGGCAGGGGCGCGGCTGGCGGACGAGTTGCGCCGGCGGGACCCCGAGATCTCCATCACGGTCGTGGGTGCGGAACCGCACGCCGCGTACAACCGGGTGCTGCTGTCGACCGTCGTGGCGGGCTCGATGACGCCGCAGTCGACGCGGCTGCACGACGACAGGTGGGCCGCGGAGCACGACATCGACCTGCGGCTGGGGACCCAGGTCCGCGAGATCGACCGCGCCGGCCGGACGGTCGACGGAATTCCTTACGACTCACTGGTCATCGCCACCGGCAGCGTGCCCTGGGTGCCGCCCGCCGAGGGTTTGGTGGAGGACGGCAGGCTCGCTCCCGGTGTCGTCGCCTTCCGCACCCTCGACGACTGCGCCGAGATCGAGGCCAAGGCACACAAGGGCGCTCCCGTCGCGGTGCTCGGCGGCGGCCTGCTCGGCATCGAGGCCGCTCGTGGCCTGGCCGGACGTGGTTGCCTGGTCACCGTCGTGCATCCCGTCGGCCATCTGATGGAACGCCAGCTCGACCCCGGTGCCGGCAGCGTTCTCGCGCGCACGCTCGGCAAGCTCGGCATCGAGTTCCGGCTGAACGCGATGGCCGCCAAGTACCTCCCCGGCGACGGCCTGATCCTCGACGACGGCACGCACGTTCCCGCCGAACTTGTCGTGGTCTCGGCGGGGGTGCGCGCCGAGACGTCGTTGGCGGTGAAGGCCGGACTGACCGTCGATCGCGGCATCGTCGTGGACGACGCGTTGCGCACCAGCGACCCGCGGATCCACGCGATCGGGGACTGCGCCCAGCACCCCGGCACGGTGTCGGGGCTGGTGCAACCCGCGTGGGACCAGGCTGCCGTGCTGGCGGACCGGCTGACCGGCGTGAATCCCGCCGCTCGCTACCGGGGGACTTCCGTTGTCACGCGGTTGAAAGCGCGCGACGTCGACCTGGCAGCATTGGGCGAAGTGCACACCGACGTCGATTGCCCGGACTCCGAAGTGCTGTGCTTCCAGGAACCCTCGCGCGGCCGGTACGCGAAGCTCGTGCTGCGCGACGACCGGGTAACGGGCGCGATCGTGCTCGGCGCACCGGACGCCGCCGCCACGATCACGCAGCTCTACGACCGCGGCATCCCCGCGCCGACCGATCGCCTGGCGTTGTTGCTGGGCAGGGCGTTGCCGTCCGAGGCCGCGTCGCCGGCCGATCTGCCGTCCAGCGCGGTGATCTGCCGGTGCAACACCGTCTCCAAAGGACAGATCGTGTCGGCCTGGCGGGCGGGCGCGGAGTCGTTGCCGCAGCTCGCGGAGGCCACTCGCGCGACGACCGGCTGCGGTGGGTGCAAGGACGCGGTGTGCGGGTTGATCGACTGGCTCGGGGCCTCACAGCCCGCCTCGGCGTGATGTGCGGTGGAGTTGCCGTCGCCGTCATCGGCCAGAACCCCCTGGTAATGAGCGGTTCCTAGGTTTCCCGGCAACGCCGACCCCGCGGAGGACTTCAATGAGCTGGATCGACCACTGGGAGCCGGAGAAGCCCGAGTTCTGGGAGAGCAAGGGGAAGCGGATCGCCCGCAAGAACCTCGCGTTCTCCATTCTCGCGGAGAACCTCGGTTTCAGCGTCTGGGTGCTGATGAGCATCGTCGTCGTGAGCCTCGGCTCCGTCGGCTTCACCTTCAGCGTCGGCCAGCAGTTCTGGCTGCTGATCGTGCCGAACCTGGTCGGTGCCGCGCTGCGGGTGCCGTACACGTTCGCGGTGCCGCGCTTCGGCGGCCGGGTGTGGACGACCATCAGCGCCGGGTTGCTGCTGATCCCGTGCGCGATGCTCGCCTACGCGGTGTCGACGCCGGGCACTCCCTACTGGTTCTTCCTGCTCACCTCGGCCGCGATGGGGCTCGGTGGCGGCAACTTCTCGTCGTCGATGGCGAACATCTCGTTCTTCTACCCCGAGGGCAAGAAGGGCCTGGCGCTCGGCCTGAACGCGGCCGGTGGCAACCTCGGTGTCGCGATCACGCAGCTCATCGTGCCGATCGTGATCACCATCGGTACCGGGATCCACCTCGCCTACGCGGCGCTGATCTGGATGCCGTTCATCGTGCTGGCCACGGCGTGCGCGTGGTTCTTCATGGACAGCCTCACCCAGGCCAAGCCGGACGGGCAGTCGTACAAGCTCGCCCTGTCGAACCCGCACACCTGGGTGATGTCGTTCCTCTACATCGGGACCTTCGGGTCGTTCATCGGGTTCTCGTTCGCGTTCCCGTCGCTGATCAAGATCAGTTTCGTGGACTACAAGGGCTGGGTGGCGCTCGCGTTCCTCGGCGCGTTGATCGGCTCGGTGGCCCGGCCGCTCGGTGGCTGGCTCGCGGACCGGATCGGCGGCGCGAAGGTGACGCTCGGGACGTTCGTCGGGCTCGGGGTGGGCACGGTCGGTGTGATCCTCAGCGTCGACCTGCAGAACTTCGCGCTGTTCTTCGGTTCGTTCATCGCGCTGTTCGTGCTGGCCGGAGTGGGCAACGGCTCGACCTACCGGATGATCCCGGCGATCTTCCGCACCCAGTCGGACTGCGACAAGTCGGCCAAGCGGCAGGCCGCCGCCGTCGTCGGCATCGCGGGGGCGATCGGCGCGGCCGGTGGGGTGCTGGTGAACCTCGTCTTCAAGTTCTCGCTCGAAGGGGCTTCGAAGAGCCTGACGCCCGCGCTGACCGCCTTCCTGGTCTTCTACGGGCTCTGCGTCGGCACCACGTGGTGGTTCTACCTGCGGCGCAACGTGTTCGCGGCACGCCCTTCGCTCGCCTACGCCGGCGTGTGACGCACAACGCTCTGAACTGCGAAGAGAGTTTCCTTTAACAACCGCGAAATGTTGCGGACCTTGGGATGACACGCCGCCCGGTGAGCATACCGGGCGGAAGGAGGGATGCCCGATGACTGCGTCGACTACCCAGACCCTGGTCGTGATCGGCAACGGCATGGTAGGCCACCGGCTCGTCGAGATCCTCCGTGATTCGTCCTGGCGGATCGTCGTGTTCGGCGAGGAGTCCCGTCCCGCCTACGACCGCGTCGCCCTGTCGTCCTATGTGGACACCTGGAGCTCCGCGGACCTGGAACTGCCGGCGCTGACCGGCTGCGAGCTTCGCCTCGGTGAGAAGGCCGTGTCCGTGGACCGTGCCCGCCGCGTCGTGGTGGGTGCCTCGGGTGTCGAGGTCTCGTACGACGCTCTGGTGCTGGCCACGGGTTCGGTGCCGTTCGTGCCGCCGGTGCCCGGTCGTGACCTGCCGGGTTGCCACGTCTACCGGACCATCGACGACCTGGACGAGATCCGGGCGACGGTGGAGGCCGCTGCCCGGCCAGGACGGCGTTCCGGCATGGTGCTCGGTGGCGGTCTGCTCGGACTGGAGGCGGCCAACGCGTTGCGCGGCATGGGGGTGTCGCCGCACGTCGTGGAGCTGGCGCCGCGGCTGATGCCGATCCAGGTGGACGACGGGGGCGCCGGGCTGCTGAAGCGGCTGGTCGAGAAGCTCGACCTGACCGTGCACACCGGGACGTCCGCCTCCTCGATCGAACGCGACGGGACGCGGTTGATCGCCCGGCTGGCTTCCGGGCTCGAGCTCGACCTGGACGTGGTGGTGTTCAGCGCGGGCATCCGGCCGCGCACCGACCTCGATCTGGGGCTGGAGCTGGGGCCGCGTGGCGGGTACCTGGTCGACGCGGCCTGCCGGACCTCTGACCCGCACGTGTTCGCGATCGGGGAGTGCGCCGCGGTCGAGGGCGTCACCTATGGGCTCGTTGCTCCGGGGTATTCGATGGCCGAGGTCGTCGCGGACCAGATCTCCGGTGGCGCACGGGTGTTCCCCGGCGCTGACGTGTCCACGAAGCTGAAGCTGCTCGGGGTGGACGTGGCGTCGTTCGGCGACGCGCACGCTGCCACTGAAGGTGCGCTGGAAGTCGTGGTGAACAACGCCGTTGCCGGGACCTACAGCAAGCTCGTGGTGTCGGATGACGCTCGTATCTTGCTGGGTGGCGTGCTCGTAGGTGACGCGTCGTCGTACTTGTCGTTGCGGCCGTTGGTGGGCAAGGAAGTTCCGGCTTCGCTGTTGCAGCCGGGCGGGGCCGTGGACGTGGAAATGCCTGCTGACGCGCAGGTCTGCTCCTGTCACGCGGTGACCAAGCAGACGATCACCGACGCGATTCAGTCCGGCGTCGCCTGCGATGTCGCGGAGCTCAAGGCGTGCACCAAGGCAGGCACGGGTTGTGGCTCGTGCGTGCCGATGCTCAAGAAGCTGCTGACCGAGTGTGGTGTCGAGCAGTCCAAGGCGTTGTGCGAGCACTTCACGCACTCGCGGGCGGAGCTGTTCGAGATCGTCCGTGCCACCCGGATCACCACCTTCAGCGATCTGGTCGCCAAGCACGGCAGCGGCCGTGGCTGCGACATCTGCAAGCCGGCGGTGGCGTCGATCCTGGCGTCGCTGAACAACGGGCACATCCTCGGCGAGGCTCAGGTCTCTTTGCAGGACACCAATGACAAGTTCCTGGCGAACCTGCAGCGCAACGGCACGTACTCGGTCGTGCCGCGCATCCCCGGCGGCGAGGTCACGCCCGAGAAGCTGATCGTCATCGGTGAGGTGGCTCGCGACTACGGGCTCTACACGAAGATCACCGGTGGCCAGCGGATCGACCTGTTCGGCGCGACTGTGGACCAGTTGCCGTTGATCTGGCGCCGGTTGGTGGACGCGGGTTTCGAGTCCGGGCACGCGTACGGCAAGGCGTTGCGCACGGTGAAGTCCTGCGTCGGCACGACCTGGTGCCGCTACGGTGTTCAGGACTCGGTCGGGCTCGCAATCGAGCTGGAGCTGCGCTACCGGGGCCTCCGGTCGCCGCACAAGCTCAAGTCGGCCGTCTCCGGGTGCGCCCGTGAGTGCGCCGAAGCCCGCAGCAAGGACTTCGGTGTGATCGCCACCGAGAACGGCTGGAACCTCTACGTCGGCGGCAACGGTGGCTTCACGCCCCGGCACGCGGATCTGCTGGTGTCCGATGTGGACACAGAGGAGCTGATTCGGATCATCGACCGGTTCCTGATGTTCTACATCCGGACGGCGGACCGGTTGCAGCGCACCTCGGTGTGGCTGGAGGGGCTCGACGGCGGGCTCGACCACCTGCGCGAGGTCGTCGTCGACGACAAGCTCGGCATCTGCGAGGAGCTGGAAGCGGCGATGACGGAGCACGTCTCCGACTACGCCGACGAGTGGCGCGGGGTACTCGAGGACCCGGAGAAGCTCGCTCGCTTCACGTCGTTCGTCAACGCGCCCGGCACTCCTGATCCCACGATCGAGTTCCGTTCCGAGCGTGGTCAGCGCGTTCCCGTCCAACTCGGCATTCCGGAGGTCGTCAGGTGATCGTCTGTGATTTCGACGTGTTGCGGCCGGAGCAGGGCGTCGCGGCGCTCCTGCCGGACGGCTCGCAGGTGGCGGTGTTCCTGACCGCGGACGGTGCTCTGCACGCCCTGGACAACATCGATCCGTTCAGCGGCGCCGCGGTGTTGTCGCGCGGCATCGTGGGCGATCGGGGCGGTGTTCCCGTCGTCGTGTCGCCCGTGTACAAGCAGGCGTTCGAGCTGGCCACCGGCAAGTGCCTGGATCAGCCTTCCGTTTCCGTTGCGGTGCACGGTGTCCGGGTGCGCGACGGGGTTGTGGAGCTGACATGACGGGGCCGTTGGCGGGCTTCACCATCGGGGTCACGGCCGCTCGGCGTGCCGATGAGCTCATCGCCATGCTGGAGCGCAAGGGTGCTTCGGTGTTGCACGGTGCGGCTTTGCGGATTGTTCCGTTGCCTGACGACGCCACTTTGCACGCTGCGACGTTGGAGCTGGTGGCGTCGCCTGTCGATGTCGTCGTCGCCACTACGGCCATTGGCTTTCGTGGGTGGTTCGAGGCCGCTGAGGGGTGGGGGCTGGCTGGGCGGCTGCACCGTGCGTTGGAAGGCGCTGTGGTGTTGCCTCGTGGGCCCAAGGCCAAGGGGGCGGTTCGGGCGGCTGGGCTGGTTGAGGCCTGGTCGCCTTCGTCCGAGTCGAATGCTGAGCTTTTGCAGTACCTGTTGCGGATGGGGGTGTCCGGGAAGCGGGTTGCCGTTCAGTTGCACGGTGAGCCGTTGCCGGATTTTGTGAACACCCTTGCTGCTGCTGGGGCTGAGGTTGTCGAGATTCCTGTTTATCGGTGGGAGCCGCCGGCCGATTTGGGGCCGTTGCAGCGGTTGATCGAGGCTGTGGTCGCTGGGCAGGTGGATGCTTTGACGTTCACCTCGGCGCCTGCGGCTTCTTCTGTGTTGCGGACGGCTCCTGATTTTGGTGCCTTGGTTTCTTGTTTGCGGCGGGATGTTCTTGTTGTTGGGGTTGGGGCGATCACTGCTGGGCCGTTGGTTGCCGCTGGGATTCCTGTGGTGCAGCCTGCTCGGTCTCGGATCGGGTCGATGGTTCGGGAGTTGGCATTGGAGTTGCCTTCTCGGGCGTTGCGGTTGCGGATCGCTTCTCTGGACATGGAGATGCGGGCGCAGGCTGTGGTGATCGACGGGGAGCTTCGTCCGGTTGCTCCGGCTCCTATGGCTGTGTTGCGGACGTTGGTCGCTGCTCGTGGGCGGGTGGTTTCTCGCCAGGATTTGTTGGCTGCATTGCCTTCTGGTGGGGAGGAGCATGCTGTGGAGACTGCGATCGGGCGGTTGCGTACTGCTTTGGGGTCGCCGCAGATGGTGTGCACTGTGGTGAAGCGTGGTTATCGGCTTGCGATGGAGCCCGCGTGAAACTTGTGCTGGCGTTTCATGGGACGCGTGATCCTCGTGGGATTGCGGTGTGTTCGGAGATCGCGGATCTCGTCCGTTCCTGTGTGGACGTTCCGGTGGAGGTTGCTTACGCGGACGTGGTGCAGCCGGACGTTCGGTCAGTCGTGGACGGGCCTTGCGTTGTGGTGCCGGTGTTTTTGGCGGCTGGGTATCACGTTCGGGTGGACATTCCCGCGCAGATCGGGCGACGTGCTGGGGTGGTGTTGACGTCGCCTCTTGGGTTGGACGCGGTGCCGGCTGTGCGCGATCGGTTGCGGGAGGCAGGTGTCCGCCGCGGCGATGCAGTTGTGCTCGCCGCGGCGGGATCGTCTGATGCGCGGGCGTTGGCGACTGTGCGTGCCGCGGCTGCGTTGATCGGGGCTTCTGCCGTTGGGTACGTGGCGACCGCGACGCCCCGCGTGCCCGACGTCGTTGCCGGGCTGCGGGGGCGCCGCGTGGCCGTTGCCTCGTGGCTCTTGGCACCTGGGGCATTCCACGGGTCGCTCGCCGAGTGCGGTGCGGATGTGGTGTCCGAACCGGTCGGGGCGCATCCTCTTGTGGTCGATGCTTTGTTGCGCAAGTACTGCGAGGCTCGGGCGGTTTTGCTGCGAACAGCATGAGGGCGGATGGTCAACGACCTCAATGGAACTGTTCCATTGGGTGGTTTGACAGGGGTTGAGTTTCGCTGGTCCGTCGGGTTGCGGTGCGGGTTGCGTGCGGGCCGTTGCTGTTCCAGCGGGGTTGGTCGCGTTCCCGTGCGAGAGGTCGCCTTGCGAGGGTGCTTGCGCAGGTCGTGACGAAGAGCGGGGTTGCGATTGGGGCTTGACCTTGAGCCTCTGGCGGGATGCTTGGACGGCCGGAAAAGGCCGGGCTGAAAAGCGCCCGGCCGTGCCCGAGAGGGGAGCATCCCGCCCCCTCAAGGTCAAGCCCCAATCGCCGTGAGCGGGGTGCACCGCTACCCGGCGGTCTAGGTTCAGACGGCTCGCTTCGCATCGCCACGCCCGGCTTCGTACGTGGTTGCTTTGCGTTGCTGGCTTCCTGGTGGCACCGCGCGCCGGGCCTTCGTACGTGGTTGCCCTGCGTTGGCGAGTGCGGGTGGCACCGCGCGCCGGGCCTTCGTACGTGGTTGCCCTGCGTTGGCGAGTGCGGGTGGCACCGCGCGGGGCGGGGTGCGTTGGTGTGTCGCGTTCCAGCGGAGGGGTCGCCTGCCGTGCGGGCCGTCGCCTTGCGAGGGTGGTTCCCTCGGGGCGCGGGTGGTTGCCTTACGCCGACCCCGCCTCGCTTCGACCCGACTCGGTTCTGCCCTGCCTCGCGTTGGCCTTGCCCTGTCCCCGCGCCTGCCTGTTCCGCCTCGGCTCCGCTGGCCTCGACTCGATCCTTTCAGCCCTGCCTTGCCCCGAGCGGCAGCGCTACCAGAGGCCCGGTACCTCGGGCTCCTCCTTGCGGGCGTCCTCCCAGCGGTACTCCCGCAGGTTCACCTTGCCGTCGAGGTTCGGGACGCCCTCCTCGTGCAGCATTTGGAGTTGCGTGTCGCGGAGGTGCGGGGCGCAGGTGCCGTCTGCCTTGAGCACGCGTTGCCACGGCAGGTCGTGGCCGTCCTCGTTGAGGATTCGGCCCACCAGCCGTGGCGACGGCGCCTTTGCGAGATCTGCGATGTCGCCGTACGTGGCGACTCGTCCGCGTGGGATTGCCTTGATGAACTCGCGGACTCGCTCGTGGATCTCTTCGTCCATCTTTCGATTCTAGCTAGATGCCCTTGGACCAGTTGGCGACGGCGGCGTGGTAGTCCGGGGCGTTCGGGGCGTAGTTGATGGAGTGGCCGTAGCCGTTGAGGACGTAGGTGTCGAGGCGGGGGACTGCTGGGAAGAACGGGGCCTCGTCTGCCTTCAGGGCGGCTGGGGAGGAGCAGTCGCTGCCCATCAGGGGGACGCCCGCGCTGCAGAAGTGGGTGTCGTTGCCGACGACGATCATGACTGGGACGTTGATCCTGCGGGAGATCGGGATGATGACCGTGTTGAGCAGGATCGTGTCCACGGCTTCGGTTGCGGCGAAGACGTCCTTGGTGGCCTCGTCGAACGAGATCGAGCCCGGGATCAGCGGGCCCGGTTTGTGGAACGAGTTGTAGCGGGTGTCGGGCATCGTCGTGAGGTAGCCGAGGTCCAGGCCCGCCGGGATCATGTTGGCCAGTACCGGGACGACGGTTATGTAGTTCATCTTGTGCGTGAAGCCGGTGACCAGGACGCCGTCCACGTCGCGGTTGGTGCCTGCTTCGATCATCGCCATCGCCGAGCCGATGGAGTGGCCCGCGACGATCACCTTGGTGAAGCGGGGTTTCAGGGTGTCGATGACCTGGTGGACGGCGCTGGCCTGGGTGGACGCGGTCACGAAGGCGCTGAGGGGCTTGGAGCTCTTGCCGGTGCCGATTCGGTCCAGGGCGAGGGTGGCGAAGCCCGCGCTGTTCTGCGATCGCGTGAACGAGTGGGTCGACGGTTCGAAGCCGACGTCCCAGTAGGTGCGGTCGTAGGTGCCGCCTGGGATCAGGACTTGCACGGTGGTGGCGCCCGCCGGGACGCAGAGTCTGCCCGCCATGGTCTCCTGCGAGGTCACCAGTGGGGTGAGGCCGATTCGCACGGGGTAGGCGACGTCCTGGCAGGACGTGGCGGCGTGGGCTTGGAGCGGGGCTAACAAGGTTCCGGTGGCCAGCAGAGCCGCGGCGGTGAGCCTGCGGAAACGCATGGGAGAACTACCTTCCGGCTAGTTGCGGGGGACGGCCTTCATGAGCAGGCCGCTGGGGTACGGCGCGGAGGTGAACTTCACGCGCGCCGGACGGGTCGGGACCAGGCGCCAGCGTTGCGCGATGGTCGCGAGGGTGATGACGATCTCGGTCTGGGCGAAGGTGTTGCCGAGGCACTGGCGGTTGCCGCCGCCGAACGGGATGAACGCGCCGCGCGGCAAGGAGGCGGTGAACTCCGGGGTCCAGCGGTCGGGCCAGAAGCGTTCCGGGGAAGGGAAGTAGCGCTCGTCGTGGTGCAGCGCGTGGGGGCTGACGATCACCTCGGCGCCCGCGGGTAACGACGCGTCGCCCAGCTGGACTTCGGTCAGCGTTCGGCGCATCACGAACCAGATCGGGTACTTGCGCAGCGTTTCCTGCACGATCTGGGCTGTGTGGTGGAGAGATTTGACGTCGGCGTAGGTCACCGGGCGGTCGCCCACGACCTCGTCGACCTCGGCGTGCAGGCGGCGTTCGATCTCCTGGTCGTTGCCGACCTCGTACAAAGCCCAGGCCAGCGCGATCGCTGTGGTCTCGATGCCTGCCGTCAGCAGGGTCAGGACCTCGTCGTACGTTTGCTGGTCGGTCATGCGGGTGCCGTCTTCTTCTGCCAGCAGCAGCATGGAGAGGACGTCGCCGTTGTCGGTGCCGTCCGCGCGCCAGCTCTCGATCACCTGCAGCACAACGGCTTTCATGCGGGCGATGGCCGCGTCGAACTCCCTGTTGCCCGGCAGCGGGAGTTTCTCGACGAACGTGGGGGACAGCGCGCGGATCATCCCCTGCTGGATGACCGTGAAGATGGACCGGCGGACCTCCGCGACCGCTCGTTTGCCGATCTCCGTCGAGAAGAGCGTCTCGCCGACGATCGTGACCGCGAGCTCCTGCATGTCGTTCTCGATCGTGCGGATCTCGCCTGGTTGCCAACGCGCAGCCAGCGAAGCAGCAGCACGAGCCATCGTCGAGGCATACGCTTCAATCCGTTCCCGGTGGAAGGCCGGCTGCATCATCCGGCGCTGGCGCAGGTGGTACTCGCCGTTCGACAGCAGCAGGCCTGTCCCGAGATACGGCTGGAACTTGTCGAACATGGCGCCCTTGCGGAACTTCGATCCTTGCGACACAAGCACTTCGTGAGTCAGCGAAGGACTCGTGACGAAGTGCGCGTGCAGTGGGCCGAGGTCGAGACGCACCACGTCGCCGTGTTCGTGCAACGCGTCGGTGAACTTGGCGCGGTGGGCGAGCATGGACGGGGTGTGCCCGAGCAACGGCCAGCGGCGGGGAGCCACCGGGACGGGCATTCGGACTCCTGAGGAGTTGGGCCGAATGGGGACGGACCACCCTAGGAGCCGTTTGGGGTAAGACGACAGTGCCTGAACGGGTGGTTCCCCATCACTCTGATGGTTCAGTGCGCACGCCGCTCGGGTGACTAAGCTCGTGCGTCATCCCGCACCGCCACGAACGACCGAAGAGGTGTTCACCGTGGCAGAAACCCAGAACTGGGTGCCGCTCGGCATCGACACGAACGTCCCGAGCATGGCCCGCGTCTACGACTACATCCTCGGTGGCGCCCACAACTTCGCCGCCGACCGGCAGGTCGGCGGGCAGATCGAGAAGCTGGTGCCAGGACTGCCCAGCGTCGCCAGACTCAACCGGCGCTTCCTCGGGCGCGCCGTGAACTTCCTGATGGACCAGGGAATTCGCCAGTTCCTCGACATCGGTTCCGGCATCCCGACCGTCGCGAACGTGCACGAGGTCGCGCAGGAACGCGACCCGGCCGCGCGCGTCGTCTACGTCGACAAGGACCCCATCGCCGTCGCGCACAGCGAATTGATGTTGGCTGACAACAGGAACGCCGCCGTGGTGCACGCCGACATGCGCGACCCGGAGGCCGTGCTGTCGAGCCCCGAGGTGAGGCGGTTGCTGCGCCGCGACGAACCGGTCGGGCTGTTGATGCTGCTCATGATGCACTGGGTGCCCGACGAGGACGGTCCGGAGAAGCTCGTCGCCCACTACCGCGACGCGCTGCCCGCCGGCAGCTTCCTGGCGCTGACGCACGTGGCGAGGGACCAGATCGACGACAACGTCGACCAGGCCGCCGCGGTGGTGAACAGCAGCAAGAGCGCCGACCAGATGCACATGCGCACGCACGCGCAGGTCAGCGCGTTGTTCGAAGGGTTTTCCCTGGTAGAGCCCGGTCTGGTCGGCTGCGGGGAGTGGCGCCCGTTCGGACCTGGGGATTTCGCCGACGAGGCGTCGATGAACATGTTCTTGTACGCTGGGGTCGGTCGTAAGGACTGAAACCACGCTGTAGTGTCGGAGGATCACACGGTTGGCGCAATGGGCGTCGACTGCCGGTGGGTAAACTGCCGGACACTCTCCAACCCATACAGGGCAACGGGAATGACGAATCCAAGCCGAAGACCCGATGCCGCTCCACCCACGGACACCGCCGCCGTCCGAGCGCGAGAAGCCTTGTCGCGCAAGTGGAGCTACCTGCTCAGCAGTGTCGTCGTAGTCGCGCTGAGCAGGGATGAGCTGGACGCCGAACTGGGCGCCCAGCTCGACGCATTGTGCGCGGCGCTGCACAGCGAACCGTTCGACCCTGCTCCGTTCGAGGAGGTGGGCGAGCGGCTCGTCGCTCTCGGCTACGTGAACGAGCCCGGCCTCAAGCGCACCGTCGACGTCCTCGGCAAAGGCTTGCTGGCGCTGGAGGAGTTCAGCGCGAGCGACCAGCACACCGTCCGCGTCGTCGGCGGAATCGGTGCGCTGACGTGCGGCTTCACCGCGGCACGGGCGCGCTCGATCCTGGACCAGCAGGAGAGCATGCAGCGGTCGCTGCTCAAGGCCGCCCATGACGCGCAACGGGATCAGCGCCAGAGCGAGGCGAAGTTCGAGGGCATCGCGTCCTCGTCCACCAACGGCGTCCTGATCGTCGGCCTCGACGGGCGCCTCGCGTGGGGCAACGACTCGATCGCTGTGATCATCGGACGTCCGCCGGAGCCGGGCACCCGTCTCGTCGAGCTCATCGCGCCGACGTCGATCGTCGTGTTCCGCGAGATGATGGAACGGGTTCTGTCCGAACGCGACGAGTTCGAGCGGGAACCGATGCACCTCGTGCGCGGTGACGGCGAGTTCGCCAAGGTGACGCTCACGGCGTCGCTGCTGCGGGACGACGAGGGCAAGCCCAGCCACGTCCTGGTGATGGCCGACGACGACACGGAACTGGCGCTGCTGCAGGGAGAACTGCGCCGCCAGTCGCTGCACGACGTGCTGACGGGACTGCCGAACCGGCAGTTCTTCACCACCCACCTGGAAACCGTGCTGCGCAGGGCCGACCCCGAGTTCGGCGTGACCATCTTCCACCTGGACCTCGACGCGTTCGGCCTGGTGTGCAACAGCCTCGGCGCACGGGTCGGCGAACACCTCCTCCAGCACGTCGCGCGCAGGCTGCGAGCCGTGCTGTCGCACGAGAAGACCATGATCGCGCGGTTCGACGGCGACGAGTTCGGCGTCGTCGTGGAGAACACCGCGCTGACCCCGGACATCGCGACCACGATGGCGGCCGTCAACGCCGACCTGGGCGAACCGACCTATGTGGACGGTCACGGCCTGGCGGTGTCGGTGAGCGCGGGCGTGGTGCACCGGCCGTTGCCCGACGTCGACCCGGTGGAACTGCTGCGCACGGCCGATCTGGCGTTGCGGCAGGCCAAGCGCGACCGCCGCGGGCAGTGGGAGTTGTTCCACACCAGCGAGGACGCCGACGGACGGCGGGACGCCGCGCTGGCCGTGGTGATGCCGGGAGCGTGGGAACAGGGCGACATAGGCGTGGTCTACCGCCCTGTGCGCGAGCTGGCGACCGGCGACCTGGCCGGCGTCGAAGCCTTGCTGCACTGGGATCTTTCGGACCGCTGCGCCGCACTCGCGGACGAGAGCGGCCTCATCCTGCCGATGGGCGAGTGGCTGATCAGGATCGCGGCCGGCCAGGCGCAGTGGTGGCGTCAGCGCGGCGAGCTCGACCAGCAGTTCGGCGTGCGGCTCACGCACCACCAGTCGACCGACGCGGACCTGGTGTCACGGGTGGCGAAGGTGCTGGAGGAGACCGGGATGCCGCGCGGCAGGCTGACGCTGAGCATGCCGGTCGGCGTGCTGGGCGTGGCCGGCGCGGCGGACAGTCTGAGCACGCTGGCGGACATGGGCGTGCGGATCGCGCTCGACGACTTCGGCCTCGGCCCGCGCGACCTCGCGTGGCTCTCGGAGCTGCCGGTGGTGTCCGTGCTCGTGCCACAGGACCTGGTGCGCAGGCAGGATCCTCGTTCCGCCGCACTGGTTCCCGCCGTGCGCGAACTCGGCATCGCCCTGTGCGTCGACGGCATCGAGACCGCCGAGCAGGCCAAGTGGTGGACGGAAATGGGCGCCGACCTCGCGATCGGCGCCCACCTCGGTTCCCCGCTCGACGCGGGAGAGTTCCTGCAGAAGCTGGTCTAGATCGTGCGCTGCCACGCGACCACGGCGTCGTGGTAGCGCACGGCGGTCGCGGTGTCGAAGTTGAAGACGTGCCCGTACCCGTTGACGACGAAGCCGTCCACTCGCGGTGCCTTGGGGTAGAACGGCTTCTCGGACCTGACCAGCGCGTCGGACGACGAGCAGTCGGCGCCCAGCGGCGGGGTGCCGCAGAAGTAGTCGGCCGACGTCTGGATGGTCATCACCGGCACGTTGATGAGGGCGCTGACGGGCAGCACGAGGTTGGACATCAGGGCGGTGGTGACGAACTCACCGGCCGACACGACGTCCTTCGTGGCCTCGTCGAGGTCCACCACCGCGGGCACGTTCGGGCCCGGCGCGTGGAACATGGTGTAGCGGCTTCCCGGCACCGTCGTCAGGTAGCCGACGTCGAGACCGCGCAGGCTCAGCTTCGCGTCGAGCGGGGCGGGGATCAGGTTGGTCAGCGCGGGCACGGCCCTGACGTAGTCCCACTGGTGCGTCATGCCGGTGATCAGGACGCCGTCGACGTCGCGGTACTTGCCCGCCTCCGCCATCGCGATGGCCGAGCCGATCGAGTGCCCGCCCACGAGCACCTTGGTGAAGCGCGGCCGCAGGTTCTGGATGACCTGGTGCACCGCGTCGGCCTGGTTCGGGACGTCCACGAGGATGCTGAGCGGCTTGGTGCTCTTACCGGAGCCGATCCGGTCCACGACCATGGTCGCGACGCCCGCGCCGTTCATCGCCCGCGTGACCGAACGGGTCTCGCCGCCGACCGGGATGTCCCAGTACCCGCCGGTGTACGTGCCGCCGGGGACGAGCACCTGAACCGTCTTCGCTCCCTGCGGAACGCAGAGCCTGCCGTACATCGTCTGCCGGATGAGCCCGAACTGAACGGGCGTGTACACGTCCTCGCAAGTGGTCTGCGCAGCGCTCGCCGGCGTGGGTACCGGTATGAACGCGGCGAGCAGCACGGCGGCACAGAGCCGACGGAAACGCATGGGGGAACAACCTCCAGCTAGCGGGGGACGACCTTCATCATCAGGTCGTTGGGGTAGGCCGCATTGGTGAACTTGGTGCGCACGGGCCGGTCGGGGACCAGCCGGTAGCGCGAGCAGACCGTCGCCACCACGATGGCGATCTCGGTCAGGGCGAAGTGGTTTCCGATGCACTGGTGGACACCGCCGCCGAACGGGACGTACGCGCCCTTCGGCAGCAGCGCGGCGTGTTCGGGCGTCCAGCGGTCCGGGTCGAAGCGCTCGGGGTCCGGGAAGTGCGTGGGGTCGTGGTGCATCGTGTACGGGCTGAGGATCACCTCGGTGCCCGGAGGAAGAACAGCGCCGCCGAGTTCGACCTCCTCGGCCGTGCGGCGCATGACGAGCCAGAGCGGGTACTTGCGCAGGACCTCGTGCGCCACCTGACTGAGGTAGGTCAGCTTCGGCACGTCGTCGATCGTCACCGGACGCCCGGCCAGCACCTCGTCGATCTCCGCGACGACCCGCTTCTCGACCTCGGGGTTGGCGGCGATCTCGTGGAAGATCCAGGCCAGTGCCAGCGCGGTGGTCTCGATCCCCGCGGTCAGCAGCGTGACGACCTCGTCGAAGACCTGCTCGTCGGTCATCGGTTCGCCGGACTCGGGATCCCTGGCGGCCAGCAACATCGTCAGCAGGTCGCCGTGGTCGGTCTCGTCGTCGCGACGGCTCTCGATGACCTCGTGCACGATGGCGCGCATCCGGGCGATGGCCTCGTCGAACTCGCGGTTGGCCGGGATGGGCAGCTTCTCGACGAACCCCGGCGAGAGCGCGCGCAGGATGCCGTTCTTGATGATCACGAAGACCGACCGGCGGGCCTCGTCGATCGCCTTGCGGTCGATCTCGGCGGAGAACAGCGACTCGCCGACGATCGTGACGGCGAGGCCCTGCATGTCGGCCTCCAGCTGCCGCACCTCGCCGGGCCGCCAGCCGTCCAGCAGGTCGAGCGCCGCGCGGGACATGATCTTCGCGTAGCCCGCGATCCGGTCGCGGTGGAACGCGGGCTGCATCATCCGGCGCTGGCGCAGGTGGAACGCGCCGCTCGACACCGCCAGCCCGTTCCCGACGAACGCGCGGAACTTGTCGTACATCCGCCCTTTGTGGAACTTCGGCGCGTCGGTGACCAGCACCTGATGCGTCAACTTCGGGCTGGCGACGAAATAGGTCCGCATCGGGCCTAAGTGGACTTCGACGAGATCACCCTGACCTCGCAGATTCCCGGTGAATGCGAATCTTTTCCTGAGCATGGGCAACGAATGGCCGAGAAATGGCAGCCTGCCGGGTGCCACCGGGACGGACATCATCGCTCCTCGCGAGGTGGAAAGAGATCGAGCCACCCTATGAGTCGTTCGGGGCAGAGTGACAGTGCCCGATCGGGTGGCGTGCGTTCACACTTGCGGCGTAGTCGAGTGCGCTTTGTGCATGACTAAGCTAGTGCGTCCGCAACCTGAAGAGGTGGTCAGCGTGTCCAGCGAGCAGAACTGGATTCCACAGAGCGTGGATGTTTCCGTGCCCAGTGCGGCACGGGTCTACGACTACCTGCTCGGGGGCGCGCACAACTTCGCGGTGGACCGCGTCATGGGGGACAAGGCAGAGCAGATGATGCCGCACTCCCGCAGCGCGGCCAGGCTCAACCGGGCCTTCCTGCGCCGCGCGGTGCGCTTCATGACCGACCAGGGCGTGCGCCAGTTCCTGGACATCGGCTCCGGCATCCCGACCGTGGCCAACGTGCACGAGGTCGCGCAGGAGGAGGCGCCCGAGTGCCGCGTCCTGTACGTGGACCGCGATCCCGTCGCCGTCGCGCACGGCGAGCTGATCGTCGCGGGCAACGACCGGGTCGGCGTGCTGCAGGCCGACATGCGCGACCCGGAGAGCATCCTGAACAGCGGTGAGCTGAACCGGTTGCTCGACCTCGACCAGCCGGTCGGCCTGCTGATGCTGTTCATGGTGCACTGGGTGCCGAACGAGGCCGATCCGCAGAGCCTGCTCAAGCGCTACCGGGAGGCCCTGCCCAGCGGGAGCTACCTGGCGATCTCGCACATGGCGGGCGACCACGTCAACGACGAGGCCAGGGCCGTGACCGACAGGATGAGCAAGTCGGGCGGCGGCGACGTCACCTATCGCGACCGCGCCGAGATCGAGTCCTTCTTCGGTGATTTCGACCTGGTCGAGCCCGGACTGGTCAAGTACGCCGAATGGCGACCCTCCGGACCCGGTGACATCTCGGACGATCCGGCGGTCAACAGGATCGCGTTCGCCGGCGTCGGACGGAAGCCATAACGATTATCGATGGTGTGAAGTTGATTCACGCGGCCGGTTGAGGCGTGACCGACTGTGCGTGGGTAAACTGCCGGGACCTTCTGAGTCATTGCGAGGCTGTCCTCGAATGTCCAACCCGGGTCGAATATCTGGTGTAACGCCCTCGTCGCAGGACAATGCGCGGGCGCGGATGACGCTTGCCCGGAAATGGTCGTATCGCCTGCTTGGTGCGGTGGCGATTCCGCTGGGGCGAGAAGATCTGGACGAGGAACTGCGCATCCGCCTGGACGCGTTGTGCTCGATGCTGCACGAAGAGCCGTTCGTGACTACCTCGATCGAGGCAGCCGGCGCCGAATTGGCGACGCTCGGTCACCTCGGGAAGTTCGGGCTGCGGTGCACGAGCGAGGTGCTCGGCAAGGGGCTGCTCGCGCTGCCGGAGTTCCAGCCGGTGCAGCTCTACGCGGAACGGATCGCGCTCGCGATGGGCGCGCTCGGCGCCGGCTTCACCGCGGCCAACGCCGAGTCGGTGCTCGCGCAGCAGGAGAGCATGCAGCGCTCGTTGCTCAAGGCGGTCCGCGACGCGAACTGGAACCTCAAGGAGAGCCAGGCCCGCTTCAACGAGGTCGTCACGTCGTCCACGAACGGCGTGCTGATCGTCGACCTCGAGGGCAGGCTGCTCCAGGTGAACGAGGCCATCGGTCAGATCCTCGGGCGCACCTCGGAGGAGCTCACCGGCACTCCGCTGCTCGACCTGATCGAGCCCGCCTTCACCGAGATGCTGCGCGACGCGATGACCGCTCTCGCCGCCGGCAGCACCGACCGCGTCCGGCAGTCGCAGCGGTTGCTGCGCAACGACGGCGAGTCCGCGCGGGTGACGCTCACCGCGTCCCTGCTGCGCGGCGCCGACAACAAACCGAGCCACTTCGTCGTGGTGGTCGAGGACGGCACCGAGCTGGCGTTGCTGCAGAACGAGCTCAAGCGGCAGTCGCTGCACGACGCGCTGACCGGTCTGCCGAACCGCCAGTTCTTCACCACGCAGCTGGAGATCGCGCTGCGCAAGAGCGATTCCGAGCACGGCATCACGGTCTTCCACATCGACCTCGACGCGTTCGGCATGCTGCGCGACACCTTCGGCGGCCGGGTCGTCGAACGGTACCTGCAGCACGTGGCGCAACGGTTGCAGGCGTTGCTGGCGGGCGAGAAGGTCATGATCGCCAGGTTCGGCGGCGACGAGTTCGGCGTCCTCGTGGAGAACACCGCGACCACGCCGGGCATCGACGCGATCATGAGGAGCATCAACGACGACCTGGCGCTCGAACCGACCTTCGTGGAAGGCCACGGGGTGTCGGCGTCGGTCAGCGCGGGCGTCGTGCACCGGCCGGGCAGCGACGTGGAACCGCTCGACGTGCTGCGCGCGGCGGAAAGGTCGTTGCGCAGGGCCAAGAAGGGCAGGCGCGGACAGTGGGAGCTGTTCCACGCCGGTCAGGACGCCGAGGAACGCCGCGACGACGCGCTGGCCGTGGAGATGCCGGCCGCGTGGGAGAACGGTGAGATCACCGTGCGGTACCAGCCGATCGTCCGGCTGACGGACGGTTCGGTCGTCGGCGTCGAAGCGGAGTTGTGCTGGGACAGGCCGGGATCCGGCGTGCTGGGCCACGACCGATGTGCTGAGCTCGCCGAGCAAACCGGGCTGATCCTGCCGATCGGCGGGTGGCTGCTGCAGGTCGCCGGCGGTCAGTCGACGTGGTGGCGGCAGCGCGGGCAGTTCGACAAGCCGCTGGCCGTGCGGCTCACCGCGCACCAGGCGTCCGACGCGGACCTGGTCTCACGGGTGGTGGACGCGCTCGACCAGATCGGGATGCCCGGCGAGAAGCTGATGATCAGCGTGCCCGGCGCGGTGCTGGCCGGGGCCGACGCCGCGGACAACGTCTCGGTGCTGGCGCGCATGGGCGTCCTGACGGCGATCGACGACTTCGGCATGGGGCCGCTGGACTTCGGCCTGCTCGCCGCCGACGTCCCGCTGCGCGCCGTCCGGGTGGCGCGTGGACTGGTGGAGAGCCGGTCCGAGTACGTCGCCGCGCTCCTGCCGTTGCTGCGGGAGCGGGGCGTGGCGGTCGCCGTGGAGGGGATCGACAGCGCCGAGCTGGCCGCGTGGTGGCGTGACGCCGGTGCGGACTTCGCGACCGGCGACCACTTCGGGGTGGCCCGGGAGCCCGGTGAGTTCCTGGAGAAGCTGGATCTCCGGTGACCGGACGGGGGCGGGGTCACGTCCGGCCACCGGAGGAGTTCGTGGTCTAACCAGTGAAACCGGCCAGCGCCTTGGTGAATTCGTAGGTCTGCTGGTTGATGCCGCTGCATGAGGAGCTCATTGCCCCGCAGTTACCGCGGTCCCGGTTCACGGCCCAGAACGAGACGCGCGACAGGTGCTTGGAGTTCGCCCAGCCCACGATGTCGCGGAAGTTCTGCGGGGTGACGGTCTCGCCGGTGTCGGTCTTGCCGTTCATCGACGACAGGCCGCTGCGCCGGTAGGCCGCGTCGTCCGTGAGGCCGAACGTCGACTTGACGTGGTTCTTCAGGCCGTCGACGGCGCTCTTGGTGTACGCGAACATGTCACCGCCGGTGCCCCAGTCGAACGGCATGACGGCCCACGTGTCGATCGGCGTGCCGAGTTCCTTGGCGCGGGTGACCAGGCGCTTGCCCCACGAGTTCGGGCCGGTGCGGTCGGTCGGCATGGTGATGACCGTCTTCACGCCGGGGTTGTTCTGCTTGATGATCTTCAGCGCGCCGAGCACCCGGTCCTGCGTGGTGTTGTTCTCGAACTCGGCCGCCTCGATGTCGATGTCGATCGCCTTGAGCGCGTAGGCGTCGATCACCTTCTGGTAGGCGCCCGCGAGTGCGCTCACGGAGGTGCAGGACTGGCCGAGCTTGTTGCCGGACCAGCCGCCGATCGACGGCACCGCGTCACCGCCGGCCGCGCGGATGTTGTTGATCAGGGTCTTGTCCGACCCGGTCAGCGAGCGGTTGCCGTCCCACTGCGGGTTGCACGTGCCGTTGCTCAGGATGAACGCGAGCGTGAACGACTTGATGCCCGTCTGCTGCATCACCGTGGCGGGGTTGGGCTGACCGCCCCATTGATAGAGGTAGGGGGCCGCGAGCACGGGGTTGACGGCCGCCTGTGCGGTCGTGGGCAGCATGATCGCCGCGCACGTGGCAGCGACAGCGCCGACGAGGAACCGCTTCATCAGTCCTCCAAAGACTGCTCGGTCCAGGGCGGCGGAGCTGGCAGTGAGGGGGCTCACAACGTCTTCAAAAATGGACTAGACCACCACTATCTGTCAAGAAGGTAGACGAAATCGGCCGAGGCCTGTCCGGCAGGCTTTGACGATCTTGTCGGTGCCGCGTGGTGCAATCGGGTCGTGGCACTTCCACCCCAGCTGGTCCGCCGGAAGCCGGAGACGCGCCCGCGTCCCCGGTGGGACGCCGCTGCCCAGCGGGTCTTCGAGCACGAGGGCTTCGTCCGGGTGCTCGGCGGCCCCGGCACCGGCAAGACGACGCTGCTCGCCGAACTGGCCGCGCACGTCGTGCTGGAGCACGGGGCCGACCCCGAGAACGTGCTCGTGCTGACGGCGAACAGGCGCGCTTCGGTGGCATTGCGCGCGCAGATCACGCAGTTGCTGACGGGGCACCTGTCGGCGATTCGCGAGCCGTTGGTGCGGACCGTGCACTCCTACGCGTTCGCGGTGCTGCGCAACCAGGCGGTGCTGCTCGACGAGCCGCCGCCGCGGTTGCTGTCCGGGCCGGACCAGGACGCGATGGTGCGCGAACTGCTCGCCGGCGACGTCGAGCTGGGCGCGCTGAAGTGGCCGGAGCGGTTGCGGCCGGCTCTCGAACTGCCTGGGTTCGCGCACGAGCTGCGGGATCTGCTGCTGCGGGCGGCGGAACGCGGTCTCGGGCCGGAGGACCTGATCGAGCTCGGCGAGCAGCACGGGCGGGACGAGTGGGTGGCCGCCGGGCGGTTCGGGGCGCAGTACGAGGCGGTGAACCTGTTGTCCGGCATGGACTCCGCGACGGCGTACGCCCCGGCCTACGACGCGGCGGAGCTGGTGTCGTCGGCCTACGCGGCGTTCGTGAACGACGAGGACCTGCTGTTCGGCGAACGGCGGCGCGTGCGGTACCTGCTGGTCGACGACGCGCAGCACCTCGATCCGATGCAGTACTCGCTGATCCGCTCGCTCGGGTCGGGGGCCGCGCGGTTCGTGCTGGCCGGTGATCCGGACCAGGCGATCTTCACGTTCCGCGGCGCCGACCCGGAGATCCTGCGGGACGTCGACGGCGAGACCGTGGTGCTGCGGCAGTCGCACCGGATGATGCCCGAGGTCCGGGACGCGGTGGCCCGGCTGGCCGCCCGGTTGCCCGGTGCCTCTCCGTCGCGCCTGGTGGAGCCGGTCGAGGGCGAGGGGTCCGTGCAGGTGCGGTTGCTCGCGTCGTCCGCGCAGGAGGCGACGTGGGTGGCGGACCAGCTGCGGCGCTCGCACCTGGCCGACGAGGTGCCGTGGTCGCAGATGGCCGTGGTGGTGCGGTCGGCGACGTTGTCGTTGCCGGTGCTGCAACGGGCTTTGCTCGCCGCGGGTGTGCCGGTGTCCGTGGCGTCGGACGAGTTGCCGTTGGCGCAGCAGCCTTCCGTGCGTCCGTTGCTGGCTTTGGTCCGTGCCGCGGCTGCGCCGGGAACGTTGGACGAGGACACGGCGGCCATGTTGCTGTCGTCGTCCTACGGCGGTGCGGATCCGTTGGCGCTGAGGCGGTTGCGGCGTGGTCTGCGGCGGCTGGAGATGGCGGCGGGCGGCGACCGGCCGAGCGGTGAACTGCTGGTCGAGGTCGTGGAGACCGCGGACCGGCTGGCGGCCCTGGAGGACGCGGAGTCGTTGCCCGCGCGGCGGATCGGGCACCTGCTGGCGTTGGCGCGCAAGGCGATCGGGGCGGGGAAGTCCGTCGAGGTCGTGCTGTGGGACCTGTGGACGGCGACCGGTCTGCAGGACCGGTGGGTGGCGCAGTCGTCCCGGCGCGGCATGCCGGGCATGCAGGCGGACCGCGACCTCGACGCGATCGTGGCGTTGTTCGAGGCGGCCGCGAAGTACGTCGACCGGCTGCCGGGTTCGGGGGTCGCCGGGTTCGCGGACTACCTGGAGTCGCAACGGATCGTGGGCGACACGCTGGCCGCCTCCGCCCCGACCGGGGAGGCGGTGTCCGTGCTGACGGCGCACTCGGCGGCGGGGCGCGAGTGGGAGGTCGTCGCGGTGCCCGGCGTGCAGGAGGGCAGCTGGCCGGACCTGCGGCTGCGCGGCACCGTGCTGGGCGTCGAACGCATGGTGGACGTGCTGGCGGGCCTGGAGCCCTCGGTGTCGGCGGTGGCGCCGATCCTGGCGGAGGAACGCCGGTTGCTGCTGGTCGCGGCCTCGCGGGCCCGGTCGAAGCTGTTGATCAGCGCCGTGCGGGGTGAGGACGAGCAGCCGTCGCGGTTCCTGGACGAGATCGAGTCGTCCGCTGAGGACGAACGGAAGCTGCACCGCCCGCAGCGCGGTCTGGTGCTGGGCGAACTGGTCGGCGAGCTGCGCCGGGTGGTGTGTTCGGACACCGAGGACGTCGATCGCCGTTTCCGCGCCGCCGAGCAATTGGCGCGGCTGGCCGAGGCCGGTGTGCCCGGTGCGCACCCGGAGTCCTGGTACGGGTTGGCGGAGGTGTCGATCGACGCTCCACTGTGGACGGAGGACCAGAAGGTCAGCGTGACGCCGTCGACCATCGAGGTGATCACGAAGTGCCCGCTGCGCTGGGTCGTGGAGCGGCACGGCGGCCAGGACCCGGCCGAGCTCGCCTCGGTCACGGGCACGCTGGTCCACGCGCTGGCGCAGGCCGCGGCCTCGGGAGCGGACTCCGCGCAGCTGAGGGTGAAGCTGGACGAGGCGTGGGCCGCGGTGGACGCCGGTGCCCCGTGGTTCTCCCGCCGCGAACGCCTGCGGGTGGAGAAGATGCTCGACACGTTCCTCGCGTGGCTGACCATGAGCCGCGGCCAGCTCACGCAGGTCGCGGTCGAGGAGGAGATGGTCGTCGAGGTGCCCAAGCGCGACGGCGGGCCGTGGTTGCAGGTCAGGGGCCGGGTCGACCGTCTCGAACACGACGAGGACGGCCGCCCCGTCGTGATCGACCTCAAGACCGGCAAGAGCCCGGTGTCGCGGGAGGCGTCGCAGGAACACCCGCAGCTGGCCGTCTACCAGCTGGCGTCGTCGCTGGGCGGCTTCACCCACATCGGACTGGGAACCGAGCCAGGCGGTGCCCGCCTGCTCTACGTGGCGAAGGAGGACAAGAAGACAGGAGCTGTCGAACGCAGCCAGGCGCCGCTGGACGAACAGGGTGTGCGGGCGTGGCTGGAGGTCGTGCAGGGTGCCGCGGAGTCGGTGCTGGGCCCGCTGTACACGGCTCGGGAGAACGCGGACTGCGATCGTTGCCCGGCGCGCACGACGTGCCCGGTGCACCCGTCCGGGCGGCAGGTCAGTGAGTAAGTACTGTTGACCTGCGCGTTTCTCGTTCTCGAACTGTCGGCGAACACACCGTCCCGGGTGGTGCGGCCCCGTCCGGCCCGGGTAGGAAGATGTACTGGTGACCGTCAGCCCGTTTGAGATCGCGGAGGCGCTCGGGCTGAACAAGCCGACACCCGAGCAGGCCGAGGTGATCGCCGCACCCGCGCAGCCCGCGCTGGTGATCGCGGGCGCCGGAGCGGGCAAGACCGAGACCATGGCCGCGCGGGTCGTCTGGCTGGTCGCGAACGGTCTCGTGCTGCCCGACCGCGTGCTCGGCCTGACGTTCACGCGCAAGGCCGCGCGCCAGCTCGCGGACCGCGTGCGGGCCCGGCTGCGCAGGCTCGCGGGATCGTCCCTGTTGGACGAACTCGATCCCAGCGGCGAACGCAAGATGGCCGTGCTGACCGGTGAGCCCGTCGTGCTGACGTACCACGCCTACGCGGGGCGTCTGGTGACCGAGCACGGGCTCCGGCTACCGGTGGAGCCCGGCGTGCGGCTGCTGACGCAGACGGCGTCGTGGCAGCTCGCGCACCGGGTGGTGTCGACGTGGGCGAAGGACCTGGACACGGACAAGGTGCCGGCGACGGTCACCGGGTACCTGTTGTCGCTGGCCGGTGAGCTGGGTGAGCACCTGGTGACGCCCGAGGCGCTGGAGGCGCACGCCCTCGAGCTGTGCGCGTTGATCGAGAACGCTCCGCGCGCGCCTCGCCAGCGGGACGCGTTGCCGGAGAAGCTGAAGGAAATCGTTGCGGCGCAACGGTTGCGGGTCGCGATGCTGCCATTGCTGGACGCGTACCAGCAGCGCAAGCGCAAAGAGGCCGCGTTGGACTTCGCGGACCAGATGTCGCTGGCGGCGCAGCTGGCCTCGTTCGAGGAGGTGTCCGCCGGGGAACGCGAGCGGTACGGCGCCGTGCTGCTGGACGAGTACCAGGACACCGGGCACGCGCAGCGCGTGCTGCTGCGGTCGTTGTTCGGTGAGGGCGAGCCGATGCCGGTGACGTCGGTGGGCGACCCGGCGCAGGCCATCTACGGCTGGCGCGGGGCGTCCGCGGCGAACCTGCCGCGCTTCGCCGACGACTTCCCTCCGACGCGGAAGTTCGGGCTGCTGACCAGTTTCCGCAACCCGCCCGAGGTCCTGGAACTGGCGAACGCCGTGTCACTGCCGTTGCGCGAGGCCGGTCTGGACGTCGACGAGCTGCGGGCCCGGCCGGGTGCTGGCCCTGGTGACGTCCGGCTCGCCCTGCACACCGACATCCGCGCGGAGCTCGACTGGATGGCGGACAACGTCGCCGCGCAGTGGGAGGCGCACCTCGACGCCGAGGGCGTCCCGCCGACCGCGGCCGTGCTGGTACGCCGCCGTTCGGACATGGCCGCCATCGCCGCGGCCCTGCGCGAACGCGGCCTGCCGGTCGAGGTCGTCGGCCTCGGTGGCCTGCTGGACGAACCCGAGGTGCGCGACCTGGTGTCGGCGCTGCGAGTGCTCGTCGATCCCCTGGCCGGCACCGCCGCCGCCCGCCTGCTGACGGGGTCGCGCTGGCGGCTGGCCGCCGTCGACCTGGCCGCGCTGTGGTCGCGGGCCCGCGAACTGGCGGGCGTCGCACCGCGACAGTCCGTTGTGGACGATCCGCTGCTGGTCCTGGCGGACGCGCTGCCCGGCGAACACGCCGAACAGGCCGGTCTCGCCGACGCTCTGGACGATCCCGGCGACCCCGACACCTACTCCACCGACGGCTACCGGCGGATCCGGCGGCTCGGCGGCGAGCTGGCGACGTTGCGGCGCAGGCTCGACCAGCCGCTGTCCGAACTGGTCGCCGACGTCGAACGCACGCTGCTGCTCGACATCGAGTCGATGTCCCGCCCCGGCATGGTCGGCCGCGCGCACCTCGACGCGTTCTCCGACGTCGTGACGGACTTCGCCGCCGCCTCTCCGTCCGCGACGCTCCCGTCGTTGCTCGACTACCTCTACACGGCCGAGCACGCGGAAGACGGTCTGGAACCCGGCGAGGTGGAGGTCTCCGAGGACCGCGTGCAGATCCTGACCGTCCACTCGGCGAAGGGCCTGGAGTGGCGGATCGTGGCGTTGCCGCATCTGGTCCGCGACGTGTTCCCGGGCCGCAAGAAGTCCTCGTGCTGGCTCAAGTCCGTGACCGAGCTCCCGGCTCCACTGCGCGGCGACTCGGCCGACCTGCCGAAGTTGAAGCTGTCCGCCGGCTACAACCGCAAGGAGGTCGACGAGGCGCTGACGATCCACGCGGAGGAGTTCGAGGAGCGCCGCCTGGTCGAGGAACGCCGGCTCTTCTACGTGGGCGTGACCCGGGCCGAACACAGCCTGCTGATGTCGGGCCACTGGTGGGCGGAGGCCGGCGACAAGCCGAAGGGCCCGTCGGTGTTCCTGCAGGAGATGCACGAGGTCCTGCAACGCGACACCGCGCCAGGCGACATCTCCGTCTGGACCCCGGAACCCGACGCCGACACCCCGAACCCGCTGGCCGAGGACGTCAAGACCTCGCAATGGCCGGCCGACCCGCTGGGCAAGCGCCGCGACGCCGTGGTCGAAGGCGCGACGATGGTCCTGGCGGCTCTGGACGCCCTGCGCAACGCCCCACCGGCACCCCTGCCGCTGATCTTCGACGAGCCCGCCGCCGAACTCGTCGACGAGGACTACCCGCCTCCCACCGACGAGCCCCCGGACGACGACTTCCCGCCGGAGCCGGAACCGCTCCCCGACGACGTGGTCCCGGACGACCCGGAAATGCCTCTCGACGAGGACCCGGAAGGCTGGGCCCGCGACGTCGACGTGCTGCTGGCCGAACGCGCGGCCTCGCAGAACCGCCGCGAACAGGTGGCCCTGCCGGACCACCTCTCGGTCTCCCAGCTCGTGGAGCTGGCCAAGGACCCGGACCTGCTGGCCCGCCGCCTGCGCCGCCCGCTGCCGTTCCCGCCGAACCCGCTGGCCCGCCGGGGCACCGCCTTCCACACGTGGCTGGAGAACCGCTTCGGAGCCACCCGCCTGCTCGACATCGACGAACTCCCGGGAGCCGGCGACGCCGACGCGGCTCCGGACGCCGACCTGGACCGTCTGAAGGAGTCGTTCCTGGCCAGCGCCTGGGCCGATCGCACCCCGCACGACGTGGAGGTGCCGTTCGAGGCGGAGTTCGACGGCATCTCGGTGCGCGGCCGCATGGACGCCGTGTACCGCGACCCGGACGGCTGGACCGTCGTCGACTGGAAGACCGGCGCCGTCCCGGACTCGGACGCCCTGCCCGCGCTGTCGGTGCAGCTCGCCGCGTACCGGCTGGCCTGGGCGGCTCTGGTCGGCGCGCCGTTGGAACAGGTGCGGGCCGCTTTCCACTACGTGCGGCACGACCACACGGTGCGGCCTGCGGACCTGCTGGAGGAGCAGGGACTGAAGGACCTGATCAGGTCCGTGGAGTCGTGATCAGGCCTGAGGGCTGCTGCTGGCGGGAGCGTGCGAGGCCTTCAGCACCCGCTCGTAGAGCACCTCGAGCAGCCACCGCCCGAACAGCGACGGCCCGAACTCCGGTGAGCGGTCCTCCGGCGGCACCATGAGGTCGGCGGTGGTGTCGTCGCCGACCACAACGCCGATGCCGTAGTAGTCGAGTTCGATGTACGACCAGGCCTGGGACTCTTCGGTGCGGGGGAGCATCACCGCGCACGGGGCCAGGGTCAGGAGGGTGCCGCACGACTGGAGGGCGCGGTCCGTGGTGGACTCGCTCACCAGGACGCCGACCAGTTCGACCGCGGCCACCGGTAGGCGGTCGTGCGCGTCCGGCTCGAACCACGAGCGGAACCACGACGGGTCGGCTCTCGGGGGCCAGCCGTTCGCGGTTCTCCACTCGTGCACTTCGGGCAGCAAGCGCACCACCGCGGACACCTGCTGGCCCAGGACGGCGACGTCGGGTACGACGACTCCGTCCCAGCCGAGCGCGGTTGCGGCGCGTTCAAGGAGCGATTGCACAGGGCGCATCCTAAGGTTCCTCGCGCGGAAAATGACAGCGTTTGCGGGACACTTGGTTAAGGATTACCCAGGGTGGTCATGGAGAGCGTTTCGCGACTTTCCACGCCCATGCGACGAGCGGGATCTGCAGCGGCAGGCGACCGTAGGCGATGGCACGGGCTTTGGGGGATTTGTCCCGGAAATCCAGAGCCATTTTCACGTTCGCCGGAAACACGGCCACGAACAGCACGGTGGCCGCGAAGCCGCCCAGACGGCGCGTTCGGGGAGTGGCCACGGCGGCTGCGACGGCCAGTTCGGCCACGCCGGACGCGTACGTCCACTGCCGCGGGGTGCCGGGCAACGAGCGGGGGACGATCGCGTCGTAGTACTTCGGCCTGGTGAAGTGGGTTGCTCCAGCCAGACCGAGCAGTGCGGCGAGCGCCAGCGCCGACCGCGCTCGGGAACGGGTTGGTTCCATGGCGTCACCCTGTCATGCCTACGCCGCGTAGGCGAGGTGGGGCTGGCCTATTCTCCACGGGCGTGGCAGGTGATTCTCGTCATTCCGAACGCGCCGCTGTCGCCGCGCTGACCGATTCCTTCGTCGCCGGGCTCTGCGACTGGATCACGATTCCGAGCATCGGGGTGGATCCCCGGCATCACGTTGACGTGCGGAGATCTGCCGAATGGCTCGCAGATCAGCTTCGCGGCGACGGGTGGCCGGAGGTCGCGGTCTGGGGTGACGGGCCCGCGCTTCCCGCCGTGTTCGCGTGCTGGCCCGCAGCCGATCCGGACGCACCGACCGTGCTCGTCTACGGGCACCACGACGTGCAGCCGGTCGATCCGATCGAGCGATGGGAGCATCCGCCGTTCGAGCCCGTGATCAGCGGCGACGAGATCAGGGGGCGGGGCGCGAGCGACGACAAGGGACAGGTCGCGATGCACCTGCTCGCGGTGAAAGCACATCTGGCCGCCACCGGACAGAATGCGCCGAGCGTCACGCTGAAACTCTTCGTCGAGGGTGAGGAGGAATCGGGTTCTCCGCATCTGCGAAAGCTGCTCGAAGATCACCACGACGAACTCGGTTGCGATCTTGTGGTGTTCACCGACACCGCATTGCACGAACGCGACGCACCGACGGTCAACACCGGGCAACGGGGTGTTCTCGGCGGTGAGATCACGTTCTTCGGCGGCACCGATGACGTCCATTCCGGACGTGCGGGCGGCGCGATTCCGAACCCGGCGACGGCGCTCGCGAAACTCATCGCCGCGCTGCACGACGACGACAACCGGATCCAGCTCGACGGCTTCTACGACGACGTCCGGGAACCGACCGACCGCGAACGCGAGGACTACGCGGCGCTGCCGTTCGACGAGCGGAAGTGGCTGGCGCACAACGGAGGCGGCGCCCAGGCGACGCACGGCGAGACCGGCTACAGCACGTTCGAACGGATCTGGGTGCGGCCCACCGCCGAGATCAACGGCATCAGCGGCGGCTACACCGGCCCCGGCCTGAAGACGATCATCCCGGCGTCCGCCACGGCGAAGATCAGCTTCCGGCTCGTGCCCGACCAGCAGCCGGACAGGGTCGCGGAACAGCTCGAGCAGTTCGTCGCCCTGCACACACCGAACGGCATCACCGCCGAGGTCACCTTCCGGGGCGAGGGCGTCCCGCCGTACGCGATCAGTCCGGACGACCCGGCGAACGCGGCGGTCAAGGAGGCGATGGAACTCGCCTTCGACCAGCCCGTGAGATTCGCGCGGGCCGGCGGATCGGGGCCCGCCGCGGTGCTGCGGGAGCGCCTCGGGGTGCCCCTCGTCTACCTCGGTGCGACCTTGCCGGATGATCGCGTCCACGCGCCGAACGAGCGCGTAGTGGTGCCGTTGCTCCTCAAAGGCGCGGAGGCGGCCGCTCACCTGTGGCGGATGCTTGCGAAAGCAGAAATCGCGAAGAGGTTGTCCCGATGAGCCTGTCTGAGGAAGCGTCGCACTCGCTCGTCGGCGTGATCAGGATGCCGGACCAGGCGCAGAGTCCTGCCCGCGCGATCCTCAAGCGCGTCGTCGGAGCGATGGCGGCGTTGCTGCTCGCGGTGCTGATCGTCTACTTGGACCGCGACGGCTACCGCGACGTCAACGAGGACGGCGTCTCGTTGCTCGACTCGTTCTACTACGCGACGGTGTCTCTCTCGACGACCGGCTACGGCGACATCACGCCCGCGTCGTCGTCGGCGCGGCTGGTCAACGTCCTGGTCATCACGCCGTTGCGGGTCCTGTTCCTGATCGTGCTGGTCGGCACGACACTCGAAGTTCTCACCGAGCGCTCCCGTCAGGCGTTGCGCATTCAAAAGTGGAGGCGGGTTGTGCGGGACCACGTGGTGGTCGTCGGTTACGGCACGAAGGGACGCTCAGCGGTCGCCGCGCTGCTCGGCGACGGGACCGAGCCCGGCTCGATCGTCGTCGTCGACACCGTGCAGGAGTCGCTCGACGCGGCGTCCGCCATCGGGCTCGTGACCGTGCATGGGTCCGGTACCCGCAACGACGTGCTGAGGGTCGCCGGTGCGGCCCGTGCGCGTGCGATCGTCGTCGCCCCGAACCGGGACGACACGGCGGTGCTGGTGACGTTGACGGCCCGCGAACTCGCCCCCAAGGCGCAGATCGTCGCGTCGGTGCGGGAACGGGAGAACGAGCACCTGCTCAGGCAGTCCGGCGCCGACTCGGTGGTCGTGTCGTCGGAGACGGCCGGTCGCCTGCTCGGCATGGCCACCGCGACGCCGTCCGTCGTGGCGATGGTCGAGGACCTGCTCACGCCCGACGCGGGCCTCGCGATCGCCGAGCGCGACGTTGAGAAGAGCGAGATCGGCGGGTCGCCGAGGCACCTGTCCGACATCGTGCTCGGTGTGGTGCGGGGCAAGACGTTGTTCCGGGTGGACGCACCCGAGGCGGACGCGATCGAGCCGGGGGACCGGCTGCTCTACGTCAAGAAGGTGACCCCGCCCGGAGAAGAGTGAAACCACTCCGCGCGCGTAGTCCAATGAGGGGCTCCCCGCGACCGGGGAGCCGTGCCGGCGAACGCTCCTCGGAGGACGCATGGGTCTGCCGCAGGTCCTGATGGTGATCGGGACCCTCGTGTTGATCGCGATCATCGTGGCGTCGATCGTCAACGTCGGGCAGGAGAACGCGCAGGCCCGATCGCTCTCGGCCGGCGCGGGCGCACTCCGGCGCCAGGCGGGCGGTTCCCGTTGGCGACGGCTCGCCGACGACGAGGACGTGCCAGCGGGGCGGATGGGCGAGGCGGACCTGGCGCGGCACGCGGCGGTGGCGGGAACGCACGACGGGCGGGCCGTGCGGGTCGCCGTCTTCGCCTCGTCGAGGGTCGCTGGGACCTATCAGGGCGTCCCGACCAGGTGGGCCGTCGTCCCGGGCCTCGTGGTGGCGGTGGACGCGCCGGAACTGCCGGGAGACCTGCAGATGAACCCGCTCCAGAGCCCCAGGCGCTACGGGGTCCTGGGGAGCTTGGCGCCTCTCGTGTCGGGAGACACCGAGCGGAAGGTCCTCGCCCAGCTGAGGTCGTACGAGCCACCCGCCGTGGACATCGCCGACGGCGTCGCCTGTTTCACCTTCACCGACATGGACCTCGCCGAGCAGATCGACGACGTGGCCGCCATGGCGTGCGACGTGGTCGATCTGCTCGTGGACGTCAGGAAACCGGCTCACCCGGTCGAGGAGTAGCGAGCACGCACCGGTACCCCGCCTCGGCGTCGCCGAGGCGGGGTACGTGACTCACTCGATCACGGCCACCCAGGCCTGGTCCGCGAATTGCGCGCAGTCGAACTGCACCAACGGGGCGTTGTCGCTGTTTCCGCGAACAACCAGGCACTTGCCGCTGTTGAGGTTCTTCACGTGAGACCAGTTGGGGTCACCGGGGTACGACGGGAAATACCAGTACTGGTCAGCGAAGTCCAGGCACTGGTTCTGGACGACCGGGGCGTTGTTGTCCGAACCTCGGACGAGCAGACACTTGCCACTGTTCACGTTGCGGATCTGGTACAGATTCCCGCCCTTGCTGACGAGGAACCACTTCTGGTCGGCGAAGTCCAGGCACTGGTTCTGGACGACGGACGTGTTGTCGGCCCCGCCCCTGACCAGTGCGCACTTGCCGCTGTTCTTGTTCAACAGCCAGAAGACGGTGAGGGCCTTGGTCGCACCGGCCTTCTCCGACAACGAACTCAGTGGTTCCGCGTTGGCCGGCTGAAAGGTGCCGACCAACGCGAGAAGTACTCCGAAAAACACGGTCGCGATCCGAATCCTTGCACGCTTCAAAGAGTCCCCCAGACTGAAAAAGGCGTGACAAAAGAAGTGATCGAAAACAGTGACGGCAGCTCACGAACATCAGGGGGCGCAGTCTTCGCTGCGTTACGAACTGCTCTCAACCCCAGCGGACCCTGGTGCCCCCAGGCCAGGTCCGCAGCTCACGTTATTGTGAAATTTCAAAGCGTGAAATAGCCCAAACGATCTAATTGTCAAGAAGTCTGTTTCGCCTGGCGCGGAACAGACAGCACCGCAGGCGCTCGCAGGGGCGCGTAACGGAAGAGGAACGCGTAGAAGCCGCCCGCCAGCGCGGCCATGCACAGCAGCAGCGCGGTGAGGCGGCGCCCGACCGGAAGTCCGGCCGGGACGGAGGCGGCGGAGGACACCATCTCGCCGCCGGTGTTGATGATCTCGACTGTCTCGCCCTTGGTGTGGCCGCAGCCGTCGAGCTTGGCCTGCTTCTTCTGGCCATCGGCATCCCACTCGACCGTGTCCATGCCCTGGCCGCACGAGCCGCTTTCGACAACGGTCGCGGTCACGGGTCTAGGGGGTTCCTCGGCGCCCAGCACCTTGGCCGGCGCCAAAAGGGCGATCGCGACCCCGATCCCGACCAGTCCGACGACCAGCAGGATGAACACCCATCTGTCCGGGCTTCGCGGAACCGCCACACTGCGATGTTCGCAGACGCGGCGGTCCGCGTGGAGCCCAGGTTTACTTCGGCAGCTGACGCAGCTGGTCGACCTTGACGGTCTTGCCGTCGGACACGGTCCCGGTGACGGCGACGAGGTCACCGTTCTTCGGCTTCTCGCTCACCGACGACAGGTCGAGCGGCGTCTGGAGGCCGTCGACCTGCACCAACGTGGCGTTGTTGCCGTTGACGTCCTTGACGGTGCCCCGCACCTGCGCCTTGGCCAGCGCCACGTTCAGCGCCTTGCCGTCCTTCACGCGCACGGTCACGCGCTGGTCGGCCTTGAGTCCGGCGAGGTCGCCACCGCGCAGCTTCGTCGCGCTGTCAGTGGTCAACGACACCTCGCTGCCGTCGTCCTTGGTGATCGTGAGCTTGCCGGTCTCGACCGACTTGACCCGTCCGACGACCAGAGTGCTGTCCTTGAGCTTGGCCTTGTCCGCGCGGCCGCCCTTGCCGGGACCGCCGGGGTGGCGCTCCGCGAACGCCGCGGCCGGGCCGTCCGGGCCCTCGGCGGCCGTCGCGACAGCAATGCCGCCGACGGTCAGGCCGACGGCCGCGACGATGGCGCCGGCCCACGCTGATTTCTTCGACATGCGCCCCAGAGTGCACGCGCAATCTGAGCGCAAGCTGAAGGCGAGTCGCCCGAAGTCCCGATGATCAGCAGAATGGTGGGGTGTCCGCCAGGGTGTTGGTGATCGAGGACGCCGAGGCGATCGGCGCCGCAGTGTCTTCCGCGCTGCGTGAGTCCGGGTACGAGGTGCAGCACCGGCTGGACGGGCGTCAGCTGGAGACCGACCTCGGCCGGTTCCGTCCTGACCTGGTCGTGCTCGACGTGATGTTGCCCGGCCGCGACGGCTTCCAGTTGCTGGAGGTCATTCGCCGCTCGTCCGGCGCCGGCGTGGTCATGCTGACCGCGCGCGACGGCGTCCCCGACCGGCTGCGCGGGCTCTCCGGCGGCGCCGACGACTACGTGGGCAAGCCGTTCGTGCTGGCAGAGCTCGTGGCACGGGTGTCGGCGGTGCTGCGGCGACTGGGCAGGACACCGTCGACCGTGCAGGTCGGCGACCTGGTCGTGGACGCCGACGCGGGTGTCGTCATGCGCGCCGACCAGCCGATCGAACTGACCGCGACCGAACTGCGGCTGCTGGTGTACCTGGCCGCCCAACGTGGACGCGTCGTGTCCAAGACGCAGATCCTCACGGCCGTGTGGGGCTACGAGGACTACGACCCCAACCTGGTCGAGGTCCACGTCAGCGCTGTGCGCCGCAAGATCGAGGAACACGGCACACGGCTCGTGCACACCGTGCGCGGCCTTGGGTACGTGCTGCGGGCCGAGGAATGAACCTCCGCACGGTCTCGCTGCGCAGGCGGGTAGCGGTGTCGGTGCTGCTGGTGCTGTTCCTCGTGCTGGTGGCACTGGTGATCTCGGTCGACCGGACGTTCGCCGGGCAGTCCTCCAAGGACGTCGACGGGGTGCTGAACAGCACCGAGTCGCGCGCGGTGGAGATGCTGAAGAACGGCAAGCGTCCGTCCGAGGTCGTCGGCGTGCTGACCAAGCGCAACGTCCACGTCACCATCGAGCTGCCCAACGGCACGACCGTCGGCAGCGCGCCCGACGAGGGGCAGTTCACCCGCCAGGTCCGCACCGTCGGCCGCAACAAGGTCACCCTCTACGCCGACACCGAGGCGATCTCGCAGGCGCAGCACCGGTTGCGGAAGCTGCTGGTGCTGCTGGGTCTCGGGGCGATCGCCGTCACCGGTCTGCTGATCATCGTGGTGGTGCGGCGGGCGTTGGCGCCGCTCGATGCCATGACCTCGCTGGCCCAGGCCATTGCTGCCGGGCATCGGGGTGGGCGGTTGAATCCGTCCCGGACCGACACCGAGCTGGGGCGGACGGCGGCCGCGTTCGACGGGATGCTGGATTCCTTGGAGGGGTCTGAGCAGCGGACTCGGCGGTTCGTCGCTGACGCCGCTCACGAGCTGCGGACGCCGATCACCGGGGTGCAGGCTGTGGCTGAGGCCTTGGTGCAGGCTCCCGTCGACTCGCCTGATCGGGATCAGATGTCGTTCCTGCTGGTTCGGGAGGCTCGTCGGGCCGGGCGGCTGGTTGACGACTTGCTCGCGCTGGCTCAGTTGGACGCTGGGTACGAGATGCAGCGGGAGTCGGTGGATTTGCTGGGGCTTGCCGAGGCTGAGGTGGCTCGGACTCGGTTTGTGGCGCCTGACTTCGACATTGCGGTTGAAGGGGTGCCGGTTGCTGTTGTTGGGGATGGGCAGCGGTTGGCGCAGGTGTTGGCGAACCTGGTGGACAACGCTCGGCAGGCGACTGGGCCACAGGGGACCGTTCGGATCCGTGTTGACCTGACCGGGTTCACCGTGTCCGACAACGGGCCTGGTGTCCCTGAGGCCGAGCGGGAGCGGATCTTTGATCGGCTTGTTCGGCTTGACGATGCGCGGGATCGGCGGTCGGGTGGATCCGGGCTGGGGCTGGCCATCGCCCGAGGGGTGATCCGGGCGCACGGCGGGGACCTGACCTGCGAGCCGTCCGCGCAGGGAGCGGTCTTCCGCGTGACGCTGCCCGCGGTTAATCCAGTCGCCCAGCCGAGCCACGTTTGATTCCATCGGCGCGTGGACGTCGACGTGGTGGTGCAGTGGGTGAAGACCGAGTGGACCAAGAAGTCCCGTGGTCAGCCCGGGGCGACCCGGCGCAACGCCGCGCCGGTCGGGTTCGCGTTGCCGCACCTGATGCCCGCCGTGCACGAGGTGCGGCTGGGGGAGCGGTACGACTTCGAGCCTCACTGGTCGAAGGAGAGCAGCGAGATCGACCGGATCGCGCTCACCCTTCGCGAGGACGACGAAGTGCTGTCCGTGCAGCTGCAGGACACCCTGCGCGCGGCACCACGACGGTGGATCAGGCCCTCACCGGTCCGGCTGGCGCGCGGTGAGTGGGTCCGCTGGCAGATCAACCACCGGTGGTCGGGCGGCTGTTGCGGCGAGTGGAGCTACGAGCTGACCACGTTGAACCTCGTCTACGGATCGCCGAGCGACGCGAAGGTGTTCCTGGGAACGCCCACGCGTCACGTCGACGAGCAGACCTACCTGAGTTAGCCGACCTCGGTCGCGGGCGCCGCGAAGGTGTTGCAGGCGTCCGTCGAGTTCGCCTTGAAGCCCGCGGCCGCCCACTGCGCCTGGTTCTTGGCGGAGCCGTGTGCGTTGTTCTCGGGCTTCTCCTCGACGGCGAACTGGAAGTCCTCCTGCGCCTGACGCGCGAGGCTCGCCGTTACGGAGCCCCGTCCGGCGGCCGAGGTCAGGAACATGCCCGCGAAGCAGTTCGCCTGCAGTTCGATTCGGCGGGACATCTCCAGGCCCGCCGGGGACTTCTCGCCCGCGTCGGTGATCTTCAGGTCCGCCGCCCGCAGCAGGCCCGTCAGTGCCTGGACGTGGTGGCCGTACTCGTGTGCGAGCGTGGCCAGGTGGGTGGCTGGGGCGTCGCCGCCGCCGTTGTCGCGCAGGCGGGCCGTGGGCATGTAGATCGTGCGGTTGCGGCCGCAGTAGTAGGCCACCGCGTGGTCCGATTCCGGGGCGGCGCCGCACGGGCCGTCCTTCAGTTCTGGTGAGGCGTCGAGGGCCGGCTTGTCGAACGGCAGGTTCGCCGTCGTGAGCAGCGGGCCCCAGGCGGTGTCCAGGCACGCGACGCCCGCCGCGTAGTAGGCGGCCAGTTCCCCGTCCGCGACGCCGAAGGGTGGCATCGTGCAGGTCACCTGGGGGAGCGCGACCGGCTTGACCAGGAACGGGTGGTCGGCCAGGCGGTAGACCGCCCGCGGCCGGATCGGGGTCGACGGTTCTGTCGACGGCGACGTGGCCGGGCGCGAACCCGCCAGGGCGTGGCCCGTCACCAGTCTCGGGCGACTCAGTTGACCGATTCCCAGGACGAACGCGACCACCAGCACGAACACTCCCGCGAGCACGACCGGGTTGTTCTTGGCTGGTTGGGTCACGTTCTCCCCTTCCTAGGAGACAGAACCCGGGTCGGCTGCCCAGGTGTTGCACTCTGAAGCCTTGTTGGACTTGTAGCCCCGGTCGACCCAGGACGCGTTGTTCTCCGGTGTGCCGTGGTCCTTCGTCGGGTAGATGTCGTAGTCGCCCCGGTTGCCCGCGTCGGTCAGGGCCACCCGGATCACGTCTATCGGTATCGCGCCGTGGGACAAAGGGGCCAGCGACATGCCGCCGAAGCAGGTGGCTTGCAGCTCCATCCGGCGGTTCAGGTCGAGGCCCTTCGGAGTATCCCATCCGCCCGCGTCGTACTGCGCGCGGTCCGAGGCTTTCAGCATTCCGGTGAGCCACTGGATGTGGTGGCCGTACTCGTGGGCGAGCTGGCCCAGGTACTTGCCGGGGTGGTTCGGGTTGTTCGGGTTGCGTTCGGCGGCGTAGGCGTTCGCCGTCCAGTAGATGCCGCCCTGGCAGTACCGCGCCGTCTGGTCCGGGCGGACGGTGCCGCACGGGTACTGCACGGACTCGGTGACGATGTGCAGCTCAACGGGCTGGTACGGCAGGTTCGCGGCCTGCAGCGCCGGCTTCCACATGCTCTCGATGCACGGGAGTGCCGCGCGCAGGAACCGGTCCTGGCCCGCCGGCGAGTAGTCCATCGCGGGGAGGTTGCAGCCCGAGATGGTGTTCGCGCCGAAGCCCGGCTTGAGGAACGGGTGGTCCGCCAGCGCGTAGACGGCCTTCGGACCCGCCGGGGTCGCTGGGGCCGAAGGCGTGCGGGACGTGGACGAGCGCGTCGGGGCGGACGTCTCCGTCGGTGTGTCCGTCGTGGTCGGGACGGTGAACGTCGGGCTCTGCGTCGTGTACGCCGAGTAGCCCGTGTCCTTCACCTTGTTGTTCAGGGTCGCCGCGAAGACGCCGATCGCGCCCAGGCCGAGGATCACGACGCCGCCCAGGATCAGGGCGATCATCGGGCCGTTGCTCTTGCGGCGCGGCGGCATCCCCGGATACGGCCCGTAGCCGGGCGGCGGCGGGCCCCACGACGGCTGCGGCGGCGGCATGACCGGGCCGGGTGGCGGCGGGCCGTAGTAGCCGGGCGGCGGGCCCTGCGGTGGTGGCGGGCCGTAGGGCGGCGGTGGGCCTTGCGGCGGACGCTGTCCGAGCGGTGCGGGCATCGGCGGCGGGCCGACCGGGCGCGGTGGCGGCCAGGTGCCCGGCGGTGGTTGCGTCATCGCCTGAGGTCCCCCCAATGGTCATCCTGGGTCGGGTACGAGCATAGGCGGACCGAGATCGCGCGTCCCCCGACCGGGCTAACACGGCCCACCCACGTACTTGAGACGCGTGGGCGGGGGGATCGGTTCATGAGACGTCCCCTGAGCTCGCCGCCCAGGTGTTGCACGCCTTGATGTCGTTCTGCTTGTGGCCGTGCATCACCCAACGCTCGTTGTTGGGCGCGCTGCCGTGATCAGGCCTGCGGTCGTAGTCGCCGCGCTTGCTGGAATCGCTCAAGCCGGTGTTCACGACCTCGATCGGCACGACGTTCTTGTGCGAGAACGGCGCGAGCGTCATGCCGCCCAGGCAGGTGGCCTGCAGTTCCAGCCTCCGGTTGAGCTCGAGGCCCTTCGGCGTGTCGAACCCGCCCACGTCGTACTGGGCCTGGTCGGAGGCGCGCATCATGCCGGTCAGCCACTGGATGTGGTGGCCGTACTCGTGACTGAGCTGGCCCAGGTAGACGCCGGGGTGCCGGACCGTCGAGCCGCCCTCGTTCGAGTAGAAGTCGCCGGGCCAGTAGATGACCCCGCGGCAGAACATCGCCGTCGAGTTGGCCTGGCGCGAACCGCACGGCGTCTGCACGCTTCCCGTGAACACCTGGAGCTCGGCCGGCTGGTACGGCAGGTTGGCCGCCTTCAACGCCGGCTGCCAGGCCTTCTCGATGCACGGCAGCGCGGCCGAGAGGAACCGCTCCTCGCCCGCGGGGTTGTAGTTCATCTGCGGCAACGGGCACGAGGCGAAGTCGTTCGCGCCGATCCCGGTGGCGAAGATCGGGTGGTCGGCGAGCTTGTAGATCGCCTTCGGGCCGACCGGGGTCTGCTGCGTGCTCGACGTCCGCGTCGACGATGTCCGTGTGGACGCTGTCGTCGTCGTGGTGGTCTCTGTCGTGGTCGTCCTTGTGTAGGAGTAGGTCGGGCTGTACGTCGTGTACGCCGAGTAGCCCGTGTCCTTCGCCTTGTTGTTCAGGGTCGCCGCGAAGACGCCGATCGCGCCGAGGCCGAGGATCACCACACCGCCCAGCACGAGCGCCACGACGGGGCCGTTGTTCTTGCGCGGCGGCATTCCCGGGTACGGCCCGTAGCCGGGAGGAGGCGGGCCCCAGCCCGGTTGCGGCCCTGGCATGACCGGACGCGGCGGCATCATCGGGCGGGGCGGCGGGAGTGGTGCGCGTCCGGGAGGCGGGCTGTACGGCGGGGGCGGGCGCATGCCGTGCGGAGGTCCGTGAACTGGGCGAGGAGGCATCGGCGGCCCGTACGGCGGTGGGGCGGGCACGGGAGGTGGGCCCACCGGGCGTGGCGGCGGCCAAGTGCCCGGTGGCGGTGGTTGCGTCATCGCCGAAGATCCCCCAGATGGCGTCTGTACGAAAGTCCGCCGGAGCATATGAGGACTCCGCTATTGTCCGCAGCCGTGTTGAAGAACTGGGGAGCGGCGATCTTCGTCGCCGTCGCGCTGACGTCCACCACGGCTGCCGGCGCGCTCGCGCAGCCGCTTCCCGGCACCGTCAGCACCGAGGTGCGGATGAAGCTGGAGCGCGACGCCAGGCTCTCCGTCACCGAGACCGTCCAGGTGCCCGACGGCAAGACCGTCAAGCGGACCGTCCCCTTGCGACTCGCGGTCGGCAACGACCTGGAGCGCCAGTACCAGGTCACCGACGCCAAGATCGACGGCAAGGGCAGCACCTCCACCGACGACGACAGCTTCTCCGTCACGCTCGAAGGCGGCCAGTCCGTCCTGACCTACACGGTCGTCGGCGCGGTCGCCCCCGTCGGTGACGCGCTGGAGGTCCGCTGGCAGGTCGCGGGCGGCTGGGACACCGAACTGGACAAGGTCGCCGTCTCCTTCTCCGCACCCGACTCCCCGACGTCGGTCAACTGCCTCGCGGGCCCCGTCGGCTCGTCCCAGCCGTGCACCAGCGCCGACCTCGCGGACGGCAAGGGCGTGCGCGCGCAGGAGATCAAGCTCGGCGCCGGCGAACGCGTCGACGTCGCGATCGGACTGTCCGCGGGGGTCGTGCCGCCCAACGCCGTCGTGGTCGAGCAGTCCGGCCTGGCGGCCGCGTTCGCGCTGACGCCGGTCAGCGGCGCCGCGCTCGGCGGCCTGCTCGTGTTGCTGCTCGGCGGTGTCGCCCTGCTCTGGTACCTGCGCGGCCGGGACGCCGCGGCGCTCGCGAGCGAGGTCGGCGCGGTCACCGTGCTGGTCCGCGACCAGGGCGGCAGGGTCGCGTTCGCCTCGCCCGACGGCGTGCTGCCCGGCCAGGTCGGCACGGTCGTCGACGAGCACGTGGACGTGGTCGACGTGACCGCCACGGTCATCGACCTCGCCGTCCGCAACTACCTGTGGATCACCGAAGTAGAAGGCCACGACTGGCAGATCGTGCGCCGCAACCCGGTCGACGACTCGTTGTCCGGTTACGAGAAGGCCGTCTGCGAAGCCCTTCTGCCACAGGGCGTGGACGCGGTGAGCGTGTCGGAGCTGCGCGGCCGGCAGATCGATCTCGCACTGGTTCGCGACCGGCTCTACGCGGACGTCGTGGAGAAGCGCTGGTTCGTGCGCCGCCCGGACGCCGAGCGGAACCTGTTCTGGTGGGCCGGGATCGTGATCGCCGTGCTGGGCGTGGCGGCCACGGTCGTGCTGGCGCTGACGATCGGCAACGCGCTGTTCGGGCTCGTCGTCGCCGTGGGTGGTGTCGCGCTGGCGTTCGGCGCCCGGTCGATGCCCGCCCGCACCAAGCGCGGCAGCGAGTTGCTGGAGCACGTCCGCGGCCTGCGCGGCTACCTCCACGGCGTGAGGCCGGAGGACGTGCCCGAGGCCGACCGCGAACTGGTGTTCTCCCGGTCCCTGCCGTACGCGGTGGTGCTCGGCGAGACCGAGCGCTGGCTCACGACGTTCGGCCAGCAGGACCTCTATTGGTACGGCAACGCCTCCGACTTCAGGCGCAGCTTCCCCGCGTTCCTGGGGGCCCTCGACGGCGTGCTCGCCCAGGCGGGCCACCTGCGATCGCTCCGGACGCCGAACCCGTAGTCTTGCGCCATGGCCTCACCCGAACTGCACAGGTTCACGTTGCCCAACGGCCTGCGGGTGGTGCTCGCCCCCGACGCCAGCGCACCGGTCGTTGGCGTCAGCGTGCACTACGACGTCGGCTTCCGCTCCGAGCCCGAGGGGCGCACCGGGTTCGCGCACCTCTTCGAGCATCTGATGTTCCAGGGCAGCGAGAGCCTGGAGAAGCTGGCCCACTTCCGGCACGTGCAGTCGTCGGGCGGCACGTTCAACGGGTCCACGCACCCCGACTACACCGACTACTACCAGGTGCTGCCGAGCGCGGCGCTGGAGCGGGCGCTGTTCCTCGAAGCGGACCGCATGCGCGCCCCGAAGCTCACCGACGAGAACCTCCGCAACCAGATCGACGTGGTGAAGGAGGAGATCCGGCTCAACGTGCTGAACCGCCCGTACGGCGGGTTCCCCTGGATCCTCCTGCCCGCGGTGCTGTTCACCACGTTCGCCAACGCGCACAACGGCTACGGCGACTTCGTCGACCTGGAGAGCGCGACGGTCGACGACTGCGCGGAGTTCTTCGACACCTACTACAGCCCGGCGAACGCGGTGCTGACGGTGGCGGGCGACCTCGACGTCGAGACCACGAAGACGTTGGTGGAGAAGCACTTCGGCGACGTGCCCGCGCGGCCGCGCCCGGAGCGTCCCTCGTTCGCGGAGCCCGGCCCGCAGGGTGAGGTGCGGCACGAGCACGGCGACGCGCTGGCCCCGCTGCCCGCGATCGCGATCGGCTACCGCGTGCCGGACCCGGTCACCGACATCGACGGCTACCTCTCCTACCTCGTGCTCGCCGGCGTGCTGGCGGACGGCGACGGCTCGCGCCTGCAGCAGCGTCTCGTGCACCGCGAGGGCATCGTGATCGACCTGAACGCCGGCTGCGGCCTGTTCGGGCCGCTCGAAGCCCGCGACCCGGACACGTTCAGCATCACCGCGATCCACGCCGCCGAGGTCTCCGCCGACCAGGTCGTCGCGGCCATCGACGAGGAACTGCAGAAGCTCGCGCAGGAACCGCCGTCGGCCGAGGAGCTCGCGAAGGTCACCGCCCGCTGGGCGTCGACCATGCACAAGGAGCACGACCGGCTCACGAACCGCACGCTGGGCCTCGGCTCCGCGGAGCTGCTGTTCGGCCGCGCCGAGCTGATCTACGAACTGCCCGAGCGGATCGCCTCGGTGACCGTGGACGAGGTGTCGGCCGCCGCCAAGGCGCTGCGTCCCGACTCCCGCGCCCTTCTCTTCGTCAAGCCCACCGGAGGAGCCCAGTGACCTCGGCCAAGACCCACCGAACCGCCGAGGAGATCGGACGCACCGCCACCGGCCCGCGTCCGCTGCCGGAACTGGGCTCGCAGAAGGTGTCCGCCGAGCTGTCCACTGTGGACACCACGCTGCCGAACGGCCTGCGGGTCATCGCCGTTCAGCGCGCCACGGTGCCGATGGTCGAGGTGCGGCTGCGCGTCCCGTTCGCGGACCCGGCCGGCACGAGCGTCGGTTCCCAGCACTCCGCCGTGGCCGAGATCCTCGCGAACACCGTGCTGACGGGCACCGAGAAGCGTTCGCGCGTGCAGATCGACACCGAGCTGGCGCTGGTCGGCGGCGAGCTCGACGCCGTGGTCGACCCGGAGCGCCTGAGCTTCACCGGCAACGCGCTGGCCAGCGGCCTCGGCACCGTGCTGGAGGTGCTGGCGGACGTCCTGACGAACGCCTCGTACCCGGCGGACGAGGTGGAGCGCGAGCGCGCCCGTCTCGTCGAGCGCATCTCGATCGCCCGGTCGCAGCCGAGCGTCATCGCGCGTGAGGCGTTGCAGAAGATCCTGTACGGCGACCACCCGTACGCCAAGGAGATGCCGGAGGCCGACGAGGTCGCCACCGTCTCCCGCGAAGACGTGGTGGCGTTGCACGGCAAGGGTCTGCTGCCGCGCGGTTCCGTGCTGGTCGTCGTCGGCGACGTCGACCCGGCTGCCGCCGTGGCCCAGATCGGCGAGGCCCTGGAGGCGTGGCAGGGCGACGGCGAGGCCGTCCAGCTGCCGCCGCTGCCCGCGGTGTCCGGTGGCGACGTGGTGCTCGTGCACCGCGCCGGTGCCGTGCAGTCGCAGATCCGCCTTGCCGCACAGGCGATCCCGCGCACTGACGAGCGCTACCCGGCGCTGCAGCTCGCGAACCTGGTCTACGGCGGGTTCTTCTCGTCGCGGCTGGTCGAGAACATCCGCGAGGACAAGGGCTACACCTACAGCGCCCGTTCGCACCCCGAGTTCACCGTGCACGGCGCGACGCTGCTGATCGACGCCGACACGGCGTCCGACGTCACGGCCGCGGCGCTGCTGGAGACCCGGTACGAACTGGCGCGGCTGGGCCTCGTGCCGCCGTCGGAGTCCGAAGTGGACACCGCGCGCAGCTACGCCGTCGGCACGCTGCTGACGTCGACGTCCTCGCAGTCCGGCCTGGCGTCGTTCCTGGTGAACCTCGTCGGCCTGGGCCTCGGCCTCGACTGGCTGGTCGCGCACCCGCAGCGCCTCGCGGCCGTCACGCCGGAGCAGGTGGCCGCGGCCGCGCTGGAGTTCTTCGCGCCGGGCAACTTCACCGGCGTGCTCGTCGGTGACGCCGACCAGCTCAAGCCGAAGCTCTCCGCACTGGGTGGGGTCTCGTTCCAGTGAGTTTCGAACTAGTCGGTCTGCCCGCGCTGTCGCGGTTCGGGGTCGACCGGTGCGAGCCGTTGCGCGGCGACGAGGAGAAGCTCGCCGCGCTCTGGCCCAAGGCACGGATGCTCGTCGTGGACACGCGCGGCCGCACGCTGGTCGCCGATCGCGGCACGCGGGTGGTCGACCGCCCGGCTCTCGAGTTCGGCGACCAGCCGCCCGTGAACGCCGTCCTGCTGGGTCAGCAGGACGGCGTGGCCTGGTTCGCCGTGCTGATGCCCGCCGTGGAGGAGGGCGAGGTCCCCGCCACCCGTGTCTGGGGCCCGCCGGAGCTCACGGACGAGCCGCAGTGGCTGGACCTCAGGCAGGCCGGCGCCACCCTGGACGACACGTCGGCCGGTCTCTTCACGACGGCCGCCGCGTTGTTCCAGTGGCACCGGCTCGGCAAGTACTGCGCCAAGTGCGGCGCCAGGACGGTGCTGGAGAAGTCCGGCTGGACCTCGGTCTGCTCCGGTTGTGAGCGGGAGGAGTACCCGCGCACCGACGCCGCGGTGATCTGTCTCGTGCACGACGGCGCGGACCAGGTGCTCGTCGCCCGCGGTCCGGAGTGGCCGGAAGGCCGGTTCTCCGTGCTGGCCGGGTTCGTCGAGGCCGGCGAGTCGCTCGAAGCCTGTGTGGCGCGGGAGATCTCCGAGGAGGTCGGCGTCGCGGTCCGCGACATCCGGTACCTCGGGTCGCAGCCGTGGCCGTTCCCCCGGTCGTTGATGATCGGGTTCGAGGCCGTGGCAGACCCCGCCGAACCGCTGCGGCTGGCCGAAGGCGAGATCGCCGAGGCCAAGTGGGTCTCGCGGTCCGACGTGCGCAAGGCGATCGACGAACCGGGCAGCGTTCCCGGCCTCGGGCTCGCCGGTGGCGCGTCGATCGCGTTCCGGATGCTGCAGAGCTGGTCGCGCTCGGTGTAGTGGGGTTGCGCCGATCGGCCTGTTCCGGTTCGGTCTACGCATGACCAATCCGGAGCTCGAGGCGCGCAACGCCGCTCTGCGCGGCCAGGTCGACTCGATGCTGGCAAGCCTCGAACAGCAGACCGCCCAACTGAAGCAGGCGCAGGCCGAGGCGATGTCCAAGGTCGGCCGCGCGAGTTCGCCCGACGGCCTGGTCGAGGTGACGGTCAACGCCGGTGGCATCGTCACCGGCGTCACCTTCGCCCCGGCCGCGTTCGACCGCAGCACACCGGAGAAGCTCGGCCAGAGCGTCGTTGCGACGATCCAGCAGGCCGCCCTCAACGCCCGAGCGCAGGCCGACGCCGTGCTCACCCCGTTCACCGAGGGCCTTCCCGACCTGCCCGACTTCTTCCCCGGCATGCCGTCGATCAAGGACCTCATCCCGGCTCCGCCGCCGGTCGTGCCGCCGGCACCGCAGGCACCGCGGAACGACGACGAGCCGCCGGAGTCCTTCATGGACCGCCGCGGGAGCAACTGGTGACCGGCTTCGAGGTGGACCCGACGGCGCTGCGCTCGCAGTCGCCGAAGTTCTCGGCGGCGGGTGACAAGCTGCAGACCGCCTGGGAGACGCTGCGGGGCGTCCTCGACGCCAACAACGGCTGCTGGGGCGGCGACGACGCGGGCAAGGAGTTCGCCGGCTCCTACCTGCCCATCGCCGACCAGGCCCGCCAGGCGTTCCCGGCGCTCACCGAGGGCATCCACTCGATCCGCGACGGCCTCGACGCCTCCGCTGACACCTGGGAAGCCGCTGACCAGGCCAACCGCAAGTCGCTAGGGGGTAGGTGAGCCGTGGGAATGGAGATGCCGGAGTCCGTTCAGTGGCTCATGCCGATCGTGGTCGGCGCGAACTGGCCAGAGGGCGACGAGGAGAAGCTGCGCGTCATGCGGGACGCGTGGACGGCCGCCGCGAAGTCCGTCGAGGAAGTGCTCGGCGACGGCAACAACGCGTCGACGGCCGCACTGGGCTGCATGAGCGGCCAGACCGCGGAGAAGTTCGAGGAGTACTGGAAGAAGTACACCGAGGGCGATGCCTACCTGGTCAACCTGCAGCAGATCTGCACGGATCTCGCCGCGGGCTGCGACAAGGCGGCGCTCGGCATCGAGTACACCAAGTACAGCATCATCCTGGCTCTGATCATCCTGGCCATCCAGATCGCCGCGATGATCGCCTCGGCGGTGGCCACGTTCGGCACGTCGACCGCGGGCATCCCGATCGCGCAGGCGGCGACCCGGATCACGGTCCAGATGGTCTTCCAGCAGCTGGTCAAGCAGATCCTCATCAACGTCGCGATCAACGTCGGTGTCGACGCGTTCATCCAGGGCGTCCAGTTCGCCAAGGGTGACCGGAAGTCGTGGGACGTCGGCAAGACGGTCGACGCGGGCATCGCGGGCGTCGCCGCCGGTGTCGCGTCGGGAGCGGTCGGTGTCGGCAGCAGCGCGCTCGGCACCACGACCAGCAACTTCGCTCAGGCTGCCGGACGTGGCGCGGTCGAAGGGGCCGTCTCGGGCGCGGCCGGCAACATCCTGAACAACGTCGCGCACGGCAAGGTCAGCCCTGGCGACTTCGTGAGCGGGGCCGTGTCCGGCGCTGTCTCCGGCAGCGTCGGCGGCGCGGTCGGCGGGATGAAGACGAGGCACGACGGGCTCCACCAGACCTGGGGCACCGGCACGTCGCCGGACGGCCAGTACACCTCCGGGTCGAACACCCAGGGGCACACCCACACGACGCCCGACGGGTCGACCGCACAGGCCAACATCCCGGGGAACCCGTACGAGCCGGGGTTCAGGTCCGAACGGGCAGGCAGGTGGACCACGGTCCCCAGTGAGATCGGGCCGAACAACGTCAACGACCCGCACGACAGCGACTACCGGGTCAAGTCCTCGGCGAACCCGCCGCGGATGGTCGGGCACCTCGACCTGCCGGACCCGCCGCCTCCACCGCCGAAGAAGTAGCTACCGCCAGGGCTGCCAGCCGGGGAACGGGGCGTGATCCGCACGGATCTCGCCCCAGGCCGGGCTGCCCGGCGGCAGCACGTTGTGCTCGGCCAGCCGCATCCGCCCGCGCACTCGCCACCAGTCGGCCAGCAGTCCTGCGGTCAGCAGCCCCGCGATCAGGCTGCCGACCCACACCACGCGGCCGATGCCGAGGAACATCCAGGCGAAGCTGCCGGTGACGGAAGCGAGGAGCAGCCGCCACCCGATGCCGACGGTCTTGTAGTTGCCCCTGTCCGTCCCGGTCGTCCGCCGCACGGCCCACTGGCGCAGTGCACGCCACTCCTCGAGGGACAGACGCGTCGGCGGTGCCGGTGCGGACTGACGTGACCTGATCAGTTCGGCGAGCTCACCGGCCTGCTCCACCGGCAGGATCCACTGCTGCGGTCCCGCCACCAGCCGCAGCATCGGACTCCTGCCGACGGCCAGCGTGATGCCGCCGGGCACCGGCCACTGTTGCAGGCCGGGCGACGTGCCCGGTTGCACCAGGGTGAGGTCGCCCAGCCACAGCGCCTGCGGGTGGACGCCGCCGTCGTGCGACTTGTTCAGCTTGTGCACCAGACGATCCCGCTGCACGTACAACGACGCGCCGTTGCGCAGCGGCACGCACACCTCGACACCGCGACCGAGATCGGCCCCCAGCCGGAACAGCCGCGCGCCGAGGTGACCCAGCAGCGGGCACAGCACCAGCAGCACGGGAATCCACCCGAAACCGCCGCGGCCGATCAACCAGAACACGCTGATCGGCACAGCGAGGAACGCGACCCGTCCCCACACCCGAGGCACGTTCCGGTTCAGCACCCACACCACGCCCGCGACGCCCGCGAACGCCATCGCCGGCCACGTCTCGCCGGGCGTCAGGAACAGCACGACCACCGGCAGCACCACGGTTCCGGCCAGTGCGAGCGCCGCACCGGCCAGCCACCGCACCGCGAGCGACGGTCCGGTGAGCGCCACGGGAGGTCCCTGCACCGGGGTGGTCCGGGGGCCGGGAACAGGGGGAGCTTCTCCGACCTCGGTGGTCTCGGAGACGACGGTGGCGCCGGAGTGGACCTCGGCCAGGCCCGAGACCTTGGACCGCACCAGGGAGACGAACTTCTGCGGCTCTTCGACCGGCAGCACCTGTTCGCCCCTCGTGGTCCGCAGCACCACGACCTCGCCTTGTGGCACGGGCAGGCTGCGGCCGTCGGTCAGCGTGATCCACGGCCGCTCGCCGGGCACCGCGGCTCTGGTGCTGATGCCGAGGAGGTCGTTGAACGCGTAGGACACCTTCGCCGGTCCGGAGGAGTCCAGCCGTCCGCCGCCGGACACCGCCATGATCTCCAGGCCGTTGCTCGTGACGTCGACGGCGTCGGCGTACCAGCTGGGCTTCTGCTCGACGCGGAACTCGAACCGCACCATGCCCGGCGCGCGCTTCGACACCAGATGCGTGAGCCAGGTCGCGACGAACGGGACCCCGACCATGATCGGCATGTTGATCGCCGGCGACTTGCTGCCCAGGACGATCACGAACGTGATCGCGGCGACCGCTGACACGCCCAGCGCGACGAATGGCCAGTGGTGCGGCTTCATGGGCCTCATCTTGGCAGCTGAGGTGTCCTCGCGCGGGTGAGCCAGGCCGCGTAGGAGTGCCAGCCGACCTCGGGGAACTCGGCGTGCAGCGCGGGCACGTCCAGGTCGAGGCCGATCTCGGTGAAGTGGCGGAACATCGCGGCGAGATCGGTGGAGTACTTCTCCGCCCTGGCCATCGGGACCTCGACGAACTCGGTGCCCCGCAACGCGGCCATTTCGGGGCCCGTGAGGTGGTCGCTCGCGATGTCGATGCGACGGTTGTGGAAGCGGGCCGGTTGTTCGAACGCCATCGCGGCCATCGCGGCGATGTCCTCCGGTGCGACCACGTGCAACTTCAGCCAGGCGGGGATCGGCAGGGCGACCTGCCCGTCCGCGCCCATGAACGCGGCCGGGCCCAGGACCGTCCAGTGTGGATGGTGGGCGGCCAGGTGGCGTTCGATCTCCGCTTTCGTGTCGAAGTGCGGGATGCCGGTGCCGCGATCGGCGTTGGTGGCCGAGGTGAAGACGACGTGCGGGACGTGCTTCGCGGCGTCGACGGCGGCTTTGCCTTGCGCCACTTCGGCCGGGCCGCTCAACGGGGTCATCAGGAAGACACCGTCGGAGTCCGCGAACGCCGCGTGCAGCGAGTCCGGGTCGTCGAAGTCGCCGCGGACGTCGTTGGGGCGGCTGGGTTCGCGGGTCATGCGGCGCACTTCGTGGCCGCGCTCGGTCAGCAGGCGGGCCACCGCGCCGCCCTGGGTGCCGGTGGCTCCGGTGACGGTGATCCTCATCGGGGGCCGATCCAGGAGATGTGGCTGTCCGGGCGGACGGTGGTGTCCAGGCCGTCCAGCACGGTGGTGATTCCCTTGCCCGCGGACAGGTCCAGGCCCGGGACGAACGTGCCTGCCAGCGGGTGGTCGCAACCGGTCTCGTAGCGGATGTCGGTGCCCTGGACCATCGCGGAGATCCGGGCTTTGACCTCCGGCAGGTCGAGCAGGTCGCTGACGAGCGAGTGGAGTTCGCGCGACCGCGGGTCCGGGCGGGTCAGGGCGACCTGGGTCAGGGTGTTGCGCAGGACGCGGTCGGCGACCGGGTGGCGTTCGGCGGTGTAGGTGTCGATCAGGGCCGAGTCGCCGGTGGCGAGTTTCCAGCCCAGGTTGAAGGCGTCCTGCAGGCCCAGGTTGAGGCCCTGGCCGCCGAACGGCGAGTGGACGTGCGCGGCGTCGCCTGCCAGCAGGACGTCGCCGCGGCGGTAGGTCGTGGCCTGGCGGGTGTTGTCGGTCCAGACGGTGGCGGTGTGGACGTGCCTGATCCGGACGTCGTGGCCGCTCACCCGGCGCAGCGCGGCTTCCAGGGTGTCGCGGCTGACCTCGCGGGTCGCCGGTGGGCCGTCGTACTCGATGAGCATGATCCGGCCCTCGAGCGGGCCGGACGCGTACACGCCGGTCGCTGTGCGGTGCCAGCCGTTCGGCAGGTCGCCGTCGAGGTCGACGATCGCCTGGTGGCCGGTCAGGGTCGGGCCGGTGCCGGGGAAGTCGAATCCGGCGAGCCTGCGAACGGTGCTGCGGCCGCCGTCGCAGCCGATCACGTACTCCGAACCGAGGTCCAGGCCGGTCACCTCGACACCGCGGCGGATCTGCACGTCCAGGTCGAGGGCCCGGGCTTCGAGGACGCGCTCCAACGCTTGCTGGGACAGCATCACGAGCGGCAGACCGTCCAGTTTGAACAGTCCGGCGAAGTGACCGGTGGAGCGGCGGACGGGCCACGCGAGACGGGTGGCCTCCTCGGCGCTCGCGGCGTCGATCGCGGGACCGAAGCCGCGCATGGCGAGCATCTCGTGGGTGCGGCCGCTGATCATCCCGGCCTTGATGGTGCCGGACTGGGCGGTCAGGCGTTCCAGCACGGTGGTGCGGACGCCTTGCAGGGCCAGTTCGCACGCCAGCAGGAGGCCGACCGGTCCGGCGCCGACGACGGTGACGTCTGAAGCTTTCATGCTCAACATTTGAGCGTGAAAACGTAACGTCGTCAAACTTGTTTTAGACTGACGCGGTGACAGAGCCGATCTACTCGTGGCTGTACGTGCAGCAGGGCGTGGACGCCGTGAAGGCCGCGATCGGGCGGCGCATGGAGGCCGAGGCCGCGTGTTCGCTGCTGGAGCACGTGGCGCTCTACCAGCTGCACCACAACGGCGGGCGGCTGCAGATGTCCGAGCTCGTCGAGCTGTTGGACGTCAGCCCGTCCGGGGTCACGCGGCTGATCGAACGGCTGGTCAAGCGCGGCTGGGTGGTCAGGGAACAGCCCGCGGACAACCGGCGGCTCGTCCTCGCCGTGCTCACGCCCGAAGGCGAGGAGGCCTGCGTGGGAACGACCGCGCGGGTGTACCGGGAGACGCTGGCCGAGGAGTTCACCGAGCTGCTGAGCGAGCGCGACCTCGCCGACCTGCGCCGGATCGGCCGCAAGCTGATGGAAGGCCACGGGCGGTGGGACGTGAAGCGGTTCGCGCCCTCAGAGGAGTGACGGCAGGACGTGCTCCTCGGTGACCATCAGACCCGTGGTGGCCATGGTCTCGGCGAGGTCGGGGTCCCAGCTCGCGGTCTCCGGCCTGCTGTTCAACGTCGGCAGCTCCACGCCGCGCGCGATCAGCGTGGCGACGGCCTCGCGGTAGTCGGCCGCCGACATCCGCCACGCGGTGCCGCCGGTCCAGGCGAGGATCTCGTTGGTGGCTCGGATGCCGTCGGGCGTGAAGTCGTTGTGGCACCGGACGGTCCTGCCGTCGAGGTGGTGCCGAGCCTGCGAGGTGAGGCCGTCCGGGAGCACCATCAACGGTCCGGGCACACCGGATTCGAGCAGTCGCGGACTGCGCACGACCGTGATCTCCTGCGCCGCCAACGAGTCGTTGAGCGTCAGATAACCCTGCGAGGTGAGAACGGGGTTGCTGAACGCGTCGGGCAACACGCCGGACCGTTCCCAGTCGGTGCCGGCCAGCGCCAGCGCCTTCCGCACGATGCGGGCGAGCGGGCGGCCGTCGTCGAGATCGTTGCCCGCCAAGGCGAACCGGGTGGTCCAGCGACGCGGTTCGGGGTGCAGCTTCGCGAGGATCGACGCGGCCTGGTTCGCGATCATCGGCAGCGCGGGCTGCGGGATCTTGCCGTACCTGCGGACGTGCTCGATCCACTCGGTGGCCCAGGAAGCCTGCAACAACCCGTGCTCGCGCAACGCGAACCTCAGCACCGCGTCCGCGGTCGAGGACTCCTGGGACGTCGACAGGCCGATCGGCTTGCCGTGCACGGATTCCAGCACCTCTGGCAACGAGCTGCCGTGCGCGCGAACGTGCTCGTCCAGACGTGCCAGCGAGATCTGCCGGCGCGCCGGATGAGCGACGGGCTTGCGCAACAGCTCGCCCAGCACGGTGGCGGTGCCGGCGTCCTCCACGCGGAAGCTGAACGCGGAGCGGCCGCCGCCCTCCATCGTCTCGCGGGCGAGACGCCAGAACTCGGCGAGCTCGGGAGAGTCCATGTTCACGGCACCACCCTAGTTTCCTGATTCGCTCTGCGCCGATGCCGGTTCTGGGCACCGTCGGTGACGAGGAGGTCCGACCACACTGCCGCCGGAGCAGGTCGCGCGCCGGCTGCCCGCGTTGCCGGGCGATCCGGAGGTCACGCTGGGGCAGCTGCTGGAGGGTGTGGCGGTCGGCCAGGGCACGTGGGTGCGGGTCGGCCGGACCGAGCCCCGTCCGTGGAACGTCGTGGAGTCCGACCTCGGGTTCGCGTCGACGGTCTGGGTCGCGTTCCGGCTGGACAAGGAGAACGACACCGCCGCGCGGCTCGACGACGTGGTCCGGCGGACCGTCGCGCTGCTCGACGAGGTTCCCGGAGACGCGGTGCTGCACTTCACCCACGAGGTCGTGTGGCTGCTCCGCCGCGCCGGTGAGCTGAGCCTGAACACCGCGGCACACCGAAGTTCGCCTAGGGGCGAGGCCGGCCTTGACAGGGGGAGTCCCGAAGCGGACTCTTCCTAACCATGAGCGTTCTGCCTAATCGTGATAGGCAAGCCGAACGGCGTGAGGCAACTCGGCGGGAGATCGTCGACGCCGCGTGGGAGATCGCGCGCCGCGACGGGCTGGCCGCCGTCACGTTGCGGGAGGTGGCGGCCATGATCGGGATGCGGTCGCCGTCGCTGTACTCGCACTTCGACTCGAAGAACGCGATCTACGACGCGATGTTCGGGCAGGCCTGGACGCTCTACCTCGCCGAGATGCGCGAGCGCCCGCTGCCCGCGCGGCCGCGGGAGGCGGTGCTCGCGATCGCCGAGCACTTCTTCGCGTTCTCGCTCGCCGACCCCGCCCGCTACCAGCTGCTCAACCAGCACGCCATCCCCGGCTTCACGCCGTCGGAGGCTGCCTACGCGCCATCCGTCGAGGTCATCGGCCTGCTGCAGGACAGCCTGCGCGGGCTCGGCGTCCCAGAGTCCGCCGACGCCGACCTGTTCCTAGCCCTGTGCGGCGGCCTGCTCGACCGGCAACTCGCGAACGAGCCCGGTGGCGACCGCTGGCTGAAGCAGCTGCCCCGCGTGATCGACATGTTCGCCGACGAAGTCGGCCTGCCCGGACCGTCCCTGAGGAGCTCACGATGACCGCCGCGCTCACCGCCAGACCCCGCACGTCCGCACTCGACCGCGACACCGCGATGCGGCTGGCCGCCACCGAGTACGAACGGATCGTCGCCCTGCTGGAAGGGCTCGCGCCCCAGGACTGGGCCAAACCCACCGACTGCCCCGCCTGGGACGTCCGCGCGATGGCGGCACATCTGCTCGGGATGGCCGAGATGTCCGCGTCGATCCGCGAGAGCATGCGGCAGGTCAAGGCGGCTCAGGCACGCGGCGGGGTGTTCATCGACGGGCTGACGGACCTGCAGGTGGCCGAACGGGCGGGGATGGCTCCCGCCGCCATCGTCGCCCGCTACGCCGAGGTGGCTCCGAAGGCGGTGAAGGCACGGCGGCGCATGCCGTGGTTCGTGCGCAGGCAGAAGATGCCGGCCGCACAGGTGGTCAACGCCCGTGAGGAGACGTGGACGCTCGGGTTCCTGTCCGACGTGATCATGACCCGGGACCCGTGGATGCACCGGACCGACATCGCGCGTGCCACGGGCGCGCCGCTGGTGCTGACGGCCGAGCACGACGGCGTGCTGGTCGCCGACGTGGTCAGCGAGTGGCACGAGAGGCTGGCCAGGCCGGTCGCGCTGCGCCTGACCGGGCCCGCGGGTGGCACCTGGGGGCAGGGCGGTCCGGAACTGGAGTTCGACGCGGTCGAGTTCTGCCGCGCGCTCTCCGGCCGCGGGACCGCCCCGCTGGACACCGAAGTGCCCTTCTAGGGGTCGATCCGGTCCAGCGCCGCGCCGTCCCACGTGGTCTGCGTGCACGCGACGCCCCGGCCGTTCTTGGGCCGCAGCACGTCGAAGATGTGCATGCGCGGGATCTTGTCCGACACGCCCCAGCCGCTCGGCCAGGTGATCACCCAGTCCATGTCGAGGTCGACCAGCAGGCCCAGCATCCGCGCGATGGTCGGGTCGTCGAGGCGTTCGAAGGCCTCGTCCAGCAGGACCAGGCGCAGCGGGTCGAACTCGTCGCTGACGGCGTCGTAGAAGCTCGCCGCGGCCGCGAACAGCGTCACGTACGAGATCAGCCGGGTCTCGCCGGACGAGAGCTGGCGCAGCCGCCGTTCGCGCGGGCCGCCGTCCGGGCCCGTGTCCGCGACGGTCACCGTGAACTGGTGCCAGGTGCGGTAGTCGAGGGCGCGCGACAGGATCTCGGCGTAACCGCCGGTGTGCGCGTCCCGCTCGTTCTCGATGCGTTCGGTGAAGACGCGGCGCAGGGTGGCGTCCTGCTCGGGCGTGCGTTCGCCGAACGGCAGCCGCACGAGCGCAAGCGCTTGCCGCGTCGAGTCGTCGAGGGCGCTGGACGACTTCCAGGCGAGCTTGACGTGCACGCCCTGGCTGGAACGGGCCTGGCCGAGCACCTCGTTCATGCGCTTGGTGAGGCTCTCGGCGACGGAGATCTGGCCGCGCAGCCACTCGGCCAGGTCGCGGATGAGGTAGTCGGCGAAGACGCTCTGGTACTGCTCGTCCAGGAACCCGCGCTGCTCGGCCAGCTTCGTCGTCACCTGGCGGGCGGCGACGGCGACGGGCTTCGCGCCCTCCTCGCCGGTCACCGTCACGGTCAGCAGGCCCGCGTGCTGCTCGGCGGCGATGTCGTGGCTGCCGGCGAGCGCGGTCTGCAACGCCTGCAGCTTGGCGATCACGGTCGCCTCGGTGCCGCCGCGACGGTCGGGCGTCTCGGCGATGGCCTGGCGCACCTGGGCTTCCTCGGGTGCCTCCGGGAACGCCGCCGCCAGCAGACCGGGGGCGCGGACGGTCGCCTGGAAGTTCGCGGAGGCGCGCTCCAGGGCTTCCGAGGCGTCGGTGACCTGCGTGGAGTTGCTCTCCAGCAACGCTTCCAGCTTCGCGGCCTGCTCACGCGCGGTCGTGATGCTCTCGCGCACGCCCTTGAGGTCCTCGCGCATCTTCTTGCGCGACTTCTCCAGCGACGTGAGCTGCTCGCTGATCTCCTTGGCCTCGCCGCCGACCGCGTCGGTCAGCTCGGCCAGCGTTCCGGCCTGCGCCGCGTAGTCGACGCACCGGCTGTCGGCGTCGGCCTCCGCGGTCTGCCGGTCGGCGACGGACTCGTGGTAGCGGTGCGAGGCGTCGGTGAGGTCGGAGATCGTGCCCTGGCACCGCCTTCGCACGGCGTCGCCGAGCAGGTCCGCGGTCCGCTGGGCCTCACCGGCGGCCGCCTGGGCCTGCCGGAGCGCCTCGGTATCGGACGACAGGTCGGCGTCGCCCGCCTGCCGGGTCAGCTCGCTGCGCGCCGCCTCGAGCCGGGAGTTGGCGTTCTCCAAGGCTTCCCGCAGTTCGAACGTGCGCTGCTGGGACCGGGCCGCGGACTCCTCGGCGGCCTGGACGCGGCTGTGCTTCGCGATCAGCTCACCATCGGCGGGGAACGCCGCGAGGTGCGCCTCCCAGGTGGCGACGTGCTCGTGGGCGCGCGCCAGCTCGTCCTCCGCGGTGCCGAGCTGGGTGCGCAGATCGGCGAGTTCCTCTTCCAGGGCCACGATTCGGCGGCCGCGGGCGGCTTCCCGCGCGCCCGCGCCGATGAACTCGGCCTCCGGCTTGGTCCAGCGGCCGGTCAGCACGCCCGTGCGCCAGTCGCCGGTGGTGGTCATGTCGTCCAGCGACACCGCTTTGAGCAGGTCCGCGACGAACGCCTCCGGCACCGGCGAACCTTCGACCGCCGGCACGAGGTAGTCGGTCAGGGAACGGCCGTCGGCGGCGGGCCTCGGTACGGCCAGGACGTCGTTGAGCTCGGCGTCGGCCGGGGTCACCCAGGCGTCCAGCAGCCCGCTCGCCTGCAGTGCCGCTTCCAGCCCCGCCCGTTCCTCGTCGGTGAGCGACGGCACGAAGTCGACCAGCCGGTAGAAGGGCGCGCCGACGGCGGAATCGCGGTCCGCCGACGTGTACTGGCCCGGCATGGGCACGCGCTCGTTGCCCGAACGCAGCCCGATGAGCTCCTCGTCCAGCGTGTCGAGGCGAGCCCGCAGATCGGTGCGCTGCTGGGTGAACGCGTGCGCGGCGTCGCGAGCCGTCTGCACGAGCGGTCCGGCCCATTCGCGCGCGGTGGCGCTCAGCGTCTTCGCGGCGGCGGGGTCGGCGGTCCGGGGCAGCCTCAGCGCCTCGGCCGGGCGTTCGTCGAGCAACGGCCCGCTCGACGTCCACACCTCGACCTGCTCCAGCCAGGCCTGCACGACCTCGGCCAGCTCCTGCATCTCCTGGTTGCGCAACGAGGTCGACTCGGTCGCGCCGAGCTGCGCGTCGCGGGCCTTCTGCCGCAACGACTCCACCTCGCGCTGCTGCGAGTCCAGCGCCAGCGCCTGCTCGTGCAACGCCAATGCGAGCGCACCCCGTTGGCGGGCAAGGGAAGCGATGCCCGAGGTCTGGTCGACGACCGACGTCAGCGCGGCCAGCACGTCCTCGGTCGCGGCGGCTGGTGGAACCCGGCGTTCGATCGGCAGCGGTCCGGCCTCGGGATCCGGCTTGGCGCGCACCGAAGCCGTGGTCACGGTGGCCTCGGCGGCCGGGACCTGCGGCACGTCCGGCGCGAGGTCCGGGTCCATCCCGGCCAGCCGCAGGTTCTCCCGCAACGGCTCGCTCAACGCGTCGGCGGCCTGGAGATCTTCCGCGAGACGCTTCAGCAGCCGCAGCACGTTGTCGACGGACGCGTCCTCCTGGGCGCGCTGGCGGTGCGCCGTTTCGAGGGCGGCGACGGCGGAGGACCGCATCTGCGCCACCAGGTTCTCGCGCGTCTTGAGGTCCTGAAGGTCGCGGAACGCCGGCAGCTCCTTCAGCGCCGCGATGGTCTCCTCCGCCTGCTGCTCACCGGTCTCCATGTCGACCAGGGCCTGCTCGGACGCCGTGCGCTCCATCCGCGTGAGGTCCAGCTCCTGCGTGAGCTTCGCCTGCTCGCGCCGCAGCTTGCCCACCGACTTCTCGGCGCCCTCCAGCCGTTCGGACGCGCTGCGCAGCCCGCCGAACGCGTAGTCGCTGTAGGTCTTGAGGAACGTGCCGAGCGCACTGTCCGCAGAGGACAGTCGGACGATGTTCTCGCGGATCGACTCCAGGTCGTCGAACGACGTCGCGAGCTGCTCGACCATCGCCTGGTCCAGGGGCGGCAGCGCGTCGCTGAGGATCTGCTCCAGCTGGCCTTCCAGCACCTTCAGACCGACGTCCGGGTTGCGCAGCGTCCGCTGGAGGTGCAGCAGGTCGCCATAGCGCGCCGCCGGAACGCCGTAGACGGTCTCGGCGACCTTCGCGCGGAACGCCGGCTCCTCGAACATGCAGTCCGCGCCGATGAGATCCCGCAGCTGCGCCGGGCCGTGCGGAACGCGTTCCGGGCCCGCGAGCTGCAGTTCCGCGCCGACGCGCATGGGCGTGACGAAGCGCCACGAGTCCGTGATGGCCTGCGAGGTCTTCGACGCTTTCACGCCGAGGCCGCACGTCAGGTACTCGTTGCCCGAGTGGTCGGCGGCCTCGCGGATCAGCTCGACCCACGCGTAGCCGATGCGGTTCGGGCCGCCGTCGTAGTCGTCCAGCATCAGGCGCCGCAGGCTGACCGTGTCGAAGCCCTTGGAGCCGAGCTGCCGCAGGTCGCCGTCCAGGCACAGCGGGAGCAGCAGCTCCAGCGTGCGGGACTTGCCGGAACCGTTGGTGCCCTGGAAGATCGCGCGGCCACCGGAGAAGTCGAACGTCTGCTCGGTGTACTGCCAGATGTTGACCACGCCGCCGCGGTGCAGCCGCCACCTGCTCATGAAACGTTCTCCTCGTCGAACAGGGACCAGCTCGGTACTTCGGACACCACGACGGGTTGTTCCGGTTGTTCTCGTTCCGGGTCGCCGTCGGGGGACGGCAGCCAGCGGTGCGCGGCCGCGCTCACGGCCCACGCGCCGTCTTCCAGTCGTGCCGCCAGACCCATGCGGCGCAACAACTCCGTCACCTCGGCGACCAGCCGGTCGAGATCCTCGGTGAACTGCTTCGACCACGCCGCGGGATAGTCCTCGACCAGCCCGGCGCAGACCTCGCGCAGCCGTTCGACGGTGACGACGTGCCGTGCGGGCGCGTCTTCTTCCTCGCTGTCCAGCAGGTCCGGCAGCGCGAGCAACGTGATGCGCGCGACCGTCGAGACGCCGGGGAACGACAGGTCGGTCAGGAAGTCCTCGGGGTCGGCGGCGAGCACGCCCTCGACCCTGCACTCGGTGTGCAGGCCGAAAGCCTGCTCCAGCAACGCGGTCTCCTTGCGCTGGTTGCGGCGCAGCCACTCCGCCTGCTCGTCCGGCAGGTCCGCGTAGAGCACCAGCGGCGTCTCGACCAGCTTGCGGCGAACCGCGTGCTCGATGCCGCGCGGACCCGGACGCGCCGCGAGTTCGATGAGGTGGGCGGGGTTCTGGGCTTCGCCCACCGGACCCGTCACGAGCTGGCCCAGCAGATCGGTGTCGATCGTGATCAACGCTTCCTGGGGCAGCAGGTCCTGGGCGACCGAACCTTCGGTCTCGTGCATCACACCGAGGGAAACGAGGTGGCGCAGAGCCGCGGTGAGGGCACGCCGTTCGGTGACGTCGTCCGGTGCGTCGATGCCCGCTTCGACTGCGGCGGAACGGATGTCGGCCACCAGGCGGGACAGCAGCGTCTGCCGGCCGATGCCGGTGAGGACCGCGAGCGTGAGGGCCAGGTACGCGTAGCCGCGCGGGGACATGCTGAGCACGCCGCGCGTGTCGTCGTTGCCGGGACCCGACTTGTAGAGGCGCGCGAACCGGCGTTCCACGACCAGCCGGTAGCCGAGCAGGCCAGCGAACAGGTCCTGCAGCGTCGCCCGGTGCCGGTAGACGAGGCTGAGCAGCTCGCCGTCCGGGCCGTCGGAACGCAGCAAAGGCCTGCGCAGCAACGTTCGCGCGCACCGCACCACGTTCGCGGCGTCGATGTCGGAGAGGTTGTCCAAGTGGTTCATTGCTTCAGTGCCACCGTCGCGTCGTGCAGGGTGAGCGTCCCGGCGGCCGACCTGATCTGAGTCGTCGTGCCGTGGGCGATCTCGAGTTTGAGGCCGCGCACGGGGTCGCTGGCCGATCCGCTGTCGTGCGGGGAGTCGCGCTGGGCCATCGCGAGCGTGAGCAGCTCGCAGAAGACCTCCAACGCGCCGTGCGTGAGCGTGGAGTTCTCCAGGTTTCCGGCGGCCTTGGTCAGTTCCGCGACGTGCCGCGCGCGGATCTCGTCCGCCTCCCGGGCCTCCGCCAGCAGCGACTGCTCGGTCATCGGGTCGTCGAGGATCCTGGACGGCCTGCCGCGCCCGCCCCGGTCGCCTCTCGTGCGCACCGACACCGTGACGTCGCAGACCGGGCCGTCGCGCCACGGCGTGCGCTCGTTGTCCGAGTCGTGTTCCGGCGCGGGGGAGAGGTGCCGTGCGCTGTAGAGACCGAACGCGGAGGCGTAGATCTCGTGCGCCTCTTCGCGGGTCGAGTTGTCGAACCAGCTCGCGAGCTTCAGCAGTTCGGCGCGGCGTCCTGGCAGCAGCCCACCGCCGGACGTCGCGCGCTTCACGCTGGCCAGGAGGCTGCCGATCGCACGGGCCGTGGCCTCGCGCAGCGCCGTGACCTGGCTCGGGCGGCCCGGGCGGTCGACGAACCAGTCCGTCAGCTCCTGCCAGTCCTCCGGCGTGCGGCCGCGGGCGCGTTCGACGTTGAGGCCGAGGTCGGTGCCGAGGAGTCGCAGGAGCTCGGTGCGGGCCTTCGTGAAGCCGGCCAGGGCCTCCGCGATCGGGGGCGTGTACTTCAGGACGTCCTCGACGACCCGCTGGATGTACTCGACCAGCAGGTTCCGGAAGCCGGCGATCTCCTCGGGCGCGAGGTGGTTCCTGGTGACGACCTGGCCGAGGTAGGCGTAGAAGTCGCGGACCGTCGCCGCGAGCTCGGCGTGCTGCAGGAACAGCGTCGTGACGCGTTCGGCCAGCAGCTCCTTGGTCTTGTCACCCTCGTTGAGCAGGGCGACGGAGAGGCTGCCGCCCAGTTCGTTGAGGCCGCGTTCGATGGCGGGGAGCAGCTCGCGGGAGACCTCGCGGGCGCCCTCGGGAACCCGCAGCAGCTCGTCGACGTCGCGCTGGACGCGGACGGCGAGCTTGGAGACCTGGTAGCGGACGCTGCCGTGCTGGAACTCGGCGATGCTGGCCGCGACGACCTCGCGCCGGCCCTGGACCAGGTTGCCCCACTCGACCAGCTGCTTGAGGCGGTTGATGACGTTCTCGATGCGGCTCTCGCCCTGCTCGACCCTGCCCTCGCGCTCCTGCCCGGCCAGCGCGCCCGCGACCTCGCCCGCGCTGAGATCCGCCAGCAGCGTGGAGGTGAACAGCCGCATGATCGCCAGGTACGTGCGCTGGTGATCGCGCGCGTCCAGATAGGCGTACAGCTTCAGCCGCTTGTGCTCCACGACCGGCCACCCTAATGCGCGTGCGGGTGTGCTGCGGCGCTACGGTGCCTTCGACGAGCTGGGGAGGCTGCCGTGGGTGCGGGTCGCGCGTTGGGGTTGTTGCTGGGCGTGGCGGCGGACGCGGTGTTCGGTGATCCCCGCCGATTTCACCCGGTAGCGGCATTCGGGTCGTCGGCCGCGGCCCTCGAAAAGCGGCTTTACGCGGACTCACAGGCCGCCGGTGTGGCCTACACGGCCGTGCTGGTCGGCGGGACCGTGGCCGCCGGTGTCGCCGTGGAACGCCTCGCGCGCCGCAACTGGCTGACGCAGGCGTTGGTGACGGGCGCGGCGACCTGGGTGGTGCTGGGCGGCAACTCGCTGGCCACCGAGGGCACGTCGATGGGCCGCGAACTGGCCGACGGCGACCTCGACGCCGCCCGTGACCGGTTGCCGAACCTGTGCGGCCGTGACGCTCAGAGGCTGGACACGTCGGGCCTGGCGCGCGCGACCGTGGAGTCCGTGGCCGAGAACACCTCGGACGCCGTCGTGGCGCCGTTGTTCTGGGGCGCGGTCTACGGGGTCCCCGGCCTGCTGGGCTACCGCGCCGCCAACACGCTGGACGCGATGGTCGGCCACAAGTCGCCGCGCTACTTGAAGTTCGGCTGGGCCTCGGCCCGCCTGGACGACCTGCTGAACCTGCTGCCGTCGCGCCTGGCGGCCCTGCTCACGGTCGGCGGTGCCCCGGTCGTCAGCGGCTCGGCCTCGCAGGCCCTGGAGACCTGGCGCCGGGACGCGTCAGCGCACCCGTCGCCCAACGCGGGCCAGGTCGAGGCGGCGTTCGCCGGTGCTCTGGAGATCCGCCTGGGCGGCCGCACCGTCTACTCGCACGGCGTCGAGGAGCGCCCGGTGCTCGGCCACGGCCGCAACCCGGACTCAGGTCACGTGACGCGTGCCGTGGAGCTGTCCCGCGTCGTCGGCTTCGGCGCCGGCGTCGTCAGCGCCTTCGTCGCCCTCTTCCGCAAGTAGCTCGGCGATCGACTTCTTTTTCTTCTTGCCCTCGTAGAGCACGCCGCCGGGCCGTGCCTCGCGAATCGTGAAGTACAGCCAGCCGCCGACCGCCATCACGCCGAACGCGATCCACTGCAGCGCGTAGGAGAAGAACGGCCCGGACTCGAGCCGCGGCAACGGCAGCGTGTCCAGCGCACCGGGCTGGTTCTCGATCAGCTGGTAGTAGCCGGGCTCGATGCCCGCGCCCACGGCGTTGTTGTTGATCGAGTAGATCTGCCGGCGCCCGTCCTGCTGGAACGCGGGCTGGTCGTTCGACTCGTTGGGCCGCGCGAGCCCGATGAGCGTGACCTCGCCGGTGGGGGGTGCGGTGAACTCCGGCGGCTTGATGCCGTTGACCGGCCGCACGTACCCGCGGTCGATCAGGATCTTGTGCCCCGTGGTGGTCTCGAACGGCGTGATGACCTCGAAGGCCGCCTCGCCCTGCACGGTCCGCAGCCGCGCGAGGGCTTCCAGTTCCGGCAGGTAACGGCCCTTGATCTCGACCTTCTGCCACTCGTCGTGCTGCGCGCCGAACTGGGCGGGATCGCTCTTCAACGACTTGGTGATGGCGGAGTTCTGCTGCTGCCGCTCGTCGTTGCGGCCGAACTGCCACGGCGACAGGAAGTAGACGCAGGCACCCGCGAACACCCAGACGGCCAGGGTCAGCGCCAGCCAGCCCGGCTTGAGGAGGAACTTGAACCGCACGTCCTCACGGTAGATGCGTGAGCTGGACCTCGTGGAACTGGGTCACGAACCCCTCGCCGTGCGGGCTCGCGGCCATGATCCCCGCGAACACCTCCACCGCAGGCGGGAAGTAGGCCTTGCGCATCATCACCGCCGGTTCCGCGCCGTCCAGCCCGTACTTCACGACCACCGCGTCCCCACGCCGTTCCGCTGTCACCGTGAACGTCTCGAAGGCGTCGACCACGGCCAGGTTCCAGTCCGAGAAGCCGCGCGCCACGACCGTGCTGGCCTGCTGCCTCCCGTCGAACACCTCGACCCCGGCCTTGATCCAGTTCTCGTCGTCGATCAGGAGCCCGATGCCCGCGTGGTCGTACTGGGCCGGGAAGTCGCCGCTGAAGGTCGCGGTGATCGTGAAGTCGCCGGCTAGGCGCACGCCGTAGACGTGGCCGGTGGTGTGGATCTCGCCGTTGCCGGTGAGCCGCCAGAAGTCCGTCTTCGCCTCCGCGTGCACGGTCAGGGGATCGGTCGACCACTTCCGCGGCTCGTTGCGCCACGTCCACCCAGTCAGGTCCATGGACGTCATCCTCGCAAAGCCGCGCGCATCGCGGCCAAGGCTTCCGATCGGTAGCCGCCGCCGAACAGCACGGCGTGCACGAGCAGCGGGAACAGCTGGTGCAACGGCACCCGCGCCTGCCAGCCGTCGGCCAGCGGCGCCACCTCCTGGTAGGCGCCCAGCACGTGGTCGAGGAACGGGCAGCCGAAGAGCCGGAGCATCGCGAGGTCGCTCTCCCGATGCCCGCCGTGGGCCGCAGGGTCGATCAGCCACACCTGGCCGTCGGCGCCCCACAGCACGTTGCCGCTCCACAGGTCGCCGTGCAGCCGTGCGGGAGGTTCCGGCGGACCGGCGATCTCGCTGATCCGCGCACACACCTCGCTCACGTCGATGCCTGCTTGCCGCGCGTACGGCTCGATGCGTTGTGACGCGAACCACGACGGCCACTCCGGTGCGGGCTCGTTGACCATCGGCGCCATGCCGATCGTGGCCTCGCGCGGACCGCCGGGCGGTGCGGAGCCGAACGCGTCGGCCCCGGCGAGGTGCAGCGCTGCAAGGCGGCGGCCGAAGGTCACGGCCGCCTGAAGATCCGGTTCGCCGGCCGGGATCTCGTCGATCACCAGCGTGCCGCCCTCCGCGCTGTGCACGAACGGGATCGGCGGGCCGCCGTCGACGCGCAGCCACCGCAGACCGGCCGCCTCGGCAGCGGTGGCCCGAGGTGACTGGTGCTTCGTCCTCAGAGCCGCTCGCGGACCCACGCGATCAATCCCGGCATCGCCGCCTCGGTCATGACGAGCACCTCGTCGAACCCGGAATCGTCGCCGTAGTACGGATCCGGCACGTCCGCGCCGTCGGCGTCCGGATCGAACGAACGGAGCAGCCGGACGCGATCGGAATCGGCCATCCGGCGCAACGCGCGGGCGTGGCCGGAATCGAGCGCCACCAGCAGATCGGCGTCCAGGTGGCCGGGACCGACCTGTGCGGCGACGTGGTCGGTGGGATATCCGTTGTCCGCCAAGGTCTTCAGTGCGCGGGGGTCGGCGGGGTCGCCGACGTGCCATCCACCGGTTCCGGCACTGGACACCCGGACCTCGGAGGACAATCCTTCCCGGGACAGCCATTCCCGGAAGACGAGCGCTGCCACGGGGGACCGGCAGATGTTGCCGGTGCAGACGAACGAGACGTGCATGGAACGCAGCCTAAGTGGTGCCGCCGCACGGTAACGCTCAACCGCTGTCGCAAGATGTATGGACAAACGACATGGAGGCCGCCCATGCAGACAGGTACCGACGTGCCCCCGCAACGGGAGATCATCGGGTGTACCGACGCCCTCGGGCGCCGTCGTGCGTTCGAGGTGTACCTCAACGAGAAGGGTCGCGTCTGCTTCCGCACCCCGCCCGGTGAGTCCGCGCAGCTCGACGCCTTCCAGCTGGACGAGCTGATCAGCCACCTCACCGAGCTCCGCCGCTACATGCAGTGACGCGGGCACCTGAGCCCGTCGCCTAGAATTTCGGCGATGACCAGCTCAGATCTGCGCCACCACGGTGACGTCGACGCCGCGCCAGGTCTCGCCGACTTCGCCGTCAACGTGCGGGTGCCGCACCCGCCCGATTGGCTGCGCGAACGGCTGGCCGCGGCGCTCGACGGACTCGGGCGTTACCCCTCGAAACCGGCTGAAGAACGCGCTCGTGAGGCCGTCGCACGCCGCCACGGGCGCTCACCGGACGAGGTTCTGCTGCTCAACGGTGCCGCGGAGGGCTTCGCGCTGCTGCCGAAGCTCGCGCCGCGCCGTGCCGCGATCGTCCACCCCGGGTTCACCGAGCCCGAGGTGGCTTTTCGCGATGCCGGAATTCCGGTCGAACACGTGCTGCTCGACGGCGACTTCCAGTTGCGCGACGTGCGGTCGGACGCCGACCTGACCGTCATCGGCAACCCCACGAACCCGACGTCGGTGCTGCACGAGGCCGTGAAGCTCAAGGCGTTGCCCGGCAGGCTGGTCGTCGACGAGGCGTTCATGGACGCCGTTCCCGGCGAGCCCGAGTCGCTCGCGCACGACCCCGGCGTGCTGGTCTTGCGCAGCCTCACCAAGACCTGGGGCCTCGCCGGCCTGCGCGCCGGCTACTTCCTCGGCGACCCTGAGACCCTCGCGCGGCTGGCGCACGGCCGTCCGCACTGGCCCGTGGGCAGCCTCACGCTGGAGGCGATCACGGCGTGCTGCGAGCCGGAGGCGCTCGAGCAGTCCGCGCGGTTCGCCCAGGAGGCAGAACGCCGCGCGGCCTACGCGTTGGAGCAGCTCCAAGACCTCGTCGTCGTTGCGCCGAAAGGGCCGTTCCTGCTGATCAGGGCGCCTAGGGGCACGCGGCAAGCGTTGCGGGACAAGGGGATCGCGGTACGCCGCTGCGACACGTTCCCCGGACTCGATGACACCTACCTGCGCGTGGCGATCCGGCCGCCGGAGGAGTTCGCCGTGCTCGTGGACGCGTTGCGGGTAGTGATGGAGGAACTGGCGTGAAGCTCGCCGACGTGATCGCGGTCCTGGAGTCCGCGTATCCGCCGAAGACCGCCGAGAAGTGGGACGCGGTCGGCCTGGTCTGCGGTGATCCGCAGGAGGAGGTCGGCAGGGTCCTGGTCTGCGTCGACCCGACGTCGTCCACTGTGGACGAGGCGGTCGAACGCGGCGCGCAGCTCGTGCTCGCGCACCACCCGTTGCTCCTCAAGGGCGTCAACGGGGTTCCGGCCGACGACCCCAAGGGTGCGTTGGTGCACAAGCTGATCCGGAACGGCGCCGCCTTGTATTGCGCGCACACCAACGCCGACTCGGCTCTGCCGGGCGTCTCGGACGCGCTCGCGAAGGCCATCGGGCTCACCGTCACCGGCCCGCTCGACCCCTCGGCGGACGTGCCGGGGACGGGCTCCGGCCGCATCGGCGAGCTCGCGGAACCCGAGCCGCTCAGCGCGTTCGCCCAGCGGGTGGCCGACGCGCTGCCCGCCACCGTGCAGGGCGTGCGGGCGGCGGGAGATCCGGAACGCCTGATCACACGGGTCGCGGTGTGCGGCGGGGCAGGCGACGGCTTCCTGGACGTGGTGAAGCGCGCCGGCGTCGACGCCTACGTCACGGCCGACCTCAGGCACCACCCGGCTTCGGAGCACATCGAGTCCGGCGGCCCCGCGTTGGTCGACGTCGCGCACTGGGCCAGCGAGTGGCCGTGGTGCGAGCAGGCGGCGGAGATCCTGCGGCAGGCCTTCGGCGGTAGGGTCGACGTACTCGTCTCCACTCGCCGGACCGATCCGTGGACCGTCGGTGCGACGAGCACAGCAGCAGGAGGACATGCGTGAAAGCCGATCCCGCAGTGCAGCGCAGGCTGCTCGACCTGGCCGAGGTCGACGCCGAACTGGCGCGTGTCACCCACCGTCGCCGCACGCTGCCCGTGATCGCGGAGATCAACGAGGTCGAGCAGCAGCTGCGGACCAAGCAGGACGCACTGGTGGCCGTGGAGACGACGCTCACCGACCTCGACCGCGACGTGAAGCGCCAGGAGACCGAGATCGAGCAGGTCCGTGCCCGCGGGGAGCGCGACCGCAAGCTGATGCAGTCAGGCTCGGTCGGCGCCAAGCAGCTCACCGAACTGGAACACGAACTGGCCACCATCCAGCGCCGCCAGGGCGTCCTCGAAGACGACCTGCTGGAACTGATGGAACGCCGCGAGGCCGTCGACGCCGACGCGTCCTTCGCGCGCGTGGAACTCGACAAGGCCCGCACCGCCCTGGAAGACGCGAGCCGCCGCCGTGACGAGGCCCTCGCCGACCTGGAGTCGACCGAGACCCGCCGCACCGCCGACCGTTCGGTGATGGCGAAGGGCTTCCCGGACGACCTGCTCAAGGCCTACGACCGCCAGCGCGAACAGCGCGGTATCGGCGCGGCCCTGATCCAGTCCCGCCGTTGCGGCGCGTGCCGGATCGAGCTGGACCGCAGCGCGGTGTCGAAGCTCAAGGAAGCCGCGGCCGACGAGGTCGTGCGTTGTGAGGAGTGCGGCGCGATCCTGGTCCGCACCACGGAATCGGGTCTGTAGCCCGCAAGATCCGGAACTGACGAGGGGACTGCCCGGCCGGGCGGTCCCCTTTTCTCGTCACTCGCCCCGCGTGCGACGCAGCCGCAGCGCCGAGACGAGGAAGAACACACCGCCGATGGCCGCGTAGCCGGCGAGGTTGCTCAGCGTCGCGTTCTCCGCGCTCGCCTGCAGGAAGAACGACGTGCCCGCGAGCGTGGAGATGGCACCGCTGATGATCATCGGCCACTGACCGCCGAGGCTCCGGCGAACGAGACCGGCCGCCAGCTGCGCCACGCCGGACACGACGGCCCAGACACCCCACACCCGCAGCACGTCCGGAATGCCGGACGTCACGGCGAACGCCAGACCGGCCGCCGCGAGCGTGCTGACGGCGATGTTGGCGTAGAGGGCCGCCGACGCCCGCCCGGCCCGTGCCGCGCGGCTGTCGACGACGATCGCGGCCACGTCGAAGAGCGGGTAGAGCACCAGCAACGTGCCGCTGACCGGCCCGATCTCGGTCCCGGTGAGGAACAGCAGCACCGCCCACACGATCGCGAAACCGAAACGGACCAGGTAGAGCGTGCGGAGGGCGGGGGCGAGAGTCGCGGATGGGGCTGCGTCGATGCTCACGAGGTGTCCTTGAGGTAGGGAGAACGTTCTTTCTACTTCGAGACTGTCAGCAGCCCGCCGACGCTGTCAAGACCGAACGTTCTCTCTGCTACCGTCGAAGGGGTGACCCGCACCGTCTCCGACGCCCGAAACCGCCTGCTGGGAACGGCCAGCGGCCTGTTCTACGCGGAAGGCCTGCACTCCGTCGGAGTCGACCGCATCCTCGCCGAGGCGAAGGTGACCCGCGCCACCATGTACCGCCACTTCGCGGGCAAGGAGGACCTCGTCCTCGCCTACCTGGCGGAGGCGGACAGGGCGACCCGCCAGAACGTGGAGGCGGGTGTGGCCGCGGCGACGAACGACGCGGACGCCGTGCGCGCCGTCGCGAGGGGAATCGCCGGGCACATCCAGATCGAGGGCTTCCGCGGCTGCGCGTTCCTCAACGCCGTGGCGGAGTACGCCGACCCCGCGCACCCCGTGCACATCGCGGTGCAGGCACACCGCAAGTGGTTCCTCGACACCGTCACGGGCCTTCTCGCCCGCGTCGGCGACACTCCCGCCGAACTCGACGGCCGGCACTTCGTCATGCTGCGCGACGGCGCGATGGCGGCCGGCTGCCTGGCGGATCCGGGCCCGATCGGCGACACGTTCCGCGAGGCGGTCGAGGGCATTCTCCGGGCCCGCACGGCACCTCAGGCCTGACGGGCGTCGGCCTCCAGCCAGGGAACGATCGCGGCGACGAACCCGTCGGGGCTGGTCATGGGCCGGCCGTTCATGGCGGCGACCAGGTGACCGACGCCGAACAGGGCGTCCCAGGTGCGAGCCCGGCGGTAGGTGACGCCGGAAACGGCGCGACGGACGTTGTCCCAGCCGTGCCAGGCCATCAGCGCGGCGTCGATGGCGGGGTCTCCCGGCATGGCCATGTCCCAGTCGAGGACGCCGAGCAGCTTCCCGTCCGCCGACCAGTGCACGTTGGACCCACCGAGATCGCCGTGCACCAAGGCATCGGGCACAGGGTCCAACGCCAGGGCGGCGTCCAGGCGCCGTTGTCCCTCCGCCCGCCACCGAACGGGCAGGCGAGGAAGGATCTCCTCGGCGATGACCGCCGACCACGACGGCCCCTGTGCCCGATCGTCCAGGGCCGCCAGCAGCGAACCGCCGAGCGGCACTGACCGAACGGCCTCCAGCACCTCGGCCACCTGCGCGGGATCTCCGGCGCCTTCGGGCAGGGCGACGCCGTCGATCCACGACACGGCGACCGCGGCCCGGTCGCCGAACGTGGTGACGGGAGTGAGCGGCTCCGGCACCTGGAACGGCAGCCCGGCGGACGCCAGTCGCCGCAACACCTCCACCCGGCGGGGCATCGACACGGCGCCCAGCGGCCGCCTGCTCACCCGCACGGCGGCGACGCCGGGGATCAGCAACACGTCGTGGACGTTGCCGTCGGCCGCGGTGAAGGCGTCGTCCAGCCTCACCTCAGGCAGCAGCGCGGAGGCGATCTCCAGCAGTTCCGGAGCGGCCTTGATCATGTCCGGAACCTACAGCGCGAGAGCCGGCTCGCTCGCCCTGGCCAGCCGCTGCGCCCGGTGCGCGAGGACGATCAGGACCGCGGGCACGAGCACGTCGTAGATCAGGATGCCGCCGGTGTTGCCCGGCGCGTGGTTGCCGGCCGCGAACCACTGGTGGACGTGCCCGATCGCCGCGCCCCACAGGAACATCCCGGCACCCAGGCCGACGAGCACGCGTTCCCTGGTGGTGGCCGACGCGGACGCGGCGCGGAAGGCCAGGACCGCGAGCGCGAGGTTGGCGAAGGCGATCTCGAACTCGAACGGGGTGCGGGCGAAGCCGATGGTGGCCGCCATCTCGTCCGGGACGACGAGGAACGCGATGACGAGCCACAGGCTGCCGCAGCCGAGCGCGGCGCCGGCCCACCACCGCTGCCAGGTCTCGAGCGTCGCCGCGAGGGACGGGCTGTGGCGCGTGCGCACGACCGCGCCGACCACCGCGATCAGCAGCCAGAGCAGGGGAAACGAGGTCTTGGCGAGATAGGAGAACGTGTCCATGACTCGAGTGTTGCATGGTTAATATTAACCGCGCAACATTCATGTATGATCGACACCGTGGACGACGGACTAGCGGACCTGCTGCACCGGGTCGTGTACCTGCTCGGAGAAGCCGCCCGGCAGCGGGAGGCCGACCAGGACGGGCTCACCTACAGCCAGCTGCGGTTGCTGGGCACGCTGGAGGAGATCCAGCCGGCGACGCAGCACCAGCTCGCGCAGGCGTTGTCGGTGTCCGACCCGGCGATCAGCAGGGCCCTGCGACCGCTGGAGGCAGCAGGCCACGTGGAGGTCCGCGTCGACCCCGAACACGCGCGCCGTCGCCTGGTCAGTCTCACCGAGGCCGGCGCCAAAGCGTTCCACGACAACGGGAAGCCGATGTACGACGAACTGCGCACCGCCCTGCTCGGCGCGGGCTTCCCCTACGAGCGGTATCTGAGCGACACCCTGCGTCTGGCCGAGATCCTGGAGGACCCGCCGAGGCGGCCCTGAGCGGTCCACAACGCGAAAGGGCGGATGCTCTTGGTGAGCATCCGCCCTTTCGGCGTTATCAGTGTCCGAGGGGGGACTTGAACCCCCACGCCCTTTCGGGCACTAGCACCTCAAGCTAGCGCGTCTGCCATTCCGCCACCCAGACTGATGTGAACAGAATACAGGGCGTCCGGAGGGGCCTGAACGCGGGGCTACGATCGGCCCGTGAAGGTGATCGTCGAGGCTGACGGCGGCTCGCGGGGCAACCCCGGTCCTGCTGGATACGGCGCGGTTGTGCGGGACAAGCTCACTGGCGAGACGCTGGCTGAACGCAAGGGGTTCATCGGTGTCGCCACCAACAACGTGGCCGAGTACCAGGGGCTCATCGCGGGGCTCAGGGCGGCCAGGGAGCTGAACGCCGAGACCGTGGACGTGCGGATGGACTCCAAGCTCGTCGTCGAGCAGATGTCCGGGCGCTGGAAGATCAAGCACCCCTCGATGCAGCCGCTCGCACGGGAGGCACAGGAGGTCGCGGACGCCTTCGGGAAGATCACGTACGAGTGGATTCCGCGCGAGCGCAACAAGCAGGCCGATCGGCTCGCGAACGAGGCCATGGACGCCGGGAACGAACCCCCGGCCAAGGCCGAAGGCGCCCAGCAGCCGCACTGGAGTGGCGCGATGGGGGAGCCGACGCGGGTGATCCTGCTGCGGCACGGGCAGACGCGGCTGTCGGTCGACCGGCGGTACTCGGGGCGGGGCGATCACCCGCTGACGGAGCTCGGGCTGGAGCAGGCGGAGAAGGCGGCGGCACGGCTGTCCAAAATGGACGGCATCGCGGCCGTCATCTCCTCGCCACTGCAGAGGGCGCAGCAGACGGCGGCCAAGCTCGCGGACCGGATCGGGCTGGAGGTCGTCACCCATCAGGGGCTCATCGAGACCGACTTCGGCACGTGGGAAGGGCTGACGTTCGCCGAGGCGAGTGCGCAGGACCCCGAGGTGCACCAGCGGTGGCTGGGCGACACGAGCGTGAAGCCGCCGAACGGGGAGAGCTTCGACGAGGTGCACGCGCGGGTGCGCAAGGCGCGCGCGGACATCATCGCGCGGTACGGCGGCAAGACGCTGGTGCTGGTCAGCCACGTCACGCCGATCAAGACCATGCTCCGTCAGGCGCTGGACGCCGGGCCGCAGTTCCTGTTCCGGATGCACCTCGACCTCACCGGCATCTCGATCGCCGAGTTCTACCCGGACGGGCCCGCGTCGGTGAAGCTCGTGAACGACACCTCGCACCTGGGGTGAGGTACTACAAGGCGCTCGCCGCGGCCTACTTCGTCCGCGAGCGGTAGAAGATCAGCTGACCTTGCGCAGCCGGGGCGTCAGCGCCGCGGTGAACCGGTCGGTCGCCGCCTCCAGAGCGGCGGCCGCTCCGGGCGTGCTCACGTTCTGGTCCAGCACGAACTCGCCGCGCACCACCTGGTCCGCGCCCTTGGCCGCGAGCAACGGGTGCAGCGCGTAGTCCATCGCCACCAGGAACCCCTGGCTGCCGCCCGTCGCCAAAGGCAGCACGGCACGCCCGCGCAACGCCTTCTTCGGCAGCAGGTCGAGCAACGCCTTCACCAGCCCGCTGTACGCCGCGCGGTACACGGGCGAGGCCACCACCACGCCGTCCGCGGACAGCACGCTGCTCACGGCGTCGGCGATCTCCGGATCGCGCAGGTCCTCGGTGAGCAGCGACAACGTCGGCAACGACCGCACGTCGAGCAACGACACGCGGTGCCCGGCGGCCCGCAGCTGCTCCTCCACGAACGACACGACGACACCGGTCGGCGCGGAGTGGGACGGCGCACCGGAGATGATCAGCAGATCGGACATGACAAGGCACTCCCTGAGGTCGCGGGCACGAAGAACGCACTCAGCGGAGGCAACACAGGCTTGCTGCCACGCGGCCGTAGTCGACGTGGCGACGTCGTGTCATGCCCGAAGTCAACCAACGTCCGCACCGGTGGACAACCACTCCCAGCGGCTGGGATATCCTCACCAGCGCGGATGAGTCGGCAGGGCGGCCGCGGCACGCGAGTGTCGAGGAAAGTCCGGACTCCACAGGGCAGGGTGGTTGTTAACGGCAACCAGGGGTGACCCTCGGGACAGTGCCACAGAGAACAGACCGCCTCGGCGAAAGCCGCGGTAAGGGTGAAACGGTGGTGTAAGAGACCACCAGCGCCCCAGGTGACTGGGGCGGCTAGGTAAACCCCACCCGGAGCAAGGCCAAGAGGGCACCGGATCGCAAGTGATGGTGCTGCGCGAGCGTTCGAGGGCTGCCCGCCCGATGCTCGCGGGTAGGCTGCTAGAGCCTGTCGGCAACGGCAGGCCCAGATGGATGGCCGCCGACTGGGACCTCGGTCCCACGAACAGGATCCGGCTTACATGCCGGCTCATCCGCCTGTATGCATGAAGTCATGCTCTCGCATCTGGAATGCGCCCGTTGCGGCCGCGAACACGACGCCAACGCCGTCCAGAACCTCTGCCACGAGTGCGCGTCGCCGTTGCTGGCGCGCTACGACCTGACCAAGGTCGGCAGGCCCACGAACGACAACTCGCTGTGGCGCTATCGCGACGTCCTCCCAGTCCGCGACCCCGACCCGGCGTTCAGCCTCGGCGAGGGCATGACCCCGCTCGTCCCGCTGCCCGCGTTGAGCCGGGCACTGGACGCGAACGTCCTCATGAAGGACGAGTCGCTCATCCCGACCGGCTCGTTCAAGGCCCGTGGCGCGGCCGTCGGCGTCGCCAGGGCCAAGGAGCTCGGCATCGAGGGCATCAAGATGCCGACCAACGGCAACGCGGGTGCCGCCTGGGCCCTGTACGCGGCGCGCGCGGGCATCCGCAGCGTCATCGCGATGCCCGAGGACGCCCCGCTGATCACCCGCGAGGAGGTCGAGGCGAGCGGCGCCGAGCTGCGGATCGTGCCGGGCACCATCGCCGACGCCGCCAAGGCCATCGCGGACGTCGACCTGTTCGACGCCTCCACGCTCCGCGAGCCCTACCGCATCGAGGGCAAGAAGACGATGGGCTACGAGATCGCCGAGCAACTCGGCTGGCGCGTCCCCGACGTGATCATCTACCCGACCGGTGGCGGGGTCGGCCTGATCGGGATTCACAAGGCACTGCACGAGATGCGCGAGCTCGGCTGGATCGACGGGAAGCTGCCGCGCCTGGTCGCCGTGCAGTCCACCGGATGCGCGCCGATCGTGAAGGCGTTCGACGAGGGCAGGGCCGAATCGACCTTCTGGGACGCCGCCTACACCGACGCGTTCGGCATCAACGTGCCGAAACCGTTGGGGGACTTCATCATCCTTCAAGCCATCAGGGAAACCAATGGCACCGCCGTGGCGGTGACCGACGAGCAGATCGCCGCCGACCGCGCCGAGACCGCCCGCCTCGAAGGCGTCTTCCTGTGCCCGGAAGGGGCCGCGACGATCAGCGCGGTCCGGGCACTGCGCGCGGACGGCTGGCTCAGCGCGGAGGACGAAGTGGTCGTGCTGAACACCGGTGCGGGCATCAAGTACCCAAGTGTCCGCCTCTAAGTCCCCTGTTGCCCCAAGGGTGTTACAGAATTTCGGCCGTTCGAGTGGTGCGTCCGCAGTAAATGTCCACTCTCGGTATCACGGTGAACAACGCCAGATCCTCCTGTCAGACGGTCGGCCCCTGCAGCCGGCCGTCCCCAAGGGAGGGAACAGACATGCAACGCAAGCTGACGGTGGTGCTGGCCCTGTCCAGTCTCGTCACCGCGGGAGTGGTCGGCGTCGCGACCGCCGACGCCACGGAATTGCCCGTCTACGGGGTGAAGAGCTCCGGTCTCGACCAGGAACAGGCGCAGAAGCTGCAACGGGCGTTCGGCCTCAAAGACGTCCAGAGATCCGAGGCCGGCGCGGTGTCCTTCGCGGACGAGCAGCGCTACCAGTACTTACCGACTGTCGACAAAGGACAGGGCAGGCCCGACGAGGACGGCAACGCCACCACGCAGACCGCGCTCGACACCGAGGCGATCAAGCGCATCAAGACCATCCCCGCGGAGGACGCGGCCAAACGCGCGCAGGAAGGCCTGAGAGCAGCGGGTGTGCTGCCGGCCAACGCGACGCCCAGCGCGCAGTACACGACGTTCGAACTGTCGGACACCAACGGGCGCAACGCACTCACGGCCAACCTCGACACGAGCGTCTCGTACACGTTCCAGCTCGACGGCCTTCCGCTGGAGGGCGAGGGCGCGAACATCCGCGTCTCGTTCGACGCGCAGGGCGTGACGGCGGTCAACCACGCCGCCCGCACCTACGACAAGGCCGGCACCGTCAAGGTGAACGACCTCGAGTACGGCGCCAAGCTGTGCCAGAAGTACCTGGGCGCCTCGGTGAAGCCCGAGGTGAGCTACGTCTACGTGGCCCCGCCGCTGGAGGACAAGGTCGACAAGGTCGAGCCGTCGTTCCGCTGCGCCGGTCGCAACGACGACGGCGGCGCACCCCAGGCCATCACCCTGCCCGCCGCGGTCGGCGCCGAGCTGCCGCAGCCGGGACCGGGCCAGGAGCCGCGGCCCGAGCAGCAGTTCAAGAGCCAGGCGGTCGGCACCCAGGTCGGCAGCGAGGGCACCGGCAACTGCTCCGGCCTGCCCAACACCGTCGCCAACATCGGCACCTTCAACACCGAGGCGAGCAACCACGGCATCGCCCGCGACTTCAGTTGGCTCAACGCCAACGCGTGGGAGAGCGACTTCAAGGACCCGGCGTTCGCCGGCGGTGACGACACCAACTGGGCCGACGACGTCGACCTCACCTACTGGCAGGGCCACGGCTCCGGCACCGGCTTCTACTTCACCGGCTGCTCCAACCACACCGACAACAAGCTCGCGAACACCGACGCGCGCTGGGGTCAGAACGACGTCGAGTGGATGAGCCTCTTCACCTGCCAGATCCTGGAGGACAACACCGGCGGCCAGACCTGGGCGCAGCGCTGGGGCCAGGCGTTCCGCGGCCTGCACCAGATCAACAGCTTCACGACCGTCAGCTACAACTCCGCCAACCACGGCGGCAAGTTCGGTCACTACATGTGGCGCTCGCCGTTCCTGTGGTGGAACAACCCGATGAAGGTCCGCGACGCGTGGGCGCAGGCCAGCATCGACACCCAGCCGGCGTCCGTCCGCTGGGCGACCATGGGCCCCGTCACCTCGTCGGGTGGACTCGGCAACTTCAACGACTACTTCTGGGGCAAGGGCACGGGCGTCGGCCCCGACTACGCCTCGACCGGCCTGTTCTGGCGGATCTCCGGCGCCTCCTAGGAGCCGAACGCTTGAAGTCGTGCCACACCAACTGAAGCAGGCGAAACAGCGCACCGCCGCGAGCCCGAGAAGGGGTCGCGGCGGTGCGCTGTTTCCGACTTGGTCCGGCATCGGGATTGCGCTCTCTGCCCGGTAGGCTGGTCCACGCCTGGATCTTCAGGGGAGTCTGTGATTCCGTCCACACTTCCGTCCGGCACGAGGTCAGGTTCGAGCATGGGTGAATCTCCTCGGAGTCGCCGCTCCGGATTGCGTCCGCTGTGTCGGTCACGGAGCTCGCGAACCGGCCGATCAGCGCCGTCACATGGATGTACACGTACGCGTGTTTAAGGCTACGCACCGTCGGTGACCAGGGTGTTCGCAGTCGGGTGAACCTGCCCGGCGACGGAGAGAATCTCGATCCGGGTGTTCCCCGCTGACGGCTCCTCGGTGATGATGTGTCGGCCAGATTAGACGTAATTCCCCGCAGGGGGAACGGCCAGATGATCTACACCCCGCAGCAACAACCCAACACGTCGTGACGAACTCGTGTTCTACTCGTAGAGCAAGTCCGATCACGCACAACTTGGAGCTTCAAATGGTTGCGGTGGAAGGAGCAACGCGCTCAGGGGCCGCCTGAGACACCGCGCCCGGAGAACTCCAAACATGGGTCGGCGGCCCTCTGATCGTGAGTCGGAGGACCGCCGCACGACAACAGCCCTCATCGACGGCCTGTCAGACAAGGAGTCGCCATGACCACAGTACGTCCTTGCGCACTAGGCGTAAGGATGAACTTCCAGTCGAATTGGTCACCCTACGTGCCCCTGGGCCGAGCCTCGCTTGGCGTGGAAGCCGGAAACCATGGGTAAGCGGAAGTTCGCGATCAAGTCGACGTTCTGGAGCTTCCTGAGCTCGGTCTTCGCCAAGGGGAAACGGTTCAGGCGGTTCCTGTTGACGCTTCTGTTCGCGATGACGTTCGTACTGTTGTTGATCTTCCTCCTGCGAGTCAACGCGCAAGAGATCGTCAACGCGGTCCAGGCGTACGTCCTCGCATTGAGCAATCGCGCGCAGCTCTAGGTCAGCCGCTTCATCGCGCACGGAGGTGCGACCGCTGCCCCAGGTCGTACCTCCGTGCCTCGCGGTCACCGGGCTTCACCGGTTCGCCGGCCGCCCCGACGGCATCCGCAGCACGGGCCGGAACGGTTCCCCCGAGTTGTAGAGCTCCTCCAACTCGGTCACGTAGGCGAGCACCGCGGGATTCACGATGTCGGCGAGCGAGCGCACCCCCGCCTGGGGCTCGTACGAGGCGAGGTAGGTGGCCGCCGCACGCGCGCGCTCCAGCACCGACCTGTCGAAGTTGATCGTCCTTTGGACCCGGCGCCGGGATTGCGTGCTCTGCCCGGTAGGCTCGTCCACGCCTGGAGCATTAGGGGAGGCTGTGATTCCGTCCACACTTCCGTCCGGCACGAGGTCAGGTTCGAGCATGGGCGAATCTCCTCGGAGTCGTCGCTCCGGATTGCGCCCGCTGTGTCCGTCACAGGGGTCGCGAACCGGCCGATCAGGGCGTTCACATGGATGTACACGTGCGTGTGTTTAGGACGCACGCACTGTGGGTGACCAGGGCGTTCGCAGTCGGGTGAACCTTGCCAGCGACGGAGAGAATCTCGATCCGGGTGTTCCCCACTGACGTCTCCTCAGTGATGATGTGTCGGCCAGATTAGACGTAATTCCTCCCAGGGGGAACGGCCAGATGATCTACACCCCGCAGCAACAGCCCCACACGTCGTGACGAACTCGTGTTCTACTCGTAGCGCAAGCCCCAGCGCACTCTGGAGTAAGAAATGACCGCCATGGACCTGGTGACACTCGCTCAGCAGCAGCCGACGGTGCCGGGCACAGGCAATGTCCGGAACTGGATCCTGGACAACATCGTCCCGCTGCTCCTGCTGACCGTCGCGCTGCTCCTGCTCTGGCTCGGAGGTGGCAAAGGTGACAACGCGGGTGTCATGCGCCGCCTCGGTGGCGTGATCGTCGCACTGGCCATCATCGGCCTCGCCGTCACGACCGACGCTGGCGCGAACATCGGCCAGTGGCTCGCCGGTTTGTTCGTCGGAGGCTGACACGTGCGGGTTCGCACCGACGACGAGGTCTACCGGGTCGACGCCGTCTGGCTCGGCCCGCCCAAAGCGACTTTCCCCTGGCGCGCGCGATACGTCGCGTGGGGCGTCGGGATCGTCGTTTTCCTCGTCGTACTCACGATCGAACGGCAGATGGGCGTCGGGTTCGGGTTCTTCTCGACCGCGTGGGCCCTCGTCGCGACGATCATCCTCACCCGTTTCATCACCCAGCGGATCAGCCATGAACGGCCCCTCACGGCCGTCATGTCGATGTGGGTCCGCGAGCTGACGGCACCTCGAGAGCGCACGGCAAGCACCGGCGGAGCGGCCAGTGCCGCCCGGATCCGGGTCAGTCCGCAGCGGCCTCGTCCCAAGTTGAGCAAGAAACAACAACGACGGGCGAGACAGCAGGCCCAGCCCCGCCGGACGTCAGACAGCCGTAAGAAGGAGGTTCGCGGTGTTCGGACGCCGGCGAGACCGTGACCGTCGCTCCGCCCAGCACATCGCCCAGCACGCCGCGGCCGACCCCCGCGCGCGTGACCAAGCAGCGTATTCGAAGCGTGGACGCCGCCTGCCCGGCGAGCAGTCCGTGCCGAGCTACACCCCGTCGATCGCGGCCCGCAGCATCGACGGTCACCTGTTGCGCACCGGCCAGGAGGTTTACGCCTGGTACCGGCTCGCGCCGCAGCGCTGGTCGTTCCGCAGCGACTCGCAGCGCCAGGACCTGATCGCCGCCATCGCCGGGCAGTACGCCGAGCTGCAGGGGCGCTGGATGCACCTGCGCGTCACCACGCGGCCGTACCCCATCCGCATGTGGGCGGAGGCGCACGTGCACAACGCCGTCAAGCGCCTGCCGGACACCCCCGGCACGCTGTCGTTCGACGACTACATGGTCGGCGAGCAGCAGCAGCTCATGGGCCGCTCGATGGCGGAGAAAGAGGTCTACCTGGGCGTTCAGGTGCAGACCCGCAACATGATGGACCGCGCGGTCGAACGCGCGGCCCCGGTGCTGCGCAAGGTCTTCCCGGACGCCGTCGACGCCGAACTGGTGGCGCTCGACTCCGAGGTGGAGCACCTGGACCAGGTCATCGGGTCCGCTGGTCTCGAAGGCCGTCCCGCGACGGCCGAGGAGATGTCCTGGCTGATGCACCGGTCGTGCTCGCTGGGCCTGCCCGCGCCGCGCAACCTGCCCGCCGTGCCCGGTGCCGCGTGGGAACCGGAGGACCTGGCGTCCTTCACCGACGCCGCGGACTTCCACCAGGAGCCGTACTCACCGACGGTGACCGTGCGCGGCCGCACCGGCTCGAACGCGGGTATCAAGCGGCACGTCTGCGTGCTCACGGTCGGGTTGATGCACGGCCTGCAGATCCCCGAGGTCGACGACCCGTGGGTGCAGCGCGCCGACCGGCTGCCCGCCTCCGTCGAGTGGTCCGCCCGCATCTACGTGCGCAAGCCCGAAGAGGTGTCGGGCGAGCTGTCGCGGCAGATGAGCAAGGTCCGCTCGCAGGTCCGGCACTACACCGACGAGCACGAGCTCGAACCGCCGCAGTCGCTGGCCCGCCAGGCCGGCCGCGTGCTGGAGATCGACGACGAGATGACGTCGGGCTTCACCGCGCTCGGCACCCGGGTGCGCTCGTGGTGGCGCCTGGCGGTGTCCGGCCCGACCGAGCGCGAGGCACTGCGGCTCGCGCAGTCGTTGCTCGAGCTCTACAAGCCGAAGGTCTCGATCGACCACCCCGAGGCCCAGTACGCGATCGCCCGCGAGTTCATTCCGGGCGAGCCGCTGTCCAACGGCGCCTACCTGCGCCGCGGCAGCGTGTTGTGGGCCGCGTCCGCCGTCCCGACCGCGACGGCCGAGGTCGGTGACCGCCGCGGCATCCTGCTCGGCGAGACCGTCACGGCCACCCGCCGCCCGGTCGCGTGGGACCCGTGGATGGCGCAGGAACTCCGTGACGCCTCCGGTCTGACTGCGATGGTCGCGGGCCTGGGTGCCGGTAAGTCGTTCCTCGGCGGCGGCATGGTCTACAAGACCCTGCGGGCCGGCGCGCACTGGACGTTGCTCGACCCGTCCGGGCCGCTGTCCGCGCTGTGCGAACTGCCGGAGCTGCGGCCCTACGCACGGCCGATCAACCTGCTCAACGCCCAGCCGGGCATCCTGAACCCGTACCGGGTGGTGGCCGAGCCGATGCTCGACCACTTCCTCGACGAGGAGGACCCGGAACGGGCCTGGCGCCGGGAGAAGGCCCTCGCGGCCGCCACCCGCCGTCGTCTCGTGCTGGACGTGCTCACCGGTCTGCTGCCCTACGAGGTCGCCCGCCTGCCCCAGACGCGCATCACGCTGCTGCGCGCGGTTCGCACGGTCGGTGGCCGCTTCGACGCCCACCCCGGTCTCGTCTTCGAGGCGCTGCGCCGGGACGCGTCCGAGCACCACGAGCACGCCGTCGTCGTCGCGGACTTCCTCGACGAGATGCGCGAGCGCATGTCGTTGCTGATCCCCGAGGAGAACCACGACCCGTACAACGAGGTGCGCGACGACCGCCTCACCGTCCTCACGATGGCGGGCCTGAACCTGCCGAAGGACGGCGTCGGCCGCGAGCACTGGACGGACGCGGAGTCGCTCGGCGTCGAGATGCTGAACCTCGCCGCCTGGCTCACCCAGCGCTCGATCTACGAGAAGCCGAAGGACCAGCGCAAGGGCGTCTGGATCGACGAGGCGTTCTTCCTCTCGGAGGTCCCGACCGGCCGCGTGCTGATGAACCGCTTCGCGCGTGACTCGCGAAAGTGGAACGTCCGCGTGCTGCTGTCGTCGCAGATCCCCGCCGACTTCCTGAAGATCCAGGGCTTCGTCACGCTGCTCGACTCGGTCTTCGTCGGCCGGCTCGACGACGACTCGGCGCAGGCGGACGCGCTGCGGCTGCTCAAGGTGCCGATCGGCGCCGGGTACGAGCAGGTCATCGCGTCGCTCGGCCGCCGCCCCGGTGGCGAGCGCAACGCGACCGAACGCGACCGCGCGCCACGCCAGTTCATCTTCGGCGACGGTGCCGGTGGCGTGGAGCGGATCCGCATCGACTTCAGCGGCCCGCACCTGGAGCACCTGCGCAACGCCCTCGACACGACCCCCGACGCCAAGCGCGACAACGGCAAGGGCGAGATCGTGCCGGTGGACGACTCCGACGCGGCCCCGCAGCCGCCCGCCTACGTGCCCGACGAGATCGACGACGAACTGGCGGCGGACATGGAACTAGGACTGACGGAGGAAGAGGCCCAGCTGGTGGCCCACGGTGACGGCACCAACCGCCACCGGGACGGCGGCGCATGACGGCGCTGACGATCGTGCTCGCGATCGCCGCCTTGCTCTGGGCAAGGCGGCGCTTCGCGCTGCGCGCGTCAGCACGCACCAGGTCGGTCGGCCTCGTCGCGGCCATCCTGGCGTTGCAGGTGGTCATGGGTGCCCCGATGGCGCACGCCCAATCCTGTGGCGAGGCACCGAATCCGGAACGGCCCGGCGCGGGCATGGTCGGCGCGCTCGACCCGCCCGTCGGCAACGGCCTGCCCGGCTCGCCGTACCTCGAGTACGGCTACGCGGGCATGGTCTGGCACAACTACAACGCCAAGTGCAACGTCCTGCCCGACGCCAACGCCACGCTCGACACGTGGGCGGGCAACGAGCTGTTCAGCATCGGCAAGAACATCGTCGGTGCCACGAACGCGTTGCACTACACCGTGATGGGCCGCGGTCTGCTGGTCCCGCTGGACGACGCCGTGAAGAACGGCGTGCAGAAGGTCTACGACAACGTCTACCTGCGCTGGTTCGGCCTGGTGGCGTTGCTCCTCGCGATCCTGATGTTCCGGCAGATCTGGACCGGCGACTTCGCCGCGATCTCCAAACGCGGGCTCTGGGCGCTGGCGGCCATGTGGCTGGCGACGTCCACCCTGGCCCTGCCGCAGTTCTACAACCTCCTCGACAACACGCTGGTCTCCAAGACGTCGGAGATCCAGGCGGGGTTCATCGAGGCGCCTGAAGAACAAGGCACGCTCCACGTCCTGCCGACGAAACTGCACGACGCCGTCGTCTACCAGAGCTGGCTGCGCGGCGCGTTCGGCACGCCGGAGGCACCGCAGGCCGCCGAGTTCGGCCCGCGCGTTCTCAAGGCGCAGGCGTGGACCACCGCCGAGATCGCCGAGGGCAAGGACGGCGACCAGGCAGCCCTGGACGCCAAGAAGGCCGAGTGGAAGGCCCTGGAAGCCCAGCTCGGCACCTCCAAGGGCTACTTCGACGGCACCGACGGCAGCCGCACCGGCGCGGGTTTCCTGGCGCTGCTGCAGTCCGTCGCGTTCTCGCTTTTCCAGCTGTTCGCGAAGGCCGCCGTACTGCTGGCCCAGCTGCTGCTGCGCATCCTGACGCTCGCCGGGCCGCTCATCGGCCTGGTCGCGTTGCTGCACCACGACCTGCTGCGCAAGGTCGCCCGCGCGGCCGCCGTGACGGTGTTCAACGTGCTGGTGCTCGCGGTCCTCGCGGGTGTCCACGCGTTGCTGCTGCAGGCGATCTTCAACGCGACCGGGCTGTCGCTGCTGACGCGCACGTTGCTCGGCCTGATGCTGACACTCGTGTGCTTCGTGATCGGCAAACCGTTGCGCCGCATGTGGCAGATGGTCGAGATGTCGGTCGGTTCGGCCAGCAACGTCCTGCCGATGAGCGGTGGCGTCTGGTCGAAGATGATGGGCCGCAAGAAGCAGACCGGCCCGACGCCGCAGGACGAGTTCTGGGAGTCCGTGCGGGACAGCGACGCCGAGGGCGACGCGGCACCGCAGCGCGGACGCGGCCGGGTGCGCCCGGAGGCCTCGAGCCCGGTCATGGCGACGGCGCAGCGGCTCGACCGCGACTCGCAGCCGGGTCAGATCATCAGCGGCCCCAACGGTTCCGGCGTGCGAGCAGGGGCACTGCCCTCAGGATCGGGTCCGGCGGCGCTGCCGGTCGCCCGGTCGCGCGTGGTGGACAGCCCCACGGTCACCGACCGGCAGTGGGACCGGGTCGACGACGCGGTGCTCGTGCCGTCGCGGTCCGGCGGCGGCTACTCCGCGCCGGCGCAGGAACCTCGAAGGGCGGAGACAGAAGTCGTGGCGGGACGTCCGGTGCACGTGATCTACCGGCCGTCGCGCGGCTTCGAAGTCCGAGACAACAGCTGAGGGGAGCGTAGATGCCGATCCGTACCAACCGCGGCCGGGCCGCGGTCTATCGCAGGCTGTGGGGCTGGCCGCTGCGTTCCCCGCGGCACCTGGCCGCCTCGATCATCATCTTCGTGGTGCTGGTCGTCGGGCTCGGCGTGGTGATCCCCAGGGTGCTCGACCGCAAGGCCGCGGACCCGTCCGCCGCCGGCCAGACCTCGACGTCCTCGTCGGGAACCCAGGTCGGCCAGCTGCCGGGCAGCAGCGGCGCCTCGCTGCCGACCAAGCAGCCGCCGCCGACCAACGCCGCGTCGGCCGCTCCTCCCGCGGCGGACGCGCAGTTGATCGCCGAGCTGTGGGCGGAGAACTGGATCAAGCCGCCGCCGGACAACGACGTCACCAAGTGGCTCGCGCAACTTCGTCCGTACACGACGGAGGAGTTCCTCGCGCAGATGGCGACGATCGACCCGAAGAACGTGCCGGACAAGATCACCCAGAAGGTCGCGGCCAAGCGGTCGACCGTGTCGTCGGCGGACTTCGAGGTGGGAACGGACACCGGCAAGGTCGTCATCACGTTGATCAAGCTCTCGCCCAGCAACGAGTGGCGGGTCAACGGCTACACGAAGGCGAGTTGACCCATGCGCGTGATGCTGCTGATCGGCGCGCTCGCCGCGATCGTCGTGGTCGCGGTGGCGACGTCGGGCGTGTCGCAGGTGGTCAGCAACTCCACGAACCCCGCGGCCGGCGGGAACATCCTGAAGATGAGCTGCAACGCCGCCATCGGGCCGTGGGACGCGGGTGGTGGTGCGGCCAAGGGGCAGGCCGACGCGGCGCGCCTCAACGACGAGCAGCGCAACATCGTCGCGCGGATCATCTCCATCGGCCAGGAGCGCAAGCTGCCGCCGCTCGCGTGGCAGGTCGCGATCCAGGCCGGCATGACCGAGTCCGGCCTGCGCCCGTTGAACTACGGCGACCGCGACTCGCTCGGCATCTTCCAGATGCGTCCGTCGATGGGCTGGGGCACCCCCGCCCAGGTGACCGACCCGACGTACGCGATCAACAAGTTCTACGACGTGCTGCTGAAGGTGCCGGACTGGGAGAACAAGCGGCCCGGTGACTCGGCGCAGGCGGTGGAGCGCTCGGCGTTTCCCGACCGGTACCACAACTGGGAGTCGATGGGCGCGTTCCTGCTCAGCGAGCTGGGCGCGATCACCGACCCGGCCGGCTGCGGCTCGGGCGCGGGGGAGTTCCTGCTGGCCTCGAACGCGGCGGGCATCGCGATCCAGTTCACCAAGGAACAGCTGGGCGAGCCGTACCTGTGGGGCGGCAACGGCCCGGACGCGTGGGACTGCTCCGGCATCCTGGTGAAGGCCTTCGGCGCGGCCGGTGTGAGCATCCCGCGCGTCGCGAACGACCAGTACGAGAAGGGCGGCGCCCACCTTCCGGTGCGCGAAGCCCAAGCCGGTGACTTGATCTTCTGGGCGTACAACACCGCAGACCCGCGCTCGGTGCACCACGTCGGCATGTACCTCGGCAACGACGAGTACATCCATGCCCCCCAGACGGGTGACGTCGTGAAGATCAGCAAGATCAACTGGAATTATCAAGAGTTGATGCCGCTGGCCGTCCGGCCGGGCGTGTAGATCGCGGGGAGGCGCTGCATGTTCAACCACGACCCCATCCCGAGGCCTTCCGGACCACCCGCGTCGAGCACACCAGTGCGTGACTACGTGGCGGCCGGTGCTCCGGGAGTCTCTGCCGACTACGTGGTGATCCCGCGTGCGCTGGCCGAGGCGATGCCGTTGCCGTGGCAGCAGCACCTGGTGCACCTGCTGGCGGACTTCCACCGGACGTACGGCCACCTGAAGTGGCCGGTCTACCGCGTGGTGCCGTCGCGCTACGAGAAGCTCGCCGATCTCGACGAGGAACAGCTGGCCGAGGTCGGGGCGATCATGGAGATCGACTCCGACGGATCGCTCGTCTACCGGGACCGTTCCGGACGTAAGATCGAGAACGCCGAGGACCGCACGGTGCTGGTCTCGTGTTTGGACCCGATCCCGGCGGAGTACGCCAACGCCAACCAGTCGACGCCGCCGCGGGGATTCCCGGCGCCTTTGGGAGGCGAACGCAGATGAGTGACAGCAGTGGGTGGTACTTCTGCCTGACCCACCAGACCGTGGAGCAGGGCAAGGGCTGCAAGGGCCCTGACCGCATGGGTCCCTACCCGGACGAGGCCACCGCGGCCCGCGCCCTGGAGATCGCCAGGGAACGGACCAAGGCGGCCGACGAGTCCGACAAGAAGTGGCGCGGCGACGACGAGGACTGAGCCGGCGGTACCTAGTCTGTGCGGGTGGCTTCTCAGGTGATCCGCACGGGCCGTGCGGACGTGTCCTTCGACGGCATCCGCACTGAGTTCGGTCTGCCGTCTGCTTTTGACGCGGCCGTGCTCGCCGAGGCTGAGGAGGCGATCTCCCGTTCCCCGGGAGATCGCCCCGACCTCACCTCACTGCCTCTCGTGACGATCGATCCGCCCGGTGCGAAAGACCTGGACCAGGCGCTGTGCGTGACGAAGTCCGCTGACGGGTTCGTCGTGCACTACGCGATCGCCGACCTGGGGTTGTTCGTGACGCCCGGCGGTGCTTTGGACGCCGAGGTCCGGCGTCGCGGCCAGACCATCTACCTGCCTGATGGCAACGTGCCGCTGCACCCGACCGTGCTGTCCGAGGGTGCCGCCTCTCTCTTGCCGGGCGTGGTCCGGCCCGCGGTTCTGTGGACGTTCACCTGCGGCGCGGACGGGATTCCTGCCGCCGTCGAGGTGCGCCGGGCCCTGGTCCGGTCGACGGCCCAGTTCGACTACGCGACGGTCCAGGAGTCGTTCGACGCCGGCACGCCGCACCCGTCCGTCGCGGCGCTGGCCGAGTTCGGGCCGCTGCGCCGCGAGTTCGCCCGCAGGCGCGGTGCGATCGAGCTGCAGCTGCCCGAGCAGGAGATCGAGCCGGACGGCGACGGCTGGAAGCTGGTCGCGCGTCCACGGGTCGCGGTCGACTCGTGGAACGCCGAGATCTCGCTGATGACCGGCATGGCCGCGGCGTCGATCATGCTGCAGGCCCAGGTCGGGATCCTCCGCACGTTGCCAGACCCGGACGCCGGCGCCGTCGCCACACTGCGGAAGTCCGCGGCGGCGTTGCGGGTGAAGTGGCCCGCCGACGTCTCGCCGGGTGCGTTCCTGGCCGGACTCGACCCTGCCACTCCCGAGGCGTTGGCGCTGTTCACCGACGCCACCCGGCTGCTGCGCGGCGCGGGCTACTCGGCGTTCAACGGCTCCGTGCCCGAGGTCGTCACGCACGCGGGGGTCGCGGCGCCGTACACGCACGTCACCGCACCTCTTCGTCGTCTGGTCGACCGGTTCGCCACGGAGGTCTGCCTGGCCGTCACTGCCGGGGAGGAGCTGCCGGAGTGGCTGGCCGAGGCGCTGCCGCTGCTGCCGTCGCTGATGGGGTCGTCCGACTCGCTGTCCTCGAAGGTGGACCGCGCGGCCACGGACCAGGTCGAGGCCTGGGTGCTGGCAGCGCGGGTCGGCCAGGAGTTCGACGCGGTGGTGCTGCGGTCGGGCGACAACGAGGCCGACGTGTTCGTGTCCGATCCGCCGGTGCTGGCCAAGTGCACTGGCAAGCGTTTGCCGGAAGGCGAACGGATCCGTGTGCGGCTGGCGGAAGCGGACCCGGTGAAGCGCAAGGTCCGTTTCGAACGCCGGGTGTGACCCAGGCCAACCCCGCCTCGTGTGAAGATGCAGGGGTGACTGACATTCGTGACCTCACCGTCGGCGTCCTGGGCGGCACCGGAGCCCAGGGCAAGGGCCTCGCCATCCGCTGGGCCAAGGCGGGCCTCAAGGTGATCATCGGTTCCCGCAGCGCCGACCGGGCAGAGCTGGCGGCCAAGGAGATCGTCGAGATCGCCGGCGGCGACGTCCGGGGCGCGGACAACTCCGACACCGCGGCCGACTCCGACATCGTGCTGGTCGCGGTGCCGTGGGACGGTCACGGTGACCTGCTGGGGTCCCTGCGCGACCAGTTGGCCGGGAAGATCGTCATCGACTGCGTGAACCCGCTCGGCTTCGACAAGCAGGGCCCGTTCGCCCTGCCGGTCACCGAGGGCAGCGCGGCCCAGCAGGCCGAGCTCCTGCTGCCGGAGTCCAAGGTCACCGCCGCGTTCCACCACGTGTCCGCCGTGCTGCTGGCCGACCTCGCGGTGTCCGAAGTGGACATGGACGTGCTCGTGCTGGGCGACGACCGCGAGGCCACCGACACCGTGCGGGAACTGGCCGAGCTGGTGCCGGGCTTCCGCGGCGTCTACGGCGGCCGGCTGCGCAACGCCCACCAGGTCGAGGCGTTCACCGCGAACCTCATCGCGATCAACCGCCGGTACAAGACCCACGCCGGCCTGAAGATCACGGGAGTCTGATGCTTCCCGTCGACGACCTCGGTGAGCCGGTCCCGCTCGACCAGCCACGACGCGTGGTCAGTCTGGTGCCGTCGATCACCGAGGCCGTCGCCGTCAGCGTGCCCGGAGCCCTCGTCGGGGCCACGGACTACTGCACCCATCCGTCCGATTTGGACGTTGCGCGGGTCGGTGGTTCGAAGTACCCGGACGTCGACAAGGTGCTCGCCCTGAGCCCGGACCTCGTGATCGCCAACTCCGAGGAGAACCGCGCCGAGGACGTGGACCGGTTGCGCGCCAACGGCATCAACGTGTGGGTGACCGAGGCGCCGAAGACGGTCCCGATGGCGCTGGCGTCGCTCAGGAGGCTCTTCGGTCTCGGCTGGGACCTCGAACCCGAGTGGCTCACGAAGGCGGAAGACCTCTGGCGTGAGACGGCACCGGCGAAGCTCACCGCGCTGATCCCGGTCTGGCGCCGCCCGTGGGTGGTCGTCGGCCGCGATACTTTCGCCACCGATGTGTTGCGCCGCTTGGGAATCGAGAACGTCTACGCCTCCGACGAGGAGCGCTACCCGCGTCCGAGCCTCGAGCAGCTCAACGACAAGCGCCCCGACCTGGTGATCCTGCCGGACGAGCCGTACGTGTTCACGCACGAGGACGGCCCGGAGAGCTTCCCGGGGCTGCCGTACGTGTTGGTCAACGGCAGACATCTGACCTGGTACGGGCCTTCGCTCGTAGAAGCAAAACTCAGCCTCACGAAGGCCCTCGACTACGGCCAGGGTTGACAACCACGGGTGGATTCGCGGAACCCGCTGCGCTGCCAGGATTCTCGCCCATGGGGAAACTAGCCGCGATCATCGCGACAGCCGCCGCCACCGTCACGCTCATGGCCGTCCCGGCCAGCGCCGAACCCGTTGTCGTCTACCAGCTCGCCGGCAGCACCCGCTGCCTCGCCGACACCGGCGGCAACGTCGTTCTGAGGCCGTGCAACGAACTGGCCGACGAGCAGCGCTGGATCGTCCCGATAAGCGGTGGCGTCGACTGGCCGAACAACATCGCGACCGACAAGTGCCTGGGCGCCACCGCGGCCGGTGACGTGCTCGGCCAGGCCTGCACGACGAGCGCCAACCAGCGTTGGCGCCGCAGCACGTCGGGTACCTCTTTCCAGTTCCGCAACGTCGGCACCAACAAGTGCCTCAACGCGCAGGTGGCGGTCGAGACCTGCACGACGTCCAGCGCGAAGTGGATCGGCCTCCGCTAGTCCCGGAACCGATCCGTGGCCTCCAGCAGCGCGGACAGGATGCCGGGCTCGTCGTACGCGTGCCCGGCATCCGGCACCAGCACCAGTTCCGACTCCGGCCAGGCCTGGTGCAGGTCCCACGCCGAGACCGCGGGCGTCGCGATGTCGTAGCGGCCCTGCACGATTACGCCGGGGATGTCCTTGAGCCGCACGGCGTCCCGGATCAGCTGCCCCTCCTCGAACCACCCGCGGTTCACGAAGTAGTGGTTCTCGATCCGGGCGAACGCCAGCGCGTACTCCGGCACGGCGAACTCCGCCACCAGTTCCGGCCGCGGCAGCAACGTCACCGTCGCGCCCTCCCACGTGCTCCACGCGACCGCCGCCGGCCCGTGCACCTCGGGATCGTCCGAGGCCAGCAGCTTCGCGTACAGCTCGACGGGATCGCCCGACAGACCGGCGAGCGGTGCCATGAACTTCTCCCACAGGTCCGGGAAGAGGTTGGCCGCCCCGCCGCGGTAGTACCAGTCCACTTCGGACGAACGCAGCGTGAAGATCCCGCGCAGCACCAGCTCCGACACGCGCGACGGGTGCTTCTCGGCGTACGCCAGCGCCAGCGTCGAGCCCCAGGAGCCGCCGAAGACCTGCCACCGGTCGATCCCCAGCGACGTCCGCAGCAGTTCCATGTCGGCCACGAGGTGCCAGGTCGTGTTCAGCGACAGGTCACCGGACATCGACGCGTGCGGCAGCGAACGCCCGCAACCGCGCTGGTCGAACAGGACGATCCGGTAGGCGGACGGGTCGAACAACCTGCGATGCGACGGCGAGCAGCCGCCACCGGGACCGCCGTGCAGGAAGACCACGGGCTTGCCGTCGGGGTTGCCGCACTCCTCCCAGAACACGAGGTTGCCGTCACCGGTGTCCAGGTGGCCTGACGCGTGGGGCTCGATCTCCGGGTACATGGGCCTATCGTCGGACACATGGCGCAGTTCTCGCAGGAGACCTCCACCACGGGGGCGTTCGTCCGTCAGCCGAACCGCTTCACCGCGCGGCCGGAACCCGAACCGGGCCGCTACCGGCTCGTCGTCAGCCTCGCCTGCCCGTGGGCGCACCGCGCGGTCATCGTCCGCAAGCTCCTCGGCCTCGAAGACGACATCTCACTGGCCGTCGTCGACCCGATCCGCGACGAGAAGGGCTGGCGTTTCCAGGGCACCGACCCGGTCCTGGGCATCGACTACCTCAAAGAGGCCTACGACAGGGCCGACGGGACCTACGAGGGCCGAGTCACCGTCCCGGCGCTGGTCGACACCACCACGGGCGAGGTCGTCACCAACGACTACCCGCAGATCACCCTGGACTTCAGCCTGAAGTGGCGCCCGGAGAGCACGCTCTACCCGGAGCACCTGCGCCAGGAGATCGACGCCTGGATCGAGCCGATCTTCCACCACGTCAACAACGGCGTCTACAAGGCCGGTTTCGCCACGTCACAGGAGGCCTACGAGCAGGCGTACACCGCCCTGTTCGCCGGACTGGACCGCATCGAGGAGCACCTCGCCGACCACACGTACCTGGTCGGAGAACAGCTCACCGAGGCCGACATCAGGCTCTGGACCACGCTCGTCCGGTTCGACGCGGTCTACCACGGCCACTTCAAATGCAACCGGAACAAACTCACCGAGATGCCGAACCTGTGGGCTTACGCGAAACGCCTCTACGGGCAGTTCGGCGACACGGTCGACTGGGACCACATCAAGCGCCACTACTACGTGACGCACCACGGCATCAATCCGACCGGAATCGTGCCGGCGGGCCCAGACCCGGAGGCCTGGACCCGCTAGCGAACAAGCTCAGTGGAAGGTGTGCTCGGGACCGGGGAACTGGTGCCCGCGCACCTCGTTGGCGAACTCCGAGGCCGCGCCGAGCATGATGTTGCCGATGTCCGCGTAGCGCTTGACGAACCTGGGCGCCTTGCCGCGGTTCAGGCCCATCATGTCCTGCCACACCAGCACCTGGGCGTCGGTGTCCGGACCGGCGCCGATGCCCACGGTCGGGATGACGAGGTCGTGCGTGATCTGCTTCGCGACCTCGGCGGTCACCATCTCCAGCACGACGGCGAACGCGCCCGCCTCCTGCACGGCCACCGCGTCCTGCACCACGACGTCGTGGTTGTCGTGACGGCCCTGCACGCGGTAGCCGCCCAGCTGGTGCTCGGACTGCGGGGTGAAGCCGATGTGCGCCATGACCGGGATGCCGGCGGCGGTGATCGCCCGGATGTGCGGCGCGAAGTACGCGCCACCCTCCAGCTTGACCGCGTGCGCCTGGCCTTCCTTCATGAACCGGACGGCCGTCGCGACGGCCTGCTCGACCGACACCTGGTAGGAGCCGAACGGCAGGTCAGCGACAACGAGAGAACGCTTGACCGAACGCGTCACCGCGCGTACCAGCGGTACGAGTTCGTCGACCGTGACCGGCAGCGAGGTCTCGTTCCCGTAGACGGTGTTCGACGCCGAGTCGCCCACCAGCAGGACGGGGATGCCGGCTTCGTCGAAGATCGAGGCGGTGAACGTGTCGTACGAGGTGAGCATGGGCCACGCCTCACCACGTTCCTTCATCTCACGCAGGTGGTGAACGCGAACGCGCTTGGCCGGGGGCTTCTGGCCCGCTCCGGAGCCGTAGGGCGCGGAAACATCGGCAGTGGTCATCGTCGACCGGTCCTTTCCTCGAGGCCCGCATCGGCGGGTCCCCGGGCGCTTGGTGCACGGTTGCCGAACTCCAGAGTGGCACCGTTGGCCGGAAACGGAATGCAGATGCGGTTACCGTCACACGCGTGGCCGCACGAATCACCGAACTGGTACTCGACTGCACCGATCCCGAACGTCTTGCCACCTTCTGGGGAGAAGTTCTGGGCTACGAGATCCTCGACCGCGACGACGTCTCGGTCGAGATCGGACCGAAGGACCAGCGCACGACGCTGCTGTTCCTGCGCAACCCCGACCGCAAGCTGCAGAAGCTCCGCCTGCACATCGACGTGCGGGCGACCGACCGCGAGCAGGACGAGGAGCTGGAGCGCCTCCTCGCGCTCGGCGCCACGCGTGCCGACATCGGTCAGGGCGAGAACGTGAGCTGGTACACGCTGCACGACCCGGAGGGCAACGAGTTCTGCCTGCTCAGTGGTCGGGTAGACCCCTGAGCACCTCCCGGACGGCCATGACCACGGCGTCCGGGCGGTCCATCTGAATCATGTGCCGACTGCCGGGCACCGGCACGTTGCGTCCCCACGACACGAGGGCGGCCAACGACTGGTGCTCCGGCCACACCTTCCGTCCGGCCGTGAGCACCAGGAACGGCACACGCGGCAACGGCCGGCGCGCTCGCAACCGTTCGAGCGTCGCCACCTGGCCGGGGTACGACGCGAGCTCCCACAGCACCGCCCGCCCGACACCGGGTCGCCGGTAGACGAGTTCGACCAGGTCGGAGGGCGCCGGATCGGTCACGCCGAGCGTCGAGACAGCGGTCAGCAGGTTGCGGAACGAGTGCCCGAACCGCCGCGTGAACCGGGCACCGAGCCAGCGGCTGCCGAACGCCCGCATGCCCTGCGCGACCACCGCCGACAGGTCGAACGGGGCTCCCGCGCCCGGCGCCTCGGCGTCCGGATCGAGCAGGATCACCCCGTCGACCCGATGCGGCCGCAGCCGCGCGTAGGCCTCGACGTGCATCGACGCCATCGAATGCCCGATCAGGATCGCCCGCGGCACCCCGCGCAGCACCGCGTCGAGCACCGCCACCTCCCGCGCCAGCGACGGCCCGCGCCGGGCAGGACCGCTCAGCCCGAGGCCCGGCCGGTCGAACACGATCACCCGTGCGAGTGGTTCGAGCAGACGGACGGTCCGGTCCCAGTCGAACCACGCCCCGCCCAGGCCTGAACTGAGCACCACGACCGGCCCCTCGACACGCCCGGAGGACGCGACATGCACTCGTCCGGCCGAAGACGGAATCATGGCGTTCATCGGCTGACCTCGGGAGATGCAGTGGCACCGGCGTGGAAGTGGAAGACCGCGGGCACGATCGCGACGATCGTGCAACTCGCCGGGGCGTTGTCGCTGCTCAGAGTGATCCTGCCGGAGGACAGCTGGTTCACCGACGTCGCCGACGGCATCGGGTACTTCTTCGGCCTGCCCATCGACGGCAACCTGTTCATCGCCATGGTGTTCTTCGTGCTCGGCGCCGCCCTGCGCAGGCACAAGCGAGCGGCGCTGTGGACGCTGCTGCTGTTCCAGGTCATGGGCCTGCTGCTGGTCGGCTTCATCATGGTCATCCTGGCCCTGGCGCCTGAAGAAATCCTGGATGAGGGCGAGAAGCCGCACTGGGTGTTTCTCGGTGCCGGGGTCACGACCTCGCTGGTGTTCGTGGTGCTGCTGTTCGTGGTGCGCGAGGCGTTCCCGGCTCGGGTGGCGCGCGGTGCTTGGCGGCGGGCGCTGGCGTCGTTCGTGCTGGGCATGATCGCGCTGGTCCTGGTCGGCTGGGGTCTCACCGAGATCTTCCCCGGCAAGCTCGTGGACCAGCTCGACAAGATCGCGTGGGCGGCGAACCAGGCGACGGGTGAGGTCGTCCGGCTGGGCCGGCTCGACATCCCCGAGGGCCCGCAGTGGCTGAGCGTGCTCCTCGGCCTGGGAGGCACGCTCGTCGCGGCCCGCGGGATGTACATCTTCTTCCGCGGGGTCCGGTCGCAGAGCATGATCACCGGCGAGCAGGAGCTGGACGTGCGCCGGCTGCTCGCCGCGGAGGGTGAGCCCGACTCGCTGGGCTACTTCGCGACCCGCCGCGACAAGAGCGTCGTGTTCGCGGCTTCGGGACGGGCGGCGTTGACGTACCGGGTGATCGGTGGCGTCACGCTGGCGTCGGCCGACCCGATCGGCGACGAGGAGCACTGGCCGGAGGCCGTGCTGGCGTGGCTGTCCGAGGCGCGCACCTATGGCTGGATGCCCGGCGTTCTGGGTGCTTCCGAACGAGGTGCGCAGGTCTACGCCGACGCCGGGCTCAAGGCGTTGGAGATCGGCGACGAGGCGATCCTGGACGTCCGCGAGTTCAACCTGGCCGGTCCGGAACGGCGCGGGCTGCGCCAGGCGGTGTCGCGCGTCGAACGGGCCGGGTACACCACGCGGGTCCGCCGCCACAGCGAGATCGCGCCGGACGAGATGGCGTCCATTCTGGACCTGGCGGAGGCCTGGCGCGGTGCCGAGACCGAGCGAGGGTTCTCGATGGCGTTGGGGCGCCTGGGAGATCCGAGCGACGGCCGGTGCGTGATGGTCGAGGCCTACGACGAATCCGGTGCCCTGCGCGGCCTGCTGTCCTTCGTGCCGTGGGGCCGCCGAGGTGTCTCCCTGGACCTGATGCGCCGCGACCGGGCCGCGGAGAACGGCCTGAACGAGTACATGGTCGCCCAGCTCGCGGCCGCCGCCGGACATCTTGGCGTGCAACGGATCTCGTTGAACTTCGCGATGTTCCGCGCGGTGTTCGAGGAGGGCGAGAAGATCGGCGCCGGCCCGGTGCTGCGGGCGTGGCGGCGGGTGCTGTCGCTCGCCTCGCGGTTCTTCCAGCTGGAGTCGCTGTACCGGTCGAACGCCAAGTACCTGCCGGAGTGGGAGCCGCGTTTCCTCTGCTACCAGCGCTCCCGGTCGCTGCCGCGGGTCAGCATCGCCGCCGGTGTCGCCGAGGGTTTCGTGCCGTCGCTGCGGTCGTTGCGCAAGCGGGCGTTGCAGAAGACCGACGTGAGCTCCGAGTTCGCGGCCCGTGTCGCCGAGATCGACGCGATCCGGATCGAACCGAAGGCGGTGCGCAGGCCGGAACAGGTCCGGGTGCGGATCGCGAAGGTCGAACGGCTCCTGTCCCAGGGCGTCGACCCGTATCCGGTCGGGTTCTCCCGCACGGATCTCCTTGCCGGGGCACGGGAACGCTTCGGCGAGGACGTGTCGGTGACCGGGCGAGTGGTGGCGTTGCGGGAGATGGGCAAGCTCTGCTTCGCGCGGATCCGGGACTTCAGCGGCGAGATCCAGCTGATGCTGACCGTCGACGCGCTGGGGGAGGCGTTGGCGTCGTGGAAGTCGGACGTCGACCTCGGCGACCACGTCGGCGTGACCGGACGGGTGATCAAGTCCGACCACGGCGAGATCTCGGTGCTGGCGACCTCGTGGACGATGACCGCGAAGTGCCTGCATCCGTTGCCGGACAAGCGGAAGGGCTTCACCGACCCGGAGGCCCGCGTCCGCCAGCGCTACCTCGACCTGGTGGTGAACCAGGACTCGGCGCACCTGCTGAAGCTGCGCAGCGACGTCATCCGCAGCGTGCGGGAGTTCCTGCACGCGCAGGAGTACCTCGAAGTCGAGACGCCGATGCTGCAGGCGGTGCACGGCGGCGCGAACGCACGGCCGTTCGTGACGCACATCAACGCCTACGACATGCGGATGTACCTGCGGATCGCGCCGGAGCTGTACCTGAAACGGCTCTGCGTCGCGGGCGTGGACCGGGTGTTCGAGCTGAACCGCAACTTCCGCAACGAGGGCGCGGACGCCACCCACAACCCCGAGTTCACGATGCTGGAGGCCTACCAGTCCTATGCGGACTACCGGGTCATGCTCGACCTGGTCCGCACGCTGATCCAGCACGCGGCGCGCGAGGCGTTCGGTACCGAGGTGGCGCACCGGCCCGACGGCACGTTCGACCTGTCAGGGGAGTGGCCGGTGATTCCGGTCTACACCGCGGTTTCCGAGGCCTTGGACGCGGTGATCACCCCGGACACGTCGGTCACGGAGCTGCGGTCACTGCTGTCCGCGCGCGACGTCGAGATCAACGACGACTGGGACCACGGCCAGCTGGTGCAGGAGGCGTACGACTCGTTCGTGGAGGCCTCGACCGTCGGCCCGACCTTCTACATCGACTTCCCGACGTCGGTGTCGCCGCTGACCCGTCAGCACCGCGTCGACCCGCGCCTGGCCGAGCGGTGGGACCTCGTGGCGTTCGGCGCGGAGATCGGCACGGCCTACTCGGAGCTGACCGACCCGTTGGAACAGCGGCGCCGGTTGGAGGCGCAGTCGTTGAAGGCCGCGTCCGGTGACGTCGAGGCGATGGAGCTGGACGAGGACTTCCTGCGGGCGCTGGAGCACGGCATGCCGCCGACCGGCGGGCTCGGCATGGGCGTCGACCGGTTGCTGATGATGCTGACCGGCACGTCGATCCGGCAGACCGTGCTCTTCCCGTTCGTCCGGCCGACCTGACGTGGCGGTGCCATCATCGGACGCCATGATCGGACGACGGCACCACGTGGTTCTCGACTGTACCGACCCCGCTGCCCTCGCCGCGTTCTACTCGGCGCTGCTCGGACAGCCCATCACCTACCGCGGCGACGACTGGGTGGTGGTGGCGGACGACGACACGACCTCTGGCCTCGCGTTCCAGCGGGCCCCCGGCCACCGGCCGCCCACCTGGCCGGATCCGGCCGTGCCGCAGCAGTTCCACCTCGACGTCATGGTCGAGGACCCAGCGGACGCCGGGCCTCGCGTGGTGGCGCTGGGCGCGACCGGTCTCGGCGGTGACGTCTACGCCGACCCGGCAGGGCACCCGTTCTGCCTCGTGCGCCGTCCGGCCTGGGCGCCACCCCTGCCGCAGTGATCCGGCTCAGTGATCCAGGTAGGCCAGGACCGCCTGCACCCGTCGGTCGCCCGTGCCGTCCTCGCTGTTGAGGCCGAGCTTCAGGAAGACGTTGCCGATGTGCTTGTGCACGGCTCCCGCGCTGAGAACGAGCTTCTCGCCGATGGCGGCGTTCGACAGCCCTTCCGCCATCAGGCCGAGGACCTCGCGCTCGCGCGGTGACAGCACGCTGAGCGCGTCGTCCGCCTTGCGCCGCACCAGGAGCTGCGACACGACCTCGGGGTCGAGCGCCGTGCCGCCGTTCGCGACGCGGTGCAGCGAGTCGAGGAAGTCCGCGACCTTGCCGACGCGTTCCTTGAGCAGGTAGCCGACGCCACCGCCTCCCGCACCGGCGAGCAGTTCGTGCGCGTAGCTCTGCTCGACCCACGCGGACAGGACCAGCACGGCCAGCTTCGGGTGCCGGCGCCGTGCCTCCACCGCGGCCCGCAGGCCTTCGTCGGTGAACGTCGGCGGCATCCGCACGTCGACCACGGCGATGTCCGGTTCGTGCTCGGCCACGGCCTTCAGGAAGTCGTCCGGGTTGTCCGCGGCCGCGGCCACGTCCAGCCCTTCGTTGCGCAACAACAACGTCAGCCCCTCGCGGAGCAACGCGTCGTCTTCGGCGATCACGATGCGCATGGTCACCTCCCCACCGGCAGCACGACGGTGAGCACGGTGGGCCCACCCTCGGGACTGCTCACGTCCGCGCTGCCGTCCAGCGCCCCGACCCTGCCACGAATGCCGTCCAACCCGGTCCCCTGCTTCTCGTCCGCGCCACCCTTGCCGTCGTCGTGCACGAGAACGGTGAGCTGATCATCCTTCACGCCAAGACTGACCCAGGCATGCCTCGCGCCACTGTGCTTGGCCACGTTCGTGAGCGCCTCGGCGACCGCGAAGTACGCCGCCGCCTCCACCGCCGCGGGCAACCGCCCGAGGTGCTCGGCCGTGAGCACGCACGGCACCGGGCACCGCGCCGCCAGCGCCTGGATCGCCCCGTCCAGTCCCAGATCCTCCAGCACCGGCGGATGAATGCTCCGCACGACGTTCCGAAGCTCCTCCAACGCGTCGCCCGCCGCGTCCTGCGCCCTGAGCAGCGCCTGAGCCGCGTTGTCCGGGTTCTGCTTGAGCGTCCGCTCCGCGATCCCGAGCATCATGACCACGCCGACCAGCTTGTTCTGCGTCCCGTCGTGCAGATTCCGCTCGATCCGCCGCAGCTCCGCCCCGTGCGCCTGCAACGCCGCCGCCCGCGTGGCCACGACCTCGGCCAGCCGCTTCTCCAGCGACGCCTTGGGCGGTGCCAGCAACTTCCCGGCCCACCTCGCGTCCAGCAGGGCCAGCCGCGGCAACTGGGCCACGATCAGCGCGAGCACGATCCCGATCGGCACGCTCAGCAGCGCCATGCCCCACGAGTCGACGTGCACCCCGAACGAGCTCTCCATCCCGCCGGGAACGGTCCACCAGAACAGCAGGGTCACCGGCTGCTGCACCAGCGCTCCGGGGATCCCGATCGCGACCGCTCCGAACAGCGTCCCGAACAGGGCGTGGCTGATCAGCCAGATCCCGTCACGACGGCTGTCCGGCTCGGCCAGAACTCGTTGCGCGCGATGCAGCCACGGCCCGTCCAGCGGCGGCGGCGACTGCATCTCGACCCCGGTGAACCGCGCGAGCCGCCGGCGGTCGAGGTCCACGATCCGCCGGATCCAGGGCGCGGTGATCGGCAGCAACGGCAGCACGACCACGGACAGCAGCAGGACGCCGATGGCGAGCCACGACGCGATGGCCGTCAACAGGCCGCTCGCGAGGTAGACCAGCGCCGCCCAAATCCGTTTCATACGGGCAAACGTAGCGGTCTGACCAGGTGCGGCGCGGTAGAGCAGACTCCACTCCCGTGAATCACCTCAGCAAGCGGGCGCGCTACTTCGTCCAGGCACATGGGCACAAAGTCGAGCACACGCCCGCGGAGCAGTACCGGCAGCGGGCTCGACTCCGGAGTGCCCGCGACGGAGGTCGATCGGATGGTGGAGTTCGACCGGCGCTGGGGCGGCCTCGCCCTGCCTCCCGCCCTCGGCTACGACGGCGGCCCGAGGTGGTTTGCGGCCGACGAGCCGACGCGGTCACCTGACGGAAGGTGGAGGTTCGACGCTGGCGACCCGCGGTCTGCGGTCCCGTACTCCTTCGAGATCGGCCCGGACGGCGAGTTCGGGCTCGGCACCCTGGGATGGGTGCCGCTGCACACCCGTGTCGAAGGATGGATCGAGTCCCTCGCACTGGAGTACCACGCGTCCTCGCTCGCCAAGCGCGTCGCCGTGGCAGCCGAGATCGACCTGACCGGCTTCGAGCCGATCCCCGAGGTGCACGGAATGGCGAACAACTGGTGGCGGGGCGATGATCAGCTCGTCGCCGTCCATTCCACCATCTCGGGGGCGAGCTTCGTCCGGATCTACGACGGCGTCCCTGACGTGGGGCTGCTCAGCCCTCGCGCCATCCGTTCGTGATCGGCAGCCGGCGGTCCCGCCCAAAAGCCTTGTTCGAGATCTTCGTGCCCGGCGGGTACTGCCGGCGCTTGTACTCGGCCTTGTCGACCATCCGCAGCACCCGGTCGACGAGTTCCGGCGAGTGCCCGGCGGCCAGCAGGTCGTCGTACCCGCGGTCGCCGTGGACGTAGTCGTCCAGCAGGGCGTCGAGGATCTCGTAGTCCGGCAGCGAGTCGGTGTCGACCTGGCCGGGGCGCAGTTCGGCCGACGGCGGCTTGGAGATCGAGTTCTCCGGGATGGGCGGGGTCTCGCCGCGCTTCTCGGCCTCGGCGTTGCGCCACTTGGCGAGGTCCCAGACCAGGGTCTTCAGCACGTCCTTGATCGGGGCGTAGCCGCCGACCGCGTCGCCGTAGATGGTCGAGTAGCCGACGGCGAGCTCGGACTTGTTGCCGGTCGCGAGGACCAGGTGGCCGTTCTGGTTCGACAACGCCATCAGCAGCATGCCGCGGCAACGGGCCTGGATGTTCTCCTCGGCCAGGCCGGTCAGCTTCAGCTGCGAGACGTACGTCGACACCATCTCGCCGATCGGCTCGGTGGTGAAGTGCAGGCCCGTGCGCGCGGCCATGTCGGAGGCGTCCGAACGCGAGTGCTCGGACGAGTAGGAGGACGGCATCGAGACGCCGTAGACCGAGTCGGCGCCGAGAGCGTCCACGGCCAGAGAAGCCACCACGGCGGAGTCGATGCCACCGGACAGACCGAGCACCACGGACCGGAAGCCGTTCTTGTGCACGTAGTCGCGCAGGCCGGTGACCAGCGCGTGCCACACCTCTGCCTCATCGGACAGAGGCTCGAACACGCGCGGTGCGGGCAACGGCTCGTAGGCCGGAACCGCGTCAGACAGGAACACGCGGCGCACGGAGAAGTCGCCGATCTGGCCGTCCTGGTAGTCGCGGCCGCCTGGCAGGTCGAAGTCCGCGAACATCAGGTGCTCGACGAACTGCGGCGCGCGCCCGATCAGCTGGCCGTCGGCCGCCACGACGAGCGAGTCGCCGTCGAACACCAGCTCGTCCTGGCCGCCGACCAGGTTGCAGTAGGCGAGGGGCGCGCCGGCTTCGGCCGCCCGGCGTGCGACCAACGGCAGCCGCTGGTCGTCCTTGTTGCGCTCGTACGGCGAGGCGTTGGGCGAGACCACCAGGTCGACCCCGGCGTTGCCGAGGGCGGTGATCGGGCCGCCGTCCTGCCACAGGTCCTCGCAGATCACCATGCCGACCTCGACACCGTTGATCCGCACGACGTCCAGCGACGAACCCGGCTTGAAGTACCGGCGCTCGTCGAACACCCCGTAGTTCGGCAGGTGGTGCTTGTTCTGCCGCGCGACGACCCGGCCGCCGTGCAGCACGGCGACGGCGTTGCGCGGGCCGACGGAGTCGTGCTCCAGGTACCCGACGACGGCGGCGATGTCGCCCAGGCCCGCGGCTTCCAGCGACCCCGCCAGCGTCTGCAGGGCCTCGCCGGACGCGCGGGCGAACGACGTGCGGATCGCCAGGTCCTCGACCGGGTAGCCGGTCAGCACCATCTCGGGGAACACGACGAGGTGAGCGCCGCCCTCACGGGACTTGCGCGTCCACTCCACGACCAACGACGAATTGCCGGCAAGGTCACCAACAGTGGCGTTGACCTGGGCGAGCGCGATCCGAAGCTGCGGCATGCCCTCATCATCTCCCATACGATCGGGCTGTGGCCCGTCTCTTGAGCGTGTTGCTCGTCATTCCGCTGCTCGCGTCGTGCACGTCGATCATCGAAGGGACGTCCAAGCCCGGCGTCATCTTCGAGAAGACGGGCCCGGCCGGCACCGTGCCCGCCGGTCTGGAGGAGTTCTACGGCCAAAAGCTGGGCTGGGAGGACTGCGCTCCCTATGCCACCACCGGGTCCAGCAGGGACGCGTACGGCACCAAGCGCGACGTCGAGTGCACGCGTCTGAGGGTTCCCCTCGACTACGGCAAGCCGACCGGCGACACGATCACGATCGGCGTCCTCCGGTACAAGGCCACCGGGCAGAAGATCGGCTCGTTGCTCACCAACCCCGGCGGCCCCGGCGCGTCCGGCATGGCGTCGGCCGCGGGCATGATCACCGAGTACCGCAAGACCGACCTCGCGGCGAAGTTCGATCTCGTCGGATTCGACCCGAGGGGCATCGGCGCGAGCGAGCCGGCGGTCAAATGTCTGACCGGACCGGAGCGCGACGCGGAGCGTTTGGACCTCGATGTGGACACGAGTCCGGCCGGAATCGCCCAAACGGAGCAAGAGAACCGGTCATATGCCGAGAAGTGTGCCGCCGAGACAAAATTCGGTGCATCAATGCTCGCCAACTTGGGCACGCGGGACGTAGTTAAGGACATGGATGTCCTCCGCTCTGCGCTCGGCGACGCGAAGCTGAGCTACGTCGGGTACTCGTACGGCACCCGGATAGGCACTGAGTACGCCGAGACCTTCCCCCAGAACGTGCGCGCACTGATCCTCGACGGCGCAGTCGACCCCACCCAGGACCAGCTCGCGTCGCTGGTCGCCCAGGCAGCCGGCTTCCAGAAGGCCTTCGACGAGTTCGTGAAGTGGTGCAGAGGGAAGAAGGACTGCCCTCTCGGCGACGACGCGAACGCGAGCTTCCGCCAGCTGACCACCCCGTTGATCCAGAAGCCGGTCGGCGTGGGTGATCGCAAGCTGTCCTACAACGACGCCATCACCGCCGCGATCCAGGCGATGTACTCGGAACAGCTCTGGCCGATCCTGCTGGACGGCCTCCAGGAGCTGAAGAACGGCAAGGGCAGCAGGCTGCTGGCCCTCGCCGACGCGTACTACGACCGTGACGAGCAGGGCAACTACTCGACCATCACCGACGCGTTCAACGCAGTGCACTGCGTGGACGACGCACGGCTGACGGACAAGAACGCCCTGCTCGAGACCGCGAAGCAGTACAAGGCGGCGGCGCCGTTCCTCGACGACGGCAACCCGCCGGGCGCGGCCCTCGACGCGTGCTCGTTCTGGCCCGCGCCGGTGAGCGCCACCATCGCGCCACCCAAGGCCGACGGCATCCCGCCGCTGCTGGTCATCTCCACGACCGGCGACCCCGCGACGCCGTACGAGGCAGGCGTGAACCTGGCCAAAGCGCTCAACTCGCGGTTGCTCACGTTCGAAGGCGTCCAGCACACGGTCTTCCTGCAGGGTGACCGGTGCGTGGACGCCGCAGGTGTGAAGTACCTGGTGGACCAGACTTTGCCCGCCGACGGAACCCGGTGCGCCTAATGACGAAGAGGCGATCCCGAGTCACCGCGGCCTTGTTCGCCTTGATCGTTCTGCTCGGTACGTCCACGTCCTTCGCGCGCATCGACGGCTCGCCCGTCGCCGGCCGCAAGGGCATCGAGCGCTTCTACTCGCAGGTGTTGTCGTGGGGTGCGTGCCAGCCCTACGCGACCGATGCGAAGAGCAAGACCCTGTACGAGCGCGAGGGCATCCAATGCGCGCGTCTGCAGGTTCCGCTCATCTACGAGAAGCCGGACGCGGGAACGATCACCGTAGGACTGCTGCGCCGGCCCGCCACCGAGAAGGACCGGAGGGTCGGTTCCCTGGTGCTGAACCCCGGCGGTCCGGGAGGTTCGGGCATGTCGCACGTCGCGAACATGCAGGCGAACAACCCGGTCGGCAAGAGGTTCGACGTGGTGGGTTTCGACCCGCGCGGCGTGGGGGCGAGCCAGCCCCGCGTCCAGTGCCTGACCGACGCGGAACGCGACGCGCAACGGCTGCGGCCCAAGGGCGAGAGCGCGAACCAGACCGAGCAGGAGAACAAGTTCTTCGTCGACCGCTGTGCCGAACGCAGCGGCATCGATCTGCTGCGCAACGTCGGCACGCGTGACGTCGTGCGCGACGTCGACGTGCTGCGCGCGGCCCTGGGGGAGAAGAAGCTGAGCTACCTCGGCTACTCCTACGGCACGCGCATCGGCACCTTGTACGCCGAGATGTTCCCTCGCAACGTGCGCGCGATGGTGCTCGACGGCGCGGTGGAGGTCGACGGCGACAAGGTGGCGGCGTCGGCCCGTCAGGCGCAGGGCTTCGAGGAGTCGTTCCAGCGGTTCGCCGGCTGGTGCGCGCAACGCGACTGTCCTATCGGGAGGGACGCGGCCACGGCGGAGTCCAAGTTCCGGCAGATGATCGAGCCGCTCAAGAAGACCCCGATGCAGGTCGGCGACCGCAAGCTGTCCCACTCGGACGCGAACACCGCCATCATCCAGGCGATGTACACCGACCGGCTGTGGGAGACCGCGCTCAAGGGCCTCCAGGAACTGCGGCAGAACAAGGGCACCACCCTGCTGCAGCTCGCCGACCAGTACCTCGGCCGCGCCCAGGACGGCACCTACAGCCGCATCCAGGACGCGTTCGTGGCCATCCGCTGCGTCGACGAACCGCCGATCAAGGACCGGGCGACCCTGGAGTCCAACCGTCGGAGGCTGTTGGAACTGCTCGGCAACGACACGATCCCCACCGACGAGACGGCGCTCGGCCCGTGCGCGTTCTGGCCGGCCCCGCACACGTCGGAACCGCATCCGCCGAACGTGAACGGGCTACCGCAGGTGCTGGTGGTGTCGACGACCGGTGACCCGGCGACGCCCTACCAGTCCGGCGTGGACCTCTCACGGGCATTGGGCGCGCGTTTGCTGACGTACAACGGAAACCAGCACACGGCGTTCCTCGCGGGCATCAACTGCGTGGACACCGTGGGCACGAACTACTTGGCGGACCTGAGACTGCCCGAAACAGACTCCGTCTGCTGACGCTCAGTTCAACCCTTTCTGGGCAGGAGGACCGAACCCAGCGCTCCGAGCGCGCAAATCACCGCCGTGATCAGGAAGATCTCGTGGTACTCGGTGAGCAGCGCCTCGGTGAGCCCGCGTTGGTACTCGGCCATCTGCCGCTGGAACTCAGCGGGTTCGACGCCGAACGGCAGCGGCGTGTTCAGGCCTGCCGTGAGCTCGCGGAACCGGTGAAGTCCCCACGCGGACAACGCCGCCACGCCGACGAGCATGCCCGTCATGCGCGCGACGACGACGAACGCCGACGCCACGCCGTGACGCACGGCGGGCACCACCCGCAGCACAGCACCGGACAACGGCGCGATGACCAGGCCCAGCCCGAAACCGGCGATGGCCAGGTCACGCGTGAGCACGAGCCCACTGACGTCAGCGGGCCACTGCGCGATGAACACGTACGACACCGACGCCAGCGCGAGTCCACCGAAGGACACCCAGCGGTCGCCGAGCCGTGACGCGAGGAATCCACCCAGGACGGCGCCGACCGGCAACGCGATCAGGAACCGCGTCAGCAACGTCGCTGCGGCCGCCGAGTCGCGGCGCAACACGGTCTGCGCGAACAACTCCACGTCGACCAGCGTCACCATCAACGCGGCACCGGCGGCCAGCGACACCCCGAGCACGGCCCAGAACGGCCGCCACTGCACACCGTCGGGATCGATGAGCCGCACGGCACTACGGCGTTCCCACAAGAAGAAGCCGCCCAGCACGACGAACGCCGCGATGAGCGTCGGCCAGCCCCACGACGGCAGCACGGACTCGGCGGGCGTCGGGTTGTAGAGCGCCACGACCAGCAACGACAACGCCAGGGCGAGCAACACCCCGCCCACCACGTCGATGCGCACCTCGCGCCGTGTGTTCGGCACGGACCGTTGCACGATCACCATCGCGATGACCGCCAACGGGATGTTCACCCAGAAAATCCACCGCCAGCTCTGCGGTTCCCATGCCTCGAACAACGGCATGGCGTTGAACAGCGACGCCACCGCGATGCCGTACAGCGTGCCGAGAACAGACCCCAACTCCTGAGCGGCACCAACGGTCCCGAGCGCGGACGACCGCCGTTGCTCCTCCCACAGGTCCGCGACCAGCGCCATCGTCACCGGCAGCAACGCGCCACCGGCCAGGCCCTGCACCACCCGGCCCAGCACCAGCAGCGGCACGTCCGCCGCCAGCGCCGTGATCACCGAGCCCACCAGGAACCCGAGCAGCGAGATCTGCAGCACGAACCGCCGCCCGAGCCGGTCCGACAGCTGCCCGAGCAACGGCATGCCCGCCACGTACCCGAGCAGGTACCCGGTGACGATTGGCGTCGCCTGCTCCAGCTCGTTCACCGCGATGCCCAGGTCGCGCACCATGTCCGTGAGCACACCGACGACGACGTACGCGTCGAGCGCGCCCAACAGGACAGCCGCGCCGGACGCGGCCAGAGCGATCTTGCGCATTAGGCAGGCGCCGTGACCGTGACGGCCTTGTCGAAGTCGGTCAGCCCGATGTCGACCTTCTGACCAGCGGGAAGCTCGAACAACGCGCTCTTGAGCTTGTTGTCCTTGTCGATCGAGAACGTCGCCTTCACGTCCGCGGAGATGCCCGGCACCAGCCCGGCCGCCACGTCCTTCGGCACCGTCGCCTCGACCACCGACACGTCACCGGACGACTTGGTCTTCGCGTCCTTGGAGGAGGCGAGCACCTTCGCGACGCCCTTGTCCGGGTTCAGGATCGCGGACGGGTCGTACACCTGGCCCGCGAACGCCGCCGGCAGCTTGGTGAACCCGCCGGTCGGGCCCTTGAAGTGCAGGTTTCCGCCGGTCAGGACGTACTCGATGGACAGCAGCTGCCCGCCGAAAGTCACCTTCGCGGTGCCCTTGGAGTCGCCTGCCGAGGTGAGGTCGCCGTCGGCCTCCTTCACCGGCACGTCCGGCAGCTCACCGTCGACCTTGATGGTGAAGTGGACGCTCTTGACCGAGCGCATCGACTCGGCCGATTTCGAGAGCAAGGTCGCACCATCGGGGAGATCTCCCCCGGACGTGCAGCTCGTGAGCAGGGCGAGTGCGCAAACCAACAACCAACGGGCGGACATGCGTTGATCGTAGAGAGTCCCGAGCCCTTAAGCTGCGCCCTATGGACCGCCAGCAGGAGTTCGTGCTCCGCACGCTAGAGGAACGCGACATCCGGTTCGTCCGGCTCTGGTTCACGGACGTCCTGGGCTTCTTGAAGTCCGTGGCGGTCGCACCGGCCGAGCTCGAGGGCGCCTTCAGCGAGGGCATCGGGTTCGACGGCTCGGCGATCGAGGGTTTCGCCCGCGTCTACGAGTCGGACATGGTCGCGAAGCCGGACCCCGGCACGTTCCAGGTGCTGCCGTGGCAGACGCCGGAGGGCACCAACTACTCCGCGCGCATGTTCTGCGACATCACCATGCCGGACGGTTCCCCGTCGTGGGCCGACCCGCGCCACGTGCTGCGCCGCACGCTGTCGAAGGCCAGCGAGGCCGGGTTCACCTGCTACGTGCACCCCGAGATCGAGTTCTTCCTGCTCAAGGACCTGCCCGGCGACGGGAGCGAGCCGATCCCCGCCGACAACGGCGGGTTCTTCGACCAGACCTCGCACGAGACCGCCACGCACTTCCGCCGCCACGCCATCGAGGCGCTGGAGGCCATGGGCATCTCCGTCGAGTTCAGCCACCACGAGGGCGCGCCCGGCCAGCAGGAGATCGACCTGCGCTACGCCGACGCGCTGACCATGGCGGACAACGTCATGACGTTCCGCTACGTGGTGAAGGAGGTCGCGATCACGCAACGCGTGCGCGCCTCGTTCATGCCCAAGCCGTTCTCGGACCAGCCGGGCTCGGGCATGCACACGCACTTCTCGCTGTTCGAGGGCGACCGCAACGCGTTCTACGACGACGAGGACCCGTACCAGCTCTCCGACATCGGCAAGCAGTTCGTCGCGGGCATCCTCAAGCACGCGCGCGAGATCTCCGGCGTCACGAACCAGTGGGTCAACTCCTACAAGAGGCTGATCGTCGGCGGTGAAGCCCCCACGGCCGTGTGCTGGGGTCACGCGAACCGCTCGGCATTGGTCCGTGTGCCCATGTACTCGCCGGGCAAGTCGTCGTCGCGCCGCGTCGAGATCCGTTCGCTGGACTCCGCGTGCAACCCGTACCTGGCCTACTCGGTGATCCTGGCCGCCGGCCTCAAGGGCATCGAAAAGGGCTACGAGCTGCCGCCGCCCGCCGAGGACGACGTGTGGTCGCTGACGGACCGCGAGCGTCGTGCGGCGGGATACTCGAACCTGCCGCAGAACCTCGGCGAGGCGCTGACCGAGATGGAGAACTCGGAGCTGCTTCCCGAGGCGCTCGGCGAGCACGTCTACGACTTCTTCCTGCGCAACAAGAGGACGGAGTGGGACGCGTACCGTCGAAGCGTCACCCCGTACGAGTTGCGCACTCTTCTTCCCATGCTGTGAGGCAGATACGTGCTCTCCGTGACTGAGGTACCCGAGTTCCAGCCGACGATCTGCGCGTGCACCGTCGCCACGGCGGCGGAGCTGCCCGCGGTCAAGGTCCTGTCCAGCTCGTTCCTCGCGGAGCACCCCGAGGGCCGGTTCGTCGCGCTGATCGTCGACGCGCAGCCGGAGCACACGGGGCCCGGGCTGATCACGCCGATGGAGATCGGTGTCACCGAGGACGAGCTGCACGTGCTCGCGACGTCGCTCGACGCCGCGGAGCTGAAGGCCGCGATCGTGCCGCGGCTGCTGGAGGCGTTGCTGTCGCAGGGCATGCCCGTGCTGTACCTCGATCCGTGGGTGCAGGTGTTCGGGTCGCTGACGAAGCTCGTGCTGGAGGCCTTGCGCACCGCACCGGTCGTGATGCTGCCTCGCACGTTGCGGCCGTTGCCGTCCGACGGTCTGCAGCCCGGACCCGCCGACCTGCACGACCAGGGTGCGTTCGACCCCGGGTTCATCGCGGTCGGCAAGGGTTCCGAGCCCTACCTGACCTCTTTGGACATGCCCGCGATCGTGCCGCACTTCGTCGTGCGCGACGCACGGCTCGGGTTGTCCGTGTGGAACGTCGCGGACAGGCCGTTGCACCGCACCGAGTCCGGTTCGCTGGCCGTGGTCGGCCAGGACCTGCTGACCGTGCACTTCCGCGGCTTCGACCCACGTCGGCCCTGGCTGCTGTCGGCCGACTTCGCGGAACGTCCCCGCGTGCTGCTGTCGGAGCACCCCGAGGTCGCCGAGCTCTGCCAGGCGTACCGCGCCGAACTGGTGCGCAGCGGCTGGTCCGCGGCCCCCGTGCCGTACCGGTTCGACTCCCTGATCGACGGGACCCAGATCCCGTCCGAGCTGCGCGCCGACTACCGGGCCTCCCTGCTGACGCCGCCGCCGGCGTTCGGTGAGGACGGTGGCGGCGGATTCCTCATGTGGGCGTGCGAGGCGACCGAGCACGGTGGTACGCGCTGGGCCGACGCGGTGTGGCGTGCGGACGCCTCGCTGCAGCAGCAGTTCCCGGCGCCGTTCGCCGCGGACGCCGACGCCTGGCGTGAGTGGTGCTCCGGGGTGGGTGTCGCTTCCGGACGGTTGCCCGCGCCCGCCGTGCCGCAGCCCCGCTCGGAAGGCCCGGCGCTGCTCGACCAGCTCGGCGTGTCCGTCGTGGGCTCGGGACCACTGGCCGAGCTGATGCTCGCCGCCGCGCGTGCGTCCGGACTTCCCGTGTCGGCCGCCGCCGGCTATCCCGTCGTGGTGCGTGCTTCTTCGTGGGACGAGGTGCCAGCCGGACGGTTCGTCGTCGACGTCGCGTTGGACGCCACGGCTGCGGACGACCGCACGGGCGTGAACGAACTCTGGCTTTCATCTGACGTGTCGCGTGCCGCCGCCGAACGCATCGGCGGTCCCATCGTGCGTGTGGTGCCTGTGCCCGTGCACGACGTTGGCGCACGTGAGCACGAATCCGGCGAAGTGGTGGTGTTCGCGGCGCTCGCGGACCACGAACTGGACAGGCCCGGCAACGTGCTGGGCGCCGTGTCGGCGTTCCTGACCGCGTTCCCCGACCGCACCGACGTCGAACTGCGGATCGCGGTGTCCGGCGCCGTCGAGCACCCGGAGGCGGCCGAGCGACTGCGCCTCGCCACGGGCTCTGACCAGCGGATTTCTTTGATCGACGACCTCGACGTGGCCGCGGTCGCCGATGCCGTCGTGTCGTTGCACCGCGGTGGGGCGGACGACCGGATCGCGTTGCGTCTGGCTGAGCTGGCCGTGCGAGGCGTTCCCGTCGTCGCGTCGGACCACGGCGCCGTTGCCGAGCTGTTCGGCAAGACGGCGGTTCTCGTGCCGTGCCACCAGGGCGCCGAACCCGATGTGCAGGCCGCCGCGAAGTTGCTGCGTTCATTGGCAGATGACCTGCCCACGGCCGAGGCGCTCGGTGCGGCCGGACGTGAGCACGTGTTGTCCGTGCGCTCAGTCGCACGCGTGGCCGAAGTTCTCCGTGAACGCGTCGAGCACGCGTACCGGGGATGGCGGGCACGCCGGCCGAAGCCGAAGGCCGAGGTCGACCCGATGCTCGCGCTGCAGTCGGCCAAGCACGCGTTACTGCGGCAACCGACCGTGGACGGCCCACATCGGACGCCGATGGCACCCGCGCTGCGCAAGGTCGTGCTGCGCGCGCTGGACCACTACGACAACCACATGCGCCAGGTGCTGCACACCCTGATCGACGGGGTCGAGCGCACGGTGTCCGAGCTGGTCAACCGGCAGGACGCGCTGAAGGCCGGCGTCGGTGCCGGCGAACTGGAACTGCTCCGTGCCGAGGTCGAGCAGGTCGCGCAACGGCAGTCGCACTTCGCCGACCAGCTGATCGGCGTCGACGACGGGGTCGTGCGCGTGCGCGCCGACATGGCCGGGCAGGGCCGCCGGCAGCGCGACGTCGAGGACGCGGTCGTCGCCGAGGCGGCCAAGCGCGCGAAGTCGGACGAGGTCCTGGCCGAGCGGATCGACAAGCTGACCGTCGCCCTCGACCGGACGCTGGACCGGATCGACTCGCTCGAGTCGAAGGTCGTCGAGGTGTTCCGCGAGCGCGACACCCGCCTGGACGCCGCTCTGCGCACCGCCCATCAGGCACAACAGACCGCGGACGCGTTGCGGCGCGTGGTCGTTCGTCAGCACGAGAACGCTGGTGACGCGCCTGCCGTGCGTTCGTCGCTGGTGTTGTGCGACGCGGGCATGATGCGGCTGCCCTCCGACGACGCGTTCATGCTTCCGCTGTTGTCGTCCAACGGCGTGTGGGAGCCGGAACTCGCGGAACTGCTCGACTCCGTGCTGGAACCGGACGGGATCTTCCTCGACGTCGGCGCGTACGTCGGCTATCACTCGATTCGGGTGTTGTCGCGGCTCGGCTTGATGGGCGCCGTTGTCGCCGTCGAACCGGACGCGTCCGCCGCCGCGCTCTTGAGGCACAACGTCACGGCGAACCTTCCCGCCGCGGTCGCCGATCGGATGACCGTGGTCGAGGGCGCCGCGTGGGAGAGCGCGGGCGAGCTGGCGGTGTCGCCGACGCTGACCGGTGGTGTGTCGGTGTCGCCGCTGGCCGCCGATGCCGGGGAAGACGTGGCACGGGTGAAGTCCGTGCGCCTGGACAAGGCGCTCGAAGAGATCGCCCTCGTGCAGGGGATGAAGCTTTCCGTCGTCAAGGTCGACACGCCTGGACGTGGGCATCGCGCTCTCGCGGGACTCGTCCGGTTGTTGCGTCGCGACAGGCCGCACGTGTTCCTCGAGTTCTCCGCGACGTCGACGGCGGACTTCGGTGACGATCCGGTGACGGTCCTCAAGGAGTTCGGCGTCTGGGGCTACGACCTGGTGCCGGTGGCGACCCGTCAGCCCGCCGCGCCGGACCAGATCGTGCGGGCGATGGAGGGACTTCGTTCCATCACCTTGTGGCTGCGACCGCGTCCGGTCGGGGCCAAGCCGGCTGCCCCTTCGCCGTCCGTGCCGATCAAGCAGCCCGCTGACCAGGCGATTTGACTTTGATCGTCCCCATCAGTAACTTTCTCCAAGTCGCAAGCGAGACCCCGGAACGAGCGGTTGACACCGCGGATCGGGCCGGGTAAAGTCTCACGGCGTCAAACCCCCAGAAGTAAATGAACGGCCTAACGTGCTGTCCGGGATCTGAAAATGACCCCGATTTGACACCGGGAAAGCCACTCAGATAACTTCTGAACCAAGCAAAAAACTGAATGCGAAGCGAGTTTGCGCAGAGCCTGAATCGCCCCAGTGATTGCCACTGTCGCCGATTTGACAAAGCGAAAACGAACTGGCTAAGCTTTCAACACAAGCCCCGAGAGAAAGCCTCCGGAAACGGAGACTGGAACCGGTGAGCGCGTGTTCTTTGAGAACTCAACAGCGTGCCGAAACACAGCCAGTAATATATGAATTACCTCCTCGTCGAGGTAGTTCCTTTGAGGCAAGACTA
>NZ_JBIRVV010000004.1:920524-936614 GCF_044387305.1 Lentzea sp. NPDC020367 | reverse complement strand
GCGAGCCGCAGCACGTCCAGGCCTCTTCGGACAGTTGGCAGGTGGCGGTTCTCAACCACACCAACGGCATCCTGCGCGGCCGGGTCGAGGCAACGGTGCACTCACTGACCGGCGCGGTGCTGAGCACGCAGAAGGCCGACGTCGAGGTCGGGCCGTCCGGGAAAGCGGATCTGTTCGAGGTGCCCCCGCACGCGTCCCCGTTGCACCTGGTGCGGCTGCGGCTGTTCGACGGCGACCGGCTGCGGTCCGAGAACACCTACTGGCGTTACCGCGCGCCGTCGGACATGCGGGGTCTGAACTCGCTGGGCCACGCGCGCGTCTCGACGGACGTGGGGAGCACCCGTCATGACGGCGACCGCCGCAGGCTGACGGTGGAGGTGCGGAACACGGGCGAGGTCGTGGCGGCGATGATCCGGATCGGCCTGCGCGACCGGCGTTCGGACACCCGTGTGCTGCCGACGTTCTACAGCGACAACTACCTGTGGCTGCTGCCTGGTGAGTCGCGTGAGGTCACGCTGTCGTGGCACGAGCGCGACCTCACGTCCGAACAGCCCTGCGTGACGGTCGAGGCCTACAACGCCTAGTCGGGCTTGGTCGGCTCGGCGAACAGCAGGTGCCGCACGTGCGCCGGTCCCTTGGCCAGCGCGCGTGCCACCTCCTGGTTCTCCTGGTCCACGACGGTGCCGCGTTCGACGTGCTGGCGCAGGTGTTCCTGCCAGGTCGCCACGGTGAAGGTCTCCAGGAACGTCTCGGGTGTCTCGGTGTCCCGGAACAACCCCCACATCGTGGCGCCCGTTCTGCGCCGGGCCCTGCCGACGCGCTGCATGGCGTCGATGAACGCGTCCTCGTTCTCCGGTGCGACCGGCCACTCCACGGTGACCAGCACCGGGCCCGCGTCGGTGTCGGTGATCTCCGGCGGTTCCTCCCAGTAGGTCGCCGGGCTGACGTCGAGCGGGCGGTCGTGCAGCGGCAGCCACCTCGTCGCCCCGGCGGCCAGCACGACCATCGCCACCGCGGGCACGATCATGGCGACCTTGAGGCTGTACGCGTCCGCGATCACGCCCCACACGACCGCGCCGAGCGCCTGCCCGCCCATGAGGATCAGCTGGTAGTAGGCCAACGCACGTGCCCGTGTCCACGCAGGCAGCAGCACCTGCGCGAGGGCGTTGAACGTCGACAGCGTGGCGATCCAGCAGGCGCCGGTCAGCAGCATCGCCACGATCACCACCGCGAAGCTCTGCGTCAGCACCGCCGTGCTGGTCGCCGCCGCGTAGACGAACGTCGCGAGCAGCACCATCCGGTTCTTGCTCATGCGCTGCAACAACTTCGGCACCACGAACGCGCCGCCGATCGCCCCCGCCCCGACACTGCCGAGCAACACGCCGTACCCGCTCGCGTCGAGTCGCAACGGCCCGCGCGCGATCGCCGGCAGCAGCGCCCACAACCCGCTGCCGAACACGATGAACAACGTCAGCCGCGTGAGCACGCGCCGGAACAACGGCGAACTGGCCACGTACCGCGCACCCGTCCGCATGGCGGTGGTGATGTGCTCGGTCCCGAGCGGCCGGTGATCCGACGGCCGCTTCCACCGCGAGAGCACGATCAGCACGCCGAAGAAGCTCACCGTGTTGAACGCGAACGTCGCCTCCGACCCGGCCAGCGCAATCAGCAACCCGCCCAGCGCGGGCCCGATCGCGCGCCCGACGTTCATGTTGACGCCGTTGAGCAGCGCGGCCTGCGGAATCTCCTCGCGCGACACCAGTTCCGGCTGAATGGCCTGGAACGAGGGCATCGACAACGCCTGCCCGATCGCCATGAGCGCCAACAGCCCCAGAAGGCTCGACGGCGTCGCCTTGTCCGTGCCCGCCAGCACCATCAACCCACCCGCACCCGCGAGCATCAACGCCTGGCCGGAGATCAGCACGTGCCGCCGGTCGAGGATGTCGCCGAGCGCGCCGGACGGCACGACCAGCAGGAACACCGGCAGCGTCGTGGCGGTCTGGACGAGCGCGACCTGCAGGGCGCTGCCGCCCAGGTCGCCCATGAGCCACTGGGCACCGACCGTCTGCGCCCACGTGCCGATGTTGGAGGCGAACTGGGCGAGCCACAGCGCACGGAACGCGCTGCGGCGCAGGGGCGCCCACGGGGAGACAGTCACCCGCCGATCTTCACACCCTCGGGGGTGCTGTGCCGAGCACGCCGAGCCTGTCGGTCGCGGTCACCAGAATTGAAATTGGGCGTACCCGGCCCGCCTCGTGTGTGTACCGAGACGTGGAGAGCCTGCGCGAACCCAGCTACCCGGTCAGGTTCGTTCGGGCGGCTACACGCCTCGATGCCGATCCACGGGCCAAGGCGAGAACAAGCCGCCCAGACAGCACGGCCCGTACCTCGAACATAAGTCTCGTGCGTTCGATGTGCCCCCACAGCTCAAGACCGCTCCGCAGGCGGCCTCGATGTGGTTTGAGCGTCTGGCAACGGATTCCTCAGCTCAGCCGCCGCCACGGGACTTGCATTCGGTCAACACTGAAGTTATTGAGAGCACGAACCTTCAGGCCACCGTCACCGGATGCCTGACAACGGCCCCGAACAGGTAGCCCTGCGTGTTGTACGGCGACTCGTCCGGCTGCCCGTCCACCCGAGCCCGCAGCACGTGCTCCCCCGGAGTCGCCTGCCACGGCACCTGCCACCGGGTCCACCCGCCGCGCGACACCGGCGTGGCCCGCCGCCACGACCGCCCGTCCGTCGACACCTCGACCTTCCGCACCCCGTCCGGCGACCAGGACCGTCCGGTCAGCACCTGGCGGCCGGCCGGCACCACGGCACCCCAGCCGAGTTCGAAGGCGCTCTTGCCGACCTGCGAGGTCACCAGAGTGCCCTCGGCCGGATACGTGGGTCCGAGCAGCCGGTAGTACTGCGTGTCCCAGGGCGAGTGCAGCGCCGACGCCGACACCTCCAGCGAGCCCAGCCACTTGATGCTCGCGATCCCGATCCACCCCGGCACCACCAGCCGCGCCGGGAAACCGTGGTCCGGCGGCAGGTCGGCGCCGTTCATCTCGTACGCCACCAGCACGTCGTCCAGGGCCTTGGCCACGGGCAGCGGCCGCCGGACGCGACCCAGGTTCACGCCGCCGGTCACGTACTCCGCGTCCAGACCGGCGGGCAGCACGTCGACGGCGGAGCGGCGCAGGCCCGCCAGCCGCAGGAGCAGGCCGAGCGACACCCCGCGCCAGCGGGCGTTGCCGACGGCGCCGAGCTTCCAGGGTGTGCCCGACACGGTTTGGCCCTGCTGCGTGGTGAAGAAGCTGCGGCCGTTGCCCGCGCACTCGATCACCGCCTCGACCGAGCACGACGGCAGTGCGCGCAGGTCTCGCAGCGACAGCGACAACGGGCGCGTCACTCCGGAGCCGTGGATCTCCAGCCGCCAGGACGTGGGGTCGATCAGCGGGGTCGAGGTGTGGTTGCGGACGAAGAACTTCGACACAGGCGTTAGCGAACCGGTGCCGCGCAGGGCCTCCCAGCGCGTCTCCGCGTTGGTGCCGTGCACGATGAAGTCCGTGTCGGGCAACGGTTTCACGATCGTGGGGGCCGCCACGGCCCTGGCAGGAAGCACCGAAGGCAGCACCGAGAGTCCTGCCGCGAGGAGCACGCCGCGCCGAGAGATCATGCGTCCGAAGTTAGCTACCCACCGCAAGGGTGCGTCTCACATCGCAGGACCGCCCAGGCGACGTGATTTGGGTCACACCCAACCGGCCGCAGGGCCGCCGCGAGGACGTGTGAACGGGCAGGGAGCGTCTGCCCAGGTCACGCATTGAGAGCGCTCCCAGAACCTGGGAAAACAAGCGTGCGCACAGGTTCCGTTCGCCCGGAAGTGGCCCGTTTCCACCCGGCGCGACTGATTGTGAACATTCGTCTCAACCGGGTACGTATTCGGCCGATGAGGAACGGTTGACGCATTTCTGCCCGATACTGCGCGCAAAGCAGGCAGAGCAGAAAGGTTCCGAGCACTCGTGATCACGCCCGAGTACTTGCTGTCGACCCGCGAGTTCGAGGTGCTGTGGCAGACGCTGCGGCTCGGCAGAATGCCGTACCCGCTCGACGTGCCCAGCGAAGGAGCGACCGAGCAGGACGTCAAAGCATTGCAGGCCAGCACGATCGCCGGACTGCGGCGGCGTGGCATCGCCGACGACCCGCGGCTGGAGGACCTGTTGCGGGTGCTCGGCGACCACGAGGTGTCCGTGGACGCCGTCGCCGGGCTCGACCGGACCGTGCGGGCACTGGCCGCCGCCGGCGGGACGGAGGCCGTGCTGGCCGTCATCGACGGCGAGACCGTCGGCCTGTCGGCGATCAGGCCCACCGCCCTCGCCCGCGAGATCGTCAGGGTGCTGCCCAACGGGGTGGCGGGGCCCGGCAGCGCGCTGTCGGTGCGCCTGGAGACGTTGCAGCAGGCCGTCGCGCTGCAGGAGGCCGAGCAGGAGGAGGACTCCGAGGACCCGTGGGGTGCGGCCGACGAGGAGCTCGACGACCGCGAGGCGTTGCTGAAGGCCGGACTGTCCGCGCAGGACGCGCGGCAGATGGACGAGCTAGCGCAGAACCGGGTCGCGGGTGGCCAGTTCGGTGTCACGCACGGACGACACCGCGCTGACGTGGTCATCAACTGGTTCGACACCCATCAGGGGCGCTACCTGATGGTGCGTTCCGACGGCTGGCTCAGCCTGTCGCCCACCGACAACGACAAGATCGCCACGCGGATCGACGCGGTACTGGCCTGAGAGTGGTGCGTTCCAGCGCACAAGAATGATCCAAATCGGGCATCGCGGGCGTACTCTCCGGAGTGCGCCCGCGTTGTCGTCTCCGTCGACCGATTCAGCCGATCCGGTGAACGACGAACCAGGCTGTGACGGACCTCAAGAAAGCCCTAAATTCCAGAGAATGCCCTATGTGATTTGAGTCACAGTCGACCCAGGTCAAGGGCCGTTCCAGGGATGTGAACAGAGATCGGGAGCCCGAACGGGCAGCCCCCCGAGAGCGCTCCCACAACCAGGGCAAACGATCACGCTGTTACACGACGTTCACCAGTTCGTGGCCCGATTCGGTCAGTGACAACGCATTGTGAACGCGGATCTCAATTGGTAACTCGCGCGCGGCAAAGTGAGCGATGCGCGAAAAGACCCCCGATACTGCCCGCATGTACATCGTCGGTGACAACAAGGCTGTCCCGCTCGGCGACACCGTCAGCACGGGCCAGGTGCAGATCGACCCGGAGGCGGGCGAGGAACTCCGCAAGCAGTTCCAGACCCAGATCGACCAGGTCGACTCCTGGATCGAACGCGCCAACTCGAGCATCGCCCGCCCGGCGCCGCTTGGCGCGAACCCGGTCGGCGACAAGATGCGCGACAAGTTCACGCATCGCGCCGAGGGTGAGCAGTACTCGTTCGTCAGCGTCATGACCGCGTACCGCACGGTTCTGGAGCAGACGAAGAACTCCATCGTCGAAGCGATCGGGAACTTCACGAAGCTCGACGAGGAACAGCAGGCCGAACTGAAGAAGCACATGGGTAACAGCTGATCTTGTGGCCAGCTGATCCAACGGAGTGAGAGGCGAGCCGGTCATGCCCCCCGAGACCGACCCGAGCGAGATCGAGAACGTCCCGGTCCTCACGGACCCGCAGAACTGGGCGTCCCGATCGCACCAAGAGCTGTATGCCGCGGTGCACAACAACAACGACCCCGGTCAAGCCGGCCAGATCAGCTCCGACTGGAGCAAGTACGGCAACGAGCTGACCGAGGCGTCCCGGACCATCAACTCGGTCATCACCGCGTCGGAGTCGAAGTGGACGGGTGGAGCCGCCGAGGCCGCCCGTGCCGCGATGAAGAAGCTCGGGGACTGGGTCGACGAGACCGCGAAGACGGCCGTCGACGTCGGCACCAAGGTCGCCGACCAGGGCCGGGTCATGGAGAACGCCAGGGCGCAGATGCCCCCGCCGGTCGAGTTCGACTGGAACAAGGCCGCGGCCGCGCTCGCCCAGCCCGGTACGCCCGCCTTCGTGCTGGCCTCCGCCGACATCGCGCTCGCCAACGCCGCGTCGCGCGCGGCGCACGACCAGGCGGTCACCGTGATGACCGACATGGAGAACAACTCCCGCCAGATCGACTCGACGACGCCCGCGTTCAAGCCGCCGTTCAACCCGAACACCGGCATGGTCGAGGAGCCGGTGATGGCGGTGCCGCGCTCCGGCGCGGCCGCGTTCACCGGTGGCGCGGACGGCCTCATGTCCACCCAGGCGGCGAGTGCCGGAGCGGCGACGGCGGCCCCTCCGACCACCAACGGCCAGTCGGGTTCCGGCGCGGGCGCTGGAGCCGGCGGCGGCGCGGGCGGCGGCAGTGGCGTGAACCAGCCCGCCGCGGCGGCCTACAACCCGAGCGCGCCCGGCTACACCGGAGCGGGATCCGGAGCCGGTGGCGGTGCGGGCGGTGGCGCCGGTGGCGGCAGCAGCTACACGCCGCAGATGGGCAACACGAACACCAACACCGCGGCGGCCTACACGCCGACCGCGCCTGGTTACAGCCCCGGCAACACGGGCAGCACGTACACCAGCAGCAGCGGTGGGGGTGGCGGTGGCGGCGGTAGCAGCTACACGCCGACCGCGCCCGGCTACACGCCTCAGATGGGCACCGGTGGCAAGTCGAACACCGGCCAGAACCAGAACATCCCGAAGGTCCCGGTCGTCGGCAAGGACCTGTCGAACCCGAACTACGTCCCGCAGAACCCCAAGGGTCCCGCGGCCTACAACCCCTCGGCGCCCGGTTACACCGGTCCCGGTGGTGCGGGCGGCGGTGCCGGTGGTGGCGGCGGTGGCGCTGGTGGTGGCGCCGGCATGAAGGGCGGAATGCCGTACTCCCCCCAGATGGGTGCCGGAGGCGGCGGCGGCGGTGCGTTCGGCGGTGGCGCGGGCGGTGCGGCGGGCTCCGGTGCGGGCGCGATGCAGCCCGGCGGCGCGGCCGGTGTCCAGGGCCAGGCCGGACGTGGCGGCATGCCGATGGGCATGGGCCCCGGTGGCGCCTCCGCGGCCGGTGCCGGCATGGGTGGCGCGCCGATGGGTGGCGCTCCCGGTGGCGGCAAGGGCGAGGACGACAAGGAACACCGTTCCGCCAGCTACATCATGGGCGGCGACCTGTTCGAGGTCCCCGGTGAGAACCTGCCCCCGTCGGTGATCGGTGCCGCGAAGGTCAAGAAGCAGAAGGGGACCGAGTCGCAGTGATCACGCCCGAGTTCCTGCTCTCGCCGCGCGAGTTCGACGTGTTGTGGCACGCCCTGCAGCTCGGCAGAGTGCCGTACCCGCTGGACGTGCCGAACGAGGGCGAAACCGAGCAGGAACGCCGCGTGCTCGTCACGAAGACGATGGACGAGCTGCGGTCCCGCGGGCTCGTGGACAACCAGCGTCTCGAGGACTTCCTGCGGCTGCTCGACGACCACGAGGTGTCCGTGGACGCCGTCGCCGGTCTTGACCGCACCGTGCGCGCGCTGGCCGTTTCCAACGGCCGGCGCGCCGCGCTGGCGATCATCGACGACGACCGGGTCGGACTGCTCGAGATCCGGGAGACCGGGATCGCCCGCGAGATCGTGAAGGTGCTGCCCGACGCCGTGCCCGGTCCTGGCACGGCGGTGAACGTCCGGGTCCAGTCCCTTCAGGACGCGGTCGCGTTGCAGGAGGCCCAGGAGGTGGACCCCAACGACGACCTGTTCGGCGACGGCGGGGTGGACGACCAGGAGGCGCTGCAGCAGGCCGGTCTGTCCCCCCAGGACGCGAAGCAGTTCGACGAGCTCGCCTCGAACCGCGTCGCGGGCGGCCAGTTCGGCGTCACCCACGGCCGGCAGCGGTCGGGTGTCGTCATCAACTGGTTCGACACCCACCAGGGCCGTTATCTGATGGTCAACTCGGACGGCTGGATGAGCGTCTCGCCGACCGACAACGACCGCATCGCCACCCGAATCGACGCTGTGCTCGCGTGAACTAGCGCGTCTCAGTTGAACCGCCGCCGCCGGAGGAACGTGTGAATCCCGCGAACCCTTATCAGTGGGTCGAAGAGTACGAGGCCAAGCTGGCCGACCTGAAGCAGAAGTCGGAGAACCTCTCGGAGAACGTGGCCGCGGCCTCCGCCACGGTGACGTCGAAGGACGGCGCGGTGACCGTGACGGTGGGTCCCAACGGCGGCCTGCAGAACCTGCAGCTCGGGCACCGCGCGGTCGAGCTGGGCGGGCCCCGGCTCACGGCGCTGATCCTGGAGACCGCGCGGAAGGCCCAGAAGCAGGCGGCGACGCAGGTCCTCGAGCTCTTCAAGCCGCTCGGCGAGGGCACCGAGGCCTACCAGATGGCGTCGGACGCGATCCCGGACGACGAGTTCGACGAGGAAGTCGACCAGTACGACGAGGTCGACGACGAGCCGGAACCCGCTCCGGCTCCTCCGGTGAGCAAGCCGGCGGCAACCCCGCAGCCGGCGCCCGTCCGCGGCCGGCCCCGTGCGGACGACGACGATGACGACGACAACCCCTGGTAAGGAACAGCGATGACCGCGCCTGAAACTCCACTCCCGTCTCCTCCCGGGATGAAGATCACCGAGGAGAACAAGCTCAAGGGCTCGCTGTTCATCGAGGCCTACGGCAGCCTGATCGACGGCATCAGCAAGGACGCGGAGTCCGAGACCGAGAAGGCTCTCGACATCACGTTCAACGCCATCGGCGCGGCCTCGGCCACGGTGATGCTCGCGATCGACCCGCTCGGCAGCATCATCGGCGCCGGCGTCGGCTGGCTGATCGAGCACGTCTCGTTCCTGCGGGACGCCCTGAACCAGCTGATGGGCAACCCGGAGGAGATCCAGGCCAACGTCGAGGCCAACAAGGCGCGCGCGGCCGAGCTGCGGGTGCTGGCCGAGGACCACAAGAGCGGTCTCGCGACGTTCGACGGCTGGACGGGTCAGTCGTCCGAGCGCTTCCAGGCGTCGATGGACAACATGAGCCACGAGCTCGACGACCTGGCGAACGCCGTCGAGTCCAAGGCCAAGATCGTCGCGATCATGGGCATGCTCGTCACGGTGCTGCGTGACATCGTCCGCGACCTGATCGCCCAGCTGATCGGTTCGCTGATCGGTGGCGCGCTCATCGCCGTCGCCATGATGATCCCGACCTTCGGCGCGTCGATCCCGATCTTCGGTGGCTTCGCGGTCGGCAAGGCCGTCGCGCTGGGCGTGAACATCGCGTCCCGCGTCGCCCGCGTCGTCGCCGCCCTCGGCCGTCAGATGAAGCGCATCGGCGACCTCGACGACATCATGAAGAAGGTCAGCAAGGGCTGGGAGCGGTTCGAGAACTCCGCCGACGTCGCCGAGATCACCTACGAGGGCTACAAGGCCCAGAAGGGTGTCGACGACAAGATCGACGAGGCCATGGAGGGCAGGGGCAACACCCCGCCCGGTGCCTCCGGTGGCAAGACGCTCGCAGACACCCAGGTCGCTTCGGGTGGCAAGACGCTCGCGGACACGACCGCCACGGCGTCGCTCCCGAACGCCCGCGTGGGCACCGTCATGCAGGACGGATACGCGCAGGCAACGCTCCCGAACGCTCCCCTCAGGGCGATGGACGCGGGCGAGCCGATGCAGGCCCTCAGGCGCACGGAAGCCGCAGAGCCGATGATGGCCGCCAAGCGACTGGCGTCCGAGCCGCTTCAGCCGATGCAGGCTGTCCGTGCGATGGACGCGGTCGAGCAGCCGATGCAGGCCCGTACCGCGATGCACGCCACCGAGCCGTTGCAGGCCCGTACGGCGATGCACGCGGCCGAGCCGATGCACACGCTGCAGCGCACGCAGATGGACGCCGTGCAGCCGCTTCAGCCGATGCAGCGGGCCGAGGCGGTTCAGGCCCCGATGGCGTTCTCCCGCGTGGAGGCGGCCGAGGCTCCCGTGGCGTTCTCCCGTGCGTCGGCGCAGGACTCCACGATGGTGTCCGGCGTCAGCATGACCGGGGGCGCCCCGATGCACGAGTCCGTCCAGCCGATGCAGGCGCGTGAGGTGTACACCAGCCCGGACACGCCGTCCGAGCCGTTGCAGGCCCAGTCGGGTTACGAGCCGCTCGCGCGCACGCAGATGTCGCACGCGTACGACGCTCTCGAGCCGTCGCGCGTCGACGCGCAGCCCGTTTACGAGAGCGTCAACCCGCTCATGGCGAGTGAGCCGCTTCAGCCGACCGTCGGCTACGAAGCGGCCGGCGGTGCCGCGGCCCAGCCGCTGCGTCCGACCATCGCGCACGAGCGGTCCGTCCGGCCGACAGAGTAAGTCCAGCCAACAGCCGGGATCCCCGCGATCCCGCCTTGTTCTGACGCAGCACTGGAGAATCGCCGCTCATGGCCAAGGGGAACGTCAATCCCAACCCAGCGCCGAACCCGGGAGCCAACCCTCCCCCCTCGGCACCGCCCACCAGCGGAACGGGCGGAGGCGGCCCCACCGGCAACTCCGGTTTCTCCATGAACGACTCCTCGATGCAGGGGTTGCAGAGCAAGGCGGGTGACCTGGGGTCCCGGCTGACGAGCATCTCGTCCGGCCTGCGGGGCCTGAACTTCAGCGGCAACGCGCTCGGGCCCATCGGCCTGTTCGCGGTGCCGGCGCTCAACGCGTCCAACGACAACGCCGTCTCGCAGGCCGACAAGGGCGCCAAGGCGTTCACCGAGGTCCAGACGAACCTGAAGGCGACGCAGCAGACCGCCGTGCAGGTCGACCAGACCAACCAGACCAACATCAAGTCGATCGACTCGACCACCGGCGCGAAGAACGTGCCCGGCGCCGGCACCAACACGCCGGGCAACAAGACTCCTGGCGGCCCCAACGTCACCGGCCCACAGGCGATCAACGGCGGCGGCGGCGCGACCGGCGGCGGCAAGGGAACCGCCGGCGGCCCCAACGTCACCGGCCCACAGGCGATCAAGGGTGGCGCGGGCGCGACGCCCGGCGGCGGCAAGGGACCCACGGGTGGTGCCGCGGCCGGTCCGGCCCCGAACATCAAGGGCGGCGCGGGCGCGACTCCTGGCGGCGGTGCCAAGGCTCCCGCCGCGTTCACCCCGACGGCACCCGGCTACACCCCGCCCGGTGGCGGCGGCGCCAAGGGCGGCGCGTCCGGCGTGAACCCCGCCGGTGGTGCCGCGGCAGGCGCGACCCCGAACATCAAGGGTGGCGCCGGCGCGACGCCTGGCGGCGGTGCCAAGGCACCCGCTGCCTTCACCCCGACCGCACCCGGCTACACCCCGCCCGGTGGCGGCGCCAAGGGCGGCACGGCCGGCGGCGGGAAGGCCACCGGTGGTGCCGCGGCGGGCGCGGCCCCGAACATCAAGGGCGGTGCCGGTGCCACGCCTGGTGGCGGTGCCAAGGCACCCGCTGCCTTCACCCCGACCGCACCCGGCTACACCCCGCCCGGCGGCACCAACGCCGCCGGTGGCAAGGGAGGCGCGGCCGGCGGCGTCAAGAGCCCCGCGGCGTTCACGCCGACCGCGCCCGGCTACACCCCACCTGGCGGTGCGACCGCCGCTGGAGGCAAGGGCGGGGGCGCGACGCCTGGTGGCGGCGCCAAGGGTCCCGCGGCCTACACGCCGACGGCTCCCGGTTCGACGCCTCCCGGAGGCAAGGGCACGGGCGCGACGCCCGGTAGCGGTGCGACGCCTGGTGGCGGCGCCAAGGGCGGGGGCGCGACTCCCGGTGGCGGTGCGACGCCCGGTGGCGGCGCCAAGGGCCCCGCGGCCTTCACGCCGACGGCGCCCGGTTACAACGGCCCCAACACTCCCGGCGGCGCGGCCGGCACCAAGCCCGCCACGTCCGCTCCCGGCCCGCAGGGCGCCGTGACGTCGCCTTCGCGCGGCGGGGCGACGTCTGCCGGGGCACCCCCCATGGCCCCGCCGATGGGCGGCGCGAACCCCGGTGGCGCGGCCGGCGGTGAGCGTGGCGGCAGCAAGTACACCCCCGCCGGCGGCAGTGCGAAGGGCGTGTTCGACGCGCCCAAGCCGCCCTCACCCGACAGCACCATCACCAAGGCCCCGCCGTCTTCCTCGCCCTCGACTCCGCCCCCGGCCCCGAAGCCGGGCGTCGGCGGCACCCCGTCGCCCACGGGTGGCGCGACGCCGCCCGCCGGTGGCGCCAAGGGCCCCGCTCCCTTCACGCCGACGGCACCCGGCTACAACGCGCCCGGCAACCCCGGCAGCGCCGGTGGCGCGACGCCGACGGCCGGTGGCGCGACTCCCGGTTCCTCGGCTCCTGGCTCCTCGGCTGCCGGCGGCGGTGCCAAGGCCCCTGCTCCCTTCACGCCGACGGCGCCGGGCTACAACGGCCCCGGCAACCCCGGCGGCCCGACGGCGCCCGGTTCGCAGAGCGCCGTCGCCACCCCGCCGCAGAGCGCCGGCCCTCGTGCCGGCGGAGCCCCCGGCGCGACGCCGTCCGCCGCGGCTGCTCCTCCCATGGCACCGCCGATGGCACCTGGCGGCGCGAACCCCGGTGCGACCGGTGGCGAACGCGGCGGCAGCAAGTTCACCCCCGCCGGTGGCGGCGCGAAGGGCGTGTTCGACGCGCCCAAGCCCCCGTCGCCCGACAGCACCATCACCAAGGCTCCGCCGCAGTCGTCGCCGTCCACGCCGCCGCCGGCCCCGAAGCCGACGCCGCTGTCCCCTCCGCCCGCGGCCACCGCGCCTTCGACGACCTCGCCGAACACGGCACCGCCGGCACAGAACCGTCCTGGCACGCCACCGGTCTCTTCACCGGCGCCCGCGCCGAACACGAACGTCGCGCCGCCCGCGCAGAACCGGCCCGGCACGCCGCCGGTGTCGACGCCGCCTCCCGCGGCGAACGTGCCGCCGCCCGCCGCCCAGTCGCGGCCGGCTCCGGTGGCACCGCCGGTGTCGTCGCCCGCACCGAACACCAACGCGCCCAGCACCAACGCGCCGTCGCCCGCACCGAACACCAACGCGCCGAACACGAACGTGCCGTCGCCGCGCCAGGACACGACGCCGTCGGCTCAGCCGCCGCGCGCCGACACGCCGCCGGCGCAGACGCGTCCGGCGCCGCCCGCGAACGTGCCGCCGGTCAACACACCGTCGCCCACGCCGAACGTCAACACGCCGGCCCCCAACCCGGCGACCAACACCCCACCGGCCAACGCGCCTTCGCCGAACCCGGCGACCAACGCGCCGTCGACCAACGTGCCGCCGGCGAACACGCCGTCTCCCCGTTCGGAGACGACGCCGTCCGCGCAGCCGCCGCGTGCCGACGCACCGCCCGTGCAGACACGCCCGGCGCCGCCCGCGAACGTGCCTCCGGTGAACACCCCGCCGGTCAACACGCCGCCGGCAAACGTGCCTCCGGTCAACACGCCGAACACCAACACGCCTCCGGTCAACACGCCGCCGCCGGCGAACACGCCTCCGGTCAACACCCCGCCGGCGAACACGCCCGCGCCGGCTCCGCGGCCCGAGACCACCGTTCCCCCGGCGAACACCTCGCCGAACCCGAACCCGGCTCCCAGGCCCGAGACCAACACCCCGCCGGCCAACACGCCGAACCCGGCGCCGAACACCAACACTCCCCCGGCCTCCACGCCGTCTCCGCGGCCCGAGACGAACGTCCCGCCGACGAACACGCCGTCGCCCACCCCGGCGACGAACGTGCCGCCCGCGAACACGCCGTCTCCTGCACCGGCCACGAACGTGCCGCCCGCGAACACCCCGTCGCCCAACCCCGCGACGAACGTGCCGCCGGCGAACACGCCGTCGCCGAGGCCGGACACCGCCGTTCCCGCGGCGAACACGCCGAAGCCCGAGACCAACGCTCCCCCTGCCGGGTCCAAGCCCACCCCGGACACGAACACGCCCAACCCCGGCGACCCGAGCGTTCAGACGCGGCCGGCTCCCGCGCCGCCCACCGGCGCGGCGCCGAACCCGAACACCACGGCGAACCCGAACACGACGGCCAACCCCATGCCCGGCCTGGTCGTGCTGCCGCCCGCGGCCGCCGCACCGAACCCCGGCCCCAACACGGACGCGGGCCGTGCTTCCGACTCCGACTCGTCCACCGATGTCCAGCGGGACTCCACGACCTCTGCTGCCCCTCCGACGGTGAACGAACTGCTGGCGGACGTCGACAATGTCGTCGTCGCGGTGGACAACGCGGCGGGGCTCGGCCACCAGGCCGCAGCGACGACGCTGGTGAAGGCGCTGCGCGACGGCGGCTACCAGGACAAGATCACCTTTGTCACCGATCCGGAGTCCGCGAAGAAGATGGAACTCCTGATCACGCCGGACCTGCAGCCGGTCGAGGTCACCAGCTCGCCGAACCATCCCGACGACAGCAACACGTTGCTGCTGTCGGCAGGCGACGACTCACTCAGCGTGCACGACCCGGTCGGCGCCACCAACTACCTCAACAAGAACAACGTCAACGAAGCTCTCATCCTCAAGCCTTACGCCTGGGACAGCAGCAAGCGGCTCCTCATCAAGCGCGACTCCCCCGGCAGTGACGTCCAGATCATCGATCTGGACCCGCACATCAGCCCTGACGCCAGGTACGTCTACGACGTCCCGAAGATCACCAGTTCGCCGGAACTGGCCAAGCTCATCGACCAGGAGATGCCCGCCAACCCCGCGAAGGCGGACGGCATCAAGAAGGTCGCCGACGCGGTGCTCAACGACAAGGCCGACCTGATGCCGGTCTACGGCCTCGGGGCCGTCGACCTCGTGAACCGTCCCGGCGTGTCGAACCACCTGGCGATGGCTCTGCACTCGCTGGACCAGAAGCCCGCGATCATGATGGAGATCACTCCGTCGCCGGTCTGGTTCGTACCGGAGCTCAAGGCCGACTGGCTGAAGCGCGCGGACATCGCCTCACCCGACCTGGATCAGCAGATCAACGACCTGAAGCCGGGCGACGTCCTGGTGGTGAACACCGGGTCCATGCCCCAGGCGGTGTTCCAGCAGGTCTTCCAGTTCGGCACCCTGCCCGCGATCAACGAGGGCGCGAACTCCACGAACCTCGCGCACCTCGTCGAACGGCCGAACATCTCCGTTCTCACCAACAAGACCCCTTATCCGAGCGTCCCCGGCAGCGACGCCGCCACGTCGAACCTGAACAACGTGAGCGACGGTCTGCGAGCGGACACCGCGTGGATCGAAGCTGCCAAGACCAACCCGGATGTGAAGCAGGCGATCAACCTGACCTCCGCCGTCGAGACCTTCTCGGCGCTCCGGGACTACGTGGAGTCGCCGAACCGCGACCCCGACGAGGCAGCCAGCACCGTCTCCCAGGTCGCCTCCATGCTCGCGCCCGCGGTCCCGGGTAAGGGCGCGGACGTCGCGAACATCCTTTCCGGACTCCCCGACGACGCCGTCAAGGAGATCAGCAGCGTCATCGACGGCAAGCCGCTGTCGACGAAGTTCCTCGACGACTCCAACACGGTCGATCTCACCAAGGACCAGCTCGACAAGATCATCGGTCTGCTCGAGTCGCAGAAGCCGGACCTCCAGCAAAAGCTGTCCGACAACGCCCCGAGCAACACGCCGGGCGATCCGGTCGATCCCGACGTTCCCGGTTCAGCTCGAAACGACGTCGCCCAGATCGCTGACCTGCTGAAGAACCTCTCGCAGAAGGACAGTCCCGAAAGCCAGTACTTCTCCCAGGTGTTCGAGGACGCTCGCGCACCGCAGAACAACCAGGTTCTCCAGGCTCTGACCCTGCGGCTGGACCCGCCACAGCCGGCTCCCGCGGCTGCCCCGGCACAGCCGACGACGCCGTCCACCGAGGTGCCGAGCCCGTCGACGACGGTGGACTCGACGCCACCGGCCGAGTCGGCCCCTGCTCCGGCGGCTCCGCCCGCCGTCACGACCCCCGAGACCAGCACCAGCACCGACACCAACGCCGACAGCGATGCCGAGTCCGACGGACCCGACATGAGCGGCGGCCTGTTCGGCAGCGATACCGACAGCGACGCCGAGTCCGGACCCGACATCAGCGGCGGCCTCTTCGGCTCCGACACCGACAGCGACGCCGAATCCGGGCCCGACATCAGCGGCGGCCT
>NZ_JBIRVV010000004.1:847023-920427 GCF_044387305.1 Lentzea sp. NPDC020367 | reverse complement strand
CCTCTTCGGCTCCGACACCGACAGCGACGCCGAATCCGGGCCCGACATCAGCGGCGGCCTCTTCGGCAACGACACCGACAGCGACGCCGAATCCGGGCCCGACATCAGCGGCGGCCTCTTCGGCTCCGACACCGACAGCGACGCCGAATCCGGGCCCGACATCAGCGGCGGCCTCTTCGGCAACGACACCGACAGCGACGCCGAATCCGGACCCGACATCAGCGGCGGCCTCTTCGGCAACGACACCGACAGCGACGCCGAGTCCGACGGACCCGACATGAGCGGCGGCCTGTTCGGCTCCGACACCGACACCAACACGGCCCCGCCCGGCAACGCGACCGACAGCGACAGCGACGTCGACCCCTTCGTGGACGCCCAGTCCAACCCCGCCGCCACCAGCGACGTCGACACCAACAGCGACACCAACAGCGACACCGACTCCGACAACGACGCCTTCTTCGACGCCCGGTCCAACCCCGACACCGACGCCACCACGGACGGCACCCGTGGCGCGCCCCCGGCGCCCGGCGACACCGACGTCAGGCCGAACACCGACACGAACAAGTCCGCGGACACCGACGCGCCGTCCCAGAACACCCAGCAGACCACCGGCAACGGCCCGGCGCCGACCAGGGACGCCCCGGCGACCCCGCCGCCCGCGCAGAACGCCCCGCCGGCACCTCCCGCTCCCCCGGCCCCGCCCGCTCCCGCCTCGAACCTGAACCCCGACGGCACCCGCAAGGACGTGCCGAAGGTCGGCGCGCCGCCGGCGATGACGCCGCCGACCCCGGAGTCGCACAAGGGCAAGGAAGTCATCACCGACGGGTCGTGGCGCCACGACCCGGCCAAGACCGCGGAGTGGTCGAACCCGAGCAACCCGGCCGACCGCAGCACCTGGGCCGACCGCCGCAACGACACCGACGTGCGGACGGTCAACCAGACCGTGCACGACGTCCGCACGGACAGCACGCCGTCGAACATCAAGTCCTACCAGGGCCTGATCAACTACGACCTGCGCCGCATCGAGACGAGCCCCGGCAACTTCGTGCAGGAGTACACCGTCAAGGTGCACATCGATCCTGCGGCGAACATGACGCCGGAGGCCATCGCGCAGGTCAAGGAGAACGCCACCAACGGCGTGAACTCCATGCTGAACCAGGGCCACCGGCTGCCCAGCGGTGACCAGTTCCACCTGAACCTCGAGTTCACGGACAACAAGGCCGACGCGCACACCAGCATCAAGGTCGACCCGAACAACCCCAACCCGGACCAGACGCACTGGGGCGCCGACACCAGCCCCGAGGTCCTGGCTCACGAAACCCTGCACTACCTGGGAATCCCGGACGAGTACAAGGACTCGACCCGCGTCTTCCAGCAGCACGACACGAACTCCGGCGTGCACCAGAACGACGGCGGCATGATGGGCGCCGACATCCACCTGGACGACCCCGGCATCCGGCCGCGGCACCTGTGGCTGATCGAGAACACCGCCAACAGCCAGGTCGCGGTGCCCGACACCACGATCAACCCGGCCGGTCCGGCGACCGTGCCGCCGCCCGCGGACTGGACTCCCAAGCCCGCCGCGGACACCGCGCCCGCACCGTCCACTCCGGACACCGACAGCACCCCCGGCCCGGACGTGCAGACGCGGCCGATGCCCTCGGACACGCCGAACCTGCCCGGTAGCTGGGACGTCGACTCCGACGTGGACGCCGACGTCCGGCCCAACACCCAGAACCACCTGCCGAACCTCGACAAGGTCGGTCTGGTCGAGTCGGTGCTGCGCAGCGCCGCGTTCCAGAACACGCCGGTCCCGAACGCGTCACCGGTGGTCGGCACCAGCGACGTCAAGTCCACTGTGGACAACGTCCTCGCCGACGTCCAGCAGAACCCGCAGAACCACAACCACCCCGGTCTCACCCCGAACGGCCTGTCGAGCTTCGTCGCGAGCCAGGTCGACCCCGAGACGCTGGCGAAGTACCACCCGGACCTCCAGCCGAACATGCCCGGCCCCAACACCGGCGCCAAGCTCGACCAGTGGCGGGCGAACCTCGCGACCGAGCTCACGGCCGGGACGCCGAAGCGCTGGGACGTCGTCAACCTCGGCCTGAACACCGACGGCATGAAGCCCGGCGACGTCGACATGATCAACCACGTCACGCAGGAGGTGAAGCAGAACGGCGCGCTGCCGTCGTCGCCCGACCTCGTCACCCACGCCCTGCAGACGCCGTCCTGGGCCGACTCCCACGTCGGCTCGCACCTGCCTGACACGATCGCGCAGTCGCTGGGCGTGCAGCTCGTCGTCGACAACAACGGCGTGCAGACCACCCACGGCCCTGCGGGCGCGCCGCAGGTGCAGATCTCCTCGCAGAACGGCACGTTCGGCGCTCTCGGCGGTCCGACGCCGCAGGAGGTCCGCGCCGGCATGGAGGCCTGGCTCGGCGGCAAGTCCTCCGCCGAGGTCAACCAGACCGTCGGCGACCTCTACAAGGGGCGCCAGGACAAGGGCCTCTACGACGCGGCGCAGAAGACCCAGCTGATCAAGCGCGCTGCGGCGCACCCCGGCGGTCCGCAGGTCTTCACGAACGACCTGATGCAGCGGTCGGCGGACCTGCAGAGCCGGATCGACGACGCGAAGTCCAAGGGCTCCTGGAAGCCCGAGGCGATGCAGAACCCGCAGGAGCAGGCGCAGACGGCCGCGATCAAGGAACAGGTCGCGACCCTCACCGATCTGCTGGACAACACCAACAGCCAGATCGACACCCTGAACGCCGAAGGCCCGAACCTGGGCCTGACGCACATCATCGACACCCAGGTCGCGGGCCCGAACGCGGACGGGCTCGCGGGCATCAAGCCGGCCGTGCTCACCCAGCTCGACGCCCACCTGACCCAGCAGATCGCGGCGGCGGAGAACGCCGGGTTCGACGCGCAGAACCTCAAGGACCTGCAGACGCGGGTGCAGAACGAGGCTGACGTTCGCAAGGTGCTCTCCCACGCCTCGACGCGCGGCCTGGACGGGCTGACCACCCAGCTGGAAGACGCCAAGGTGGCGTTGGAGAACTACCGCAACGGCAAGTCGGCGAACACCGGCATCAACGGCCTCCTGACCCGCATGTTCGGCGGCGAGGTCGACAACTCGGTCGACTTCGACCAGAAGATCGCCGAGGCCGAGGCCCAGGTGCAGCGGACGGAGCACAACCTGTCGTTCGTCGGCAACCCCGACTACGACAACCGCTTCGACAAGGCCGCGGACATGTACGCGAACATCCAGGCCACGCAGGCCAAGATCGCGCAGATGAACGCGGACATCGAAGCGCGTGCGGAACGCCTGCGCGACCTCGATGCCAGGACCCGGGAGTTCAACGAGCGCCAGTTCGAGCGGGAGCTGGAGCAGCGCCGCCAGGAGCTCGCGAACGAGGCCGCCCTCAACGGCCCCGACTCCGACGCGCGGTCGGACGTGCAGTCCGACCTCGACGCCCAGTCGGACGTGGAGTCCGACCTCGACGCGCAGTCGGACGTGGAGTCCGACGTCGACACGCGGCCCGGCAACAGCGGGCTCAACCCGCGGCAGGAGTTCGCGGGCTTCAGGGCCTCGCTCTTCGGCAAGACCCCCGCCGAGCTCGCCGACCTCGCCGTGGAACATCGCAACGACCCGTTCCACGTGCAAGAGATCAACCAGATGTCCCGCAACCTGGAGATCGCGCAGAAGCCCGGTGGCATCCAGCAGCACCTGAGCGACCTCCGGACCGAGATCAACGAGAACCACCGCAAGGCGACCGACCTGAAGCACGTCACCGACGCGCTTCCGGACATGTTCAAGTCCGAGCTGATGCGCACGGACCAGGCCGAGCGCCAGGCCCAGCAGCAGACGCTCAAGCAGCAGCAGTCGCAGCTCTCCAACGAGCTGACGACGCTGCAGTACGACCACAAGGACGCGCTCACGACGTACGCGCTGAACCTGCCGCCGGACGACCTGAACGCTCCCGGCTGGCAGTCGGTGTCGCCGCAGGACGTCGAGGTCCTCCAGGACCACGTCACGGACCTGATCCGCGACGCGCGCGTGGCCGGTCAGCCGACCCCGGAGCTGGACCGGCTCTACGGCCAGCTCCAGGACCTCCAGCTCATCGACTCGGCGGTGCCCTACCGGCCGGAGACTCCTCCGGTCCAGGTGGACGACGCCTCCTCCGTCCACTCGGACAACGACGCGCCACCCCCACCGGCAGGCGACGTCCGCGACCGCGGGGCCGACCAGAACCAGCAGGCCCAGCCCGCACCGGCACCGGCGCCCGCGCCCCGTGCCGAACCGGGTCCGTTCATGCAGGACCCGGCGGCGCGACCCGCGAACCCGGACGTCGACCTCGTGGTGCCCGGCGGCTTCGGCCCCGTCCAGGAGGGCACGTCGCCGCGGGCGTTCGCGGCGTCGCTGTACGGCCTGGACACCCCCGCGCTGCGTGAGATGCAGCAGAACCCGGCGTACAACAACAACCCGGACCGTGCGGCGGCGATCCAGAACGCGCTCGACATCTCCCGCCACGCCGGTCCCCCGCACCTCTACGACCAGCGGACGCAGATCGCCGAGCAGGGCCTCGCGAAGGCCAAGGCCGACAGCACCCGGTGGAACGCCGCCGACATGGTGCCCGACGCCCTCAAGACCCAGTCGATGCTGGACGACCAGGCGGCCCGCCGGGAGCGGGCCGGCCGCGACGTCCAGTGGCAGCAGAACCGGGTCGACCAGTTCACGAACAACCGCGACGCGGCGCTCACCACGTACGCGCTGCAGCAGCCCGCCGACCCGAACTCCTACGGCTGGCGCCAGTTCAGCGACGCCGACATCGTGGCCGTGCAGACCCACCTCGACCAGCAGATCCAGGACGCGCAGACGGGCGGCCACAACACCGGCCACCTCGAGGCCCTCCGGGAGTTCACCAACGAGGTCCAGGCAGCTCGCCAGGACGCGGACACGCGCCCCGCTCCGCCCGCGCCCGACACGGACACGCGGTCGGCCCCCGACGCGGACACGAACACCGACGCCGACGTCGAGACCCGTCCCGCGCCGCCGAAGCCGACGCCGAACCCGGTCATCCCGATGACCACCATGGCGCCGCAGCCGGTCGGCCAGGTGCCGAACACGAACCTGCCGAGCTTCTTCCAGGACAACAAGGCGCTCGGGTCGATCACGCCGACCGAGGTGCGCGGCGCGGACGCCGTCGTGGCCGAGATCCAGGGCCTCAAGGCGGACGACCAGGCGCGCATCAAGAACGCGATCGAGAACGACTTCGAGACGTTCCTCGACGGTGGCCGCAACTTCCAGGTGAAGATCGGCAACGCCTGGTTCGAGGCGAACATCCGCGCCGAGATGCACGCGGACGCCGACACGAACGTCGCGACCGACGCCGACACCAAGGTCGACAAGAACTACCAGGCCGCCACGTCGTCCACGACGACGAACACCATCTCCACGTCCAACGACGTCGGCGCCTCGGCCACGGCCGGTGTCGCGATGGGCCCGTACGGCACGGCGGGCGGCAAGGCCGCGCTCGCGACGCCCGCGGTGTCGCAGTCGAACACGAACAGCACCACCGAGCAGCGTGCGATCAAGGGCTCGGACGACGGCTCCAAGAAGGTCACCGTCCCGGTCTCCTACGAGATCACGCTGACCGACGCGTCCGGCAACCCCAAGCAGTTCGCGACCCTGAGCACCGGCCCGGACGTCACGCTGCAGATCCCCGCGGACCTCAGCACGATCACCGACTCCGGCAAGACGTCCGACGTGAAGAAGCCGGACGACGCCGCGTGGGGCACGAAGCTCGAGAACGCGGTGCCGGAAGCGGTGGTGGTCAAGGACTCCGGCAAGGCGTTCACCGACGTCGCGGCCGGTCTGCACCCGTCGATCACGAAGGTCGGCTCGCCCGGCCGCGAGGTGCTGCAGAACTTCCTGAGCCCCACCTCGATCCGCAACAACCTGCCGTCGATGCTCGGTGGCTTCGTCACGTCCCCCGACCTGCTGAGCCCGCACGCCAGCAAGGCCGGCGCGGTGCAGATGACCGCGACGCTGAAGGAAGCGAAGCTGGTCGGCACGCACGACACGGCGGCGCTGGACCTGAAGGACACCTCGTCCTGGGGCAGCAGTGTGTCCGCGTCCACCAAGACCGGGTTCGACGCCACGGTCGGAGGCGGCGGCAACATCGGCGTGCCCGGCCAGGTCGGCGGCACCGTCGGCGCGACCGCGACGTACTCCGCGCGCACCGCGGAGGGCGTGAACGCGGGGTCGAGCAGCAGCCACAAGACCGGCATCGGTGTGAAGAACGAGACCGGCATGTACGAGGTCACCGCCGAGGTCGAGGTCCGCACGCCGTCCGGTGAGAGCGTGAAGATGGAGGTCACCACGCACATGCGCATGGGCCTCCACGAGGCCGGTGCGGTGGGGCTGCCCACCCCGGACGGCACCAGGAACTCGATCACCGACCCGGCCACGGCCGACACGAAGTTCCTGCCGCCGTTCGTCGCCGACACGATCGCCGCCGGCAACGCGAAGGTCGGCGAGTTCACGCCGGCCAACAAGGTGCAGGGCCAGGTCGAGGGCGCGCTCAAGGACATCCCCGGCATGGCCAAGTTCCTGCCGCAGTGGAACAACCCGGACGCGAACCCGCGCAGCAGCAAGGGTCAGGGCTTCGCCGACGTCGCCGAGCAGCTCGCGAACCAGCGCAAGATCGCGGCGACGCTCTCGCCCGCCGCGTTGAAGGCCAACATGGACAGCCTGCTCGGTCCGGGCGTCCAGGTGCAGCTGAAGAACTCCGGCAAGACGACGAACACCTACGTGAACGTCACGGTCAAGGCGAAGGTCAGCAACCCGAAGCACCTCGGCCAGGCCGACGCGCGCCCGGTCAGCGACTCGACCACGACCGGTCCGAAGCTCGACGCCAACACCAGCACCACCAAGGGCTGGACCGGCGGCATCAGCGGCAGGGCGAACATCCCGGTCAAGACCGGGGTCGCCTCGCTCACCCCGATGCCGCAGGCGGGTGTGTCCTACAGCCACTCGTGGACGGACAAGACCGCGGCGGGACCGGCGGTCAGCGCCACGTCGTCGAACCCCGGCAGCCCGGACGCCCAGGTGTTCCAGCAGGACGTCGAGTTCGAGGTCGAGATCACGACCTTCACCCGGCCCCGCACGTGGGTGCGCAACGTCGTGCCCGGAGCACCCGGACAGCAGGCGCCCCAGGTGACGACCGTCGCCAAGACCGGCGCGGGCCTCGACAAGATCGACGGCAAGGTCAACCTGTGGGTGTCGGACGGCTCGACGCTCAAGAACGACCCGGGCGACGGCTTCAAGCCCGGTGACCCGAAGCCCACGCAGCTCGAGAACTCCCCGACCGTCAAGGACCTGCTCAACCCGAAGGAAGCGCGGCCGAAGTCGCCGGAGTTCCTCAACGTCGAGGCGGTCGCGAACACGACGGCGTTGCGGGACCAGGCGATCGACGCGCTCAACCGCGCGGCCAACGGCGACTCGGCGCTCACCACGCCGGGCACCGCGTCCCGTGCCCAGATCGACAAGATGTTCGCCCCGGAGAACATCAAGGCGAACCTGCAGCGGCTCATCGAGACCGGTGTGCAGGAGCAGGGCCTGAAGTACGACCGGCGCGTCACCGACCGTTCCGGCGCCATCGGCATGTCCGTGAAGCTGGGCGACGCGAAGCTGGTGTCCATTTCGGACACCACCGGCTCCGACAACTCGGTCAGCGGTGGCTACAAGGCCGGTTCGTCGTCCTCGACCAGCCGGTCCGTCGACCTCACCGCGGGCATCAACGTCCCGGTGCGGCCGAACGTCACCCCGCCGCCCGCGGGCACCCCGTCGAACCCGAGCGGGTCCGGCGGTGTCGCGGCGACCGGCAAGATCACGCCGTGGTCGGACAGCAAGACCACGTCGAACGAGATCGGCGGCAACGTCGACCGCGGCCGGACCACCCCCGGTGACGCGCGGACCGTGCTGGTCCAGATCGACGCCGAGTTCACCATCGTCGGCGAGAGCCGCGCGGGGAACTTCCTGCACGGGGGCACCCCGCACGCCGAGGGCGTGACGGTGGACATGCCGAAGTCGGTGTTCGTGCGGGTGTCCGAGGACGTCGCGCGCGAGATGGGCGTGCTGCCCAAGGTCGAGTCGACCGTGCCGAAGCCGGACTTCCCGAAGATGGCCCCGCCGTCGACGGTGGCGACCAACGAGCCCGGCGCGCTCGGTCTGTCCAACGTGGAGTCGGTGCCGAACCTCTCCGGTGTGGTCAACAACCTCACCGCCGAACTGTCCGCGAAGACCAAGAAGTTCGGCAGCGACTCGCTGATCCCGGACTCGGTCCTCAAGGACTCGATGAGCAACCTGCAGCGCATCGTCGACCTCAACTCGTCGGCCAGCGTCAAGGCGATGATCGACAGCGCGCTCGACGGCGGCGTTCCGCTGCTGGTGCACCAGCCCGGCACGTTCGGCAAGGACTCCTACCAGGTCACGTTGCGCGCCAAGACGGGCGAACCGCAGTTCGACCAGGTCGTCAACGACGGCGTGGACATGTCGCACAACGTCGGTGGCTCCCGCAAGGAGAGCGACGGCACGGGCCGCGGCTCCGGCTGGGGTGCGGGCCTGCGGGCACCGGGCCTGGCCTCACCGGGCAGCGCGAACCCGGCCGTCTCGGGCACCGCGGGTGTCAGCGCGGGCGCGAACATCGGTGGCAGCAAGAGCAGTTCGGTGACGACCTCGACCAACGAGGCGTTCAGCCAGACCCGCACGGCGAGCGGACCGGCGGCGCAGTTCACCGTGCCGGTCGAGTTCGAGCTCGTGGTGGAGAAGGGCAACAAGGAGATCGCGCGGGCGGAGAGCGGCCCGCAGGAGATGAAGGTCCGCACGCACGCGGACAACCAGAAGATCTCCCAGCCGACCACCGGTCACGGGAACCCGCAGCCGTACATGTCGGCGGCGAGCAGGCGCAGCAGCGAGTTCGGCACTCCCGAGGCGACGTTCGCGTTCCAGCAGGACACCCGTGCCTCGCAGCTGCCGCCGACCGCGTCGGTGGAGAACCTGCGCGGTGCCAAGGACCTGCGCGACGCCGCGGTGAAGGCGATGACGGACGCCGGTGCGGGCAAGGGCCTGACCGGCAAGGGCACGGGCTCGCTCAACGCCCTGTTCTCGACGCTGAGCCCGGAGAACCTGCAGCCGCACCTGCCGTCGATGCTGTCCGGCCCGCTCGACGTGCCGGGCCTGAAGGAAGCGGCGCTGACGTTCGGGCAGGACGCCGACGTCAAGGTCTACGCGAAGCTGGTCAACCCGCAGCTCGGGTCGCTCAGCGACGACGTCAAGATCGAGACCCCGCTGACCACGAAGACCACCGAGACCTCCAGCGAGGCCAAGGTGTCCGAGACCGCCGACGTGTCGGTCGGTCTCGCGCAGGGCGGCGCGGCGGTCAAGCAGGGCACCGACCCGAAGGACACCGTCAACTTCGGCACCGGCGGTGTCGAACTGCGGCACGCGGGTGAGGACTCCTCCGCGGTGTCCGGCGGCCCGGCGCAGGCCGAGGGCGGCAACGTCAAGCCCAAGGACACGTCCCGCACCGGTCTCGTGCAGTTCGACGTCGAGTACCGGGTGGTCGCGACGATCGGCGGCAAGACCTCCGTCGTCGACCTGTCCGTGCCGAACTCGGCCGGTGTGCGGATGCCCGCCGCCGAGGTCGAGACAATGCTGGACCAGCAGCTCAGCGACTCGTTGAAGGACGCCCAGACCGACGTCAAGAAGGCGGCCGACGACTGGCGGACCGCCGAGAAGGACGTCGAGAAGGCTCGGCACGACACCCAGGACGCGATCAACGAGGCCGCGGCCGTGCTGGCGCGGACCGACTCGAAGCTGGGTGAGGCGTCGACGACGCTGAACACGGCGATCGACACGCACATCGACGCGGAGACCAACCTCGCGCCGGTCCAGACGGCGTTCGACAACACGATCAGGGACGCGGGCCAGACCCGTGCCGCGATCAGGGACCTCAACGCGCAGGCCGTGTCGCTCAGCCAGGACGCCCAGGTGGCCGACAACGCGGTGAACGACGCGCGGGCCAACGGCGCGCCGCAGGCCGAGATCGACCAGCTCACGCAGGACGCCGACGCGGCGCACACCGCGTTGGCCGACGTGCAGCAGCAGATCGCCGACGCGCGTGCGGAACTCGACGTCCAGCGGCAGGCCGCCACGAACGCCCGCACCGACCTCCAGGGACCGAAGGAGGTCGCCGCCCAGGCCGAGGCCGCCCGCACGGCCGCCAACGACGCGCGCCAGCAGCTCGTGAACGAGCAGGCGGCGGCCGAGAAGGCGATCAAGGACGCGGAGACCAGGCTCGACGCCGCCCGGCGCGACGCGGACGCCAAGCAGAAGCTGTGGTGGGACGCCAAGGCCAAGGTGGACAACGAGGTCGACTCGTTCAACACCGCGGCGAACACCCCGCCGCCGGTGCCGCCCAAGCCGACCACGACCACCACGACGTCGAACGTCGACGAGAGGCCGCTGCCGCCACTGCCGCAGGAAGCCTCTGTGGCGGAGACCAGCAGGAGTGGCGCCGAGACGCGTCCCGCGCCGCCCACGGCACCGCCCGCTCCCCCGGCGTCGGACGCCAGGCCCGACGCGCCGAAGAAGGTCAAGAGCGGCGGCGCACCGCCGAGGATGACCCCGCCGACCCCGGAATCCCACCAGGGCAAGGACGTCCTCACCGACGAGTCGTGGCGGCACGACCCCGCGAAGACCGCCGACTGGTTCGCGCCGAGCAAGCCGGCCGACCCGAGCACGTGGGCCGACCGCAGGGCCGGCGCGAACGTCAAGACGGTCGACGTGGTCGTGCACGACATCCGCACGAACAGCACGCCGACGAACCTGAAGTCCTACAAGGGACTCATCAACTACGACCTGCGCCGCATCGAGACCTCGCCCGGCAACTTCGTGCAGGAGTACACCGTCAAGGTGCACATCGACCCTGCCGCGAAGACCGACCCCGAGGTCGTCGCACAGGTCAAGGAGAACGCCACCAAGGGCGTGAACTCGTTGCTGAACCAGGGACACCGGCTCCCGAGCGGCGACCAGTTCCACCTGAACCTGGAGTTCACCGACAACAAGGCCGACGCCCACACCAGCATCAAGGTCGACGCGAAGAACCCCAACGTCGACCAGACGCACTGGAACCCGAACACCAGTCCCGAGGTCCTCGCCCACGAGACGCTGCACTACCTCGGCATTCCGGACGAGTACAGCGACAAGTCGCGCGTGTTCCAGCAGCACGACACGAACTCGGGCGTGCACCAGAACGACGGCGGCATGATGGGCGCCGACGTCCACGGCAAGGAGCCCGGCCTGCGGCCGCGGCACCTGTGGCTCGTCGAGCGCACCGCCACCAGCCAGGTCATGGTGCCCGACACCAGGCTGGGCGACACCGGCCCGGCCATCACCCCGCCGAGCACGACGCCGAACTCCACGCCGGACGGCGACACCCGGCCGATGGTGTCGAAGCGCGACCGCTCCCCCGAGAGCGACGGCAACTCCCCGGTCGACGACCGGGCCACCAAGAAGAAGCCGGAAGCCGACCGCTGGACCAACGCCGAGCCCGGACCGAGCAACACCGGCGTCCCGATGGACGTCGACTCGGACTCCGAGATCGACGACCTGGCAGCCGAGGTGAACAGGGTCTCGCTGGACGACGCCGACTTCGCGTTCAACCCCGCGTTCGAGGCGCTGGTCAAGGACACCGATTCCGTGCTGCCGACCAGGGACAGCTACCTCGGTGACCTCCGCAAGAGCGTCGAGGAGGGCAGGCGCCCGTCGTTCGTGGTCAACATGATCGTGAGCCACAGCGCGCTGAACGACCCCAAGGCCGACATCAACAAGGTCATCGACGCGATCACCAAGGACGCCGGCCCGCTCGGCAAGGACATGGTGTTCGTGATCGGCGTGAACGGCCCGACCGGCGCGGACGGGCAGATCAACACCCAGATCGGCAAGGCGCAAGAGGCCGTGGCGAGCCGGAAGGAACCGATCGCCCTCGTGCAGTTGCCGACCTTCGCCCCGAAGGACGGCTTCCCGTTCGGCCGCATGCGCAACGGCACGATGCACAGCTCTGCCACGGAGATCGCCATCGGTGCGATGAACGGCAAGGGCACGCATCCGTACATCTCGTTCCAGGACTTCGACACCGGCTCGCGACGGGTGCAGACCCCGGACGGCGCGCCGCCGAAGGACATCTTCACCCACGTCGCCGAGTCGATGAGCTCGGACGCGGGCCCGATCCGTCCGCTGCTGTACTCGGGCGGCTACCGCGTCGGTGACCCGGCGAAGCTCGTCACGGACACCCAGGCGCGGATCGACGCCGAACGGGCGTCGGTCAAGAACGATCCGAAGCTCACGGCCGCGAAGCGCAAGAAGGCGCTCGACACGCTGAAGGTCGCGCAGGACTACCTCGCGAAGCCGGAGTTCGCCGAGAAGTTCCAGCAGGCGATGAGCGACGACATGGACGCGCGGAGCCGTCAGAAGGACTCGGCGCCGCTGCTGCCCTACTCGCCGGAGCCCAACCTGTTCATGGACGCGGCCGTCGCGGTCGTGGACCCCGAGGTGAAGTTCAGCGACGGCGGCAACGAGTTCGGCGACCTGAGCGACTCGATCAACGAGTTCGCCGGCAAGGAACTGGTCGAGCTCCACGAGAACCAGCTGCCCAGCCCGCCGAAGCCCAGCGAGTCGCTCGCCGAGGCCAAGGCCAAGCTGGAGTCGGACATCGCGGAGGAGGGCCGTGCCCCGAGCCCGGCCGAAACCGTGACCCTGCAGCGGTTCCAGGCCGCGATCGACAAGGCGGAAGCGGACGTCGCGCAGCTCAAGTCCGAGGTCGAGGCGACCTACCGGGCCCAGCGCCCCGATCTTCCGCAGGCCACGATCGACGCCGCGGTCGAGGCGGTGGTCAACGGCTCGCTCACGAACAGCACCATCGAGTCGGCCATCGACGTCGACATGCAGAACAACCGCAACCCCTACCGCGGCGAGAACTTCACCAGCGACTTCGTCAACGGCGCGGTCGGCACCGACCTGTCCCGCCTCGCGCTCGGTTTCGCGAAGACCGAGGGCAAGCAGTGGCCGCAGTCGCACGTCGCGCTCACCTCGGTGACGAACCGCGCGTACGGCGGCCTGCCGGACGCGGACGGCAAGGTGGACAACAAGGCGGACCGGGCGGCGAAGGCCGACGCGTCCGGCGCGAAGATCCGCGACGGCTACGGCGACAAGAAGCCCAGGGCGAGCGGTGCGCCGAACCCCGGCAACAAGGCGCACTCGCGGCGCGAGGCCCAGCAGATCACCCAGCACACCTACAGCTACGACCCGCAGACCGGTGTCCGCACCGAGACGGGCAAGTCCGGCGGCTGGCAGCCGTCCAAGCTCGACGCGCTGCACCTCGGCTGGGAGGACAAGAACACCCTCGGCGGCGCGATCTCCGCACCGATCCCCGGCCACGGCCACATGGGCGTGGACCCGCAGGTCGACCCCACCACCGTCTACCCGGAGCCGGCCAAGGACGAGGACACCGATAGCGGCAGCGACAGCGATAGCGACGTCGACAGCGACGTCGAGGAGAAGGCTCCGGCCAAGAAGGCCAAGAAGGCCAAGACCGAGGACGACGTCCAGCACATCGTTCCGGGCAACAAGCAGCAGAAGATGGCCACGATGCTCAACCTGGCCATGTCGGCCAACACGAGCAACGTGACCCGCACGTTCGGCACGCTGGAACACGGCATCCTGCCGATCGCCGCGGCACCGCGCCCCGACGGCCTGTTCAACACCGTGCACGGCGTCCTGACGAGCCAGGCTCCTCCCCCCGCGGCCGGTTCCAGCAAGAAGGGCAAGGCGAAGGCCGCTCCGGCGATCAAGACCCCTGCCCAGCTGCGGGCCGGCGCGGTCCAGAAGGCCTCGATCTCGTCGACCGCGATCAACAAGGAGATCGCGAAGTTCCGCCAGCAGCACGGTCTCGACAACGGCCACCTGGTCACCGCGCTCGTCGAGCCGGGACCGCCGTCGGTCACCGACCCCAAGGCCGATCCGTTCGCCTTCGCGCACCCGGCCGACGTCGCCAAGCTCGCCAAGGCGGAGGAACTGGCCGCCAAGCTGCTCGCGACCGAGATCGGCCGTCCGCTGACGATCCACGGCCCGGCCGGGTCCACGACCGTCGAGCCGTTCTTCGAGCCCCGGCCGGAGACGAACTCGAAGTCGTCCCCCGCGGCCGTCAAGAAGGCGAACACCTGGACGAAGCCGGTGTTCCCGGCTCCGCTGGAGATCGACGCCCACCCGCAGGAGAACGGCAGGAGCAGGTTCACCCCGCACGACCCGGCGAACCCGCCGCGGCCGCTCGACGACCCGATGGACTCCGACCAGGACCAGGAGACCCGCCAGGCACCGCCGCCACCGTCCACTCAGGACGCTTCGGTGTGGACGGCGCCGGAGGCGGACGCCGACACCGAGGTCGAGGTCGAGACGCGACCGGCACCGCCGACGCCGAACCCGGCCATCCCGATGACCGTGATCGCGCCGCAGCCCGTCGGCCAGGTCATGCCGGGCACGCAGGCCCTGCCCGGCTTCTTCCAGGACAACAAGGCGCTGGGCACGATCGCGCCGACGAATGTCCGCGGCGCCGAGAACGTCACGAACGCGATCGAGAACCTCAAGCCCGCCGACGCCGCCCGCATCCAGCAGGCGATCACCGGTGACTTCGAGTCGTTCCTGGACAAGGGCCGCAACTTCCAGGTCAAGATCGGCAACAACTGGTACGAGGCGAACATCCGCGCCACCATGCAGGCGCAGACGGACGTCGCCCCGGTGGACGCGCCCGGCGTCAAGGTCGACGCGACCGCGCAGTCGGGCAACACGTCGTCGGCCACGCACACCGTCGCCACGGCCAACGACATCGGCGGCTCGGCCTCGGCCAGCAACGGGTTCGGCGCGTACGGCTCGCTCGGCGGCAAGGCGCAGTTCGCCACGCCGGCGCAGTCGCAGAGCATGTCGTCGTCGCTCACCGACCAGCGGATCATCCGCGCGGGCGAGGGGTCGACGCAGGCCACGGTGAACGTGTCCTACGACATCACGCTGACCAACGCGAGCGGTGGGCTCCGGCCCGTCGCCACGGTCGACACCGGCACCGACGTGACGTTGCAGATCCCGAACGACCTCGCCACGATCACGAGCTCGGGCAACACCTCCGCCGCGGTCACGCCGCCGGACGCCAAGTGGGGCGCCAAGCTCGAACACCCCGCTCCCGAGGCGGTGTCGGTCGACAACCCGGCGAAGGCGTTCTCCGACGTGGCGCGCAAGCTGCACCCGTCGATCGTCAAGGTGGGCTCGCCCGGCCGTGAGGCGCTGCAGAACTTCCTGAGCCCCACCGAGATCCGCAACAACCTCGGCGCGATGCTCGGCGGCGCCTACGTGACGTCGCCGGACCTGATCAGCCCGCACGCCAGCAAGGGCGCCGCGGTGCAGATGAAGGCGACGCTGCAGAGCGCGCAGCTCGTCGGCACGCTCGGCACCGGTCAGCTCCGCCTGCACGAGACCTCCGCGCACAGCAGTGGTGTGTCCTCGACGACCAAGTCCGGTGGCGACTTCAACGCGGGCGCCGGCTTCAACGCCGGTCTGCCGAACGTGGTGGGCGGCCAGGCCGGTGCCACGGTCGGCTACGCCGCGCGCGTCGCGGAGAACGTCAACGCGGGCATCAACACCGCGCACAAGAGCGGCATCCAGCTCAAGGGCGACACCGGTCTGTACAAGGTGACCGCCGAGGTCGAGGTCCGCACGCCCAGCGGCGAGAGCGTCAAGATCCCGGTCACGTCCTACCTGCGGGTCGGTCTGCCCGAGGCGGGCCAGATGGGCCTGCCGACGCCGGACGGCACGCGCGACAAGATCGTCGACGAGACCAACAAGGGCCAGAAGTTCCCGCCGCCCTACATGAGTGACGCGCTCGCCGCGGGCAACGCCAAGGTCGGCGAGTTCGCGGTCGCGTCGGAGGTCCAGACGCAGATCGAGGAGGCGCTGCGGGACGTCCCCGGCCTGGCGAACTTCCTGCCGAGCTGGAACGACCCCCACTCGAACCCGCGCAGCAGCAAGGGCAAGGCCTTCTCCGACGTCGCCGAGCAGCTCGCGAACCAGCGCAGGCTGACCTCGCAGCTCTCGCCGGCGGCGTTGCGGACCAACATGGACAGCCTCATGGGTCCCGGCGTCCAGGTGCAGCTCAAGAGCAGCAGCAAGTCCACCAACACCTACGTCAACGTCACCGTCAAGGCGAAGGTGACCGGCACCGAGCACCTCGGTCAGGCCGACGCGCGCAACGTCCGCGACGCGTCGTCGACCGGTCCGAAGCTCGACAGCTCCAGCAGCACCACCAAGGGCTGGAGCGGTGGCGTCGAGGGCAAGGTCGTCATCCCGGCGGAGACCAAGGCCGCCAAGCTGTCGCCGGCGCCGCAGGCCGGGGTGAAGTACAACCACTCGTGGACCGACAAGACCTCGGCAGGCCCGACGGTCAACAGCACCTCGCTGAGCGTCGGCAGCCCGAACGCCCAGGTGTTCCGGGGCGACGTGGAGTTCGAGGTCGAGATCACCACGTTCACCCGGCCGCGGGCCTGGGTGCGGCGGGTCGTGCCCGGCGCTCCCGGTTTCCACTCGCCGGAGCAGCACACGGTCGCGAAGACCGGTGACGGCGCCACCGACCTCAAGCCCATCAAGGGCCCGGTCAACCTCTGGGTGTCGGACAGCTCCACTTTGGACACCGACCCCGGCAAGGGCTTCGAGCCGGGCGCGCCCGAGCCGAAGACGCTCAAGGACGCGCCGACCGTCAAGAAGCTCCTGAGCACCAGGAACCCGGAGAAAGCACCGGACTTCCTGCACGTGGAGGCCGTCGCGAACACGACGGCGCTGCGCGACCAGGCCATCGACGCGCTCAACCGCGCGGCCGGTGGCGACTCGGCGCTGACCGTGCCGGGCACCGCCTCCCGTGCGCAGATCGACAAGATGTTCTCCCCGGAGAACATCAAGGCGAACCTGCGCACGCTGACCGAGACCGGCATCCAGGAGCAGGGCCTCAAGTACGACCGCCGGGTCACCGACCGGACGGGCGCCATCGGCGTCAAGTTCGGGCTGAGCAACCCGAAGATCGTGTCCATCTCGGACAACACCGGTACCGAGAACGCCAGCACCGGTGGTTACAAGGCGGGCCAGTCGTCGTCGACGAACCGGTCGGTCGACGTCACCGCCGGCATCAACGTGCCGATCAAGCCGAACTACCCCGCGCCGCCCGCCGGTGAGCCGACGCCCGCCAGCGGTGCCGGTGGCTTCGCGGTGGCCGGCAAGGTCACGCCGTGGTCGGACTCGAAGTCGACCGGCAAGGAGGTCGGCGGCAGCCACGACCGCAACTACGTGACGCCCGCGGGCGGCCGCACCGTGCTGGTGCAGCTCGACGCCGACGTCACCGTGGTCGGCGAGAGCCGTGCGGCGAACTTCATCGCCGGCACCACGCCCAGGGCCGAGGGCGCGACCGTCAGCCTGCCGAAGTCCGTCTTCGTGCGGGTGACCGAGGACGTGGCGCGGGACATGGGTCTGCTGCCCGACGTGCAGCCGACCGTGCCCAAGCCCGAGTTCCCGAAGATGGCGCCGCCGGCGACGGTGGCGAAGGGCGAACCGGGTGCGCTCGGTCTGTCCACCGTGGAATCCGTGCCGGACCTGTCGAACGTGGTCGAGGACCTCTCGAACAAGGTCAACGCGAAGACGGCGAAGCGCTTCGGCGACCCGCTGCTGCCGGACTCGGTGCTCAAGGACTCGATGAGCAACCTGCAGCGCCTGGTCGACTTCAGCTCGCCGGCCAGCGTCAAGGCGATGATCGACAGCGCGCTGGACGGCGGCGTTCCGCTGCTGGTGCACCAGCCCGGCACGTTCGGCAAGGACTCGTACCAGGTCACCCTGCGGGCCAAGGCGGACACGCCGAAGTTCCAGAACGTCGTCAACGACGGCGTCGAGATGGAGTCGACGATCGCCGGCTCGCACAAGGTGACCGATGGCCAGGGCCGCGCCACCGGCTGGGGCCTCGGTCTCAAGGCGCCGGGCCTCGCCCAGCCGGGCAGCGCGAACCCGAACGTCTCCGGCACCGCGGGTGTCATGGCGGCGGCGAACATCGGGCAGTCCAAGAGCAGCTCGGTCTCCACGTCCACGACGGACCAGTTCGCGAGCTTCCGCGCGGGCAGCGGACCGGCGGCGCGCTACACCGTGCCGATCGAGTTCGAGCTCGTCGTGGAGAAGGGCGACAAGGAGATCGCGCGGGCCGAGAGCGGCCTGCAGGAGATGACCGTCCGCCTGCACGCGGACAACCAGAAGGTCGACGGCTCGGCCGCGGCGCAGCCCTACGCGAAGGACCAGAACTCCCGCACGGCCGACCAGGGCACCCCGCAGGCCGCCTCCGACTGGCAGCAGGAGGGCAGCCCCTCCGCGCTGCCGCCGGGCGCGTCGGTGGAGAACCTGCGTGGCGCGCAGGACCTGCGTGAGGCGACGATCCAGGCGTTGAAGGACGCCGGCGCGAAGAAGGGCCTGACCGGCAAGGGCACGGGCGCGTTGAACAGCCTGCTGTCCACGCTGAGCCCGGAGAACCTGCAGCCGCACCTGCCCGGAATGCTGTCCGGCCCGCTGACCGTGCCGGGCCTGCACGAGGCCGCGCTGACGTTCGGCCAGGACGCGGACGTCAAGGTCTACGCCAAGCTGGTCGACCCGACGCTGGGCTCGCTCAGCGACGGTGTGGCGCTGGAGAACCCGAAGTCTCAGGTCACCGCGACCAGCACGGACTCGAAGGTCACCGAGACCGGCGACCTGTCCGCCGGTCTCGCGACCGGTGGCGCGGGCGTCAAGCAGAACACCGACCCGAAGGACAACGTCACCTTCGGCACCAGCGGTGTCGAGCTGCGGCACGCCGGCGAGGACTCGACGGCGAACTCCGGCGGGCAGACCGACAACAAGGTCAACAACCTCAAGCCGAAGGCGACGACCGGACTGGTGCAGTTCGGTGTCGAGTACCGCGTGGTCGCGACGATCGGCGGGAAGACCTCCGTCGTCGACCTGTCCGTGCCGAACTCGGCCGCGGTCCGGATGCCCGTCTCGGACGCGCAGACGGTGCTGGGCAAGAACTTCAGCCCGGAGCTCACGACCGCCCAGACCGAGGTGAAGACCGCGGCGGACGCCTGGCGCACCGCCGAGGTCAACGTCGACACCGAGCGGCACGCAGCGCAGCAGGTGATCAACAACTCGGCCGCGACGCTCGCCAGGGCCGACTCGGCGTTCACGTCCTTCCAGATCGACTACAACAAGGCGATCCAGAAGCACCTGGACGAGCAGGCGAAGCTCCCGGCTCTGGAGACCAGGGCCGAGATCGCCCGCCAGGAGGCGCAGCGCGTTCTCGACGCGATCTCCGAGCTGTCGCCCAAGGTCGGCGGCTTCGGCGCGCTGGCCATGACCGCGCAGTTCGAGATCGACGACGCCAAGTCGGACGTCGAGGCCAAGGCCACCACGCTGCGGACGCTGGAGGCCCAGCTGGCCGCGGCGCCGGGCAACGTGGCCCTGCAGGGTCAGGTCGACGCGGCCAGGCTGGCGCACACCAACGCCCAGACCACGTTGCGCACGGCGGAGGGCTCCTTCGCCAACGCCAAGGCGGGCATGGAGGACGCCCAGCACCAGCTGGACCTCGCCAACGCCGCGATCGGCGGTCTGCGCACGGACGCCGCCACCCGGCGTGCGGAGCTCGTGGCTCAGCAGCAGGTCGTGACCCAGTTCGAGGCCGCCCGCATCGCGCAGCAGGCGCGTCACGACCAGGCCGCAGCCCAGCTCGCCACCGACCACGCGACGCAGAAGGCGCTCGTCACGGCGGCCGAGACCAGGCTGAACACCGCCCGCACCGCCGCGGACGGACGGCAGCAGGAGTGGTGGGACAAGAAGGCGGCGGTCGACCAGCGGATCACCGACTACAACAACCCGCCGTCGACGACCACCACGTCGTCGTCCACTCCCCCGCCGCCTCCGCCCGCTCCGGAGACGTCCTCGTCCCCGGAGGCTTCTTCCAGCAGGGACGTCGAGACGCGTCCGGCGCCGCCTGCTGAAACGTCCTCGTCCAGCGAGGCGTCGACGAGCAGGAGCGCCGCACCGCAGCCGCCGAACGCGCCGTCCACCGAGGCGACCACGTCGAACGCGAACAGCGACACCGACGCGCCCACCAGCGTGCCGAACGTCGTGGTGGAGAGCCATCTCAAGGCGTTGACGGCGGACGCGATGACGAACGCCTCCCCGCTCGCCAACGAGGTGGAGGCGGCACTGCGGTCGGACACCAGCCGGTACGTGCAGTCCGAGGCGGGGCTCGCCCTGCTGCGGGCGTCGGTCGTGCTCGACACGAGGACCGACGACATCGCCACGATGATCCAGCGGCACGGTGTCGACCAGGTGGCGCGGGCGTTCACCAGGGAGTTCGGCCGCCCGATCATCGAGACGGCGCAGCTGGCGCAGTTCGGCGACCTGAGCACTCCGGAGAGCCGGACCGCGTTCAACGGCTGGGCGCACCGCATGTGGGACACGATCGGCAGCACGCCGTCCTACACCGCGAACCCGGACAAGCTCGCCGCCGACGTCTTCAACCACGACAAGGGCTACAACCGCGGCACGAACTTCGCGCAGGAGACGGCGTTCGCGGAACTGGTCGGCGCACCGTCGCTGGCCGACGCCATCGTCGCGACCAAGGTCTACGGCACCGACTCCTACAGCCAGGCGCTGTGGGTCCAGAAGGTGCTGGGCGACGCGGAGATCATCCCGTCGGACGCGATCGTGAGCCCGCAGGCGTTCACGCAGGCCGTCACGGACCACCGGGCCGAGATCGGCGCGGCGCTCGGCGCCGAGGTGACGCCGGAACTGGTCACCGAGCTGAAGCAGCACCTCCAGGGCGACGGCATGGTCGCCGACGACCCGGCGCCGGCTCCGGCCACCGCGCCCGTGCCGCCGTCGGCTCCCGCTCCCACCACCGAGGCCGAGGCCCGGCTGGTGGAGTTGACCGACGCCGCCATGGAGAACGCCACCCCGCTGATGAAGCAGGTGGAGGCGGAGCTCAAGGCGAACCCGCAGAAGTACCTGAACCACAAGGAGGGCCTGGACCTGCTGCGTGCCTCGGCCGTCCTGCACGTCAACGCGGGCGACGTCGCGGCGCTGGTCGACCAGCACGGCCTGGAGGCCGTCCAGAAGGCGTTCAACGACCAGTTCGAACGGCCGATCATCGAGAGCGAGCAGATCGAGGCGTTCGCCGACGACCCCGGCCACGGCAAGTTCGACGACTGGTCGCACCAGCTGTGGAACACCCTCGAAGGCAGCCCGACGTTCGCGGCCGACCCCGCGAAGATCGCCTCCGAGATCTTCGACCACGAGAAGGGCTACAACCGGGCGTTCAACTTCGCCCAGGACGCCGCGATCATCGACGTGACCGGCGCGCCGTCGCTGGCCGACTCGATCCGCGAGATCAAGCCCGACGGCACCGAGCCCCACCACCAGGCGTTGTGGACGCACAAGGTGCTCGCCAAGTCGCAGCTCGTACCGGCGGGCCTCGTCGGCCCGGAGGTGTTCACCCAGGCCGTCACCGACAACCGGACCGAGCTCGGTCAGGTGCTCGGCGTCCAGCTCGACACCGCGGCGATCGCCGTGATGACGGCGAACCTGCAGGACTACGGCATCGTCGACGACGACCCGGCCCCGTCCGCTCCCCCGATGGAGGCGCCGACGTCGACCGTGCCGCCCAGCGACCCGAGTCCGTTGCACAGCACGGACACGAGCGCGGCGTGGTTCGACCCGCAGAACCCGGTGTCGTCGCAGGCCATCGCGGACGCCCGTGCCACGACCCCGGCCACCAGCTGGGTGCGCGGTGAGGACGGCGGTGTCCTCGACTCGACGAAGGTCGGCCCGCACGGCATCAACATGCAGGCCTGGCGCGGCCCGATCGCGTACGACAACCGCGTGCTGAACGTGGACGGCGTGCCGGTCCGCGACTTCACCGTCCGGCTGCACCTCAACGGCGGCGACGCCGACGTCCAGGACCGCACCCGCGCGGGCGTCGAGGAGCTGTACAACCAGGGTTACAAGCTGCCCGGCGGCGAGCAGTTCCACGTCACGGTCGAGTTCACGAACGACCCCGCTGACGCGCACGCCACGATCGACGTCACGAACGACCCGAAGGGCAGGGCCAACCAGCTCACCTGGCCCTCGCACACCGACTCGCGGCGCCTGGCGCACGAGGTCGGGCACTTCCTCGGGTTGCGCGACGAGTACCTGGAGACCGGCGACGTGAAGCCGATCTTCCAGCACGAGGACGGCAGGGGCCGCGTCGTCAACGACAACTCCCCCATGACCCAGGGCATCGACAAGGCGGACGCCCGGCTCAAGCCGCGCCACCTCCAGCTGGTCCAGAACCGGATGGAGGCGCTGCAGTCGCACAACCCGCCGCAGCCCGGCGCCGACGAGCGGTCGGAGCTCCCGCCGCCGAACATGCCCAAGCGCGGCAACGAACACCTCGGCGAGGACCCGGCAGGGGACGCCGTCAAGCGGACCCGCGAGGAGCTCGAGGAGTTGTCCATCGAGGACAACGCGGACGTCGAGATGGCCGAGCAGGAAGCCACGCCGTTCAACGAGAACGGCGTGCACAACGCGGCGTACGAGAACCTGGCCCGGGGCAACGCGCTCGCGGAGGTCACCACCGAGAACTACCTGCAGTGGACGCAGGCCAGCATCGACGCCGACGAGAAGCCGTCGTTCGTCGTCAGCATGATCGTCCGGGCGAGCGAGCTCGACCAGCTCGACACCGTCATCGACGGTGTCATGGCCGGCGCGCACGACATGGACGGCCGCGTGGCGTTCGTGCTCGGCGTGAACGGCGCGACGCAGGCGGAGATCGACGCCGCCATCGCCACCGCCACCCCGTCGGTCGTCGGCCGGCCGGAAGCGGTCGCGCTGGTGAGCGTTCCGCACGGCCCGCAGGGCTTCAAGTTCGGCGAGACCCGCAACGCCACGCTGGAAAGCGAGGCGCACGTGTTCGCGGTGACCGCACTGGCCGTGGCCGGAACGCACCCGTACGTGGCGGTCATGGACTTCGACGCGGGCGACCGCACGACCCGCGACGGCGCGCACGTCTTCGACCACGTCGCCAAGCTCACGGAGGCGCACGAGGTCGGCCCCGCCGACGGTCCCGACGTCTCGAAGCCGTTGCGGCCGCTGATGATCGGCGGCGGCTACCGGGTGGCGGTCACGCCGGAACAGCTGCGCGCCGACGTCCTCGCCCGCATCGACGGCGACTCGAAGACCTCGGACGCGCAGAAGGAGGCCTACCGGGCCGAGCTCGACCAGCCGGGCTTCCACGAGCGGTTCGTGCACGTGATCGACGCGGACATGCACGCGCGCCGCAACCAGCAGGGCATCCACCCGCTGCTGCCCTACACGCCGGAGCCGAACCTGTTCGTCGACGGCCTGGTGCCGCTGGTGGACCCGAACGTGCGGTTCGGTCCAGGCCAGGCGGAGTTCGGGCAGCTCAGCCAGTCGCTCAACCGGTTCTACGCGGCGGAGCTGGCCAAGCTGCACACGCCGGCCGACGCCGCGGACATGGAAGCCGCCACCGAGATGGCCAAGGTGGACGTCCAGAACAACCGGCACCCGGTGCGCGGTCAGGCGTTCGCGACCGACTTCGTGGCGGGTGACACGGGCACCGACCTGTCCAGGATCGCCTACGGGCTGATCACGGACGGCAAGCTGCCGCAGTCGCACACCGCGCTGCCGAACGTGTCGGAGCGGTTCCTCGACGGCAAGCCCGCCAAGAAGGGCACGAAGTTCGCCGACGAGCGCGCACGTCTCGCCACCGGTGCGCACGCCGTGGTCGAGCCGTTCCTGCCTCCTGCCGCAGGGCAGACCACGAACACGTGGACCCCGCCCAACACGATGAAGACCCAGCTCGGCGCGCCGCAGAAGAACCGGATGAACCCGGCCGTGTCCGCGCCGATGCCCGCTCCGTTCGACCAGATGCAGGCGGGCGTCCAGAAGGACCAGAAGGTCGTCGCGGCCCACGGGCTCGTGGCGTCCGACCACGTGAGCAACACGCAGCGGCAGTTGCGGTTCCTCAACGAGGACGTCCTGGTCCGCCAGCCCGTCCCGCCGGTCACCGACAACGGCCTGTACGCCGTCGTCGCGCAGGCCCGCGGCCTGAACCCGGTGACGCTGCGCCAGCAGGTGGTGGGCCTCGCGGCCACCCACCAGGCGGTGACCAGGTTCGTGGCGGACTACACCGTCAGCCGGCCGATGCACCAGGGCCACATGAACGGCGCGCTGGTGGAGAACGCGAACTGGCACATGAAGCCCGACGCCGCCGAGAACGTCGGCGCCGGCAACGCCCGTGACCTGGTCGGACAGCTGATCGCGACGCAGCAGGGCGTCAACATCCGGATCCACCAGGCAGGCGGCAACCCGGTGCTGCTGCGGCCGATGGGCCCGCCGTTCCCCGACACCGTCGACGTCGAGATGGTGATCGACGGCCGGCAGGTCACCTACCGGCCGTACCAGCCGCCGGGAGGGGTGCAGCCGGACGCGCAGATGCATTAGCGTGGCTCGCGTGGACGAGTTCGCGCAGGCGCTCCGGACGGCGATCACGAATCGTGGTCTCGGTCTGGAGCGCCTGCGCGAGCACCTCTCGCAGAACGGCGTGTCGGTCTCGATGGCGACGCTGAGCTACTGGCAGACGGGCAGAAGCCGCCCGGAGCGGCAGAAGTCGCTGCAGGCCGTGGTCCACTTGGAACACATCCTGCAGCTGCCGCCGGGCCACCTCTCGGAGTTGCTGGGGCCGCCTCGCCCGCGTGGCCGCTGGCTGCGCCACGCTCCGGCGCCGATGTCCGCGTTCTGGCCGTCCCCGACACCCGTCGAGCAGGCGCTGCACGACCTCGACACGCAGTGGGACGACCAGCTCCTGCGGGTGAGCCAGCAGGACTTCGTGACGATCGGCGCGGACCGCACCGAGCGCACGTTCCGGTCGCGGCAGGTGCTGTCGGCGTCGATGACCGGGCCGGACCGGTGGGTCGTGATCATGCACGTCGACTCGCACGACCGCCCGTTGCCGCTGGTCAACGCCCTGAAGAACTGCACGGTCGGGCAGGTGGTCCGGGAACCGTCCGAAGGGCTGCTGGTCGCGGAGCTGCTGTTCGAACGGCCGCTGCGCAAGGGCGAGAGCGTCGTGATCGAGCACGAGCTGGTGAACCAGGACCCGTGTCCACTTGCGACGAACTACGAGCGCAAGTTCCGCCTGCCGACCCGGGAGTACGTGCTGGAGGTGACGTTCGAGGGCGACGCGCCCTCCTCCGTCGTCCAGCTCGCGGACGGTTCCGCCGTGACTCCCGGCCGCACGCTGCTGGACGTGGCGCTGGACGTGCAGCCCGGTGTGCGCGGGTTCAGCTGGACCTGGTCATGAACTCGTCCCTGTAGGAACGAGCTTGCCAGCCGCCGCAAGCGGCGGTTTTCAGGCTTGCTGCTGCCGTCCTAGCTGGCTGCCAGGATGGGCGCTGCGTCTGGGCGCATGACTTCGCCCCAGCGCACGACACCGCGGGCCGCGATGTTGTGCGCTGCGTTGTGGTCGGCGTGCCCAACGAAGTCACACCGGCCACACTGGAAGACCGCTTGACTGCGGCGGTTGCGTTTGTCGACGTGCCCACAGGCGTGGCAGGTCTGCGAGGTGTAGGCCGGATCGACCTGCACCACCATCACACCGGCCTGGTGGGCCTTGTAGGTCAGGAACTGACCGAGCTGGGCGAACGCCCAGGAGTGCAGCGTGGCCCGTTGGGGCTTGCGAAGCCGTACCCGGACACGGATTCCCGTCAGTTCCTCGACGGCGATCCCGCGCCCGGTGCGTTCAGCCTCGGCCACGATGCTCTTGCTGATCCGATGGTTCACGTCGGCGGCGAACCGGGCCTCCTTGCGGCGGCGCTTCTTGAGCAACCGTCGCGCGGAGGAGGTCCTCTTGACCTGCAACCGCTTCCGCAACCGCAGTTGGCGTATGCGGTAGCGGTTGAGACGCGACCCGGACATCCGGTCGCCATCGGATGTGGTGGCGATGTTGACGATCCCCAGGTCGACCCCGAGGAACCCGTTCACCGGTTCCCGCCGGGGTGCCTCGGGGCTGTCGACGACGGCGTGCAGCAGCCACACCCCGTCCCGGTGCAGCAGATCGGTCTCCCCGATCGCCGACCGGGAACGCAACAGGGCGAGATGCCTGGGGTTTCCCACGATCCGCACACCGCGCAGCCGACCGGCGACCGTCCAGATCGACACCGTCCCGCCGCGGCCCGCGTCACCGAGTTACCAGGACAGGCAGCGGGCGTCGAACGGCTGCCCGGCCTGCGGACGGAACCTGATCGGGGTGCCCTCGACCTTGCGGCGCCGCTCCGACCCAGGCGGCCCGTAGTTGCCCGCCTTGAGATTGGCCCGCAGTGTCGTGTAAGCGTCCACTGTCTTGCCGATCACCCGGATCGCCGGCTGCGCGGCCAACCCGAACCGTTCCCGCAATTCGGCGTAGAAGCGTTTCTGCACGTCGAACTTCCGGAACACCTGCTCGGCGCACATCCGCTCAGACAACCAGGAAGCCGCCGTATTGCAGACGCGCAAGGTATCGGCCAGCGCCGACGCCTGCTCAGGCGACGGCAGCAACCTCACCTGCACAACCTGCTTCACGTTGATCACCATGGCGTTGGCCTGCGTCACCACGATGGGAACCCGACACCGATGTACGCAGGGGACGCAGTGTCATCCACGACCTTCACGTCCATCTGGTCTTCGTCACAAAGTACCGGCGTGGCGCGTTCACCGATCAGATCCTGCGCCACTGCGAGGAGATCATGCGGGACGTGTGCGCCGGCCTCGGCTCGGCGCTGCGCGAGTTCAACGGCGAGACCGACCACGTGCACCTGCTCGTGCACCACCCGCCCAGCCTGGCCCTGTCCACACTGGTCAACAGCCTCAACGGCGTCTCCTCCCGACGCCTGCGGCAGGAATTCTCCACGCACATCCGCCGACACCTGTGGGGGCAGCACTTCTGGTCACCCTCCTACTTCGCCGCGTCGTGCGGTGGTGCGCCCCTGTCCATCATCAAGGAGTACAAGGAGTACATCGACCAGCAGCAGCGTCCCGACTGACGGCCCGCCGCGCGGGCCGCGCAAGCCGGGATCGGCCCCTCCTGGCCGTAAACGACCAGACTTCCGCCGACTGGAGTTCAGGTGAACCCGCGCGACGACGGGATCAGCGCGGCGGCGGCGGGTGCGGCGAAGCAGATCACCGCGCAGACGCCGAGCACCGCGCTCGCGCCGAACAGGTCGATCGCCGGCGCGATGAACGCCAGGCCGAGCGGCGCCAGGCCGTAGGAGAGCAGGAAGTCCAATGAGGACACTCGGGCGAGCTTGCCCGGTTCGACCTCGCGCTGGATCGCGGTGAACCAGGGGACGTTGAACAGCTCGATGCCGATCCCCGCGACGGCGTACACGGCGATCAGCACGAACGGGTGCACCGGTGCCAGCAGGCCCAGCGGGATGAGGCCGTAGCAGGCGAGTCCGGCCAGCGAGGCCCATCCCGCCGCCCGCGACCGCCAGCGGGCGATCAGCACCGCGCCCCCGAGCGCTCCCAGGGTGTACGCGGTCGTGGCGGCCGCCAGCACCGCCTCCGTGTCGTAGCGGTCCCGGCTCACCACCGGCAGCAGCACGGCCGTCGCGGAGTAGCCGAAGGCGATCATCGCGGTCAGCGCGCCGAGTCCGCCGAGCAACCACGGGTGCCGGCGTGCCTCTCTGATGCCGTCGAGGAAGTCGGCGACGAAGCCCGCCCGGGTCTCGCCGATCTGGACCGGCTTGCCCGTCCCCTTCGGTGGCACGAGCGCGGCGCACAGCCACAGCACGGCGGTGATCGCGAGCAGCGCGCGGGCGTCCAGGAGCAGTGCCGCGAGCGCGGTGAGGCTCGGCGCGATCAGCGTGGTCACCCTGATCGCCAGGGTGGTCGCCGCGTTGGCCTGCTGCCGTCCGGATTCCGGCACCACCTCGGCCACCAGCGCCTGGAACGCGGGGCGGCAGGCGCCCTGGCCGGCACCGACGATCGCCGCGGCGACGGCCATGAGCAGCAGGGACTTCCCCATCCCCACCGCGATGACCGGTGTCATGACCGCGGCGACGAGGCACGACCAGAAGACCACGGCGCGCCGGGGATGCCGGTCGGCGAGCACACCGGCGACGGGGACCGCGGCGACGAAACCCGCGGTTCTCGTGGCCAGTACGACGCCCAGTTCCACGGCGGTGATCGAGCGTTCGAGCACGGCCAGGCCCAGTACGAAGGGCATCGCCCACATCGCGAGGCCCGACGCGGTCGTTCCGGTCCACAGACGCAGGAACGCGGTGTTCCGGAAGACAGATGGCGCCGTTGCTTTCTCCGTCACGACGACCAAGGTCTCATCCTGGGCGCACTTCTGACCACCACGAGATCGTTATTCCCGGTGACCGCGAACGGACGGCACGAGGCCGGGTGTTCCCCCGCGCCTTGACGGGAACACCCGGCCTCGTGCCGTCCGTTGTGGACGGATCAGCCGATCTTCTCGATCTTCGCGTTGCGGATCAGGAACTTGCCGGGCTCACGGACCTGTTCGAAGGCCGCGTTGTTCAGCAGCGCACAGCTGCCGGACACCGACGCCACCTTGACGGTCGTGGACTTGTTGTTGTCCAGGTTCGTGACCTTCAGCGTGGTGCCGACCGGGAACGTGCCGCTGGACGCGGCGGGCTCGCCGCCCTCGCCGGACAACGTCACGGTCGAGCCGTTGCAGACCTGCTGGCCGGTAGCGCCACCGCCGTTGTTGTTGCCCTGGTTCGCGTTGGGCTGCTTGGTGGGCTGCTGGGCCGGCGCCTGACCGGCGTTGTTGTTGCCGGCCTGGCCGGCGTTGTTGCCGGCCTGGGCCGCGCCACCGTCACCCTTGCAGCCCGCCGCCTTGCGTCGCTGCTGGATGAGGTCGACCACGGCCTGCCGGTTCGCGATGCGAGCCTCGGACTGGGAGTCCGGAGCGCTCTTCTGGCCCGCGATGAAGGTCAGGTTGTTCTGCAACGCCTTGTCCAGTCCGCCGCAGTCCTCACCGGACGTGGCGGCCTGCCCCGCTTCGGGCTTCGCCTGGACGTTGTTGCCACAACCGGCGGCCGCACGCCGCTGGTTGATCAGGTTGACGACCGCCTGCCGGTTGGCGATGCGGGCGTCCGACTGCGCGTCGGGGTTCGCCTGCTGACCGGCGATGAAGGTCAGGTTGTTCTGGAGCGCGGTGTCGAGTCCACCGCAGTCCTCAGCCGCGTTCGAGTTGGTGCCGCTGAAGGCGAAGATGCCACCGGCGACAGCGGCGACCGCCAGCACGGCGCCCGCGCCGATCATGGCGGGCTTGCGGTGTCGAGCGCCCATTCTGTGTCTCCTCGGGGGGTCGAACGGTGTTGTACCGATGACTACGGGGAGGTCACGGACGGGGTTCAAAGCGAACAGAACACTGTTGGTTTTAAATGCCTTTAAGGTTTTCGGTGCGATGGTGATCTTGCTGGTCAGGCCGTGTTTTCGCGCGGCGGGGGCCAGTTCGGCCTGGTGGGGGCGACTGGGCCGAGCGGATGAGACCACCGGGGGGCCGTGGTCTGGTCTCGGGTCCGGTCGCACCTGTCGCCGCGCCGGGAATTGACGAAAACGTGCCGTCGAACCCTGAAATCCGGCCCCTTTCACCCCTGGTTCGAATTGACGCCCGAATAGGGCGATCCGCCGACGGTGATCTGACCGGGATCGTCGGCCACGGCGGCATCGAGCAACGGGCGTCGCCCGATCGTCACCCTGCACGAGCACGAGAGCTGGTTACATGATCCCATGCCCCAAGACCTGGAGCACTGGCGAACGAAAGTCCGTGACGCCGGACTGGGCTTCGAGGACGACCCGATCACCCTTTCCCTGACTCTGGCGCTTCCCGCCCTGTTCCCCTTGCACGACAGGCGATCCGCAGAAGCGCTGCTCACCGCGTTGCCGGGCTTCCGCGCGCGGCTCTACGACGTCCAGCGGACCGCGGACTTTCTCTCCCCAGTGGAATCAGGCGACGAGCTGGTGCGAGAAGCGTTGGGCGCCTTGGGAGAACCGGACAGTGGCGCCGCCGTGCTCGCCGGCGCGCTGCGCGCCGTTGCGGAACCCGATCGTCCACGTGCCGTGGAATCCTTGTGCCGTCTGGCATCCGTGCCGGGCGTCGCCGCCCAGGCCGCGGATCTCGCGCTGGCACAGGCGTCGGCCGACGACCCGGACGGCTACCTGCCCGCGCTCGCGCAGGCGGCGCCCTCGGTCGAGGACCCCGCGCGGATCATCGAACTGCTGCACCGGACTTTCGCCGCGGCGAGCGACGAGGTCGCCGCCGACGCCTACCTCTGCCTGCCCCGGCAGGACTCGCCGCTGGGCTCGGCGGCCGCCCGGATCGCGCTGGACCTGTTCTCCCGCAACACCTTCGGCTCCGAGCCCGATCCGGAGGACGAACCCAGCCCGATGCTCGACCTCCACCTCGCCGTCCAGAGGCTCGACGGACGGCGATCGGACCAGGCCGCCGCGTTCGCCCGTCGCGCCGCCGAGAACGCGCACAGCCAGGACCTCCGGGTCCGTGCGCTGGTCGCGCTCTCCCAGGCGGTGGCCCGGCTCGGCCACCCCTGGTACGCCCGCGAGAAAGCCGGCGAAGCCCTGGCCATCGCCCGTGGCGTCGGCGACAGGGGCCTGCTCTTCGACACCCTGCAGACCGTCGTGACGAGCAATCACGCCGTGAACGACCACGCCCGTGCGGCGGCCGCGTCGCTCGAAGCCCTGGAACTCTCCCGAAAACTCGACCCGGAGGACCGGGCCGTCGCGCTGGGTCTCGCCTGCGCGGCCCACTCCGGAGACCCGGCCCGTGCGGCCGAGTTCGCCGCCGAGTCGGTCGCGCTGCTCCGCGACCTGGCCGACCGCGATCCCGATCGGCACCTGCCGCGCTACATCACCGCCCTCGACACCTACGCGATCGCACTGGGCGATGCGGGCCAGGACGGGTTCGACGTCGGCCGGCAGGCCCTGACGCTGATCCAGGACCTGCACCGGCGCGACCCCGGGCGGCACGGCCCGCAGTACGCCAGGGTGGTGCTGAACTTCTCGAACCGCCTGGCCGCCCGCGGTGAGCACGCCAACGCGCTGGAGGGCTACCGGACCGCGATCCGCGTGCTGCACGAGCTCCTCACGCACTCACCGCGCACCTACGCCGCCCAGTGCGCCATCGCCACGTGGTCCATGGCCAACGCGTTCGCCGCCCTGCACCGCTGGAGCGAGGCGGAGCAGGCGATCCGGAGCGCCATCTCGCTGCAACGCAGCTGCGTCGGCGAGGCCCAGCCGTGGGTGATCCCCGACCTGCTCGACTCGCTGGAGTTCCTGAAGTTCTGCTTGTCCCGGGCCGAGCAGCTCGCGGAACTTCCCGCCCTGGAAGCAGAACAGCAGGCGCTGCGGCTCGTGCACGCGCGCTACCTGAAGCTCAGCGGGTCGGCCTCTCCCCCGCCGCCCGACGGGTGACGCGGTCGAGACCGGGCTTCGTGAGCGGCAGCGTGTGCAGCTTCTGCGGCTTGTCCGTGGGCTGCCATTGCCCGTCGCGCAGGATCTCCCACTGCTGGGCGTCGTCGACGCGGAGGAGCGAGTGCGCGTTGTCCAGGTCCACGACCTGGTGCGGCAGTTCGAAGACCGCGAAGTAGAAGTGACCGTCGATCGGCTGCGCTTCCCTGCGGGCGGCGCGGAGGTGCAGGCGGGCGGTGAGGCCGGCCTTCTCCGCGGCGTTCAGCGGCACGGCGAACTGGCCCTGCGGCTCCGGCACGACGTCGTACGCCGAGTCGAGGTCGAGGACGTCGGTCAGCTGGTGGAAGACCGCGTAGCCGGCGGTCTCGCCCGCTCGCGCCTCGGCCCGCCACCGCATCGACAGCCGTGCCATCGTCTCGACGGCCGTCGCCATGGACGTCCGCACGGCGTCCATGCGCGGCTCGCGGGTGGCCTGGGCGAGCAACCTCGACGGCTGCGGCTCCGGGTCGCCGGTGAACGCGAGCTCGCTGGCCGGGTCCTTCGCCACCTGGGTGACCACGGCCACCGGGCGCTTGTCCACGAGGACGACGTGGTGGGTGCAGCCGCGGTCCCACTGCGCGTCGATCAGCTTCTTGACGTGAGCGGCCTCGACGAGGCTGAGCGCGACGTACTCCTCCGGCTTGTCGAGGCCGGAGTCGATGCGGTGGAGCTTCTCGCTGGGCTCCCACGCCTGGTGCCCGGCGTACTCCTCCTCGACGGCGCCCTCCGGCCGGCGGATGAGCCGGTCCGCGTCGGCCAGGTCGAGCACACCCAGCGCGTCCTTGAACGACGCGTAGTACTTGTAGTCCGCCAGCTCCGACTCGTGGTCGCGCGACCGGATCGTGCGGACCATCTCAACCAGGAATCCGTCGGCCTCGCCGGCGCTCACCTCGCGGGTCGTCCAGTCCTGTTCGGACGGAACGCGGCCGAGCAGCTCGGACGGCTCCCAGCCCAGGTCGTGCGTGAACGCTTCCTCAACGGTCCCGGTCAGCCGCACGACGGCGAGCGGAAGCCCTTGTCCTTCAACGAGAATGATGACGTACCGGACTTCCGAGCTCATGACGGCAGTCTACGTCCACCGGTGCAGCAGCGTGCGGGCGGCCACTGTGACCCACGCGACCACCAGCACTCCGTACAGCACAACGGAAAACCCGGACAACACCGCCGAGGGAACCCGGACCGCGAGCGCGCTCGTCCCGGTCACCAGGGTGCCGAGCGGGAACACGAAACTCCACCACGTCAACGCGAACGGCAGCCCGCGCCGCGCGGTCCGCACGGTGACGGCCGCCGCGAGCGCCACCCACAGCAGGGCGAACCCCCACGTGATCGTGCCGTAGAGCACCCCGAACGCGGCCTGACCCGGCAGCACGGGCACACCGGCGAGCAGGTTGGCGGCGGTGATCGACTGGCCCAGCGGCCCGAGCACGATCCACAGCGTCGGCACGGTCGAGGCGGCGCCCAGCCCGTGCTGCACCAGCCGCTGCCAGATCTGCGGCACGATCACCATCGTCGCGAACAGGCTGACGCCGAACAGCGCGTAGCAGCCGAGGACCATGGCCTGCCGCGACGACCCCTCCGGCAGGTGCTGCGCCAGCAGGGCTCCGGAGGCGGCGGACACCATCGGCGGCACCACGGGCATCAGCCAGCCGGCGAACGCGCGCTCGCCGCTGCCGATCATCCGCAACGGCACCAGCACGGAGGTCGCCAGTCCGAGCAGCGTGCCGGCCGTCCACAGTGTCCAGTCGAGCGCCAGCGCGGCCGGCAGCCCGATCCAGTCGGAGCCGAGCAGCAACGCGCCCGTGCCGACGGTCATCAACGCCATCGGCGGCGCGCCCCAGAACTGGGCCATGACGGGGTCGGCGAGCTGCGCCCGCACCGTCGACCACGTCCAGCGGGTCACGGCGGCGGCCACGAGGAAGACCAGCAGCACGGCGTCGAACGCCCACACGTACGTGGCGGCGGTGCGCAGGCCGGGCATCGAGGCGCCGGCCGTGGCGACGATCCCCGTCCCCATCACCGAGGCGAAGAGGTTCGGGCCGAATGGTGCCGCTCGTCGCACCCCGACGGGCACGGTGTGTTGAGGTGCGAGAGCGGTCACGACATGACAATCCCCGCGCCGCGCCCGCCTCGGTAGGCACCAATCGCCGAGGTGGGCATAGGCTGCTCCTATGCCTCTGCCGTCCAGGGTCACCGACCTGACCAGCTTCGACCTGCTGCGCAGCGTCGCCGAGCTGGGCAGCATCGGCCGCGCGGCCCAGGCGCACGGCATGTCCCAGCCCAGCGCCAGCGAACGGCTCAGGACGCTCGAGGCCCGCGTCGGCGTCACGTTGCTCGAGCGCACCTCGCGCGGCGCCCGGCTGACCACGGCGGGCCAGCTGGTCGCCGGGTGGGCCGCCCAGGTGCTGGAACGGGCGGCCGACCTCGACGCCGGCATCACCAGCCTGCGCGCGGACCGGCAGAGCCACCTCAGGATCGCCGCGAGCCTCACCGTGGCCGAGTACCTGCTGCCCGCGTGGCTGATCGCGCTGCGGTCCGTCAGCCCGGACACCGCGACCGTGCTGTCGGCGGGCAACTCGGTGCACGTCGCCGAGCAGGTGCTGGCCCAGAAGGCCGACCTGGGGTTCATCGAGAGCACCGACGTGCCGGCGGGCCTGGCCAGCCGCGTGGTCGCGAAGGACGAGCTCGTGCTCGTCGTCGCTCCCGGTCACCCCTGGGCCCGGCGCCGCCGCGTCACCGCCGCCAAGGCCGCCGCGACGCCACTGGTCAGCAGGGAGTCCGGTTCGGGCACGCGGCAGGCCTGGGAGCACGCGCTGAAGGCCACGGGCGTCACCGAGTCCGCCGGGCCGTTGCTCGACATGTCGTCGACCACGGCGATCAAGGCGGCCGCGATCGGCGGCATCGGCCCCGCCGTGCTGAGCGTCCACACCGTGGCCGCCGACATCGCCGCCCGCACGCTCGTCCGGGTCGAGGTCGCCGGCGTGGACCTGCACCGCGCGCTGAGGGCGGTCTGGCCGTCCGGGCGGACACCCCGGGGCCCCGCCTCCGACCTGTTGACCATCGCGACGCGTAGTCTCACCGATCGTGCCGACCGGCGGTAGCAAACAGGTTCGCGCCGCGCGCAAGCGCAAGAAGCGCATGGCCCGCGTCATCAACGACCTCACCGACGAGCAGTGGGACGCCCTCAAGACGGCGTGGGGCGGCTGCGCCTACTGCACCGCTCCCGCCGCCTCGTTGCAGAAGGACTGCGTGCAGGCCCTCTCCCGCGGCGGCCGCTACACGCTCGGCAACGTCGTACCCGCGTGCGGATCGTGCAACGCCAGCAAGTCCAACGCCGAGGTGACGGGCTGGCTGCGGCGCAAGAAGCTCGACGAGCGCACATTCCTGGTGCGCCACTACGAGATCTCGAACGAGCTGACGGCCCGCTTCGTCCTGTCCACAGTGGAACCGGACTGAGCCGTGCCCGATCGGCCCGAGATCGTCTGCATCTGCGGCTCTGCCCGGTTCGCCGCCGAGATGCGTGCGGCGAACCGTGATCTGACCTTCGCCGGTGTCATCGTCGTCGCGCCGGGCGAGGCGGACGAGTTGGTCACCGACGAGCAGAAGGCCGCGCTGGACGCCCTCCACCTGCGCAAGATCGACCTGGCCGACCGGGTGCTGGTCGTCAACCCCGGCGGGTACGTCGGCGATTCCACGCGCAGGGAGATCGCCTACGCCCGCGCCACCGGCAAACCGATCTCGTTCAGCGACCCGGCCTAGGCGGAGTTGCGCACGGCGCTGTACCCGTCGAAGAGCGCGTCCCACGCCTTCTTGCACGCGGCGTCGAGCTGCCCGTCCGCGCTCACCCCACCGGCCGCGAACCACGGCTCGCACGGCGCGATCGCGGCGAGTTGGCGGCGCACCTCGGCGAGGGCCGTCTGACCGGCGGGCGGGAGCTTGGCCGACTGCTTCTCGACCTCGTCGATCACGCCTGTCACGTCGGGCATGACGTGCGTGCAGTTGTCGGCCGGGGCGACGGGCTCTCCTCGCAAACGTGCCGCGCAGTCCGTGAGCAGGACGCCGATCGCGTCGAGCCGGGGCTGCAGGTCGGGCAGCGGCGAACCGGTGACCGAGGGCACGGCGGGGGTGATCGTGGGCAGGGACGAAGTCCCGGTGCTGCACCCGAGCAGGAGGAAAGCCAGCGCAATGGCGGAGTAGCGCATGCAGGGAGCGTAGCGAGCCCGAAAGGCCGCCTGAGCTGGGGTGCTCCGGCGGCCTGGGCGTTCACTCGATAGGGGTCATGCGCGGATGTAGGACTTCACGCCGTCCGGGAACCCGAGCGGAGCGGTGTCCGCGACGTCGTCGGTCACGACGGCGGACTTGCCCTTGCAGCCCGGCTCGGACCAGATCTTCACGGCGCCGTCCGTGGTGAGCGACTTGAAGCCACCGCGCAGGTCGGCGCACTTGGACTCGACCTTGACGCCGGTCGCGAAGTTGTCGCCGCTGAAGTCGTCGAAGTTCTTGCCGGTGAAGAAGGTCACGGAGCTCGCGGGCTTGGCGCCGGGAGCGGGCGGGGCGGGCTGGGTGGCGGGAGCCTCGGCCGGGGCGACGGCGCGCTTGCCCTCGGGGTTGATCACGAACCACTTGTTGCCGACGTTCTGGCCCTTGATGTCACCGGCCTTCTCGTCCTTGCTGAACAGGTAGATCGGGCGACCGCCGATCGTCACCTGGGTGGCGCCGTCCTGGCGCTTGATGAACCCGATGTTCTCCCGCTTGATGCCGGGGAAGAAGAGCTTGGTGCCCTTGGTGACCGTGATGGGCGGCCACGTCTTGGCGCAGTCACCGTTGCAGTTGGACACCCCGCCCTTCACCGGGTCGTCGCTGAACCAGTAGACCGAGAGTCCCTTGCCGTTGACGACGGCGGGCTCCAGGCCACCGGCGTTGGCGACGCGCAGCTCGACCCACTTCTGCTTCACCTCGGGAGAAGCGGTCGCCGGGGCGCGGTCGCCGGTGTTCTGGTCTGCCTTGTTGGAATTCGCCGATCCGCGCAGGAAGTCCACATCGGACTGTTCGGCGGCGGCCTGCGTCTCCTGGGCCTTTTCCGTTGCAGGGGAAGCAGATCCGGACTGCGCGGCACCCTGACCGCACGCCGTCAGTGCGATGACACCGACCGCGAAAAGGGCAGCAGCGAACCCAACTTGCTTGCGACGCATTGTTTTTCTCATTCCTGAGTGGACTTTCGCCAACCTGTTCACCCCCAATCACGTACGGCCCCTCGGATCGGTTCAGCCGAGTTCGAGGTGAGAGCGCGATCACACTCGCCGGGGAGCGCACCCGGTACCGTTGGGGGCGTGAACATCAGCCTGAGCAGCGACTTCGCCGACGCGGTGCCGGAGATGGCGGTCTCGTGGGAGGCCGTCCCGGTCGCCGAACCGGAACTCCTGGCCCTCAACGAGCCACTCGCGAAGGAGCTCGGCCTCGACCCCAGCCGGCTGCGCGCGGACGATCTGCCGTTCCTGGTGAGCGGTCGTGGCGTCGCCCAGGCCTATGCCGGTCACCAGTTCGGCGGCTACTCCCCCCGGCTCGGCGACGGCCGCGCGCTGCTGCTCGGCGAGCTGACCGACGCGGACGGCCGGCTCCGCGACCTCCACCTCAAGGGCTCCGGCCGCACGCCGTTCGCCCGCGGTGGCGACGGGCTGGCGGCCGTCGGCCCGATGCTGCGCGAGTACGTCATCAGCGAGGCAATGCACGCGCTCGGCATCCCCACGACCCGTGCGCTGGCCGTCGTGTCGACCGGGCACGTGGTCCAGCGCGAGGAGCCGCTGGCCGGCGCCGTCCTCGCCAGGGTCGCCTCGTCGCACCTGCGCGTCGGCAGCTTCCAGTACGCCCGCAACACCGGCGACCTGGAACTGCTGCGCCGCCTCGCCGACCACGCGATCGCCCGCCACTATCCCGGCAGCACGTACCTGGAGCTGTTCTCGCAGGTGGTCGCCGCCCAGGCGTCCCTCGTCGCCCGGTGGATGCTGGTCGGCTTCATCCACGGCGTGATGAACACCGACAACATGACGATCTCCGGCGAGACGATCGACTACGGCCCGTGCGCGTTCATGGAGGCCTACGACCCGACGACGAAGTACAGCTCGATCGACGAACGCGGCCGATACGCCTACGGCAACCAGCCGATCATCGCCGAGTGGAACCTGGCCCGCCTCGCCGAGGCCCTCCTGCCGCTGTTCGCCGAGAACGAGGACGAGGCCGTCTCGCTGGCCCTCGCGACGCTGCGCACGTTCGACGCGCACTTCGAGGAGACCTGGATCGGCGACATGCGGGCGAAGCTCGGGGTGTCCGGTGACGTGAAGCCGCTGCTGCAGGACCTGCTCGCGTTGATGCACGAGAACCACGTCGACTTCACGTCGTTCTTCCACCTGCTCGGCAAGGCCGCTCGCGGCGACGCGGAACCCGCCCGCTCCTTGTTCCTGGACCTCGCGGCCATCGACGCCTGGCTCGCCCGCTGGCGCGCGATGGCACCGGACGCCGACGTGATGAACCGCGCCAACCCCGTCTACGTCCCGCGCAACCACCTCGTGGAGGAGGCGCTGGCGGCCGGGGCGGACGGTGACATGGATCCGTTCGACCGTCTGCTGAAAGCGGTTACCTCCCCGTACGGCGAACGACCCGGCCTGGAATACTTCGCCGATCCCGCGCCGCGGGACTTCAGTGCCACCTACCGGACCTACTGCGGGACTTGATGAAGCTGCAGCCGATCGGCCACGTCGAATCGCCCCTCCTCGACCGCACCGCCGCGCCCAAGCAGGCCGACGAGGGCGCGCCGGAGGCCTTGCTCGTGTTCGCGCCCGAGTACGCGCGGGCGATGCGGGAACTGGAAGCCGGCCAGGACGTCCTGGTCCTGACCTGGCTCGACCGCGCCGACAGGTCGGTGCTGGCGGTGCATCCCCGCAGCGATCAGGACCGGCCGGAGACGGGCGTGTTCTCGACCCGGTCGCCGGACCGCCCGAACCCGATCGGCCTGCACCACGTGCGGATCACCGCGGTGGACGGCCTCAAGCTGCGGGTCGCGCACCTGGAGGCCATCGACGGCACGCCGATCGTCGACGTCAAGCCCGTGCTGGGCCCGGAACGCTGACCTACTGGGGATCGCGCGGGCATCCCCCGTCCTGTTCCAGCCCCGCCGCCAGGTCCTCGCGGAACGGCAGTTCCCCGCACAACAGCCGAGGCGTCGAGGTCGTGTCCGTGTTGCCCTGCAACACCAGCACGGCCTTGTTCGCCGGCAGCCGCGTGCTCGCGCCGAACCCGATCGTCCCGGTGGCGCCCTGGATGGCGTTGTCCGGCCGGATGCTGCCGATCCCGGCGAGCAGGCCTTCGCGCACCCGCGCGCCCGGATCGGTCCGCCGCACCTGCCGGACCCCTTCCGCCAGCACCTGCATGGCGTCGTAGGCGGCGGCGGAACGCCCGTCGCCCAGCGTCTGGCAGGTCTTGCGGAACACGTCGAGGTAGTTCTTGTAGAACGGCACCTTCGCGCAGTCGGTCCACGCGGTGGGACTCGCGAACGACACGTAGTCCAGCCGCACGTTGGGGAACTGGGCCATGGTCCCCTCCAGGATGAACCGCGTGGACGAGTCGCTCGCGAGCACCGGTGGCGTGCTGCCCTGGCACTTGCTGTTCATGCCGCGCAGGAACTCCGCCAGGTACTGGGCGCGGCCGGCGTAGAAGACCGCGTAGCCGGGGGTGGCGTCCGCCGGGCACGCGCCCTGGCCGAGGCTCGCCGGTGCCAGGCCCTCGTCGTCGTTCGCGACCCGGTACGACTTGTACTGGCTGACCACGATTCCGCGTTCGGCGAAGGAGAGCCGGGCGTCCTCGGCCAGGTTCTGGCTGTACCGGTCGCTGGTGTCGCCGGAGAAGAAGATCGCCACGTTCGTCACGCTCAGCCGGGTCTGCAGGTAGTAGGCGGCGACCTTCGACTCGCGCAGGTTGTTGGGCCCGACCTGGTGGTAGTACTCGTTGATGGTCGCCATGTCGTCGGCGGAGGTCAGCGTGCCGATGATCGGCAAGGCGTTGCTGCCCAGGCTTTTCACCACGGACTTGGCGGTGTCGGAGCTGATCGACAACCCGGTCACCGCGACCACGCTCCGGTCGCGCGCCGCCAGTTCGACGATCTTGTCCGCGGCGACGTCACCGGACGCCAGACCGCGGCCGCCCGGTCCTTCGCCACCGTTGGCCAGCAACATCTTGATGGGCACGTCGCTGTTCCTCTGCGCCACCCACACCCCGCGCAGCTCCTCGACCAGGGCGTGGAAGCTGTTGGCGGTGCTCGGGGTCAGCACGCTGAGGAACACGATGGTGATCGCGTCCGGGCGCAGCGCCGCCTTGCGGTTCTCGGCCATGATCCGGCCGTAGACGTCCTGCAGCGCCGGCCGGATGTCCTCCGGCACCCAGTCGGGAACGAAGTGCCGCAACGGATCCGCCGACACCCCGATGCACTCCGTGCCGACCCGTTCCAGCGGCGAGCGCAACGACGGCGACCACCACTCGTCGCACCTGCCGTGGTTGAGGAACGGCACGGCCACCAGCGATCCGGCGAGCAGCAGGAGCACGAGCGGCGCCGCGAGGGCTCTGCGCAGACGCAGGGCCGGGTACTCGGACAGTGCGCCGACGATGCCCCGCGCGGGTTCGGTGGCGTCGGTGTCGAGCGCCAGCACCCAGTTCTCCGACCGCGACAGCTGCCGGAGCCAGTCGTGATGGCCGGCGAGCGCGTCCGCGGCGTGGGTGGCCGGCACGTCTGCCGACTCCTGCGCCGCGACGACGAGCAGCGGATCCGGCCGGCTCAACGGGTTCGCCCGCCACGACTGTCCACTCCGGACGCCGCTGCGCGCGCGGCCGATCGAGTCGACCAGCCACTGTCCCGCGCAGTCGCCGTCGTGGTTGTCGAGCAACAGCCACGGACATCCCGTACGCCGCCGCCCCGTCCCCCACAGGGTCCAGCGCCGGTGCGAACGCCGCAGGTCCTCCAGCAGCGCGCGCACGAGCAGGTCGCCGACCTCGTCCTCGTGGTGTTCTGCCAGGCGTTCCTTCACCACCGTGCGGGCGAGCCGGTAGAGACCCTGGCGCGACCGGCCGCCCAGCGACTGCTCGCCCACCCACTTCGCCGGGCGCCACAGCAGTGCCATCAACGCCAGGCCGATGCGCGGCATCACCCCGATGATCAGCCTGATCCACCAGGGGAAGTCCTGCGCGAGGTCCTGCATCCCGTCCCGCGTCACCCGCAGGCGCCGCTGCAGGTGCACCCGGAACTCCCGGGCGATCTCCCGTTCCTCCTCCTCCGCCTCGACCCCGGCGGGCAGCGTCAGGTCGAGCAGCCACCCGACGAGCGCGAACCGCGGGAAGCGCAACCGCGCCACGCCCCGCACCTCGCTCGCGAGCTGCCCGACCACGTCGTCGAGCAGCCTGCGCCGGGACTCCGCGGCGCCGTTGACGAGCGCGTACGGAACCCGGCGCCCCCGCGTGTCAGCAGGCCGGTTCGCCAGTGCCTCGAGCGGGCTCTTCGCACCGGGCGGCCGGCGCAGGTGCACGATCGGCAGCGGCACGTCGCGGGACGGCCAGCGCGGACGGGCGGACAGCCGGTCGAGCAGCCGCAGAAGCTCGATCACCCCGCTGAACTGCAGACCGCGCGTCTGCTCGGAACCGTGGAACCACCCCTGTGCCGCTCTGGACAGCGTCAAGTCCCCGCCCCGTTCTGCCGGATCCAAACAGAATCTGGACGGATTGTCGGCCAGGCAGGGCGCCTCATTAGCGGAAACGAACTTAATTCGAGTCGGGCGGGAATCGAGTGGGCGGGGTTTGAGCAGCGGGTACCCCCGGTCATGAGCCAACCGATTCCGCCGGCGCAGCCCGTGCCGACCACGCCGGGTCCTGACCAGCCGCGACCGACCGGTCCCGACCAGCCGTCGCCGCCAGGACCCGACCCCGATCCGTTGCGCCCTCCCGGCCCGGATCCCGATCCGCTGCCGCCGTCACCGAAACCGGTTTGAACCCCTGAGCAGCTGGGTACACGCACGTTTCGACAGGCCGGACCGACCTGGGGAGCGGGCATGCTCAGTGCTCAGGAACAGCAGCGGCTCAGTGACATCGAACGGTGGCTGCACGCCTCCGATCCGGACCTGGCTCGCCTGCTGAGCCGAGGTCCCCAGCGGAACCTGGGTCAGCGGGTGGCGGCGTTCTTCAGGAAGCCACCGCGACCGGCTGAGTGACCGCGTTCGGCGGCGCCTCCGCCCGGTTCCAGTGCATCCGCGACCACGGCAGGTCCATGTCCGTGAGCGTGGTGATCTGGCGTGGCCGGAGCTCGTCCGGCGCCGGCACCTCCGCGTGCCGGGAGTAGGCGGCGTCGACGTAGCGGTGGCCGGTGTCCGGGGCGAGCACGACCACGTGCCGTTCCGGATCCAGCCGCTGCTCCCACCGCGCCGCCAGGTAGGCCGCCCCCGCCGACAGCCCGGCGAAGATCGCGTGCTCCCGCAGGAGGGCGACGCCGCCGGACAGGGCCGCGTCGAAGCCGAACCAGTGCACGGTGTCGTAGAGCGTGTGGTCGACGTTGCCGAACGGGATCGAGCTGCCGATCCCGGCGATGATGATCTCCGGGTCGTGCACGTGCTCGCTGCCGAACGTCACGCTGTCGAACGGCTGCACGCCGACCAGTTCGACGGTCGGAGCGGTCTCGCGCAGGAACGTGGCCAGCGCACCAGTCGACGCCCCGGTGCCGACCCCGCCCACGACGCTGAGGTGGTCGCAGTCGGCGTGCTCGCGGATGAGGTCGGCGATCGGCCGGTAGCCGCGGTAGTGGACGTCGTCGTGGTACTGCCGCATCCAGTGGTGCCGCGGATGATCGCGAAGGATCTCCCGCACCCGTGCCACCCGTAGGCTCTGGTCCAGCTTCAGGCTCTTCGACGGCGGCATGGGTTCCACCGTGGCACCGAGGATCTCCAACTGGGTGCGCAGCGTCTTGTCGACCGTCGTCGAGGCGACGATGTGGCAACGCAGGCCGTAGCGGTGGCAGGCCAACGCCAGGGCGTGCGCGTAGATGCCGCTGGAGCTGTCGACCAGCGTGTCGCCCTGCGCGATGGTGCCGCGTTCGAGGAGGTACCGGACGGCTTCGAGCGCGGACGCGACCTTCATGGTCTCGAAGCGCAGGCAGAGGGTGCGGGAGTCGAGGCGCACCAGGGCAGGGCGGCTGAGAGCGTCAGCAATGTGATGGTCGATGTGGTGGTCCACGTCTTCTCTCATGCTCGGTAGCGGTACAGCGCGGACTCGTCGGCGCTGAACTGCGAGAACGGGAACGGTTCCGCGGACAGGGCGGTGACCCCCTCGCCGAGGAAGTGGCGGGCGACGGCGCTCGCGGTCTGGGCGTAGACGATCAGCGGGATGTCGCGTTCGCGGCAGGAGCGCAGGATCTCGTCGAACGTGCCGTTGCCGATCGTCATTCCCGTTGCCACCACGGCGTCCGCGACTCCGAGGACGTCCCGCATGTCCGGGGTGACCGGGTCGCCCCACTGCGTCGTGCGCAACGAGAGGTCGCACGGCAGGCACTCGGCGCCGCGCTCCCGGATGGCCGCGACCAACGGGTTCACCACGCCGATCAACGCGACCTTGGCGCCCGGTTCGACGTCGAGCAGGTCCGCTACGGCGGCATCCCTCGCCCGTGCCCGTTCTTCGGGTGTGCCGACCGGCAACACGACCCGTTCGGCTTCGGACGTCCGATGTGGACGGACGCTGCCCAGGTAGGCGTCGAGTGCTGCGATCCGCACCGGGGCCGGGGCCTCGGTGAGCAGCCGCGCGACCGGAGCGCCGGAGTAGTTCGCGCACACCGCCGGGTCGGCGTCGCCTTCCGCGAACGCGCAGGCACCGAACGCCGTTCCGACGCGGGCCAGCACGTACTGGTTGCGGTAGGTGGTGTCGCCGCCGGCCAGCCGGGTTCCGTGGTGGACCCAGAACACGCTGGTGGCGGGGATCTCCCGCGGATCCGGACCGTGCCGTCCCTCCAGCACCCCGGTGATCAGATCGTCCACTGTGGTCATCGCTTTCCCCCTTCTCAGCGGACCGGTTCGCGGTAGCCCACGGCCAGGTGGCCCAGGCTGTCGCGGCCGATCTCGGCTTCCACGTCGAACACCTCGCGCAGCAGCGGCGCGGTCAGCACGTCGGCCGCCTGGCCGTCGGCGACGACCGTGCCGCCGTGCATCAGGACCAGCCGGTCGCAGTAGCGGGCGGCCAGCGCGAGGTCGTGCAGCGCCACGACGACGGTCTGCGGCGTGCGCCCGGCCAGTTCCATCAGCTCGAGCTGGTGGCGGACGTCCAGGTGGTTGGTGGGCTCGTCCAGCAGCAGCCCGGACGTGCGTTGCGCCAGCGCCCGCGCCAGATGGGTGCGCTGACGTTCGCCACCGGAGAGCTGCTTCCAGGGCCGGTCCGCCAGCCCGGTGAGGTCGAGCTTCTCCAGCTCCGCGGCGACAATCGCGTGATCTTCGGCATCGGGGCCGCGCCACCGCGACCGGTGCGCGGTGCGGCCGAGCATCGCGACCTCGGCCACCCGCAGGTCGCTGTCGGTGTCGGCGGTCTGCTCGACGAACGCCAGCCTGCGCGCTCGCTCACGGGCGGACCACGACGTGATCTCCACACCGTCGTGACGAACATCGCCGCTGGTAGGAGTCCGAAGGCCGGCCATGCACCGCAGCAGCGACGACTTGCCGGAGCCGTTCGGCCCGATCAGCCCGATCGTCTCCCCCGGCTCGACCACCAGGCTCACGTCCCTGACGATGGTCTTGCCCGGCACGCCCCAGCTCAGCTTCCGCACCTCGATCCTCACAGCTCACCCCGCCTGCGCAGCACCAGCAGGAAGAGCGGCACGCCGAGCAGTGCGGTGAACACACCCACCGGCACCTCCAGCGGCGAGAACACCACGCGGGTCAGCGCGTCCGTCCACACCAGGAACACCGCGCCGACGACCGCCGACAACGGCAGGAGCTTGCGGTGCAACGGCCCGACGAGGAACCGGACGCCGTGCGGCACGATCAGCCCGACGAACCCGACCGCTCCCACGGCGGCCACCGCGACGGCGGTCAGCACCGAGGTCGTGACGAGCAGGACGATCCGAGTCGTGCGCACGTCGACGCCCAGCGAGGACGCGGTGTCGGTGCCGAACGCGAACCCGTCCAGCGCGGCCGAGCACAGCCACACCACGAGCAGGCCGACGGCCAGGATCACCGCGCACACCACCACGGACGTCCACCGGGCCGACGCGAGCGACCCCAGCAGCCAGTTCGTGACGGCGCGGATGCTGTCGGCGTCCCCGGAGGTCAGCAGGATCAACGAGGTGAGCGCGGCGAACAGCTGTCCCACGACCACACCGGTGAGCACGACGCGTGACGAGTCCAGGCCGGTGCGCCGGAGCAGCAGCATCAGCAACCCGAACGCCACCAGCGCGCCGATCAACGCCCCACCGGTCACCCCGAGCTGCGAGCCCGCGAACCCCAGCACCACCACGACCACCGCGCCCGTCGACGCGCCGGACGACACCCCGAGCAGGTACGGGTCGGCCAGCGAGTTGCGCGTGACGCTCTGCAGCACCGCGCCGCACACCGCCAGCGCCGCACCGACGAGCGCGGCGAGCAGCACCCGCGGCACCCTCAGGTCCCAGATCAGCGAGTCCAGCAGGCGAGGCAGCGGCACGACCGGCAGGCCGAGGCGCCCGCCCGCGGCCCGGCCGATCTCGGCCCAGCCCGCGCCCACGCCGATGCGGACGGCGAGCACCATCGACACCACGAGGACGACGAGGCTCAGCACGACCACGAGCGTGTTCTTCTTGCGCTGAAGGGTTTTCGGAGTTTCCAGGACGACCGGGTCGAGAACAGCGGCGTCAGCCACGGCCGGCGATCTCGTCGAGCCCCGCGCCGAACGCCTTGAGCGCGTCGACCGTGCGCACGGACGGGTCCATCTCGATGCCGGGCAGCTCGATCACCTTGTTCTCCCGCAACGCCTTGAGCTGCGAGACGACCGGGTGTTCGCGCATCATCGCGAGCTTCTCGCTCGCCTTGTCGCCGGGATTGCCTCGCTCGGACAGGTCACCGATCACGATCACGTCCGGGTCGCGCCGGGCGATCTCCTCGAACGACGCCTCCGGCCACTCCTGGTTCAGGTCGTCGAACACGTTGACCGCGCCGGCGATCTTGCTCATCTGACTCGGCATGCCGTCGCGGCCCGCCACGTACGGAACGCCCTTGAAGACCGAGTAGATCCAGACCACCTTCACCGGATCCCTTTTGACGGCTTGGACTTCGGCGACGGCCGCGCGCTGCTCGGCGGCGAGCTGGTTCGCCTTCTCGGTGATGCCGAAGATCTTCCCGAAGTTCTCGTAGTCGCGGAACAGCCGGTCGAACGGCGCGGTCGTGCCGTCCGGGCAGTTCACCGCGCTCACGAACGTGGGCACGCCCAGGGTTTCCAGCTCGTCGCGCGTTCCGGCGCGGTCGGCGGTGAAGAGTTCCTTGAACGACGCCACCACGACATCGGGGTTGGCCGCCCGCAGCGGTTCCGAGGTGAGGATCTTCGGCGACAGCACCGGGATCTTCGCGTAGGCGTCGGCGAACCGGGGCGACACCTTGGTCTTGACGTTCGCGGTGCCGGCCATCCGGTCCTGCATTCCCAGCGCCAGCAACGTTTCCGTCGAGTTCTGGTCCAGCGTGACCACCCGCTGCGGCGTGCCGGTGAACGTGAGCTGCTTGCCGCAGCTGTCCACCACCACCGACTGAGCCGTCGGCGCCTGGGCGCCTCCCGGTGTGGCGCAGCCCGCGGCCAGCACCGCGACCAACGCCAGTCCGAGACGGGCGGGGTGAGACATCGGATCCTCCAGAAAGTTCACTCGAACGGTGTGCGCTACTGTAACGACAATCATTTTCATTGCAACCCTGCCGGAAGGTAGATCGCGTGGCCCACGACACAATGCGCAGCCCATCGGTGTTGCGCAGCACCACTTTTCTCCGTCTCTGGACCGCGACGACGGCATCGGGCATCGCCACCTGGGCGCTGCCGTTCGTGCTGGGTCTGGCCGTGCTTTCGCGTTCGCTGACGGCCGTGGAACTGGGCGTCCTGCTCGCCGCGCGCACCGCGGGCTTCCTCGCCGCCGTCCCGGTCAGCGGCGTTCTGGCCGACCGCTACGCGCGCCGCCAGGTGGTCCTGTGGTCAGGTCTCGTGTCGGCTCTCGCCGCACCCGTGCTCGCTGCCTTCGTGGGCGACTCGTTGGTGTTCGCGGCGGTCGCGGCCGTGGCGATGGGAGCGGGCCAGGGCGCGTGCCGGCCGGCGTTCCAGGCGCTGACCGCCGAGGTGGTCGCGGCGGACCAACGTCAGCAGGCCAACGCCGCGATGACCCTGTCGGTGCGGGTGACGACGTTGGTGGCGCCGGGCCTGACCGCGTTGCTCGCCCTGGTCCTGAACACGCAGGTGCTGCTGCTCGGCATCGGTGCGCTGTGGCTCGTCGCGGCCCTGGTCCCGCCCGCCGGAACCGGACTCACCTCAGCGGGCGGTTCGGGTTTCGTGGCGGACTTCTGGGACGGCGTCCGCGAGGCCCGCAGGCACCCGTGGTTCCTGGCCGGGCTCGGCGCGCTGACCGCGGTGATCGCCACCGGCTACTCGGCGACCGGCGTGGTGCTGCCCCTGGTCAGCCGCGACCGCTACGACACCGAGGCGGTGCTGGCGGGCGCGTTGACCGCCTACACGCTCGGTGCGCTGGCCGGCGCCCTGCTCATCGCCCGCTGGCGACCCCGTCACGCGGGCTGGACCGCGCTGTTCGGCCTCGCCCTGTACGGGTTCGCGCCGCTGAGCCTGCTGCTGCCGGTGCACCCGTTCGTCGTGATCGCCGCCTACGCCGTCGCGGGGCTGGGCATCGAACTGTTCAACGTGCCGTGGTTCACCGCGACCCAGCGCGAGGTCGAGCCGTCGAAGCTCGCTCGCGTGTCCTCTTTGGACTTCCTGATGTCCTACGGCCTCGCGCCGATCGGCCTGGCGCTCATCGCACCGGCGATCTCCACGTTCGGCGCGCCCGTGGTGCTGGCCGCCTGCGCGGTGATCTGCTTCGCCGCGCCCGCGCTGGCCGCACTGGTGCCGTCGTCGCGCGACTTCGGGCCGCGCCGATGATCGTGCCCCGCCTGCAGGTCCTCGATCCCGCCGCGCGCAGGACGTTGACGGAGACGGGCGCGGTGATCCTGACCGGCCTGCCGAACTCCCCCGAATCGCTGCCCGTGGCCGCTTCTCTGCTCTTCGGCACGTCGTTGCGCGAGCTGTTCCCGTACCGGACGCGGCGTTCGGTGGACGGCGAGGTCGTCGGGTTGCACGCGGACAGCTTCGACGTGGTCGTCGACATCGCGGGGAAACCCGTGCGGCGCAGGCATCCCGACGAGGACCACGTCCTGGTGCTGCTCGCTTCCCAGGCCCCGTACGGAGGTCAGTCCTTCGTCCTCGACGCGCACGAGTTCACCGACTCGCTCGACGCGGAGCTGAAGGCGTTCCTGAGGGAGTCCGATGTGGACCTGTACGGCCGGTGGGCAGGCACGCGAGGCCTACCGGCGACGCCGCGGGTGGGCCGTCACATCGAGTACACACGTGCGGGCAGGCGCATCACGCGACGCACGGACGGGGTCGCGGCCCTGCACCGCGACCCCGCCGCTGAGCACGTCACTGCAATGCTCGCCCGCTTCGACACCGAGGTCGAACGGGTGCAGCGGACGTTGCCGAGACTCAGGGTGAACGAGGGCGAACTCCTGGTCCTCGACAACTACCGCTGCTGGCACGGCCGGGACGCACACACCGGCGCCCGGACCGTGCACATCCAGACAGTGCGAACGGACGACGCCTAGGAACCGGCCTTCTGCAGTTCCTTGCGCAGCTGCTCCTTGGTCATGTTCGACGCACCGGTGACGCCGAGGTTCTGCGCCTGGGTGAGCAGTTCCTCGCGGGTGGCCTGGCCCGGCAGCTCACCGAGGTGGTCGGCCCGGCTGCGCGCGAACGCCTCGCCGAGCTCGTAGCGGCGCTGCGCGCTCAGGCGCTTGCGCATGCCCGGCAGCACCGTCTTCTCCTCTTCCTCCACGTGGTGGGTGATGGAGTCGACGACGTCCTGCAGGGCCTTCTCGTACTTCGGCGAGTCGTACTCGCAGTCGAGGAGCTTGGCGAGCAGCAGCTCTGCCTCGGCGTGCTCCTCCTGGCTGTGCTCGACCTCGTCCTGCCCACCTGCGTCCTTGGCGGGCGGGTAGACCTCGGACTCCTCCGCGCGGCTGTGGGCGACGAGCAGGCCGCACATCACCGGCGTGAGCAGAGGGCGTTTCTCCGGATGGTTCTTCAGCTCGTCGAACAGGCGCTCCACCTCGCGGTGGTCCTGCATGATGAGGTCGACGACGTCGTACTGCATGGTGGTGGTTCTCCTTCAGTTCGGGTTGTTCCTCGGATAGCGCGTGGTGGTGGACTCGAGACCGCGCCGTCCGATCCGGCCGAGTGCCACGCCGAAAGCACTGATCACGGCGAGGGCGACGACCGCGCTGATGACGATCGACCAGGCCAGGCCCGCACCCAGCAGACCTGACGTCGCGCCGGCGATCACGCCGGCGACGAGTCCGTTCACGAGGTTGACGAGGCCGGCGACACCCAGTGCGGTGCCGATCAGCCGCGGCCGCCTCGTCTTGCGCCAGCCGGTCTGGCCTCCGTCCGCCTCGACGCCGAGGACGTCGTCGTGGATCTGACGCACGAACACGTCCTTGACGGACGGTTCGAGGTCGCCGTAGACGTGCCGGATGCGGTTGATCCCCAGGCCGGCCCGCACGTCCTCGATGGTGAGCTCGACCGTGCGGAACAACGTGGCGAGACCGATCAGGAACAGCGCGCTGAAGACGACCAGCAGCAAGGTCAGCAACACGGTCAGCGGCACGACCTGTGCGACGAACCCGAGTGCGATCATCGACGCGGAGATCGTCGTCAGCAGGTGTCCTGCCCGCCCGGTCGCGTCGGTGATCGTCGCCGTGCGGATCATCTGCAGCGTGTTGTGCTCCATGGTGAGGATCGTCAGCGCCGAGGCCTTGTCCACTTCCGACACGTCAGTGACCGAGCGCCTTGGAGAGTTCCTTCTTCGTCATCTTGGAGCGGCCCTTGACGTTGCGCTGCTTCGCCTCGTTGTAGAGCTGGTCGTACGTCGGCCCCTGCGCGCCCTTGTGCGACCGCTGACCGCCGCGCTTCTGCGGCGACATGTCCTCAATGGACGATCTGCTGGCCGTCCTGGACTCGCCGGCCTGCGCGCGGTTCTTGTTGACCGTCCTGGCGGCGATCTCCTTCGCGCGCTTCGGTGACGCTCCGCGGTCCTCGGCGGAGTCCTTGATGTGCTCGTACTGACGTTCACGTTTCGCGTTCGACCCTGCGGGCATCACGACCTCCTTGCCCGGCGAATACCCCTGGGCAGGGCGGTTCACACCCACCCGACCGGGTAGCCGAACGGCATGACGATGCGTGCCGTGGTGCTCAACTGCACCCTGAAGAAGTCGCCGGAGGAGTCCAACACGGACCTGCTCGCCCAGGTCGTGATCGACGAGCTGACGAAGAAGGACGTCGAGGTCACGTCGTTCCGGCTGGCCGACCACGAGATCCCGCCGGGCGTCGTGACCGACCTCGGCGGCGGCGACGAGTGGCCGAACGTCCACCGGTTGCTGCTGGATGCCGAGATCCTGGTGTTCGCCACCCCGACGTGGGTCGGCCGCCCCTCCTCCCTCGCGCAGCGCGCGCTGGAGCGGATGGACGCGATGATCTCCGAGACCGACGACCAGGACCACCCGGTCGCCTACAACCGGGTCGCGGGAGTGGTGGTGACCGGCAACGAGGACGGCGCGCACCACGTCATCAGCGAGATCTGCGGCGGCCTCGGCGACATCGGCTACACCATCCCCGGCCAGGCCTGGACCTACTGGAACCGCGGTCCGGGGCCCGGCCCGAGCTACGCCGACACCGACGAGGGCCACGAGTGGTCGGAGAACACCGGTCGCACGATGGCCGCCAACCTGCACGCCGTGGCGCAGGCCCTGGCAGAGCGCCCCATCCCCGCCTAGGTCGTGTCCTGCAAGTTCGTTCGGTGAGAGGCGCGGGCGAGAGACTCGGAGGCGGTGCCGCCCAATGAACTTGCAGGACACGGCCCAGGGCCTGCGTCGAACACGAGCGGCTCCTCTCAGGACACCTCGGTCGATGCCGGTGGAGGCGTGCGCCGCAGCAGGAGCACGACGAACCCGAGAAATCCGCGGTAGCCGCCCAGCCAGCTGGCGCGGTGCGACGCTGACACCTGGAGCGCGAGGTCGTGGTCGGGGTGTTCGGGGTTGTCGAGGGCCCAGTTGGCGAGGGTGCCGGTCCAGCACCATTCGTACTCGTCCCACTCCGCGAGGGTACTGCTGTACCCGTAGACCGGTGTCCACCCGTCCGCGACGACCTGGGCCACGGTGGTCGGGAGATCCGCGTACTTCTGCGGACCGCTCTCCTGTTGCGCGCGCACGGCGGCGTCGGGCTCGCGCTCCCAGAAGCAGTCGCCGAGCAGGAGCATCCCGTCTTCGGCGAGGTGTTCCCGGGCGGCGTTCAACGTGGGGAGCAGTCCGCCGTACGCGTAGGCGGCCCCCACGCTGAGCACCAGGTCCGCCTTCCTGGTCGATCGGTACTCGGCGACGTCCTGGCGGTGCAGTTCCAGCCGATCGGCCAGACCGAGCCTGGCCGCCTCGCCCAGGACGTGGTCGAAGCCTTCACCCGAGATGTCGACTCCGACAGCCGTTACGCCGTCGTGCGCCTGCAGCGCGCGTAGCAACCAGGTGCCGTCGCCGCAGCCCAGGTCGAGCAGGTGATCGTCCTGCGAGCGGATGGCCCGGTCGAGGAGGTGCGCCACTGTGCTGTCGCTCAACGGCGCGGATATCGGGTGGTCGGTGTGCGCGATGGCGCTGAGTTGTTGTCGGCCCACCATCGCTGTCTAACAGAGTCTGGATCTTGTGTCGCAGGCATTTCGCCCGTCTAGCCGACGGCGACCCGCAGCACCCCGCCTCGCTGCACGAACGACTCCGGCAGCCATGGCTGCTCCACCTCGCGGCCGTTCCAGCGCACGTCCTGCACGTGAACGGCCGGCGCACCCGGCGCGAGAACCGTGATGTTCTTCGCGGTGATCCGCGCCTTGGGGAACATCGGGCTCGACACGTGCAGCTCGGCGCTGCTCGGGGTGCGCGGGTACAGGCCCAGAGCGGCGAAGACGTACCAGGCGGACATCGTGCCCAGGTCGTCGTTGCCGGGCAGGCCGGACGGGCCGGTCTTGTAGACCAGCCGGGCCATCGCGCGCACGGTCTCCTGGGTCTTGCGCGGCTGGCCGAGCTCGTTGTAGATCCACGGCGTGTGGATGCCCGGCTCGTTCGTCGGGTCGTAGCGCAGCGCGTCGCCACCGGTCGCCCACGAGCCGTCCGCACGGTGGAAGAACGCGTCGAGCCTGGTCACGGCCGCGTCGTTGCCGCCCATGACCTCGGCCAAGCCCTGCACGTCGTGCGGCACCATCCACGTGTAGGTGGCGCTGCTGCCCTGCGCGAAGCCCTGGTCGGAGGCCGGGTTGAACGGCGTCACCCAGGTGCCGTCGGCGCGACGGGCCTGCTGGTAGCCCGTGTCCGGGTTGAACGTGTTGCGCCACCAGCCCGCGCGCTTCTCCATCTCCTCGCTGGGACGGCCGAGCCTGCGGCCCAGGTCCGCGAGCGCCTGGTCGGCGACGGAGTCTTCAAGGGTCTCGGCGGCGCCGCCCCAACAGTGGCACGTGTCCTGCGGGGCGTAGCCGAGGCGCAGGTACTCGGCGAGGTTCGGGCGCTGGCCCTCGCACTGGCCGGGGCAGCCCTTGTCGGACAGGCCGTCCGGGTGCGGGACGGTGGCCTGGCGCAGCAGTGAGTCGTAGGCCGCGCGCACGTCGAAGTTCCGCGCGCCCATGGCGTACATGCCCGCGATGGCCGCGGCGGACGGGTCACCGGTCATGACGTGCGTCGGGCCGGTGATGTGGACCCAGCGGTCCCACACACCGCCGTTCTCGCGGGAGATGTCCAGCAACGACTGCGCGTAGCCGCTCGCCACGTCCGGTGCCAGCAGCGCCAGCAACTGGGTGTGGGCGCGGTACTGGTCCCAGCCGGAGAAGTTGCCGTACCTGGTCGCCTGACCGGCGTCGCTGATCACGTTGGGCTGCAGGAAGGTGTGGTAGAGCGCGGTGTAGAAGATCGTGCGCTCGTCCGCGGTACCGCCGTCGACCTCGACCGCGCGCAGCTGCTTCGCCCAGGCCTTCTTCGCTTCTGCCGCAACGTCGGCGACGGTCGCGCGCTTCGGGATCTCCGTCGCGAGGTTGCGTCGAGCAGCGTCCAGGCTGGTGTACGAGATGCCCACGCGCATCCGCACGGAACTGTCCGCAAAGGACACGTACCCGCCGGAACCCTTGCCCGCGCGGTTGCTTCCGGTCAGGTAGCCCTCGCCGCCGGAGGCAGACGTCGTGCCAGGCCGCAGTTCGCTGTTGACCCACGTGCCGTAGGCCGAGATCGGGCGGTCGAACGACGCCGTGAAGTGCAGGCGGTAGTAGGTCTTCTGGTTGTTCGTGCCACCGTTCGCGCGCCGGCCGCAGAACGCGCCGGTCAGCACCGAGCCCGAGACAGTGTTCGTCGCCGGGTCGATCGTGATGTCGGCGTCCTCGCTGCCGTTGAGCGAGTTCGAGGTGCGGAACAGCAGCGATCCGTTGACGGGAAACGTGAACTCGCCGATGCCCGCGCGCGTCGACACGGACAGATCCGCCGTGGCACCGGACTTCAGGCCCACCCGGTAGCGGCCGGCCTCGGCCTTCTCGTCGGCGTGGGAGAAGTCGCTCGCGAAGATCTGGTCCTTGGTGTCCGCGGTCGGCGACGAGGTGATGTCACCGACGTGCGGCATGATCGGGATGTCGCCCGCGGCGCCGGGATGGCAGCCCGCGCCGTTGACGTGCGTGAGGCTGAAACCGCGCACCCTCGTCGCGTCGTAGGCGTAACCGTTGGCAGCACCCGTGTTCGTCTGGTCGCCGCGGGTCGACGTCGGGCTCCACGAGATCATCCCGAACGGCCGCACCGCGCCCGGATAGGTGTTGCCGCCGCCCGCCGAGCCGATCAGCGGGTCGACGTAGCGCGTGTCGTCTCTCACCGCCGCACTCGCGGGAGTCGCCAGCGCGGCGGTGAGGACAGTGACCAGGAAGACCGGGAGCGCTCTCACGTCCCGGGACAGTAACCGGTTCTCAGTAAACGCAGGGTGGCCGGTAGCCGTCGATCTTCAGGCTCTGGAACTCCAGGTCGTTCTTCGTGTTGCCGACGAACACCAGGCCACGGGCGTCGTCGAGGGCCTCGGCGAGCGGGTAGGACGGCTTGCCGAGCGCGGGCAGATATGTCCAGTCCTTTGTCTTGAAGCTGAAGAACCGCTTCACGAGCCTGCCGCCGGTGGACGGCACCTTGGTGACCCACTTGTCGCCGCCGCTCCAGAACGACGCGGGCCGCAGCTGGATGTAGAGGTCACTGGTGGCGCGGTAGGTCATCGAGAAACCGGCCGAGTGGGACAGGTCGGCCTGGGCCTCGAACTTGTTGCCCAGCCACACGACCATGACAGCCCAGTCGTCGGCCAGGAACTTGATCTTCGCCGTGTGGTCGTGCCGCCCCTTGGGCACGAGGATGCTGCCGGTCGCGGGCTCCGTGGCACCTTCACCACTGGCGATCCACTGCTGGTACCGGTCGATGGACGGGGTGGCGCACTCGCGGCCGTGCGAGGCGTTGGCGACCGCTGTCGAGCCGAGGGTGAACAGCAGCGCGTACGCGATCACCGCGACGCGGCCGAACGTCGATTTCAGGCGCATCTCGCGGACCGTAGCGGAAATTGGTATAAACCATTTCCCTTCACGGTTGACACAGGTCTCAGTTGGTTACCTGGACAGCGGATTGTGAGCGCTGCCCACCCCGGTCACAGTGAGCCCGTGCACCCCGCCAGATGCATCGCATTCATAGGTGTCGTAACGGTTTTCGCCCTCCAACTCACCACTCCGGCCACCGCCTCGACGGACTGCTCCCCCACCGTCGACGACCGGACGTTCGCCTCCGCCGCCCAACTGCGCGCTCTCAACGCCACCGTCGCCGGGTTCGGCGTCCGCGCCACCGGCAGCCCGGCCCACAACCGCCTGATCTCCTGGCTGGAACGCCGCGTGGACCGGCTGCCGGGCGTGGCCGTGCGGTCCGAGCCGTTCGCGATCCAGCGCTGGAAGCCAGGTCCCGGTTTCCTGCTCTCGGGCGGCCTAGTGCCGGTCGCCGGCGCGATCCCCTACTCCGAGCCCGGTCTGCGTTCCGGCGAGCTCGTCCGCCTGCCCGCCGGCACGCCGATCACCGCCGCGAACGCCCGCGGCAAGGTCGTCCTGCGCGACTTCCCCGCCCTCGACCGCGGCTACCTCGCCGAACCCCTGCTGAACAAGGACATGGTCGACGCGGGCCTGGCCGATGCCGCCGGGGTCGTCATCGCCTTCCCGTTCCCGCACGAGCAGGTGAAGGGCTACTGGGACCCACACCTCGGCACCCACTACCGCGTGCCGGGCGTGTTCGTCGGCTCCGACGCGGCGGTGCACCTGGTCCCGGGCACGCGAACGACGATCGGCGTCCTGGCCGGGCGCGAACCGGCCGTCACGCGCTCGCTCATCGCCACGCTCCCAGGCCTGAGCAGCGAGCGGATCGTCCTCGACACCAACACCGACGGCGTGGGCTGGGTGCAGGAGAACGGCACCGTCGCGCTGCTGGCACTGGCCGAGCACTTCGCCCGCCTGCCATTGCGCTGCCGGCCGCGCACGATCGAGTTCGTCTTCGCGACCGGCCACCTGCACCGCCCGGCGGAGGGCAGCGAGTTCCGGGCCCGCGCGCTCGACGCCGAGTACGACTCGGGTTCCGTCGCGTTCGCGTTCGTGCTGGAACACCTCGGCACGCGGGAATTCCTGCCGCTGAACGGTTCTCTGCGACCAACAGGCCTCGCCGAGCTGTCCGGCTGGTTCGCGGGCAGTCCGACGCTCACGCAGAGCGCGCTGACAGCGCTGGCGGGACGCGCGGTCGATCGCACGTTCGTCCTGCCCGGCAGCGACTTGCCGGTGCCGGGCCGCGTACCGGCGCAGTGCTCGTTCGGCGGCATCGGCACGCACTTCCACTCGCACCTGATCCCGACGATGGCGATGATCTCCGGGCCGTGGACGCTCTGGGCGCCGTCGTTCGGCTCCCAGGCCGTGGATCACGAACGGATGCGGCGCCAGGTGCTGGCCGCGGGCGACGCGATCACGGCGTTGGCCCCGCTAGCCCGGGACCAGATCGCCGGGCCGTACCTGGAGCAACGGCAGGCGCGTGCGGCCGGAGCACCCACCTGTTCGCACGATCTGCCGCCCGAGTGGGCGCCTAGAGGCTGATGCGTGCCTGGACGGCGAGGTGGTCGGACGGGAACTGGCCATCTCGCTGGAAGGTGTTGATCGCGGCGGCCTCGACGGTGGCGCCGCGGGTGAGGATCCAGTCGATGCGCGGGCCGTCCGGGACGAGCGGGCCGTAGCCGTGGAACGTCCCGTACGCCGGGGTGGTCCGCGGGCCCGCGAGCCACGAGTCGGCCAGAACGGACGTCAGCGTGGCGTAGGCCGGTGAGCCGGGGACGTCGTTGAAGTCGCCGGTCAGCACGACCGGCAGCGCCTGGGCCTGGAGCCGGTCGCGGACGAACTCGGCGCTGCGCAGCCGGGAGTTCGCCGACTCGTGGTCGAAGTGCGTGTTGACGGCGACGAACTGCTTGCCGGTCAGGCGATCCGCGAACCGGACCCACGTGACCATGCGGATCACGTTGTTGCCCCACGACCGGGAGCCCACGACGTTCGGGGTGGCGGACAGCCAGTGGTGGTCGAACTCCAGCGGTTCGAGGCGGAGGGTGTCGAAGAAGATCGCCATGAACTCGTCGTGGCTGCCGCCCGCGCGGCCCAGGCCGATCCAGTCGTAGTGGGCCGGCAGGTCGTGGGCGATGTCGAGCAGTTGCCCGTAGAGACCCTCCTGCGTGCCGAGGACGGCCGGCAGCTCGTTGAGCAGCAGCTGGGCCATGACCGGGCGCCGGACCGCCCACGAGTTCGGCTCGGCGGCCGAGGCGTACCGCAGGTTGAACGACATGACGCTCAAGGTCGACACCTCTCCGAGCATGGCACAGGCCCGCCTCTGTGTTGAATCACGCAAGCCGGAGTGAGGGTTGGGGCAAGTCGACGAAAAACGTGTCGACTTGCCCCAACCCTCACGAGACGGGCCCGCGTTCTAGCTGGCCGGCGCGTAACCGGTCGGGGTGCTGGTGAAGCTGCCGCGGCCTTGCGTCCGGCTGCGCAACCTCGTGACGTAGCCGAACATCTCCGCCAACGGCACGCTCGCCGTCACCACCGTCGTACCGGTCCTGGCCACCGAACCGAGGATCCTGCCCCGGCGCGAAGCCAGATCACCGAGCACGCCACCGAGGTACTCCTCCGGCACGGTGACCGTGACCTCGGCGATCGGTTCGAGCAACGTCATCGCGCCTGCCTTCAGCGCGTCACGCAGCCCGAGCCGTCCGGCGGTGCGGAACGCCATCTCCGACGAGTCCTTGACGTGCGTGGACCCGTCGACCAGCGTCACCCGCACACCGGTGACCGGGTGCCCGAGCGGCCCTTCGGCCAGCGCGTCCCGGCAGCCCTGTTCGACCGCGCGGACGAACTCCTGCGGCACGCGCCCGCCGGTGACGGCCGAGCGGAACTCGAAACCGGTCTCCAGCGGCTCGGTGTCGAGCACGATGTGCGCGAACTGCCCCTGCCCTCCGTCCTGCTTCACGTGCCGGTAGACGAACCCCGTGACACCGCTGGCAACGGTCTCGCGGTACGAGACGCGCGGGCGTCCCATGGTGATCTCGATGCGGTGCAACGTGCGCGCCTTCTCCACCGAGACCTCCAGGTGCAACTCGCCCTGGCCGGACAGCACCGTCTGGCCGGTCTCCTGGTCCGTCCCGAACCGCAGGGACGGGTCCTCGTCGACCAGGTGCGCCAGCGCCTCGGTCAGCTTGGCGTTGTCCGCGCTGGTCCGCGCTTCCACCGCCACCGAGACCACAGGATCGGCCGACACCGCGGGTTCGAGCAGCAGCGGAGCCGTTGGCGCGCAAAGGGTCGTGCCCGTGCGCGCCGACTTCAGCCCCACCAGTGCCACGATGTCACCCGCGACGGCCTGGTCGACCGGCGTGTGCCGATCGGCCTGGACGCGCAGGATCCGTCCGATGCGCTCGGTGCGGCCGCCCACCTGGATCGTCTCTCCCTTGTGGAGGGTGCCCGAGTAGACGCGCACGTACGCCAGCCGTCCGGTGGCGGTGGCGTTCACCTTGAACACCAACGCCGCGAACGGCGCGTCCGGGTCCGGCTGCCGTTCCTGGCCGTCGACGCCACGCACCGGCGGAACGTCCACAGGGGACGGCAGGTACGCGATCACCGCGTCCAGCAACGGTTCGACGCCGCGGTTGCGGTACGCCGAGCCGCACAGCACGACGGTGGCCTGACCTCGCCGGGTCAGTTCCCGCAGTGCTTCGACGAGCGTCTGATCAGAAAGGCCTCCCGCGAAGAACTCCTCCAACGCCTCGGGATGCAGTTCCGCCACCGCCTCCTCCAGGAGACGACGACGTCGTTGTGCCTCGGCCAGCAACGTGTCGGGCACGGGCCCTTCGGTCATGCCGTCGTCCCAGGTCAGCGCACGCATGCGCACCAGGTCGACGACACCGCGGAACCCGTCCTCCACGCCGATCGGCAGTTGCACGACGAGCGGCACGGTGTGCAGCCGCGTGCGGATCGACTCCACGACGGCGTCGAGATCGGCGCCCGCCCGGTCGAGCTTGTTGACGAACGCGATCCGCGGCACGCCGTAGCGATCAGCCTGCCGCCACACCGATTCGCTCTGCGGCTCGACACCCGCGACGCCGTCGAACACCGCGACGGCCCCGTCCAGCACGCGCAGGGATCGTTCGACCTCGTCAGCGAAGTCGACGTGCCCTGGCGTGTCGATGAGGTTGATGCGGTGCCCGTCCCACGTACAGGTCACGGCCGCGGCGAAGATGGTGATGCCGCGGTCGCGTTCCTGCGGGTCGAAGTCGGTGACGGTGGTGCCGTCGTGGACCTCGCCGCGCTTGTAGGTGCTGCCCGTCGCGAACAGGACGCGCTCGGTGAGCGTGGTCTTGCCGGCGTCGACGTGGGCGAGGATGCCGAGGTTGCGGACAGCGTTCAACGTGATCGTGCGCATGGCTGTGTGCCTTTGGTGTCAAGGACTTACGGGGTCAGCGCGATGACCCGACGAACACCTCTCAGGCGTTCGTCAGACACTCCGGTACCCGGCGCGCAGCGGGCAGCCGGGGTGCGGAGACACGAGGATCACGTCGAAACGGGACGGGAGCACGGCGGTGGTGCGCATGGCCGGTCCCCTCTCGCTCGGTAGCTCGTTGATGATCGTGGAGTGTAGACAGATCAGCACTCCCACGACAGCGGTTTACCCAGTTCAACATTCGCCCACAGCGGACTATTCCCCGGAACACCAGCTCAACGCCCCTCGTTCAACGACCATGCGCCTCTGTTTGCTCGGCGACTCGATCGCCGCGGGAGTGGGCAGCACGCGCCGGGAGGACACGCTCGGCCCGTTGCTCGCCGAACGCCTTCGGGCGAAGGGACACCAGGTCGACCTCAGCGTGCACGCCTTCGCGGGCGCCCGCTCGGCCGACCTGCGCGCCCAGGTTCGCGCCGCGGGCAAGACCGACATCGCGGTCGTGGTGATCGGCGCGAACGACCTGACCCGGTTCGTCCCGGCGCACGTCGGCGCGCAGCAGCTGCACGACGCGGTCGCGGACCTGCGGCGGGCGGGCGCCGGAGTCGTCGTGAGCACCGCGCCCGACCTGAGCGTCGTCGCACATGTGCCGCCCGCGCTGCGCGACGTCGTGTCGGCCGTGAGCCGCGACTACGCGCAGGTGCAGCAGCAGGCCGTCATCCGGGCCGGTGGCGTGGTCGCCCACGTCGAGCAGGCGGTGACGTCCCTGTTCGCCGCGGATCCCTCGCTCTTCGCGGCCGATCGCTTCCACCCGTCGTCCCTCGGCTACCGCGCGATCGCCGCGGCTCTCGCACCCGCGGTCGAAGCGGTCGCCGCAGAACTTCACGCCTGAACTTCACGCCTGACCGATTGCGATCAACGCCGTGGCGTCGTACTGTCCCGACTAAGTTCAAGCATTGAACGAATGAGGTGGATGATGAGCGCGCCCACTCCGGCGGACAAGTTCTCCTTCGGTCTGTGGACCGTGGGCTGGCAGGGTCGTGACCCCTTCGGCGAGGCCACGCGGCCCGAGCTCGACGTGGTCGAGGCGGTGCACCGGCTCGCCGAACTCGGCGCGTACGGGCTGACGTTCCACGACGACGACCTGTTCGGGTTCGAGGCGACCAACCGCGACCAGCAGATCAGCCGGCTGCAGGGCGCGCTCGCCGAAACCGGGCTCGTCATCCCGATGGTGACGACGAACCTGTTCAGCCACCCGGTCTTCAAGGACGGCGGCTTCACCAGCAACGACCGCGGCGTGCGGCGGTTCGCGCTGCAGAAGGTGCTGCGCAACGTCGAACTCGCGGCGGAGCTCGGTGCCAAGACGTTCGTGCTGTGGGGCGGGCGCGAGGGCTCCGAGTACGACGTGGCCAAGGACGTGCGGGCGGCGCTCGAGCGGTACCGCGAGGCCATGAACCTGCTGACGCAGTTCGTCACCGACCGGGGCTACGACATCCGGTTCGCGATCGAGCCGAAGCCGAACGAGCCGCGCGGCGACATCCTGCTGCCGACGGTCGGACACGCGCTCGCGTTCATCACGTCGCTCGACAAGCCGGAACTGGTCGGCGTGAACCCCGAGGTCGGGCACGAGCAGATGGCCGGGCTCAACTTCGTGCACGGCATCGCGCAGGCGTTGTGGCACGGCAAGCTGTTCCACATCGACCTCAACGGGCAGCGCAGCATCAAGTACGACCAGGACCTGGTGTTCGGGCACGGCGACCTGATGAACGCGTTCGCGCTGGTGGACCTGCTGGAGACGGCCGGCTACGAGGGCCCGCGGCACTTCGACTACAAGCCGTCGCGGACCGAGGACATCAAGGGCGTCTGGGACTCGGCCAAGGCGAACATGGCCACCTACCTGCTGCTCCGCGACCGCGCCGCGGCCTTCCGGGCGGACCCGGAGGTGCAGGAGGCGCTCGCGACGGCGGGCGTCGCCGAGCTGTCGCAGCCCACGCTGAACGCCGGCGAGTCCTACGATGACCTGATCAAGGACACCGGTTTCGACCCCGATCAGGCGGGCGAGCGGGGCTACGGCTTCGTACAGCTCAACCAGCTCGCCATCGAGCACCTCACGGGAGCACGCTGACATGACGCTCGTCGCCGGCATCGACTCGTCCACGCAGTCCAGCAAGGTCGTGGTTCGCGACGCGGAGACCGGCAGGCTCGTCCGGGAGGGCCGCGCGGCTCACCCGGACGGCACCGAGGTCCACCCGTCGCACTGGTGGACGGCGGTGCAGTCGGCGTTGTCCGATGCGGGCAGTCTGGACGACGTGTCGGCGGTGAGCGTCGCCGGTCAGCAGCACGGCATGGTCTGCCTCGACGAGGACGGCGAGGTCGTGCGCGAGGCGTTGCTGTGGAACGACACCCGTTCCGCGGCGGCGGCTGCTTCTCTCACGGACGAGCTGGGCGCGGCGGAGTGGGCGGCGCGGATCGGCCTCGTGCCGGTCGCGTCGTTCACGATCACGAAGCTGCGCTGGCTCGCCCAGCACGAACCGGCCAACGCCAAGCGCACCGCCGCCGTCTGCCTGCCGCACGACTGGCTGACGTGGCGGCTGCGCGGCACCGGTGATCTGGCCGACCTGGTGACGGACCGCTCGGACGCGTCCGGCACCGGCTACTTCGACTCGGTGACGAACGCCTACGTGCCGGATCTGGTCTCGCTGGCGCTGGGGCGCTCCGACGTGCTTCTTCCCCGCGTCCTGGGACCGGCCGAGTTCGTGGACGGCCCGGTGCGGCTCGGCGCGGGCGCCGGGGACAACGCGGCGGCCATGCTCGGTGTGGGCGGCGGCGCGGACGTCGTGGTGTCGCTCGGCACATCTGGCGTGGTCACGGCCACCAGCGATGTCCGGGCGCAGGACGCGTCCGGGATCGTGGCCGGGTTCGCCGACGCCACGGGCCGGTACCTGCCGTTGGCTTGCACTTTGAACGCCGCCCGCGTGCTGGACGCGACCGCCCGGATGCTGGGCGTCGACCTCACGAAGCTCAGTGAACTGGCCCTGTCCGCCAAGCCGGGTGCGGACGGCGTGGTGATGGTTCCGTACCTCGAAGGCGAACGAACGCCGAACTTGCCGGACGCGACGGGTGCGCTGCACGGCCTGACGCTCGCCAACGCGACGCCCGCGAACATCGCGCGTGCGGCCGTGGAAGGCATGCTGTGCGGTCTCGCTGTGGGCCTCGACGCTCTCGCTGAGCAAGGTGCGGACGTCACGGGCGTGCGACTCGTCGGCGGAGCGGCGGTTTCTCCGGCGGTGCGGGAGATCGCGCCGGTGGTGTTCGGGGTACCGGTGACGGTGCCCGCGCCTGGTGAGTACGTCGCCGACGGCGCCGCGAGGCAGGCCGCGTGGACGCTCACGGGCGGTGCGACGCCGCCGGAGTGGACGCTGGCGGAGAGCACCCGCTACGAGGCGGAGGCGGTGCCGGAGATCCGGGCGCGATACGGGGAAGCGGCGCAGCGATACTTGAGTCGATGACCACCGTCGACCACCTCCGCCAGGTCCGCCTCGGCAACCTGCGGACGGTGCTGCTCGCGCTCGTCGACCGCCCCGGCTCGCGGGCCGACCTCGCGGCCCGCACCGGCCTCACCAAGGCGACGCTGTCCAACCTCACCGAACCGTTGCTGGCCAACGGGATCCTCGTCGAGGAGCCGGCCACGCTCGCCGGCATGGGCAGGCCGTCCAAGCCGTTGCGCTTCCACCCGGGCGGCCCGGTCGCGGTGGGTGCGGAGATCAACGTCAGCCACCTCGCCGTCGAGACCATCGGACTCGACGGCGAGACGCTCGAGCGCCGTCTCGTGCCCGCCGACATGCGCAAGGCCACGGCGGACGAGGTGCTCGGCAGGATCACCGAACTGATCCGCGAGGTCACCGGGCCGCGCCCGCTCCTCGGTGCGGGCCTGGCGATACCGGGTGTCGTGCACGACGGCGTCGTCATCAGGACCCCCAACCTGCCGAACCTCGTCGGCGTGCGGCTGGCCGAGGCGCTGAGCCGGCGAACGGGCCTCGACGTCCTGCTCGACAACGAGGCCAACCTCGCCGCGCTCGCCCACCTGTGGCCGCGGCACCTCGCGGGCGAGGACTTCGTGCACGTGACCGCGGACGTCGGCATCGGCGCGGGCGTCGTGCTGAACGGCGAGGTCTACCGCGGGGTCAGCGGGTTCGCGGGCGAACTCGGGCACGTCGTGATCGAACGCAACGGCGTCCTCTGCACGTGCGGCAGCCGCGGTTGCGTGGAGCGGTACGCGGGGCTGGACGTCATCCTGCGCGAGGCCGGACGGCGACGGCTCGACTCGTTGCGCAAGGCACTCGACGCGGGCGATCCCAAGGCGCTGGAGGCCGTGCGGAACGCCGGCGAGGCGCTCGGGGTCGGGCTCGGGACCCTGATGAACCTCTTCGACGTCCCGACGGTCGTGCTCGGCGGCAGCTATGCCGTGCTGTACGACCATCTTCGCGAGGCCGTCCAGTCCGAAATGGACAGCAGGGTGCTCGCGGGCGGTGAACGGCACACCAGGCTGATCGCGTCACCCCTCGGCGAGTTCGCGGTCGTGCGGGGCGCGGCGGGACTGGTCACGAGGCGCGCGGTGCAGCAGCCCGAGCGGCTCTTCGCCTAGCCAGCACGCCGAGCACCACGGCGGCGAGGCCCACCACCAGCGACACGTAGCCGCCGACGATGCCGTAGCCGGTGCCGGGGCCGCCCTTCGCCATCAGCACGACCACGACGCCGATCACCGCCCCGGCCCCACCGGCGCCGACGGCCACCAAGGCGAGCGAACGCCGTGTTAACGCCAACAACCCGATCACACCAACGACAACGCCGATCAGCGACCACGTGCGTCCGGCGGTCATCTCGTAAGCAGCTGAGAGCAACATGGCCCCAGCCTGTCCCGCGAACCGCGAACGGTCGTCGTGCGTGCGCAGACAGCGACTACCGCGGGCGCGGTAGTCCGGAAGTCATCCCAGCGCAGGATCTACCAGCCCGAACACCGGATTAGGGTGCAGGCATGAGCAGGCGCTGGCTGGACTGGGCGATCGCCGCCGGGGTCGCCGCGAGCCTGGTGGTGGCCGGGCACCCCGCCACCGGGCCGGGCTACGCGTTGCTGGCCGCGAGCGGACTGGCGCTCGTGGCGCGCAGGACGGCCCCGATCGCCGTGCTCGCCGCGACCGGGCTCCTCGCGCTGGGCTACCAGGCGACCGGCGCCGACGTGCCGGTGATCGCGTTCCTGTTCGCCGTGTACTCGACGATGCGGGCGGGCCATCGCGTCGTGACGCTCGCCGGTTCCGTGCTGATGCTCGCCACGCTCCCCCTCGCGGCGCTCCTGTCGCCCCGCGATCTCACGGCGTACGAGGCGTTCGGGCAGACCAGGGACGTCCTGCAGATCGCGTGGCTGATCGCCGCCGCGGCCGCCGGTGAGGCGCTCAGGCAGGCCGAGCGCAGAGCCGACGAGGCCGAACGCACCCGCGAGGAGACGGCACGCAGGCGGGCAGGCGAGGAACGCCTGCACATCGCCCGCGAGCTGCACGACTCACTGACCCACCAGATCTCCGTGATCAAGCTGCAGGCCGAGGTCGCCGTCCACCTGGCCCGCAAACGCGGCGAGGACGTGCCAGAGCCGCTCCTGGTGATCCGCGACGCGGGCCGCGAAGCCGCGAGGGAGCTGCGGGCCACGTTGGAAGCGCTCAGAGACGACGACAAGAACCCGCCGCACGGCATGGACGACGTCCCCGCACTCGTCGAACGCGCGAGGTCGAACGGCCTGGACGCCCGGCTCACGATCGAAGGCCGCCACAGCGATGTCCCCGCCGCGGTCGACCGGACGGCCTACCGGATCGTGCAGGAGTCGCTGACGAACATCGCCCGGCACGCCGTCGCGGCGACCGCACAGGTCCACATCGACTACCGGCCGGACGCGGTGATCATCAAGGTGGACGACGACGGCACGGCGACGTCCAAGAACCCGGAGCCCGGCGTCGGGCTGCTCGGCATGCGCGAACGGGTCACGGCGCTCGGCGGTCACCTCCGCGCCGCGCCACGCAGTGAGGGCGGTTTCAGCGTGCAGGCCGAACTTCCCGTGGTGCAGCCATGATCCGCGTCCTGCTGGTGGACGACCAGCCGTTGATCCGCAGCGGTTTCCGCGCGTTGCTGGAGGCCGAGGACGACATCGAGGTCGTCGCCGAGGCCGCGAACGGCGAGGAAGCGTTGGACCAGGTCCGCAGGCACCTCCCGGACATCGCCCTGATCGACGTCCAGATGCCCGTCGTGGACGGCATCGAGGCGACCAGGCGGATCGCCGCCGACCCGGCGCTGGCCGGCACGCACGTCGTGATCCTCACCAACTACGGCCTGGACGAGTACGTCTTCCACGCGTTGAAGGCGGGCGCGGCCGGGTTCCTCGTCAAGGACGTCCAGCCGGAGGACTTCCTGCACGCCGTCCGGGTCGCGGCCCGCGGCGACGCGCTGCTCGCCCCGTCGATCACCCGCCGGATGATCGACCGGTACGTGAGCCAGCCGCCGCAGCGGAACCAGAGCCTCGTCCACCTGACCAACCGCGAACGCGAGGCCGTCACGCTGGTCGCGCGCGGCCTGTCCAACGACGAGATCGCCGCCGCCATGGTGATCAGCCCGCTCACCGCGAAGACCCACGTCAACCGGGCGATGATGAAGCTGCACGCCCGCGATCGGGCCCAGCTCGTGGTGATCGCCTACGAGTCGGGCCTGGTCGTCCCGCAGGCCTCGGAACGCGGATAGCCCTCGGCGCAGATCCGCGCCTCGGCGTCCTCAGTGGACAGTGACCAGCGGATGATCCGCGAGTCGTTCGCGCCGGACACCAGTTCGTCCTCCCGCGTGAACGCGACGGCCTGCACCGGACCGGTGTGCCCGGTCAGCGTCGTGCCGGCACGGGTGGCGAGGTTCCAGACGACGACCGAGTCGTCCTCTCCCCCGGACGCCAGTGCGGCGCCGGACGGGCTGAACGCCAGCGCCACCACGGCGGCGGAGTGGCCGGTCAGCGTCATCAGCTCCGCACCCGTGGCCACGTCCCAGACCTTCACCGTCCGGTTGGCGCCCGCCGTCGCGAACCGCGTGCCGTCCGGGCTGACCGCGACGTCCCGCACGTCGCCCTGACCGGTGCTGACGCGTCGTTCCAGCTTGTCGCCGGCGAGGTCCCACAGCATCGCGCCACCCGCCGGATCGGTGGAGATCAGCAGGCGGCCGTCCGGGGTGAACTCGACGGCGCTCGCGATGTACGGGCCACCGGAGAACGCGCCCTGCTTCAGATCGGGCAGGCTCCAGCGGAACCGGCCGAGCGACGCCGTCACGATCCCACGCCCGTCCGGCTGGTAGGCGATGTCGGTCGACGCGCCCAACCCGCTGTAGGACAACGACGACAGCCGTTCCCGCCGGGCGACGTCCCAGAGCGAGAGGGTGTGGTCGCGGGTCAGCGCGGCCAGCCGGGAGCCGTCCGGGCTGAACGCCACCGACTCCACCCGGTCGGAATGACCGTCCAAAGTGGCCACCGCGGCGCCGTCGAGATCCCACAGCCGCACGGTTCCGTCGTCTCCCGCGGACGCGACCGTGTTGCCGGACACGTCGATGTCGTTGATGCCGTCGGCATGTCCGGTGAACGGCGGCACGGCGTCCTCGCGCACCGCCACGATCCGGCCGTAACCCCCGGAGACCAGCAGCGTGCCGTCACGGCCGAGAGCGATCGCCCTGGACTCGGTGCGGCCGCGGTCGCGGTAGGTCGTGATGGGACGGCCGGTGCGGATGTCCCAGATGGTGATGAGACCGTCCTCGTCCGCCACCGCCATCCGGCCGCCCACCGGCCCGGACGCCTCCCACGCGTACGCGCCCTGCTTCGGCAGCTCGGACAGCAGCTTCCCGCTGACGTCCCAGAACTTGACGCCGTCGCGCAGGGTCGCGGTGACGATCGCCGTGCCGTCGAAGCCGACGTTGTTGACCTCCAGGGACGGGATCTCGCCGACGCGCGCCCCGGAGGCCACGTCCCACACCAGCGGACGCTCCTTGCCGTTCGCCGTGACCAGCAGCGCACCGTCTGGGCTGAACGCCAGCGCGTTCACCTCGTTCCCGTGGCCCTGGAAGGTCCGGCTGGTCTTCGCGGCCACGTCCCACACCTCGACGGCACCACCGGCGACGCCGACCGCGAACGACGTCCCAGCCGGGTGGAACGCGAGCCCGGTGGTGATCACGTCGAACTGGTGGGAGAACACGGCGGTGCCGCTCGCCAGTTCCCAGACCACGACGTCGCCGCGGCTGCCGCCCAACGCGGGCAGTGACGCGTTCGAGGCGAGGAACCTGTCGTCCGCGCTGAACTCGGCCTGTCTGGCGTAACCGCCGTCGGTGAACCCGTTGTGGTCCGCGAGCAGAAGCTTGCGGGACCGGGTCCGCGGGTCCCACAACGTGACGTGGCCGTCCCGATCGGCCGTGGCGATCACGTCACCCTTGTGCGACACGCTCACGTCGAGCACGGGCGGGCCGTCCGCGTTGAGCTCGATGCGGCGGCGCGGTGCGGAGGCGGCGCTCAGCAGCGCGCCACGGGTGTCGTCGTCCTCGTGCAACCGGTAGGCCGACACGGCGAGCTGTCCGGCGAGGTCGGGCGCCGTGTCGACGAGGCCGCGAGCGGACAGCGCGATCTGGTGCGCCTGCTCGATCCGTTGCTGGAGCTGGGCTTCCCGCGACTGCCACCACGCGACGCCGCCCCCGCCCGCGGCCAGCAGGAGCAGCACGCCCATGATCGAGACGAGCCTGGTCAGCAGCCGGTTGCGGCGCTTCACCGTGACCTGCTCGGCCTGGTCGTGCTCGCGACTGGCCGCGAGGAACGCCTCCTCCGCCGCGTTCAGTTCCCCGGGGTGGTCCTGCGCCCAGGCCGACGCGGTGACGAGCTGCGTGCCCCGGTAGAGCGCGCCGTCGTCCCGGTCCAGCTCGCTCCACGTGTGGGCGGCGGCGGTCAGCCTGCGGTGGACCAGCAGCGTCGAGCGGTCGTCGGACAGCCAGCGCTGCAACCGGGGCCACGCGCGGATCAGCGCTTCGTGCGCGATCTCCGCGGTGTCCTCGTCCACCACGATCAACCGCTCGGTGACCAGGCGGCCGAGCACGCCGTCGATCACCCCCGGCTCGGCGATGCCGTCGAGTTCGGCGCGGCGGATCGGTCTGCGGGTGTCCTCGGTGCCGTCGCCGAACGCGGTGAGGCGCACCAGGATCCGGCGCATGGCCTGCCGTTCGGCGTCGCCCAGGTCGTCGTGGGCGCGTTCGGCGGTCTGCGCGATCGCCCCGCGCACCCCGCCACCGGCCCGATACGCGGCCAGCGTCAGTTCGGTGCCGGAACGTTGCCACGTCTCGACGAGCGCGTGCGACAGCAACGGAAGCGCGCCCGGTTCGGTGTCCACGTCGGCCAGCACGGTCGCGAGGAGGTCCGCGGCGACGGACAGCCCGCTCATCGTGGCCGGGCGCAGCACGATGTCCCGCAGGTCGGCGCTGGACGGCGGCCCGACCAGCACGGTCGCCTCGTCCGCGAGCGCCTGCACCAGGCCGGGGTGCTGCGTGACGTGGGCGAGGAAGTCCGCCCGGACGCCGAGCGCGACGTGGGTGCGGCGATGCGGTCCCTGGGCGGCGTCGAGCAGCACGCCGATGAACTGTGAGCGTTCACCTTCGTTGGTGCACAACGTGAACAGCTCTTCCAGCTGATCGACCACGAGCAGCACGCGCACGTCGTCCGGGCCGTTCGCGAGCGCGTTGCGGACCTCGACGTCGAACGCCGCCGGATCGGTGCCGAGGTCGGGCCGCTTGCCGGTGAACGACGCGAGCGCGTTGGTGAGCGCTGCCATCGGGTGCGCGGTCGGCGTGATGACGATCGGCCGCCAGGACGCGTCGAGCCCGCCGACGACCCCGGCGCGCAGCAACGACGACTTGCCGCTGCCGGACGCGCCGAACACCCCGACGACGGGATGGCGGTCGATCCGGCGGGTGACCAGGTCGACGAGGTGATCGCGGCCGAAGAACCACGGGTGGTGCTCCGGCTGGTACGCCATCAGGCCGCGGTACGGGCAGTCCGCGCGGGCGGCCTTCGGCGGCGCGGGTTCGTGCAGCGGCGCGCCCTGCAACATCGTCTCGTGCAGGCCGCGCAGTTCGGGGCCGGGTTCGATGCCCAGGTCGCTCACGAGCCGTTCGCGTGCCCGCCGGAACACCTCCAGCGCCTCCGCCTGGCGGGACGCGCCGTAGAGGGCGGTCATCAGCTTGGCGTGCAACGGTTCCCGGTACGGATTGGCCTGCGCCAGCTCGGCCAGGCCGCCGATCACCTCGGCGTGCCGGCCCAGCGCCAGTTCCGCCGCCGCCCGTGCTTCGGCCGCACGCAGCCGGGCCTCGTCCAGCCGCGCGGCGAACTGGCCGGGCAGGTCCGGGTAGGCCGGGCCGCGCCACAGGCCGAGCGCCTCGGTGAGCAGATCGGCCGCCTTGGCGGGGTCGCCGTCCGCGAGCGCCCGTTCGCCGTCCTCGGTCAGCTGGTCGAACAGGTCCGCGTCGAGCTCACCGGGGTCGATGCGGAGCTCGTACCCGGCCGGTTCGCGGGTGATCCGGTCGCCGAGCCCCAGCGCGCGCTTGAGCTGGTAGACGTACAGCCGGACGTTCTCCTGGGCGGAGGCGGGCGGGACCTCCCAGAGCACCTCGATCAACCGCTGCGGGGACACGGGTGTGTTGGCGTGCCGCGCCAGCATCGCGAGCAGGATCCGCTGCTTCGCCGACCGCAACGGGGTCTCTTCCTCGCCCGCCGCGACGACGATCGGACCGAGCACCCGGAACCGCACGCACCCTCCCCCGATGATCGGCGGAACGGTAACAACGACCTGGCGTTATACGCAGCCGATACGGAGAAATACGGTCCTTTCCCGACTGTTCCGGGATGTGCCGACCATCCATGTCTCCCTGTCGCTGCGCAGCACGTTGCTGGCCGACCGGATCTCGTCCCGTCTCACCGCCGCCCCGTGGGCTGTCCCAGGCACTCCCGCCGACGTGATCGTCACCGACGCCGCTGCCGCCGCCGGGCCGCGCACGGTCGCGGTGCTGTCGTCGTTCGACGCAGTGGAAGGCCTGGTGCGGCTGGGCGTGACCGGGCTCGTGCTCGCCGACGACCCTCCGGAGGACATCGTGCGGGCCGTGCACGACGTGCACCGGTTCGGCGGATGGGTGTCGCCGCGGCTGGTGTCGTCGTTGCTGCCCGGTCCCCCGCCGGCGTCGCTGACGGTCCGCGAGCGGGAGACGTTGCGGCTGGTCGCAGAGGGCCGGGAGAACGCGGAGATCGCCGCGGCCATGTTCATCACCGTGAGCGCGGTGAAGTACCACGTGTCGAACCTGCTGAGGAAGTTCGGCTGCCGTGACCGCACACAACTGGTCTCGCGACTAGGGCGCCCGCTGGCGGTGCGTTCCTAGCGTGCTCGGCATGAGAATCCTCGTTGCCGCCCTGATCTCGTTCGGGGTTCTGATAGGAGTCGTCAGCCCCGCGCAGGCGGCCCTGCCGTCGTGGCCGAACGTCAAGGAGGGTCAGAACGGCGCGACCGTGCTGACCGCCCAGCACCTGCTGCGCCACCGCGGTTACAACATCGACGCCGACGGCGACTTCGGTCCGGCCACCGAAGCGGCGGTCAAGCAGTTCCAGACCGCCAACGGACTGTCGTCCGACGGCCAGATCGGCCCGAACACCTGGCCGAAGCTGATCGTCAGCGTCCAGCAGGGCAACAACAGCAACGCCGTCCGCGCCGCCCAGGTGCAGCTCAACCGCTACGGCTACGGCCTGGACGAGGACGGCGACTTCGGCGGCGGCACGCGCAGCGCGGCCGTGGCGTTCCAGAGCTCGAAGGGCCTGTCCGCGGACGGCGTCGTCGGCCCGAACACCTGGCAGACCCTGGTCGGCGGGTCGGGCTCCGGCGGCGGTGGCGGCGGCACCTACAGCCTGCCGCTGGCCAAGAGCGCCCTGCCGCGCAGCGAGTACGACGACCCGCACCACGACTATCCCGCCATCGACCTGCCGGTGAACAGCAAGCCGGCGTACGCGATGGTCACCGGTACGGCGTACCGCATCAACGAGCCCAGCGGTTGTGGCAACGGCCTGCGGATCGTCAAGAGCGGCGTCGACTACATCTACTGCCACTTCTCGTCGTGGTCGGTCTCGAACGGCACCGCCGTCAAGGCCGGTGACCGCGTCGGCACGACCGGCAACACCGGCAACTCGACGGGCCCGCACCTGCACATCGCGATCAAGATCAGCGGAACGTCCTACTGCCCGCAGAACTTCCTGCTCGCGCTGTACGACGGGCGGACGCCGCCGGCGCCGTCGTCGCTGCCCCGCACGGGCTGCTTCTACTGACGGACGACGGGCCTGGATCGCCGAGGCTCTCGGCGATCCAGGCCCTAGATCTCCGCATCCCGCAGGAGCCGGCCACTCGCGTCGTAGACCCGGACTCGCCCGATCGTGATCTTGTGCGGAATGCGGGAGAGGTAGGTCTCGCCGTACAGCTCGGCCTTGAAGACCTGTACCAGGAACTCGAGGACGGCGACCTCAGGGGCGACCCGCACCCACCTCGACGGTGCACACGACGAGCTGGCTGTCGGTGACGCCGACCTCCAGAACGCTGCCGTGCAACCGTTGCAGGGTGTTGAGCCGGAATCCCGGTGGCCGCCGGCAACCGTCGTCCGCGAGAAGGCGCATCGACAGCGGTACCGGAGCTCCGAGAATGGCGATGGTGCCCGCCGTGTCGTGGGCAGGAGCCAGCGCGGTGGCGTTAGAGACGCGCGACTTCCGACGTGGCGAGCAGGAACGCCCCGACGGCGAAGTTCGACGTGTCGTTGGCGCGCACGGGTTGGTGGTCGGACGGCTGCTGCCCCACACCCTGCACGTACCCGAGCCGGCCGCTGGACTGCAGGGCGAGCCTGGTCAGGCCGTCCCAGCCCTTCGTCACGACCGGGCGGTAGGTGGTGGCGCTGAGGAGCCCCGACCGCACGCCCCACGCGAGGCCGTAGGTGAAGAACGCCGTACCGCTCGTCTCCGGGCCCGGATAGTTGTCGGGGTCGCCCAGGTTGACGTTCCAGAACCCGTCCGAGCGCTGCACCTGCGCGAGCCTGGCGGCCATCTGCCGGAAGTCCGCCTCGTAGCCCGCGCGGTAGGGCGACTGCTGCGGGAGCACCTGCAGGACCTTGGCGAGCGCCGCGATCGCCCAGCCGTTGCCGCGCGACCAGTAGATGTTCTTGTTGACGAACTTGCTGTCCCGCCACCACAGCCCGTTGTTCCACAGCCGCTGCCGGGTGTACCGGTAGAGCCGGTCGCCGTAGTCCATCTTCCCGAGCCTGGCGAAGAGCGGCAGCGCCATGTGCAGCGCGTCGACCCACCACCAGTAGTCGGTCCTGCCGGTCGCGATCGTCGCGTCGATCTCCCGGACGACGGCCGCCCTGCGCCGCGGTTCCGGGTTGTCCTCGTACAGGTCGAGGTAGGCCTGCCCCGCCGCCTGGTGGTCGGCGAAGTGAGGGTTGCTCGACGAACTCTTGAGCCCGAAGTTGTGCCGGTTCGCCCAGCCCAGCGTGTAATCGCGGTACTTGGTGTCATTCGTGGCCCGGTAGAGCGCCATGACACCGCTGTGCAGGGTCGCGTCCTGCCAGTCGTTGCCGCCGACGGCCTGCGTGCGGATCCAGTAGTCCGCGGCCAGCCGCCCGGAGTCGAGCGGTCCGGCCGCTGCCAGCGCGGTGCCGGGACCGATGAGTGGCAGGGCTGATGCCCCGAGCAGGAACGAACGCCGCCTCACCATCAGGTTTTCTCCAACCTGTGACATGGGCGGCGTCATCGCCCATTAGAGCGGGCGGTCACCCCGCGAGGCCAGGGTTTCGCGAGATCCCGGTACGCGGTGAGCGACCACACAGCCCGTTCCGGAAACACTGCGGGCGCCGGGCCCGTTATACGTGTTGGTCGGTGCGATCCGTGTCCCCCGGGCCTCACCTCAACGCCTTCGCGGAAGACCGTTCGGCTGGTACCGCGCAGAGCCACTCGCCGAGAGGCGACCGATCGCACCGGCCTCACCAGACTCGTCCTCAAGGCGTCCCTCTCCCCGACAGACGTCTTGAGGGCGTCCGGTCGGCGCGGAGCTCTCCTGCCGCGCCGACCACCCGGTTTCTTCTTGCCCCGGAAGGTTTTCCGCGCTTCCGCCGGTGACCGGCCACACAGGTCCCCCTGGAACACAACGGATCCCCGCGCCGTTGTACGGGGTGGTCGGTGCGGAACGAGTCCCCGGGCCCCAACAGAATCGCCGTCGC